>CAZWPX010000014.1:0-83537 GCA_964636125.1 uncultured Desulfobacterales bacterium | reverse complement strand
CCAATGACTGTGCCATGTGAGTGATCTCACCGAAACTGGTCGAGGTCGGCCGGCATCTCAACATCGAACTGCTCACCAATACCGAATTGCTCGCCCTGGAAGGCGAGCCCGGAAACTTTTCCGCCAAGATCCGCCAAAACCCGCGCTTCGTTGATTTAGACAAGTGTACCAGCTGCGGAGACTGTGAAAAAGTCTGCCCCATCAGTCTACCGGACGAATACAACCAGGATTTGAACGACCGCAAGGCTATTTTTAAGAAATACCCCCAGGCCATTCCGGGGGGGTACGGGATTTCCAAACGCAGCGTGTCCCCCTGCAAGGCCACCTGCCCGGCCCACGTGAGCATCCAGGGCTATATCGCCCTGATCAATACAGGCCAGTATGCTAAAGCCCTCAAGCTTTTCAGAGATGACCACCCCTTCCCGGCTGTCTGCGGAAGGGTCTGCCATCACCCCTGTGAGGAAATCTGCACCCGCGGGGAAGTTGAGCAGCCCATCGCCATCCGGGAACTGCACCGTTTCCTGGCCGACTGGGAACTGGCCCAGGGGGAGGTTGTGGTCCCGGACATCGCTGAAAAAAGGCCTGAGAAAGTGGCCGTGGTCGGGTCCGGCCCGGCCGGTCTGACCACAGCCGGTTTTCTGGCGCGGCAGGGATTCCAGGTCACCGTATTTGAAAAGATGCCCACCGCCGGCGGTATGATGGCCTACGGCATCCCCGAGTACCGCCTGCCCCGGGATATGCTGGCCCGCGAGATAAGTGCCATCGAAAAGATGGGGGTCACCATCCGGACCGGTGTGGCCTTCGGAGAAGACATAACCCTGGAAAACCTTAAAGCCGACGGGTTCAGTGCCACTTTCCTGGCCATTGGACTGCATGGCGGCCGGCCCCTGGGCGTTGAAAACGAAGATGTCGCCGGTGTCCTGCAGGGCGTTGACTTTTTAAAGGACGCAGCCATGGGCAAAGAGGTCGCTCTTGGTGAGGACGTCCTGGTCATCGGCGGCGGCAACGTGGCCATCGATGTGGCCCTCACTGCCAAGCGCAAAGGCGCTAAAAATGTCACCCTGGTCTGCCTGGAGTCAAGGGATGAAATGCCGGCCTGGGAACACGAAATTGAGGAAGCCCTGGAAGGTGATATCCAGATTGTCAACAGTTTCGGCCCCAAATCCTTTTTTATCGATAAAAGCAATAGATTTACCGGCCTGGAATTTAAGACCTGCACCGCTGTCTTCGACAATGACGGCCGGTTTAACCCCCAGTATGATGAGGGGCAGTGTGAAGCCATGTTCGGAGATACCGTCATCATCTCCATTGGCCAGAGCGCCCAGCTCGGTTTCGCCGCGGATCAGGGTCTGGCGGTGACCCCGCTTGGCGGATTGCAGGCCGACCCGGTCACCCTGCAAACCAACGTGGATTGGGTGTTTGCCGGCGGTGACGCCGTCTATGGCCCCAAGTCCGTGGTAGACGCGGTGGCCTGCGGAAAGGCCGCGGCCGAAAGCATTCACCGTTTTATCAACGGCGAAGACCTGGTGGCGGGCCGAGAGGAAGAGTGGCTGTTTGAAAAACCGGACATCTCCGGAGAAACCCGTAAGCCCCGGGTGCCGGTGCGCTGCCTGGATCCCGAAGCCCGGGAGTGCAACTTTCTGGAAGTCTCTTTCGGTTACGACGAGGACGAGGCCCAAAAAGAGGCCGACCGCTGCCTGAGCTGCGGCATCTGTTCCGAGTGCTACGAGTGTGTCGAAGCCTGCCTGGCCGGGGCGATCGACCATGACCAGCAGCCGGTTGAAAAGAACCTGGACATCGGTTCCGTGATTCTGGCCACCGGCAGTGAACCTTACGATCCAACCCCGCTGGCCTGGCATTACCAGTACCGGGCCAACCCCAATGTGGTCACCAGCCTTGAATTTGAACGGATTCTCAGTGCCTCCGGCCCGACCCTGGGCCACCTTGTGCGACCCACGGACCAGAAAGAACCCCGGAAAATCGCATGGCTCCAATGCGTCGGTTCCCGTGACACCAACCGCTGTGGTAATGGCTACTGCTCCTCAGTCTGCTGCATGTATGCCGTCAAGGATGCCATGATCGCCAGGGAGCACGCCGCGGATGATCTGGATTGTGCCGTCTTCAATATGGATATCCGAACCTTCGGCAAAGATTATGAAAAGTATTACCTGCGCGCCAGAGACAAGGAGGACGTTCGGTTTATCAAGGCCCGGGTGCACACCATTGACCCGGCAGTGGAAAACGACGACCTGATTGTCAAGTACGCGGACGGCAACGGCCAGATGCAGGCGGAAACCTTCAACATGGTGGTCCTTTCAGTGGGCCTGCAGGTCCCGGAATCTACCGGTGAACTGGCCGACCGGCTGGGCATCGAGCTGGACAAATACCGCTTCATAGACAGCCAGCCATTCAGCCCGGTGGAAACCTCGCGCCCGGGTATATTCGCCTGCGGGGTTTTCCAGGGGCCCAAGGATATCCCTGAATCGGTAACGCAGGCCAGTGCGGCGGCGGGGACCGCCGGTGCCCTGCTGGCCACGGGACGCAACAGTGACACCCGGGAACTGATTATCCCCGCAGAAAGAGATGTAACCGTCGAGGACCTGCGCATCGGTGTGTTTGTCTGTAACTGCGGCATTAATATCGGCGGCGTGGTAGACGTGCCTGCGGTCAAGGAGTATGCCGCCGGCCTGCCCGGCGTGGTGCACTCGGATGAGAACCTGTTTACCTGCAGCCAGGACAGCCAGGACAAAATCAAAGACGTCATCGCAGAGCTGCAGCTCAACCGTGTGGTGGTCGCCGCCTGCAGCCCCAAAACCCATGAACCTATTTTCATGGACACCCTGGTGGCAGTGGGCCTGAACAAGTACCTGTTTGAAATGGCCAACATCCGCAACCAGGATTCCTGGATCCATTCCTATGATCCCGCCGCGGCTACGAAAAAGGCCAAAGAGCTGGTGGCCATGGCTGTGGCCCGGGTGGGGACCTTAAAGCCCCTCAGCGAACGATCGATCCCGGTCAAACGCCGGGCCCTGATAATTGGCGGGGGGGTGGCCGGCATGAACGCCGCACTTACCATCGCGCGCCAGGGGTTCCCGGTTTCACTGGTGGAAAAGGAGGCGGTTCTGGGCGGGTATGCCCGGAGGCTGCACCACACCATTGAAGGCGGGGATATTCCGGCCTACCTGTCGGAAATAACGGCCGCGGTTGAGGCTGAACCGAACATTGAGGTGATCACCCACGGGTTGATAGACGGCTTTACCGGCTACAAAGGCAATTTCAAAACCGAAGTCGCTGTAGGCCCGGATCAAAAGCGCCTGAGTATCGATCACGGTGTCATCGTGGTTGCCACCGGTGCTGTTCAGTCCCAGCCGGCAGAATACCTCTACCCCGAAGATGACCGGGCGCTGACCCAGATTGAACTCAGTGACCGTCTGGAAAAGGGGGGTGTCGAAGACCACTCCACCGTGGTCATGATCCAGTGCGTGGGTTCACGCAACGATGAATACGAGAACTGCTCCCGCATCTGCTGCCAGAACGCGATTAAAAACGCGCTGGCCATTAAAAACCACAATCCGGACACACAGGTTTTCATTCTCTACCGCGATATTCGCACCTATGGCCTGCTTGAAGAATACTACACCGCAGCCCGTGAAAAAGGGGTGATTTTTATCCGGTTCGATCAGGCGCAGCCCCCCACGACACAGGCAACCGACGCGGGCGTCATGGTGCAGATTGAGGACCCCGTGCTCAAACAGGCGATTGAAATCCAGGCAGACCTGCTGGTTCTCAGTGCCGGCATGCGGGCCGCGGATACCACCGCACTGTCCCACATCATGAAACTCAACCGCAACCCGGAAGGATTTTTCATCGAAGCCCATGTCAAGCTGCGGCCGGTGGACATGCCTTCCGATGGAGTTTTCCTGTGCGGAACAGCCCACGGCCCCAAGCTGGTTTCGGAAACTATTTCCCAGGCGCAGGCAGCCGCTTCAAGGGCGGTCACCTTTTTGTCGAAACCGGCAATCAAGCTGTCGGCCATCACCGCCAAGGTAACCCCGGAAGCCTGCGTCAAGTGCCTGACCTGTGTCCGGGCCTGCCCCTTTGAGGTCCCCCAGTTTGACGAGGAGCGCCATGAGATCATGATCGACGAAGCCATGTGCCAGGGTTGCGGCGTCTGCACGGCCGCCTGCCCCCGGCAGACCATCGGCCTGAGCAATTACGAAGATGATCAGATTATGTGCAAGATAGATTGCCTGCTGGAAGGCTGAAACGGTCAGGCAATACTGAATAAGTGCCTTGGCATGGGGGGAGACTCTTCGCTGCGCTCAGAGTGACATATCAGGCTGAACGTTTATTAAACTGGCCGCCGGAGGCATACCACAGTTCAAAGTTCAAGGTTCGATGTTCGATGTTCGCCCCTTCCCTTCACCCCTTCGGCCATCCGCCACACAATGCGCCCCGCCGGGGCCTCATCCTCCAGAGTACATAGTAGCGCGGCCACCCTTTCCAGACGGGCATCGTACGCCAACCCGGGAAAAAGGGAAGCGGACTGGGCCGGTATGGAAAAAAAATCCTCGAGAAATTCAAGGTCCAGCGGCCGCTCCCAGCTATGGTGATAAACTGAACCGCATTGACGTTCCAGGGCCTGGCAGGCCTGGTCGTAACCAGTGACCACCTTAAACCGCGGCAGGGGCTCACCCAGCCGGGTAAAGGCTTCTCGCAACAGATCCGAACCCTCCGGGTCAACCAGTTCGGGATAGAACGAGAAGGCAATTTTTCCACCGGGCCGCAGGCACGCATGCGCCTCGCGCAACGTCTGCTCTACATCGGGAAAAATGAAGAGAGAAGCATTGTACAGCACGTAATCAAACTGGCGGCCCGCAGCCAGGTCCTCCAGACACTCGCCGTCCCCGACCACCAGTTGAACATCCGGAGAGGCACCTGACTCCCTACCGACGGCGACCATTTTTGAAGACAAGTCCACCCCCAGGACCTGACAGGCGAACTGCTCGTTAAGGGCTCTGGCGGAGATCCCGCTGCCGCAGCCCACATCCAGAATCGAGGTCTCTGGCTGCAGGTTGATGCGGCCGGCCAAGTTCAGGGCAAGCTTGTAAAAAAAATGGTGCTTTTCTTCAAAAGCCTGGTACTTGCGGTAACTCCGGTCAAAATTGGCGGCCACGTTACGCTTTATTTTTTGTTTGAAATCAGCGGGCACACGCCCGGTTCGACTATTCATTATTACCAGCCCCTGTTGGGTGAAGTCTTGCAGTTTGTGAGTCTCATGGCAGCCTGATTTAAAATACTCACGAATAAAATATTTCAAAAATATGAAACGATCATTTCAGGTGACAATTTTGCTGCAACCATTATACAAATCAAGTTAACAACTTTTGTCAACATATCAGGGGGAAGGTGTGGGGAGGGCTCTAGCTGAAAATGACATTGGCAAGAAACATCTCAATGATGGACTGCTCGCCATGGGCGGCCACCGCAGGAAAATCCGCCTGGTCAAAGCAGAAGGTAAGCATCACCAGCATACCATTGCGTGCAACCGAGGCCAGCGAGAACATGGTTTTCCCGTCGGGTTTGTTTTCATAACGGGTACCGATGTAATCGCGACCATGATAATTGAGTTTCTGTATGTCCAAAACCTCACGTCCGGCAGCTTTTTCCAACCCGTAAACAAAATCCCGCCGGGTTTCTGCAGATTCTATCAGGGTAATCAATTCGGCATTGTTTGAAAACGGCAGGTAGGTACTGGGGGTGGCTGTCATTCTAACCAGTACCGGGTTTCGGGTTTTGCGAGTGCTCTTAAACCAGATGGCCTTTGCGCCTGCTTTTCTTGACCCCGCACGCCAAACAGATGACAGATTCCGCCAAATTACTTGAATAATGATTTTTTCTGCAACCGGTGGGATGCATCCCGAGAGGAGTCCTGGCCCAAACAGACAGATTTCTCCGCTCAGGAGACGGATTTTAATACCAAATCATCGGTTTGATGGGTCTGAACGGCTGTCCCGGGCAACGGACTCTTTAATCTGGCGCAGGGCCAGCTGCAGTACCCGGCCGGCAAGCAGCAGGCCGCAGGCCAGGCTGGATAGAAGTGCGTAGCGCAGAATCACAGGGTCGGCCACTTCAAAAATCGCCCCGGTGGCAAAGAAAGCCGCCAGCATCAACCCCATGACACAAAAGGAAAAAGCCACGAAACAGCGCCAGCCAACCCGCCGGTAATAATCGTGCTGTTCCTCCGGTGACATTGCACCCCACTCTTTGCGCCCCGTGGCATAAGCCTGGCCGCAGCCGGGGCACGTTGCAGAGGCCGGCCCGATGGTATTCCGGGCATAAACGCCCGCGCGCCATTCAACCTCGGCATCACAGTGGGGGCAATATTCGGATATGAAAGATCCCATTATTTATCCCATACAGCACTTTTTGTACTTTTTACCGCTGCCGCATGGACAGGGCGCGTTGCGCCCGATCTTTTCCGACGCGGTCGCGGCGTTGTCAGCGGTCGTATCCGCCTGCTGCCGGTCCACCCCAAACCCGGCCGTTTCAATCAACAGCGCCGGCAGCAGGTGCCAGGCCTTGGCCGGCTTCATGGGCAGGTCCCTGTCCGGCAGGGCCGCCTTTTCACCCTTTTCATCGGCATAGAGCAGGGTCAGGCAGGCCATGATCGTGGCATTGCAGACCAGTTTTTCACGGTCGGTGTCACTCAGGCCGGCCAGCACCAGATCCCAGGCCTTCTGCAGCCAGCGGTAACCGCTCAGGTAGCCCTTGCAAAAATCCCGGGTGGCCTGGGAAGGCCCTTTGCCGGTCACAAAATAACACCCCACCGGCAAATCGAGAAGCGCGTCGTCTGAATCCCGGTGTACAACCTGGTGGGTCCAGTGGTCGGCAAGCCCGACAAGCAAGGCAAGGGCTGTCTCTCTTTCCGCACCCTCCGGAAAGTCCGGTAGCCGTTCGTTCCGGAACAGGCACGGCAGCCACTCTATGGGCGAAATGATTTCCGGGGCTCCGGCCACGGCCAGGGAAAAGCCGCAAGCCTGGTGGAGTCCAATACTCTCTGCTGCCATGACTTCCGTTTGAAAACAGGTTTTCAGGGAATGGTAATCAAAATCCATAATATCCTTTAAAATTTGACCAATAGACTTTTTGATACGGGTTCGATACTGCTGATATATACTTAACGCTTTGGGTGGATCTGTCAATCTGTTTGCTCATGGCTTTTCAACCTGGAAGCCCGCACATCTGACACCCAAATTACCCCTTGAGTATAAAGAAAAAAAAATATAGTCTGAAGAGTGTTTCAATCTTCACAACATTCTTTAAAACCGGGAGGATCAAAATGCGTATGCCCAAGGCACCCTTTCGCTTGCTTGTTGCTCTATTCCTGCTGGCCTCATTGGCAGCCTGCGCCACTACCAAGATGCAATCCGTCTCCATGGACAGTACCTACTCGGGCGGCCACCTCCAAAAGATCCTCATCGTCGGTGTTGCCGCAGAACTGAAAAACCGCCTGCTGTTTGAAGATGTTTTCACTGAACAGTTTAAAAAGAAGGGGGTGGAAGCCACCGCCAGCCATAAAGTTATCCTCCTGGCCAAAGACCTGACCAGGGAAAGGATCTTGCAGGAAGCCGAGGCGCTGGACGCGGATGCAATCCTGGTAACGTTTTTGCTGGGAGCCCAGGAAAAATACCTCAATTACGACCCGGCCAACCTGAATCAATCAGACACCTTTAAGAATTCCTGGAACGAAGTCAACGCGTATGCCTCATCTGCCGTGACCTATACAAAAATGGAGAGCGTGCGCTTGTCCACCAATATCTTCGAACGCAAATCTCAAAAACTCATCTGGAATGCCATCACCGAGACCGTCCGCATTGAATCCGTCCAAGAGTTGATTGAGTCCTTGTGCAGCGAAGTCCTGAAAAGTGCCTGGGAGAATCAGCTGATAGAGTAAAGGGAACCATGGCATTTACGACAATCCAATATGAAGCCCGGGATGCCATCGGCCTGCTCACCCTGAACAGGCCCGCCACAATCAATGCCCTGAATCCGGCCATGATTGAGGAACTTGAAGAGGCCTTTGACCTGCTGGACCAGGATGAAGGGGTGCGGGTCCTGATACTGACCGGGGCCGGTGAAAAAAGCCGCGAAACTGGGTTTTGTGTCCCGTGTGGTTCCCCGGGAAGAACTCCTGGACAGTGCTTTCGAGTTGGCTCGAAAGCTGGCGGCAAAATCTCCATTGGGCCTGAAGATGACCAAGGAGGCCATCAACCTGAATCTGGGGGCTGCCTCACTGGAACAGGCCCTCCAGGTTGAAAATCGCAACCAGGCCTTCATGATCACAGCCCTCCAGGCAGATCTCAAAGCAACCGATAACACCTATCCCTACCGCCCTGCAACTGTCACCCTGAGCTCACGAAGAGTTGTCCCCCACTTGCTTCTGACCTTCTTTGCGGCTTGGCGACTTGGCGCGAGATGTCTTCTTGGAATTTATCCGGTCTACGCAAACGCCTCCTTCAGCAGCCCGTTGATCTCTTCCGGGTACGCCATACACAGGGTTTCATTGAAAAGATTGCGTAAAGCGCCCACATCCGGGGTCCCCAGGGCCTGATTGAAGAACGTACGGGGCGAAAACAGGAGGTGAAAGCGGTAGTGGTCATCGCCGGACGCTCCGGTAAAAAAGTTCATGTTGAAGCTGTAGACGCCCATCTTGTCGTATTCCGCCATCAACTTTTGCAAACCGGTCGCGATATCTTGAAAGTCCCGGGCATTGAGCGAAAGCGTATCGCGCACCCCTTCCACCACCGCCAGCACATCACCGGCAACCCCCATGGGCGCAAAGGCGGTCATCCAATCGGTGCGGCCGATTTTGCCCAGGTAGCGTTCCCCGCTTTCCTTTTCCGCAGCCACCAGGTCTTCCCAGTAATTTGAACCCTGGCTCTCCTGGTAATACTTCGAAGCCTCCAGTTCCGCCCACATCAGGTTCGGGGCGGAAGAGGTGGAAAAGACCTGCAGATGGGGATGGATCAGGGAGCTTCCGGCCGGCGGCATGTAGTTCCAGTTGACGATATGGTAGACGGCTTCCGGGTGACCGCTGGCTGCCACACGCCCGAAGAAGTCCTGGGCAAACCCGAAGGCCGCAGCCATGTGGTCTGTCTCGAACGCAGTCATGGGGATATAGTGGCGACTTCCGAAGGTGGCACAGGCCCCAATACTGTCATAGGGGGCGATATTCGGGAAGAGCACCATGTCATCCTTTTGCATACGGCCTTCCGCAACGAGGTCCGGCGGGAAGCAGGGGGTCACGTCCAGGATTTTGTCTGCGCAGAAAGGGCACCAGGCGTCAGTCCCGGCCACCATGGCCTCAAAATCGGGCTTTTCCCACTTCAATTCCATGAAATGACAGATCCGGGCAGTGCGACCGGTCAGCGGGTCAATACGAATTTCACTGGGTATGCGTCTTTCAGCCATCTCTTTCTGGGGGTTGAGCATTACCGTCTCTTTCTTGACAACCTCAAATTCCATGGTTCCTCCTCAGTTGAATTTGTGCGTGCCGATCAATTCCCGGCCCAACTACAAACACCTGCATTATTCCTTCGACGGGATCTCAAACTTCAGCACTCTGTCTAAGGATACAAACTGAACGCGGTAATATGGGCAGGTCTGCCCTGGGAAAAGCGGGGTCGCCGAAGGCAGGGGGTCCCACCATACAGCGGCCACAGGCAATCACCCATAAAAGTCAGGAGACAGGTTTAATCAGAAGTGTTACGCCGGCCTCGTCTTTGGTGTAGGCGTTATAGCGCTCATCTTTTAGGACAATGGAAGCATCCATATCCTCATGGTTGCTGGCCTTGAGTAAAATCACATTAGGGTTATGGGTAAAGCCCCTCAAGGTTTTCAGAAAAGAGACGGCTTCCTTCCAGTCAGAAAAGCCCCAGTGTATATCCAGCACGCCATTGGCTTCAGAGATTTCATAAGGTTTCAGCGTAATTGTTGCTAAAATTTCCTGTTCCAGCTTTTTCCCAAAGTCTGAATAGGAAATCCACATGATGACGTCAAAATCCGGTAAATGAGACATAAGCATCCTTTAAAAAGCCCTTCGCATCGGCACCACGAATATGCCGCTTTTCAAATGCCTGATACCTCTCAAAAGCACCATTTGTCAACGGGAATTCATCGTTTTGCCTGCGCTCATGACGTTTTCAACAACCTGTTGGGATACCTTAAATTTTACCTTGACTTAACACTTGGCGTACCCTACCAGTTTAAATGGTATCGGCGCCTCCCTTCTCATTCTATTGTTCATAGTAATACTAACGCGCTGACAGGGGCGAACTCACTAAATCGTCGTCATTTTATTATGCTATGGCACAATAATACCGTGTGAAAAAGTACTCCGACATGCAAAGGGATTCACAAATAAAGGTAAGGGCTTATTATCTTTTGAGGTTTCAGGGCACTGGCCAGCAGGCGCCCTGTACCTGCTTTTTCACTCTCGAAGGCTGACGGTGGATCAGCCGGATTCTTCTCCGTCATTTGCCTGGCCGGAGCGCTTGAGCATGATGCCGAATGCATGACCGTACGCCTGTAGCCAGAAGGAGGCCCCACGGGCTATGCGCGGAAGCGGCGATGGCCGCCATCAAAAAGCCGGCCACAGGAACTGAAACCGCTTGAAAAGGCTCAGGGGAAACAAAATGGGTATGCGCGATATAAGTGACCGGGTGCTTGCTGAACTCCAGGATGGGAAATCAAGAACGGAGATATTTCAAAACCTCAGGAAAACGCAACCTCAGGATACGGGCAAAATTGCCTATTGCATCGCCAGCATCCCCGAGGATCCGTTACGAGAACGGTTATTGAAGCATAATGCACTCCTATGCCTCCTGCTGATTGCCTACTCTGTCCTCACGCTACTTGTTGAACTCCCAATTGAACCTGATCAACCGACCCTGTTTATCCTGATAAAGACCATACTCCCGCTCCTGTTTCTCTATTTCGTCTTCAGGTTTCATGGCGGGATATATCGCCTCGCCGCCATCTGGTCATTGATCGACCTGCTGGAAGCTGTGCTGTTGACCGGTGCTCCGAACGGTACCGCAGCACTCAGGGTCGTGGTAATTTTTCTTGTGGTGGTATTGGCTTTCCACATTGGCAGGAATGGTTTCCCGAATCTCGGAATACTCGGGCCGAAAAAAGACGCCTCCGGGAATTATTTGCTCTGAACCCAGATACAGCAATTTATTAGGACGATGAAATTGGCATCGATACAAACAGTCAAGGCTTATCAATCCACTGGTAGGCTTCATCGACACTTCGAAATATGATGACAGGGTAAGGCAGATCTTCCTAATCGCTTCTTGCCTTAAATGTTCTTTATTAAACTGGTGGAGATGAGGTCTATTTAATTAGTGTCCGTCCATAAATTGGCAAAATCAGCATGGCGCCGAGGGCTCAAATTGAGTCCCCTCACTTTAAACTCAAGCAGGTGGGGTTAAGCGTGCTCGTTTCATCATCACAGGTAAGAATTAGCCGATTTAGGAACTACTTCTCCCTGTGAAAACGACGCTACTGATTTTCTTTACGACTATGCCAACTGCTTCCGAGCAATCGTCAGCAAGTTGGCCGATACAATCGCCGCCCAAACGTAACTTTTGAAGGACCGCAGTCCTTTCCAAGTGCAGCGGGCAAAACCAAAACACCTTTTAATCCATGATATGCCGGATTCGATCCCGGCTCGAAAACGCCTTAAACGTTTATAAACCCAGTCACTCCGGCACATGTCCGTTACTTTTAGTCCGCGTTTTTTGGCGAAACAAACATCTTTGATCTGCATGCCCTTGGCGATGGCTAAGTTGTCCTTCGAGGCAAAGCCACCATCCATGGCGATTTTGAGAGGGTAACGACCGTAAATTTCTTTTTGCCGCTTGAGCATGGTTTCAGTTAGAGCGGTATCAGCAGGATTACCCTCAGTAATGAGGCAGTCGACAATCAAGTTTGAAGCACCGCCGGTAAGACACACCTTATGACCATAAAAAGTGTCGCGACGATCTTTAACAATTATATCTGTATGGGGCTCAAACAAAGATACGATCTTGTCACCGGCCAGCACCTTCTCGTTTTTGAGCACCCGGCGTTCAGTCTGATCAACAACCCGCCGTGCTTAATGATAGGGGTAAATCGCGCAACAACAGGTTGGTAAAAGTCGGGGTAATTGGAAACACTTGTCACCAGCTTATGCGCCACCCAATAAAGAGGATAAATCTTTGAGTTTATTTCACAAAGAACAGATCGGTACTCTTATGGGAAACACCTTGTGCTATTCATGTTTTTTCCTATGCTTGGTAAGTTGTGATAACAACATTGGCTGCTTTGTCTCTGAGAGGAATCAGAGATTGGTACTTATCGGACTCAAACCAACTGTCCAATGTGGAAAGATCGGAAAACTCGATTACAACCACCAGTTCATGTTCGTGTTCACCAGCAAGAACCTTATCAAGTTTTCCCCTAAAAATTACGTTGGCATCAAAAGGCGAAATCGATTCCGCTACTCCAGAAACATATTGCTGCCAGAGTGTGTCATCCTTTACCGTGATGTGTCCTACAAGATACGCAGCCATATTCGACTCCTATTGATCGTGTGGGTTGTTACTTTACAACCCTCAATCGATGATACTTACTTCATTCCTTCAGTGGGGTCACTGGCAGGAGGCTCCTCTCTTAAACCCAAAATTTATTTCCACCAGCCTCGCCTACCTTGCTATGCACTCTTTTCTGACCGCAAACAAAGTTGTGTCCAAACAGCAGCGGCAACATCTATGACTCCAAATAGGATTAGTACTGGGGGAGCAAAGCCAAGCATCACAAAGACAACGAAAAATACTACAACAGATGAGCGAGCATAGACAGTCCACTGCATGAACTGTTTTATCTCGTTCCTTGAGACCTGAAAGTAGTAGTACCCCAAAAGGAAAACCAACATTCCAACAACCCGTATCCACACCTCTTTTGTTTCAGGGATGTAAAACAAATTTAGTAACACATTTGGAACTACTAAAAGGATTGCTCCAAGAAGGAACAGGTAAACCGAAAACGTAAAAACACTTCTGGCACTTTTACTCATGACATACCTCCCGTTTTCACAGGTTAGTATACTACTTCCCCTTTTTGAATGTCACCAAGCCATCGTTCAAATGTTTGATTGTATAGTGACCAGACCAAAAAGTTGGATATGCCCTAATTCACTGAGAGTGCATCTTCGGGGCATACAGTCATGCACCGATAACTATCTTACCACCTTCAACCGATGACTCTTACACAACTTATTCCAGACCGCTCTCACTATGTCCATCCTCTTCTTAGAGTCACTGCCAGGAGCCTTCGCACTGATGTATTTGGAGAACCTACACGCCAAGCACATAATGTCATTCTCCTCCATGTGGGCAATTATGTGTTTCTCCCGCAGAGAGAGATCCGACAGGATCTCAGTGGCAATGGTTTCCGTGGAGTCAGGTTCTGGCATTAAGCCTCTCCTTCAACTTACCCGAACACCGAAAGGTAACCACCTTCCTTGGCTTCAACATCATCGATTCACCTGTCTGAGAATTCCTACCCCTTCGGGCATTCTTCTCCCTTACCTTGAACTTACCAAAGCCGCTTAACCAACACATCCTCACCAGATGCCAGTGTGGTCTTGATGACCCCCAATGTGGTTTCTACGAGTTGGTACGCATTGGAAAAGGACGTACCGGTGCTATGCCGGACAGACTGAGCCAGTTGCTTTTTGGTAAGTGGCATTGTGACCTCTATGTATGTGGCGAAAAATTGGTAGGTTGCAGTAAAATACCGGTGTACGGGGGCTTTTGTCAAGTTGAATTTAGGAAACGCTAAAAAGCGAGATGTAACCTACCAAAATGAAAAGGGTGACTCCCTGGCAGGAACCACCCTCGTATACAAGAAGAATTCAGAACACCAAAGGTGGTGGGATGGATCTGAATTCCTCTTAGTCATAGATTAGGTACAGGATTTGGATTGTCAAGGAGTTCCCCGTCTTTACAGAGTAGCGCAACTCTTTTCGACCTATGACCCCTTGAAGGTCAGTAGGTACCTTCATGCGGAAACAATACGAATACGGATTACGGATCAGATAGGATGGTGACTTGCCAATGTGCCTCATTTGCAGACTCCTTTTACGAGAGTGTGTAAGTCAGCAAAATCGACTGAAATGAAGGATTTATCCTGAAATAACAAAAGCCTACTGCGTTAACAGTAGGCTCGTATTAACTTGGTGGAGATGAGGGGGATCGAACCCCTGGCCTCAGCATTGCGAACGCATTTTGTTATATATAACAGCTATTAATTATACGAATATATTACATTTTATATGGTAACCCATTTACGGTTACTATACGACTCTTTGCTCTTGTTAAACCAATATTTGCGCGGAAGTACTCCGATGCACTTTTCGACCCCCCAAAGAGTTGCTTTTTACCCTCTGAAGATCCTATTTTTCAAAAACTTTCAATAAATTTGAAATCGGACTTCGAGTAATTTCAAAATTACTCTCCAGAATCCTTAATAACTCTTTGTTTCGCGCTTCGTTAAACATAATCACGCCTTCATTATAAGTGAACTTTATGTAAAAACCGACATTTACAACTTTGATATCACTGAAATCAATATCAACTATTTCATCATTCAAGAATCTATGGAAGAATAGCTTTTTCTCACGAATGTTAACATCCAGGCGCTGAATAAATTTGGTTAGAGATACGTGTGCTCCAACAACAGCCGCAATAAAAATAGCTATAAATGGCCAACTATCGAAATTTCTTAAAATCGAATCGTCAGTAAGAATTAGAATCAAAACGACGCCGATTCCTATGTAACCATACTTGAATAGAAAGCGTATGAATTTTACTTCACTTTTTGGCTTTCCAAATGACAGGATGCTATCTGTTTGGCTATACATATGAGCACCCTATGGTATTAAGTGAGAACCAGTGAGAACGGTTGGGATCGCAACCGATTCAGATGCAACACTGACTGCTGTTGCATTGACCCAAGGAGCATATCCAGATCCTACGACCCCGACACTGCCAAGGTAGGTAATTGGAGCCGCTAAAGCACCTGATAACGCACCTATAATCGATCCAGTGGTAGCACTCTCTAATTTATTGGCACAGGGGTCAGGATCTATCGCTGCACTTGTATAGCCACCCACTGCTCCGCCCACAAATCCTGCAGCAATGTTACCGGCCAGAATACCAGCGGCTGAAGACCCGAAAGGATTGTAGGCTCCGACAATTGCTCCTGCAATCCCACCAAATATGCCTCCAGCTATAGCAGCTTTAACGCTACCTGTCTTATACCCAGTGTATAATCCGGATAATGCACCAGAGGCGCCCCCGATTATGCTTGTTGATAGTACTGGTATTTTACCATCAGGGTCATATGCGTTGATGGGATTAAGGTCAGCATATCCATAAAGATTAATGCCTCCGCTCAACCCAATTGGATCAGGAGTGATGTAGCGACCAATGGAAGGATCATAGTATCGATGATAATTATAATGAAGGCCGGACTCGGTATCGAACAACTGGCCCGGAAGTATTCTGATCTATTTAGCCTATTATCTTAGACTGTTATATATAATAGTCCAGTAACCCGTAGTTTTCAAAGAACTGAAGTACAACTTAATTTATTATAGGGTAAATATCAAGGAATTATAAATGATTACAGGACACTTGCCAGGCAATAATTCACGGGCACTTGACATGCAGTATCACTATTGATACTATTTGCCCATGACAAAGCTCGGCGATATTCTCAAACAGATGAAACAGAACCCGAAAAACATCCGGTTCAGAGATCTATGCAAAGTGTGTGATCAACATTTCGGGGAGCCACGATTTAAAGGGAGTAGTCACCGAGTATATAAAACTCCTTGGAAAGGCGATCCGAGAATCAACATTCAAAACAGCAAGGGCAAAGCCAAAGCGTACCAGGTAACCCAGGTACTGAAAGCAATAAAGAAGCTGGAGGAATCTCATGGCACTTAGAAATGACCGTTATACATACAGGGTGACCTGGTCTGAAAACGATAATGAATACGTGGGCCTTTGTGCTGAATTTCCAAGTCTCAGTTGGCTTTCCAAAAAGCCGGAAACCGCACTGAAAGGTCTCCGTGATCTTGTTGCGAATGTAATTAAAGATATGCAAAAAACTGGTGAAAAGGCCCCTCAACCTCTGGCTGAGAAAAACTATAGCGGAAAGTTCATGGTCAGGGTTCCACCCGAAATCCACCGTGATCTTGCCATCCAGGCAGCAGAATCCGGTGTGAGCCTCAATCGACTGGCCAGTGCAAAATTAAGCCGCTAAGTCTTGATTGGTTTCCCCTGATTGGTTTTAGCCAATTCCTGTTTTGCTAGTCGGTCCCCTGGATGAAATTTCTTATGGACCTTTTTCAAGTCATTTATCGTGACCCGGGTATAAATCTGGGTAGATTCCAGTGATTCATGCCCCAAGAGTTCCTGAATGTGGCGAACAGGAGCACCATTTTTCATCATATGGGCAGCGCAGGTGTGTCTGAATGTATGGGTACTGACATTTTTCCAGATACCGGCGTGTTTAGCATGTCTTTTCACAATCGCCCAAATTCCGTTAGGCCCCATCTGATTGCCGAACCGGTTTAGTATGAGATACCCGCTATCTTCACCATGAACGCATTGCGGCCGAACCATCAAGAGGTAATTAGAAATCAGTTCACAGACACGGCTGCTTACCGGTACAACCCGCTGCCGGTCTCCTTTGCCGTGAATATGAATATAACCACCTTCAAGGTCCATGTGCTTTATTTGGATTGCGCTCAATTCCGACCGGCGAATGGCCGTGTCATACAATAGTTCAAGAACGACCCGATCACGGTAACCTTTGTTGGTGGCCGTATTCGGAGACAGGATAATCCTGCGGACTTCTTTGTTGGTCAGAATAACCCGAGGCAGTTGTTTGGGCTTTTTCGGCAGCCGGATTGCATTGCCAGGGTCGGTAACAAAATAGTGCCGTTTTTTAAAAAGCGGGTAAACCCCTTTACGACCCCTAAAAGCTGCATCTGGGTACGTACGGAAAGCCGTCGTCCGTGATTCCCTGTATCAAAGCATAGTTCCTGCTGGTAACTTTCGAGTATCTCGCGATGAACATCTTCAAGCCTGTGGATTCCAAGCGTATGTAAAAACCGGGTGAACCGTTTAAGTCCTGATCGAGCATTCCTCACGGTATACCAGGATTGCCCAATACTTTCTGCGTACCTGATGTACTCGGTTATCAAAAGATTAATATCCGTCATCAGCAACTCCCGGGTGCGTACTCGTGTGTGTGTTCTTAAGCTCTACCGGCAACACCTTGGTATAGCAGTGGGTAACTCTCAGTGAGGTATGCCCGAGAAGTTGCTGTACAAAGCGAATATCCGTTCCAGCACTTAACAAATGTGTTGCACAGGACCTTCTGAAGACATGGGGAGACACCGGGGTAGTAATGCCGGCTGCCGCTTTGTATCCATTTAGAAAAGCCTGGACCACCTCTGCTGATATGGAACTGCCTTTTATTGTTAAAAACAGCGATTCACCATTTGAAAAGCCATCGTGACGATGAACCGGCCTTATGTGCTTACCCACGGTTGTAAAAGGTAAGCAGATCTTTTACAGTCGGCGCAATAATGATTGTTTCAAACGCCTTGAATGCCCGGCTGTTCAGCAGACCGCTGCCTGACCGATTGGTGATCCAGGCATTGTGTTTTTTTATGTTGCGTGCGTACAGGTTGATTGTTTCTTCGGCATGATCGGTTAATGGCACCACAAGACAGTCGGTAAGTTTATCGGCTCCCTTCTTATCCAGAATACCGAGTGACGATAATTGCGAACATAGGGCCGGGTCCTCAGGAAGTGCATTCGCCAAAGTGCCGTTACTGTAACCAAGGCCAAGGTCATTGATCACAAGGTTCCTATGGATAAGCAGCTTATCACGCAGGTATGCCATAACATCCGTATCTTCTGATAACGATTGCCGGTAAAAGTCGATCACTCTTTTGAGCAGTTTCTTATCTTCAATGGAAATTGCGGGCATCGGGCACCTCTGATGGTTTCAATATAAAGGCTGCCGGGCAGGTTGGCTATCGAGTCCTATTTTGCAATCGCAGGAAGATCAGGGTAAGTGGCCGGAAAAATGAAAACTTTCTGTAAGAACGTGTCCTTTTTTGCAATCATGGCTTGTTTGTCGAGTAGGTAATAAGTGCCGGGAACTACGGGAAGTTCATAGATTGATGCGGCCATCTTTGCAATCAGGGGCCTGAAAGCTCTTTTCAGATTACGGATTTTCTGCAACTGTCGATTCTGATCCGAATACGATTTGCGGCGTTTGCGGTATTCCCGCCAGTAACCGGGATTACGTTTACGCCGTCGGCGCATGCAGTCGATCTGATTTTGCCGGTAATCCGGGTCAGTAGCCATCTTATGGCGCTGCCAACGACGCTTTCTAGCCCGTTGGCATTCGGTTTTATTGCAGTATTTTTGATTTTTGACGCGTGGATTTTTTTGGTAGGTCCGCCTGCAGAATTTGCATCTCGCATTAATAAACCACTAACTGGTTGGCAGCAGAAAAGAAGAAGGCGGTCAAAGAATAAATCCTTTAACCGCCTCGATATTTCACGGGTGGATCGCCCGTTTTCATTAGCTGAGTTAGTGCTGTAATATCGAAATTTATTTTATTGCTCTGATTTCTATTCTGCCTAACTCGTGCAAAATTTCTCTTTTAAGCACCTTTGGCTTCTCCTCTTTAAAACTGGTTCTTCCTATGGCTTCAATTAAATTTTTTTGCAACTTCGTTATGTTGGTCGGCTGGTTGTTTGCTCTATCAAAGCCTACGATTCCATCTACATAATTGATGAGCCGGTTCATAGCTGCGACACTATTTAATACTGAGTTTTCTGTTTGTTCTGTACCTGGCAACAAACAACCTTCAGTTTCACCCGCTACATTCCCGGGATGCCATAGGATATCTGTATGCCCATTGGCGTCATCTAACCTTAGCACCTCTCCATGAGTTGGGCTTGTCCACCTCTGGGTATTATAAGAGCCAGCGTTTATTCTACTGGTAAAGGGCTGATTATTGTTGTCTGGCAATTCTAATGAGTAAAGATTCAATTGTTGATTCGTAGTGGAATTTCGGACACTGACGGTTCCTAAAGTCCGGGTGTCATTCTGGTGGGTTCTGAAAACGTTAATGGTGATATCTGTTAATCCAAAAGGATCTATAGCATTGATTGGATTCAGCTTTGAATAAGCATAGAGATTTATGCCGCCATTCAACCCAATCGGATCAGCCCGGAGGTAACGACCTGTGGAAGGATCATAGTACCGATGATAATTGTAGTGCAGCCCGGACTCACTATCGAAGTACTGGCCCGGCAGTATTATGATCCCTTTTCCATGCCATTTCCAGCCATTTACATAAAATTACAGAATAAATCGCCTATTTTTCAAAGAGCTTACGCCTACCGTAATGTATTATTGGTGAGATTTCAAGGGATTATGTTAAATGGGAGGCAACTTGAAGAGAGCCTTATTAAGCGTGTTGAACGGATCTCGCATTTTTCCTTTTTGCTAAGGACAATTTTGTTTCGATGATTATCGACTCCTTTTTTGTCAATCCAAGAAATTGAGCTACACTACCAAAGGTATGCCCCAGTTTCTCAAGAGATTTCTTTTTCTCGGGATCCATTTCTTTTACCCGTTATAAAAATACCCGATAATCAATTCTCAAGACCTTGGCAAACTTCATCGCACTCTTTTTCCCGATAGGTCTTTTGGCATTTTCCATTTCAGATATATGATTCTGTCGTATACCGGTCATACCAGCAAGCTGTTTCTGGGTAACGCCTTCCTTTGCACGGGCTCCTTTCAGCGATACCCCGGGCAACTGTTCATCGGTTAAGTCCGGAAATGCTTCGCGCCAGGGCATACTGTCAGTCGTTTCGACATAGCCGAGTTTTCTCAATGCGTTTACCGCTCTTTGCCTATTTCCAATGGGGCCGATGAATTTCAGTTCAATAGGGCGCTTTTTCGTGTGTTCCAACATAGTACACCTCCACTATGCGTATTTCATAATTTATGACTTCCCATAATGCCACATAAGTTGTCTTACCTTTTTTTAAATGGCAGTGATGCTTGTTTCCACCTAACCGGCTGTAGTTTGGCCAGTTACCTCTAACTGGGCCAAGTTTTTCAATATCTCTGATAAGAGCAACAAAAGCAGCAATTACGTTTCCGGGTAGCCTGTTCAGTTTCTTTTTAACTTTTCGCCTTGTCGTTACTTTCCATTGCATAAGCCAGATATACCATTATTTGGGATATTGTCAATGCCAATTTTTTATCTTTGCCAGTCTGTCCCCTAGATGAAATTTCTTATGGACCTTTTTCAAGTCATTTATCGTGACCCGCGTATAAATCTGGGTTGATTCCAAAGATTCATGCCCCAAAAGTTCCTGGATGTGCCGCACAGGAGCTCCATTTTTCATCATGTGGGTAGCGCAGGTGTGTCTGAAGGTATGCGTGCTGACATTTTTCCGGATGCCGGCCTTTTTAGCGTGCCTTTTTACAATTGCCCAAATTCCGTTCGGCCCCATCTGATCGCCGAACCGGTTCAATATGAGATGCCCGCTATCTTTTACCGTAACGCACTGGGGACGAACCATCTGGATGTAATTTGTGATCAAGTCGCATACTCGCTTGCTTACCGGTACCACCCGCTGCCGATCACCCTTGCCGTGAATGTGGATGTAACCACCCTCAAGGTCCATGTGCTTTATCTGGATTGCGCTCAATTCAGACCGTCTAATGGCCGTATCATATAATAGCTCCAAAACGACTCTATCACGATAACCTTTGGTTGTGCCTATATCTGGAGAGAGGATGATCCTGCGGACTTCAGCGTTGGTCAGAATGACCCGGGGCAGCTGTCTGGGCTTTCTCGGCAGCCGGATAGCATTACCGGGGTCCGTTACAAAATAGTGGCGCTTTTTTAAAAACCGGGTAAATCCTCTTAAGACACCCAATAGCTGGGCCTGACTTCGGATAGAAAGCCTCCGGCCTCTATTCCCGGTATCATAACACAATTCCTGCTGGTAGCTTTCGAGGATCTCACAGTTAACATCCTCAATCTTACTGATGTCAACACTGCGCAAAAACCGTGCGAACCGTTTTAATGCCGCCTTTGCATTTCTAACTGTATACCAGGATTGCCCAATGCTCTCGACGTGCCTGACATACTCGGTTATCAGAAGATCAATAGTCGGCATCGGCCACCCCTGGATGTGTTTTGATGTGAGTGTTTTTTATATCCACCGGCAACACTTTTGTACAGCAATGGGTGACTTTCAGAGAGGTGTGTCCGAGAAGCTGCTGCACATAACGGATGTCGGTTCCAGCATTTAGCAAGTGTGTTGCACAGGTCCTTCTGAATACATGCGGGGATACCGGGGTATCAATGCCGGCTGCTGTTCTATAGGATCTTAGGAACTGCCGAATCACTTCTGCCGAAAGGGGACCTCCCCAGGCAGTTAAAAATAACGTTTGGCTGTTTGAATCGGTATTGCTGTGATGTGGCCTTACATGCTGAAGATACTCAGACAGAAAACCGGAAGCCTGATCCCCCAACGGAACGACCCGATGCCTGGCACCTTTTCCCCGCCTTACGAATACAAACCCACCTTCCAGATCCACATCATTTATCTGCAGCCCCAACAGTTCACCCAGCCGAATTCCGGTTGAGTAAAGCAATTCCATAGTCGCCCGATTGCGAATCCCGACCAGTGTATTCATGTCCGGTTGTTTAAAAAGTGCGGTCATTTTACTGACACTCAGTACAAGCCCGATTTTTCGCTGGCGGCGGGAACACTCCACGATGTTGTCAGCGGGGTTAATAAGCAGATAATTGATCTGAACGAGGTACTCGAAAAGTCTCTTCACCGGTCTGATTTTCAATGCCCGGGTCTCAGGTGCAATAGGGCTGTTCACCAGTATCAGCTGATATTGCTTTATCGTTTCCTCGCTAACCTGCTTGATTTCTTCAACACCTAACTGCTCAAGAAACCGGCGGAAAGCCATAATCCCTTTTGTGTAGCCTTCCAGGGTGTTTTTAGCGTAGCCGGATGACCGTAAATGCTTTAGAAATTTATTTATAGCTATGATGACGTCCATGGTTTTTTATATATGCTGCTTCTTTTTTTCCAAAGACCACCTATGGAAAAGGTTTTAACTATTAATTTGGTCAGTTATGATGATTTTTGCCACCACCCATGCCCCGCACATGCGCTTTTGATTTTCTTGAAGTTTGGCATAGTTCCGAAATTGACGTAAGTTGCAGTTCTGTTTCAATAATTGCTTTTCCGCCTTCACGGTTTATCGCGTAGGTATAACGGTTTTTGCGCGAACCGGATTGATGAACCAGGTATTCCAGATCCACCAGGGGCGGCAAATAACTGCGGACCTGCCAGTTTGACCAACCCGTATGTTCCCGGATCATCCGGCGAGTGAAGGCAACTTTCGCGATGGGCACTTGGTGTCGGTCAGCCAGGGTAGTCACCATCTTGAATATCAGCCCAAGCAACTGCCGTGATGGAGCAGACAGATCGTCCAGACTATGGCATAGAACCTCGGTAGCCAGTGCATTGGTCTTTTCGATATCGACTGGTGTTACCTCAATATATTCCATTTTTACGCCGGCAATATCGACAGACGCTTTTTCCCTCTGAAACTGGTGTAAAAACGCAACCGATTTAATCAACCCCAGGTACTTCTTAAAGTCCCGACGGGTTTTCAGTGATGCAGTCGGATAGGTCAGATGCTTTGCATAGGGGTTTACAACGACAATCGGTTTTAACAGACGTTGGGCATTGTGATGTTTAGCTACCAGTTTCCTATGATTTCGCTCGGACAAAATGCCTTCTAAGGCCTCTGCGGTGCGATGGTGCTCATGAATTGCCCTGGTCATTTCAGTGCTTTCATCGATGGTTAATACAATGAACCGGCTGGCGGTCTCTTCATCCAAAGTGGTGGCAGTCGTTGTAACCATGACAGAAACCGGACCCTTAACGGTATATTCCCGAGTTTGCAGCCCGCCCGATGCTGAGGATTTACCGGCAGCAGCAACGGTAATTTTACCGGCGGACTGGATGTTGCGAATGGAGTATGCCGCCCTTTCCATACCCGACCCTTCCTCGATCGCAAGGATCTTGTGACAAAAGGCGTCCTCTCCCGAATAGAACAGGGCCTGGTCCGTGATCCGGGTGTATTTCATCACGTCTTCATCAGGGGCCAGCTTCAAGATAGCATCCTGAAGGGTGGATTTACCGGCTGCACTCCGAGATTGGATCAGGGTCGAAAGAGGCTCACTGAGTTTTCTTGAGACTGCGGCCAGGTACCCCACAAGTTTGTTTGTGCGTTCACCTACAACCCCGATGGATTCAAAATCTAAAAGGATTTCATCCAGCAGTTCGGGATTTTGCAAAAACCGCAGGGCCTCTCGCTTTTCCTTTTCAGTCATCTGGATTGTCGTTCGCTTTTTAGATGCCTGGAACACTTCAGCATGTTCCAAAATGTGATGCAGATCCATCTGGATCAAATCTTCCGGTTCTGCGAACAGATCCGCGCACAATTTGGCAAACCAGACCCTGGCCCGGTAGGAATACATATCCACCGTAGAAATCTCGAATGGTGAGTTGCTGCCTGCTTCCAAAATAGCCTTGATCGTAACCTTCAGTTGGGTACTTTTTTTCTGAATGCCCTTGATTTCATATTTTCGGTTTCCATATTCTATAAAAGAAGCCGGTAGGGTTTTCTGCGTAGCTATCTGGTTTAGCAGATTCCTTATCAAAAGTAGACTTTTTGGATACGCGCCTGTTTCGTTGTAATAGCTCATCAAATTCTACGTTTGAATGCTTTTTAAAATAAGCGAGTGCAGATCTGCCCGGGATCGTCAGTGTTCGCAGGATTATCCTTCTTTTAATCAGATACGGTTCAAGAACCTTCAAGCAGCTCTTTCTTTGTGCTGAACCGAATCTGATCAGCGTGATTTCTTTAAGTCTACTAACACCTGCCAAGGGGTTAAATTCTTCCAGGTTCTTCCGGGAATAAATATGTACACAATTGGGATATCCTCGATCATAAAAGACAAGCAAGTCTTTTACTGTTGGCACAATCATGATCGTTTCAAACGCTCTGAGTGCTCAAATATTGAGCATTCCATAACCAGACCAATTCGTGCACCAGGCATGGCGCTTTCTAATGCTACGAGCGTGCAAGTTAATGATATCCCCTTTTCGGTCAGTCAGTGGGACTACAATGCAGTTAGTGAGTTTCTCCTGTCCCTTTTTGTCAAGGATGCCAAGGGAGAGTAGTTTTGAAACCAGGGTTGGGTCATCTGGAAGAGCGGCTACCAGGGATCCATTGCTGAAACCAAGGCCAAGGTCGTCTATCACAAGATTCCGGTGGATAAGCAGTTTATCACGCAGATAAGTTATCGCCTCTGAATTTTCCGAAAGTGATTGCCGGTAAAAGTCGGTTACTCTTTTTAACAGCTTTTTTGATTCTATGGTGATTACAGACATCGAGCACCTCTTTTGGCTTCAATATAGTTAGGTGCCGGGCGGGTTTGCTATCGAGTCCTATTTTGCAATCGCAGGGGAATTGGCGTAAGTAGCTGGGAATATGAAGACTTTCTGGAAGAACCTGTCCTTCTTTGCAATCAGGGCCTGTTTGTTGATCAGGTAGTAACTCCCTGAAGTTACAGAGTGTTTGGAAATTGACGCGTCCATCTTTGCAATCGTGGGTTTGATGACTCTTTTCAGGTTACGAATTTTCTGCATTTGACGATTCTGATCCGCGTACGACTTACGGCGCTTTCTGTATTCCTGCCAATAGCCAGGATTGCATTTGCGCCATCTGCGATTGCAGTCAATCTGATTTTGACGGTAGTCCGGATCTGCGGCCATCTTATGACGTTGCCAGCGGCGTTTTCTGGCCCGCTGGCATTCGGGTTTGTTGCAATATTGTTGGGTTTTGACGCGTGGGTTCTTTTGGTAGGTACGCTTGCAGAATTTGCACTGGCCGTATCTATCCATGATTGCCCCCTTTCGATGTTTCCTGTTACGGAAACTGTCACTCGAGTTCAATCATGGTAATGTTACTAATTGCAAACATTTAAAAGGCGGCTAAAGAATGATTCCTTTAACCGCCGTCTGTGAATCATTTTGATCTAATTATCTCTTTAAGGCTCTCGCATAAGGAAGAAAATATCGAATGCAAACATTTCAATCATATGCTGGATAATTTTTATCAGCGATATGGCTATGTTCAATGATTTTCCACTCATTATCGATTTCTTGTAATAGATACCAGAATTTAGTTTTTATTGTAGAGCCCTTATTCTTCTTGCTCATTGTAACTTCCACAACAATTTCAACAGCACCGTTCGAAATCAAAACACCAGAAGAAGTAAGATTGCCCAGTTTCTTAGAAGCTTTTTTATCTACAATTTTGTAATCATCCCAGAATTTTTCTAACTTACCGTCATAACCTTGAGGATTATGGCATCTCGCAATAATAGACCTGTCAAAATAAAATGTATAATAAGTTTCTATAGTACTTTCTGGCGATTCAAAATTGACTACAGTGTCTTGGCCAGCTAAGACCTTTTGCTGATTCAACAAAATAAAAATGAATAGAAAACAAAATAATATTTTACGTTTCATTAGTCGCAACCGTCCTCTGGAACGTAGTCTCTTGGATTGAGCCTAGTGGTTAATCCATTCTGGATTTGATAGATTTCTACATGGGCGTGATTTGTTATACCAGGATATTGGGGTGTCTTCAACGGTTCCGATTATATCTCCTTCTGCGACTACAGTACCATTTTGAATTTCGGCATTGATATGAAGAACCCTTGTTGAATATATAACACCGTCTACTCTTCCTGTTATTCTTATGCCTTCGTCAATTGTTTCCACTGACCCGCTTAGTGGAGCAACAACAAGCGAATCAGCAGGTCCACTATAGTCAACGCCGGCATGGGTTCTCGTCCCACGATCCCGGCTTGCTTCATAATTGCCACTTCCCCATCTATCAGCCCCACGTACTATCCCAATAGTGGGATATCTCCATAATCCAAATGGATCAAAAAAGTTAATCGGATTTAGATTAGCGTAGGTGTATAGGTTTATTCCACCAACCAAGCCGACTGGATCAGCCCGGAGGTAACGGCCAATGGAAGGATCATAGTAACGATGGTAATTGTAATGCAGCCCGGACTCGGTATCGAACAACTGGCCCGGGAACCTGAAACCATTATCCAGAGAATCAACCGTTACCGTCGTCTTGCCAAAAGGCTCCTGCAATCCTTCCCAAACAACAACCTGATCCCCATCAACAACCTTCTGAGGCGTCCCAAGATGGTCATTAATATACCAATATAGCGCATCCGGTCCAGTGGCAGCAACCACAGACTGGTTGAGTATACCGGTGATATCCATTAAGGAGGCCAACATAACCGGTTCAAGCTTGGGCGGAACCCCATCAAACCTTTTCGGTTGCGGGTTTTTGGTATCATCCAAAGCAAGCAGATCCAATGCCAGGTCGACAACAGTCTCTTCCCCGGCCAAAATATTGACTACATCCGACCAAAACTGAGTCCCAGAGTAGTCCACCCGGAACTTATAGGCGCCGGCCGGAATCAGAAACGCTGCCTGCCCGGCTGCATCTGTCTGCTGTACCCTTCCCAAATAGGACCCAGCCTGGGTAAACAGATAAACAGAAGCAGCATCAACATCGAAACCAAGATCCGTCACATGGATATTGGCATATCCATGCTCGATATCCACTACGGCAGCCTCTGATGTAAAAACATCCGACCAATGCTGGCCTCCAAGATAATCCGCCCGCACCTTGTAGGCCTTATCCGGCAAACTGAACACAACCTGGATAGCAGCATCGGTCCTGGCATTGACACCCTGATAAGATCCGGATTCCGTAAACAGGTATACCGGGATATTGTCCAAAGGCTCGCTATCCAGACCGTACACCTGGCTGACCGAGATTGATACATCAGTATGATCGATGGTCAATGCATCAGATAGCAGGCCCGGTATCGAGCAGACATTAGACCAGAACTGATACCCCAGATAATCGGTGCGGAACATGTAGCTGCCTTCCGACAAGCTAAAGCTCGCCTGACCGGAAGTGTCGGTCCGTGCATTGATGCCCAGATAACTGCCCGCCGGCGAGAAGGCATAAACCGGCACATCCACCATGGGAACACCGGTAGCTTTTTGCACAGTCAGCACAAAATCACCGCCGCCGGTATTAAGATCAATGACATTGACCTGGTCGGCCGCAATAGTGTCAGTAGCCCAGTACTGGCTGCTCTGGTAATCGGCTCTGAACTTGTAGTCACCGACCGGCAAAACAAACTCCACCAGACCGCTGGAATCCGTAGCGCCATTAAGGCCCAGGTACGACCCTGAGGCTGTAAACACATATACCGGAACGTTTTCCAGGGTCGCGACGCCGCTGGATACGGTGATCGCGGCAGTGCCCTCGCTAACGGTGATGACCTGATCGGCCTGGTTGAACACCTCGGACCAATACTGGCCGGATAGGTAATCCGCCCTGACCTTGTAATCGGCTGCGGGCAGACTGAATGTTACCTGACCGGCAGTATCGGTTGGGCTGTTAAGCCCCTGGTAACTGCCGGCGGCCGTGAACAGGTAAACCTTTACGTTTTCTATGGCCTCGCTAACAGCCCCGTTTAGCTTATCCACGGTAATGATTACATCATTGTGCGCGATAGTATGCGTAAGGACTCCCGTAGCAGACTTCTTTGATTTTACATAATGATGGAATGCGAGAACATTCAGAAAGGATAGCTTGGTAACCAATTACCAAAACACAATAAACAAGAGGTTACGAAAACACCTCGTAACCCCTTGTTTTTATTGTGGTGGAGATGAGGGGGATCGAACCCCTGGCCTCAGCGTTGCGAACGCTGCGCTCTCCCATCTGAGCTACATCCCCATTTATATCTACTACTTAACCGCCTCTCTTTTGCCCTAAAAGGTGCCGTATGATCTGTCCGCAACTTTGGCAATTCGGATAAGAATCGGATAACGGATTCGTACAACAAACTGGCGATGGTGGCAAGGGCAAAAAAATAGGTCCTCTCATCCGAGAAGGGACCTACTCTTATGGTATAATTAGATGTTTAACCACGTCCTACCTGCCCGGGCATCTTGTATGGTCCTTGGATGGCCGCCCTGGAGAAAAAGCGCTTTGATGTGGTCCTGATGGACGTTCAGATGCCTGAAATGGACGGCCTCCAGGCTACCCGCATCATTCGCGATCCCCAATCTAAGGTCCTTGATCATCAGGTTCCGATTATCGCATTGAGTGGCAATGCCATGAAGAGGGACCAGGCCCAATGCATCGAAGCGGGGATGGACGCATGTCTGACCAAGCCGATCCATTCGGAAAAACTCTATACCGCCCTCAAACCTTATATCACCGGAAGTGGTCCGGCGGAAAAGCCGCTTGAAAGAAGGCCGCCGTCTAAAGAGGCACTCGTATTAAAGAAAGAGGCGCTCTTGAAAAACCTGGGCGGCGACGAAGCCTTTTACAATGAACTGTGGGCCATGTTTATCGAAGACACCCTGGCCTATTTTGATCAAATCAAACTCGCCATCGAAATCGGTGACATGCAAAAAGTCACCTACTACGCGCACACGATCAAGGGCGCGCGGCCAATCTGGGGGCCGGGGTGCTGCGCAAAGCAGCCCTTGAAATGGAAATTGCCGGACAGAACGAAGACCTGGTCCTGGCCGAGGTCCGGTTTCCGAATTTGCGCAAGGCCTTCTCCGCCGTAAGAACAGCTTACGAAAATGCCGACAGTTGAACCCCGCCGCGCCGGCATCTTTGCTTCGCCGCTAAAATTGCAGGCACCCGCTCACACTAAGGGCTCGCGCAAAAATGTTTAGTTCCAGAAGGCGCCCTGATTTGCGCCGGATTCTGACGATCTGAGGGCGAAAAGCCACAGTAATAGTGGTTCTATTTCGAGGGCTTTTCAACTGAAGATCGTCCAAAGGCGGGGTGAAGCCGGGATGCATAATGGGATAAAACATATTTTCCGCGGCCCTTACCTGCTCAGGTAGCGCTGCGGGTTCACCTCGGCAACCATGGTGAAATCATCACCCAGATGCGCTTCAAAATAAGACCAGTAATTCTTATCTTGCAGCCGAGCCCGGATCATAAAATAGTCGGTCCCGAAAAGAATTCGCTCTTTGACAGTCTCTGTTTGCAGCAGGGCCTTTAAATTATTAAAATAGTGCCGCTCCGCCAGGCCCCCGATCATGGGCGCATCGTGATAACTGATATCCGCATAGACACCGGGATGGTCTTCCATCAGCCTTATAATCTTCCCGGTCCAGCTGTCGGGATCCGGCAGACCCCGGGCGGCCAGGGCCCCCCCGCCCCCAAAATGACCAAAGCAGATGTTAAGGTCGTCATATTGGTCAAGAATGGTTTTCCAATGGTCGGGAGACGAGTTTTCAATGTATTGCGCGGCATAATAAAATCCATTCGGGGAACAATGCATGAGCAGGGGGACCGCATGGGCCTGGCAATATTTGTAAACCCGGTGCATGGCGGCTGAATCGATGGCATAGCCCAGGGAGGGGTAGAGCTTCACCCCGACATAGCCCAGTTCGGTGAAGGCTCTTTGCATGAGCGCATAGTGATTGGGACGGTTCGGGTTTACCGCCACAAAGGGAAAAATCCGCCCGGGATAGCCGGCCGCAGCATCTGCGGTCTCTTCCAACTGCGCTATGAACTGGCGCTCGAAACGATCATCCCGGGTAATGTCCATGGTCAGGGCAATGCAGCCGGCACCTTCCGGGGTCTGGGCCATAAGCTCATCCGCCACCACCTTAATCGTGGGTAAAAATCCAACCCGAAGAAAATCAACCAGATCTGCGATGCTCTTTTTTCCCGCATCGACAGTATCGCTTTCCACTATCAACCGGTCCAGGGCGGCGCCCGTCTCCCATAAACTTTTGCGATCCGTCAGCCTCTCCAGGCGTGCGTTGGCCTGTTCCAGGGCCTCCAGGGTGTCTATTGTGGCTGATTTCAACAGCCGGTCCAATGCGTCTGAACGCTGGAAAGATTTTAACCAGCCAGTATTCCGGCCGGGCTGTTATCGTTGGCCCCGGCGGCGAGCAGGTCTGCAATCAAGGGGTGGATCTGTTCTTCCGTCAGCACATGCGGTGCCATGACCAATAGCCTATTGATCAGGGTCTGGATCGTTTGTTGATTAAAGACAGCCGGCAGGTTGAAAACATGCGCGTGGCAATTGATGCGCATCCACACCTCCGTATAGATGATTGTATAGTTATTGTTTCACGGATAGAAATCGCCTACTCGTGATTTGGGCTTAACTGGCGAAACCGTAAACAGCCTTCCGCGTTTCCCAATTCACAGGATTTTTTTGCATCCGCCCGGGCAGCCTGCTGATTCCCCAGGTGGTAATAGGCCCCGCCCCGCTCCAGGTAAGCCCTTGCATTTTCAGGTTCGAGCTGAATGAAGGCACTCCAGGACTGGACCACCCGGTCTCCGTCACCTTGCCGGGTGAGCAGCCAGTCCAGGTAGAGGTAGGAATCAAAATGGCGCGGATCGAGTTCAATGGACCCCTTCAAATCCGCCAGGGCCCGGTCGTACTCCCTGGTTTTGATGAACACCAACCCCCGATAAAAATACGCCTGCTGGTTGTCCGGCTCGATTTCCAAGGCTTGATTGTACTCTGCAGACGCTTCCGCAAACTTTGCCTTTATATAAAAATCATAACCTGCGCTAATATGCCGGGCGGCCTGCTGCTCAGCAGTCCACTCCGTGGGCGGTGCCTGCTGGCGTTGGTGTTGGACCGGGGCCGGGTCCTTTTTGAAAGCCCCGGCATAAAACTTATACCCCTGGGCCATCGGCAGCAGCAAGCCTGCAATGACCATCAAGACAGCCACGGCACGCTTATAGGTGTAGACATAACAATGGGTGGTCACCCGCTTTGACGTTCTTAAGCGTTTCAACTCAACATAGGGTACCGGAGAGCGACGATACCAGCCCTCAAGCTCAACCGCGGTGTTCCTGAATTCCCTGGATCGCGTGAGTCCGAAAAGGAACTCCCAAATTCTCAGGGGCTGTCCGTAATCCAGAAATATGATCCCGGTATCATCCTGGAGAATAAAATCCTCCGACCAGATCAGCCCTGGTACTCCCCGGCCGATAATCCTGCCTTTCAGGCGGCAGGGTACCGCCCGGACGCCGGAGACTTTTACTCTCTTTAAAAGCCCGGCAACATTATATTCGGGGAACACGTCCTGTGGATACGTAAAGTACAGTTTAAAAAAAGATAAAGCGCCGGCAACCGCCAGGCCCAGGTTGAGCAGCCACAGTTCCTGCGTGACGATAGCGGTCAGTGTAAAGCCTGCAAATGCCGCAAATGGCATCAGCATAATAACGAGATCCCCGAAAAACTCATCCCAGTAGCTCTCCGGCTTTTTAATGGAAAACCGGATAAAGGGCGCCTGCCCCATGGCCTCGGCCTGGTTGCCCAGATATCTCAGTCGCCGGGCCACAAGGGGATGGGTGGAGTGCATCTCAAAAAATTCTGCCCAGGGGTTCCACAGATCCCATTTCATGGCGTTCACAATATTGGCTTGATCAGCAGGCCCGGCAACACCGGCACCCACCCCGCCATCCGCGTAGGTCGAAACGGCAAATGCCCGGGACATCTGCGGATTTGATATGCCCAGGGCACCGATGGCCTCCATCCGGGGCGCTCGCTGCGCCGCTTTTGCGGTCTTCTTTTTATCGGTTTGCGGCCGTTGTTCCCGGCCGGCCAGCCCATATGCTATTTTTACCAGGGCCGCGGCCAAATCGTTGGGTTTGCCGGTCACCTGGCCGGCAAAACGATCAGCCCAATACTCCCTCGTCCTGGAAAACCAGAGCACCATGTATTCACTGAGGAAGTAAAAAAAATAGGCCAGGACGCCCACGATGGCCAATTTCCCGGAGCCCTTCCCTTTTTGCGAGCCGCTTTTGGACATAACGAGCCATCTGAAAATATAGTAAAGGATCAGGGGCACCATCTGGACAACTGTCATTAACAGCATGTCCCAGTGTCTGGCATGGCCGATTTCATGCGCTACCACGGCTTCGACTTCATCTTTGGCCAGCAAATCCAGGAGACCCTGGGTCAGGATGATGCGGGCATTATTGGGGGTGTGCCCATAGGTAAACGCATTGGGGCCGCCGTCATAAATAAGGCCGAAGGAGGGCACCCGCATACCCTGCCGCCGACAAACTTCCGCCACGAACGCCTGGAGGTGGTCCGGCAGATCGCCCGGATCTACCCATTGCATGTTGTAGAACCAGCTTAAAGAGAGATCCATCAGCCAGGGAGTGGCGATAAACTGGATCACCGCAAAACCGAAACCAATAGCAACCGCCACCGAAATTTCCAGGCCGGCGAATTCAACACACAGCATCAGGATCAGCGTGACCAGTGCGTATATCCCGAAAATGGTCATGCTTGAACGCAGAGCCAGATTAGGCAGTTGGCTTAAAGGGGGGATTTTCGCCGGGGGGGCGTCCGTTTTGTCCACCGTCGCTTTAGGCGTCGCGGTTACGCGGGCCTCATCGGGCTGAAGGCTCAGCAGCTCACTGTCGTCCACCGCGAGTTTGCGCAGCTCGCCCGCGTCAAACCAGAGCCCCCCGGTTTCAGCGCAGAACTCAACCTGCAGCCTCCCGGCTAAAAATGAGAGCTGCTGCATGGGCTTTCCGGTCCGGGGGCTCATCCGCGAAGAGGAGCCGGGGTTGGCCTGAGCATTTTGCAGGGTTTTGGAGAGCTCTTTGCGCCACCTTGTAAAATGAAAGATTTCACCCTTGTCCAGCCAAACCCCTTTACAGGCAGGGCAGTAATCGACTTCAACCCCCTGTCGGGTAAGAACCGGCCGCAACTTTTGCTGGCTGCAATTTGGACAATTCATTGTAAGTTTATGATGGCAGTGAATATGGGGATATTATTAGAAATAGTGTATCTGCGACCTGATGTCAATGTACAGCCCAACTTGCAGGTATTCACGGTCGCATTTCGTTTGACCCGGGGTTTGACAATTTCAAAAGTCATCGAGCATTATACCCGGTAAAAGGTCACCTTGTGGAAGGGACTCTTCGCTTCGCTCAGAGTGACAGGTATAACGAAACGTCGGTCTATTCTTTGATGCAAAACCCACATTTGGATGAGAACCGAAAGTTGAGTCCAAATCAAATGCTGTCATCCCCGTTCCCTGTTCTATCATTGGGATGCAAGATCTCCGTTTCGCCTTTCAGCATTTTCAGTTTGAGCTGCCGCCTGTCGTCATTGGCCAAATAGATCGACCTGCTTGGAAAAGCGAACTCAATGCCTTCTGCATTAAATTGTTTTAGTATCTCAATACAGGTTCGCATCTGCCAGGTTTGCATTTTCCAATAATCAGGTGGGTGATACCAGGCCATTACCATGATATTCAGGCTCCATTCACCCAAATCGTTAAAATAGACCCTTGGTGGGCTCCCCGGTTGCATGCCATCATGATTGTCCAATATTTCCTTCAGGATGGAAACTGCCTTTTTGACTTTGTCAACCGGCGTATCATAGCTTATGGCCACCGTAGTCTTCCACCGGATATAGGGGCGCCTGCCAATATTTTACCGACCAGAGGTGCCAATATTTCGTCAATGTTGTCACCCGTAAAAGAAGACCAGCTTCTAATGTGGTATTCAAGGATTGCGACCAACCGGACAATAAACCAAATCACGGCGACGGCTATCCCGAAATCAACACCTTTCTGGGCAATGGCTTTAACAATATTTACCCCGTTTGGCTGCTGAAAAAGTACCAGCAACGGTGTGGTAACGATATATATGCCATAGAGCCATATGAACATGGAAATGGGCTTTGAAGCGGCATCAATCATCAGATAACGGAAGCCATGTTGAGCGTTTCGCGCTTCAATTTTACGCTTGGTTTTATTAACAAGCCTGCTTACTTTTCGTTCGATGAACACCACGGCAAAAATCAAAAATAGAACCAGGAAAAGCTTGAACCAGGAGACACCCGCATAGATATCGATGCTCATCCAATCCCCAAACTGAGAGGAGGCCCGTTTTGATAAATTGTCTATTTCTTCGCCTAATTTGTTAGCGACCGCATCCGCTTTTTGGGTACTGACACCCATATCCCGGCTGGGGTCCTTCTCAGCACTATCAGCCTTATCTGCCGTGTCTTTATTCACGGCTGCTGTGGCTAAGTCATTTTGGCCAGATTCGACGTTTAACGCTGCAATCGGCAAAAAAAGTATGCAAAACAACACAATTGCCGTTGTGACAAGAAATCGACGACCAATAGTTTTAGTTAATAAATACATAGCGTCCCATCACATAATGATAATGAGATGATTAAGATTCCTGTGTTTCCAAAGGTTGGGACCAACCCCTTGATATAGAAACATTGCCACACCGGAAATATTTACACAAACCAAATTACTGGCTAACAAGTAAAAGAGGCGCCATGCCTTACAACCATTTGAATGAATTCATACGAAAGCAAATTGAAAACAAACGGATGGGTATTGGTATGGGTGGGCACTAGTTTAGCGGGAGCGAGGGCCGCCCCCGCGTGGCAAACGTGGCCAGTATATCTTGCTGCCATTGTTCCCCATAGCCGTCCGCTTCCGGGACACTGTTGTTTTTCAGGGTATGGGCAAAGTTGACCCGGACAAAGTCCCGGAACCGTTTGGCTACAATGGCCCTCACCTGCCTGCCCAGGCGCTGGTACATCTCGTCATCGATCTCGTTAAAATCGAAGAAGATTGCCAGGTGATTGACCAGGCTGCGTTTGGTGTTCACCGGGGGGTCCAGGGCCAGAGCGGCGGTCAACAGCCGGTTGGCCAGATCCACCATCCCGAGGCGAATGGTACGCTTGATGTGCTGCAGTTGGGCACCCGTCCAGAAAATTCGATTGCGGTCCATACTCAGTTCGCACTTGTCTTTTCCGGTGAGGTTAATCCGGCCAATGACGCTTCGACGAGCGCCCTCCGGCAGCAGGCTGTCGGTCTGGGTGACAAAAATTCCATCCTGGAAGATGGAAACGCCGCCCCGGGCGGATTCAAGCGCATAGATGTGATCCGCGTTGCGCTTAGCTTTCAGGAACAGGTAGCCTTTTGAATCGGAAAAATCGAGCGGTGCCACAAAATCACAGCCGGTGGCGGCATCCCTTTCATAGGCCAGCTGCGACTGGCCCAGTATCGCGGTCCGCCCTTTGTGATCCAGGAGTTTCACCGGAATGTTCAGGTATCGGATGTTGATTTTGAGGTACCCGATATACTCGAGGCTGCGGCAATAATTGATTTTGGATTCTTTGAGGGCAAGGGTCACCTCGGTGCCGTGGGGACAGTCTTCCGGCGCAAACCGGACATCAAAGTACTCCTGCAGGTTGGTGATGGTAATCAGCAGCCCCGGCGAATTGTTTTTACGGGTCCTGATAACGATCTTATCGGAAACCAGAAAACTGGACAGAAACCCGATCCCGAACTGGCTGATGAAGTTGAAGTCGATTCGATTCTGATTAATGGCCTTGATGTCGCCGGACTGGTAAAATGAAATTCCAATTTTCAGGAAGTATTTCTCAATCCACTGACGGTCCATGCCGATACCATTGTCCCGAAACTTGATCACACTGATATCATCGTTGAAATCAATTGATATGTCCGGCGTATAACTTTCGTCAAACAACTTTTTCAGGTTGCAGGCATCCACCGCGTTCTGGACCAGTTCACGCAGGAAAACCCGTTTGTCGGCATAGAGCCGGTTGCCCATGAAAAGCTGCAGGGCGGCTGTTGAATCCACGGAGAACTTCATGTCCAGGGGGGTATAGCCTTCCGCGTCAATTTCGAAGACGATTTCCGAGAACAGAAACCGCGGGCTCACCCGGCTGTTGGCCGCGTGCAGCTGTCTTTGCAGCCGGCTTTCATGATGTTTCAAGGCCCGGTGCACCTCCGGATCGCGGCACTCGATCCGCACCTGGATCGTTCCGGCAAAATAGGCATGCGGTCCCACGGACACAACCTGGAACCCGGTCATGACCTGCTCCGGCGAAAGTGGTTCCTGGCCGGGCAAACCCGCGGCCATCACCTGCAGCGTCTGCGGGTGCTCCAGGTCCAGTTCAACCGCCAGGCCAATGGCAGTGGACAACAGGGCGACATTGACCGGGGCGCCGGCATAATCTGATTTCTCTGTCCCGCGCACATCGGCATCATCCGCCCCGGCCGCAGCACAGATGCGAGCCACTATCCGAGCCTGGTCTTCATCGGCCAGTTTTGTGAGCAGCCTCCCGGCAGTCCCGGAAGGATCCGCCCGGTCCTGCGTATTCCCCACAAGTGGGGCAGTGGCTGCAAACAGGCGGGCCGCGGCCCAAAGAAAATAGACATTCCAGGGATTCAAACCCAGGATCTGCTGCTGCTCATCATCCAGCAGCCAGGTGCCCAGATAATCAATAATCCGGTCAGAAGACAGCCCCTCTAAGCCTTTTTCATCCATAGACAACTTGAACTGCTCTAGGCTGTGCTGCATTTCGGTGGGAAGTCGATCAATAAGTAGACTCAACGAATATGTTTCCTAATAAAATGCTGCGTTATAAAATCGAAAGAAGGCTCTGTGTATACCTGGTTTAATCCAGTTGCGCCAGCAGCTGAGCAATCTGCTCGGTTTGGTTCATTTGCTCAAGCCAGGCTTGGGGCAGCGCAATTTCGCCCTGCCAGGCCCCCAGCAGCATGCCGACGGCCATCCCCCGGGCGGCTGAATCTCCACCGGCCATCACGTTTTCCACCAGGGCGGTTTCCAGGTCATTTTCATATCGAGCCACCAGGTGGACCGTGGCGGGAAGCGCCATCCTGATATTGCAGGCCTGCCCGAAATCGTTAATCACATCCAGGGTCTCTTCGCCGGCACTTTCCAGCCCCTGGTCTACCCAACCTGCCAGTGTCTGGTTGTCCATTTCATCACGGACCACCGTGGACATTGCCGCAGTCGGGGCGACGCCCCGTAGCACGTGCCAGAGAACCCGGGCCAGAAATTCAGCGGCGGCAACCACCTCGGGGCTGTTGTGGGTCATGGCGGTCTGGGCCCGGCAGGCCGCCACCAGTGTATCCCGATCCTGTTGGTGCGCATAGACCACCGGCGCGATCCGGGCAGCTCCGGAAAACTCGGTGGACTCGGAACCGGCCTTCTCCGGTCCCCGCCCGTTTTTAAAGTTAATCAGGGTATCCTTGGTCGCATGATCGAAATAGCCTTCATAACCGTCAAACAGAGCCAGCCAGTCATGGGCAAAAGCCTGCAAGTCAAACCGGCCGTCCCGAACCACGGATTCCAACAGCACCAGGGCCTGGTCGCCGTAATGGGTAAAATCACCGGCTTTTTTGGTGCTGTGGTAACTCTTGCCCAGGGGGGCCTGCATGCTGTCCAAGCGACCGAATTTCTTGACGATGACACCCGCATTGTAGACCCAGTGCCCGCCCAGGGCCAAAGCATCGGCGGCAAAGGATGCCCGCACCATCGTCTTTAAATCTCCTCCCATGCTGATCCTCCTTTCAATAGCGTTTTACCCTGCATATCGATAACCGGCACATGTCCGGCGCATACCGTAATCTTTATTCCCCAAACCATAAGGCAATCTGTGGGAATTGGCAACCGGGTCAGATGCTGTTTCATTGCAGGATTGGGAGTGATAAGATTCAGACGCCCCTGACGGAAGGCCCGGGGAATTGATAACAGGAGGCAGGCCTAATCAATCCTGAGAATCTTTACCTGGTGCCCCACCCAGCTAGCGGGCAGGTAGACTCGGCCGCTGTTGCCGCTGGCGCGGACTTGCTTGTCGATCATCTCCTGTCCATAAACTTCGAAACGAACATGATCGGCCAAATGTGAGGGGGCAATCTTTCCAGTTTCTACATCTTTTTCTGGCATGGCTCTTTCACCTAAATGAAACGATTTGCAATGTCTAACCTAAATGGCCGCTGACGGCATCCCGGCGAGACGCTTTTGAAGACGGCATCAACTGTTCATCGCCGAACCACGGCCGAATCCTCCTTCCAGAAAATAGCCTGCGAGGTGTCCCGGAAAGAGGTTTTGTGGTTCTCCGGCCGACTCAGCGCCGCTTGAAGAAACGCCGACGTCTATCCGGCGGTTTGCGATTTGCCGGCGGACGCGGCTGGCCGCCGCCCGGGGGCAGGTATTTCTGTCTTTCCGCTGCGACCCACACAAAACGGAATTGCGCTTTGCTCCCTTTGTATGCAGGCACCCGGTACCGGTGGACGTGCAGCTCACAGTGCAGCAGCAACTGTTCAAAGGTTTTGCTCGGCTCAGCCGACCAGACCGCCAGGCAGCCCCGGGCCCGCAACGCCCGACGGCAGGCCCCGATGCCTTCATAGCCATAAAGACGCTGGTTGCCGGTATGGGTCATGGCGCTGGGGCCATTATCTACATCCAGCAAAATCGCATCGAATCTGTTTTTTGAGCGCAAGACAAGCTCGTTGACATCACCCACTACAAGTTCAACCCGGGGGTCTTCCAGGGGCCGGCCGTTGAGTTCACCCAGGAACTCAAGATTCCAGGCAACCACCGCATCCAGCAGTTCCCCCACCACCACCCGGCCCTGGATGTCGAGCATGTCCAGAACCTGTCGCAGGGTAAAACCCATACCCAGGCCGCCCACCAGGACCCGGGGTGCTTTACAGCCCTTCAGATGCGCACAGCCCAACCGCGCCAGGGCAAGCTCCGACTCGTGCTGGCGGCTGAGCATTAACTCCTCGCCATTGACCCTGATTGAAAAATCACGGTCATGTCGGTAAAGCACCATCTCACCTCCATCCGGGGTTCGGACTGCACCTACTTTCTCAGTTGCTTTCATGTGGATAATCTAACCTTTCCATCATTCTAAGGAGACGGCCGCCAGACACTGGGCCACGACACACACTTACCTGGAATACATTGATGCCTGCGCGGGTATCAGCCCTGGTAGTAGCCATACTCTTTTGCGTTGACGTTGTTGCATTTTTCCCAACCGAGAGTCGACGAGGGCGTCGGGCCGTAATCGTGCCCCGGCCAGACAATTGTCTCGGCAGGCAGCTGCATCAGGCGCCGGATGGAGGCCCCCAGGGTGGGACGATGACCGCCCGCCAGATCCGTCCGACCGCTGTCACCGACAAACAGGGTGTCGCCGGTAAACAGGTTGCCCTCGGCATACAGGCAGGTTCCGCCGGGCGTGTGGCCGGGGGTGTGGATCACCTCAAAGACGAGGTCCCCCAGCGCAAGGGTGGTTTCATCGGTAAGAAAATGGTCGGCCCGGGGATAACCGCTGGCATCCGCATGGTGAATAATAATCCGGGCACCGGTCTGTTCTTTAACAGGCCCGTTGCCGGCCGTGTGGTCGCCGTGGGCGTGGGTGTTGAAGATCGTCGTAATCTCAAGACCGGCCCTGACTGCCTCATCCAGAATTTTGTCCACGTTGGGGCCCGGGTCGATGACCAACCCTTCAAAGGTGTTCTCACAGCCCACAAGATAGGAAAAATTGTCATAAGGATCCATTTCCAATTGTTTGATTAGCATAGTGTACCTCCGTTTGAGGTGATCGCGGTAAGCCCGCAGCGACTATTTTCAAGTCCCGGCGGGCTGCCCGGTTAGTCTCAATACCGGCTTTTCTTGAATGGGCAGCAATAAAAAGAGAGTGATCGCGACGGCCCGACCGATATAGATACCCACCAGCAGGGTGCGTTTGAAGACCCGGCCGGACCAGACACCGGATAGAAACGCGCCCGCCACGTTGCACAGCCCGATGAGGAAGTAAGGGGTCTTGTCTGTAGATTTGTTTTCGGGGGTTTTCATGGGAGGCCGTCTCCGCTTCGAAAGGTTACGCTGTCGTGTCAAACCATAAATGGAAAAATTTCGAGGATTAAAATGCAAGCAGGACGTAGAAAACAATAAATTTGGCCATAAATGGACGGGCAATAGGTAAACAAGTAAGCCCCGTAGCAAGGATGTCAAGGTCAGACTTGCCAGCAGCGAGGCTGCCTGCGCAGGCAGGTTGCTTTCCACAGTCCAATTTGCTTCCCATGGGGGCATTATAAAAATTCCAAAAGCCTTCGCGGAAATGCTGCAGCGGATTGGATCCTTTGACGCGCTCGTCAGCGCGGCCGGCGCCTCCCGCTTCGGCCGCACAGACGCGGCCAGCGACGATGATTTCCTTTTCAGCATCCACAACAAACTCATGGAGCAGGTCAACCTGGTGCGTCTGGCTCCGGGACATATCACCGCCGGGGGCTCCATCAATTCGCAAGAAAGGCGATTCGTTATGCAAGAATTTCACTTGACCCCTTGTTTTAACATGCCTTCCAGCAGATGCCCGATCGCTTCACGCAGACTCGCCTTAAAGTCGATCTGAAAATGTTGAAACTCGGGTTTCTCCAGGACCTGGCGCTGGGTATCCCAGAGGTCGGTCATCGTGTACAGACCAATGGCAGCGGCCAGCTGCAGCTGCAGGAACTTCAAGGCCTGCTCCCCGTCCAGGGTCGGAAACAAACGGCAGATCAGCGTGGACAATTCACCGAACTCTCGGTTGGCCATCTGTTTGAAACTGATCAACCCCGCCAGCGATGCTTTTTTTTCCAGGTGTGCATATAGAATCGAAACCAGGCGCAGCAACCTCCTGTTCTCGGTCAGCACCGCGACCTAGGTGTCCGCGAATTCCGCCACCGAACAAGTCGCGGTTGCATCAAACCGGGCCACCAGACCCTGGCGCCACAGGTGCACATCGTACTTGAGAAATTCGAAAAAAATCTCTTCTTTGGAGCGAAAATATTTATACAGGTTGGAGCGCGTGAAGTTGGCCTCTTTGGCAATTGCCGCAAGGGTGATCTTATCAAAATCAAGTTGTGCCTGCAGACGGGCGGCGGCATCCAGGATTTCAGCGATGCGCTGCTCTTTCTGTTCATCTGTACGGGCTCTTTGCCAGGGCATAGGGGGACCAGGGTTCAAGGGTTCAAGGGTTCAAGGGTGCCCGTATCTATCATCTGCTGGAAGAAATCGACGATGGACTCTTCCATGGGACGGTAGGTCATTCCCAGCTCCTTGACACTCTTGGAATTATCCGCCCGCCAGGGATGGTTGACATTGCGGCTGATCATTGTACGCGTCATGGATGCATCCATGATCGGGCCCACCAGCCAGACCAGCCACTTGGGCAGCGTTTTTTTGGGAAACGGGTAGGCCTCACCGTAGTGCGCCCGCAAGGCGGCGGCCAAGGCGGGAAAACTCGAGTTGTGACCCGAAGCGATGTGTCGTCCTTTAGCGCCCGGAGTAACGGCAGCCCGGTAGTGGGCCTCGGCCAGGTCGCGCACATCAACCACGCCCGCCGACCAGTCGGGCACACCGCTTTTCATGGTGCCGTCCCCGAATTGCCGGACAAGGTTGAAGCTTTCCGAAGTCCCCCTGGGATTGATGCCGGGGCCGATTACAAAGGAGGGGTTGATGACCACCAGATTCCAGCGGTCCTGGACCCCGGCTATTTTCCAGGCCTCCTTTTCGGCCAGGGTCTTGGAATAGGAATAGGGCTGGTGTTCCAGTGATGAGGTCTGGTTCCACTCTTCCTCGGTGAACACGCCGCCGGGGGTCAGATCCAGGTCGGCATTGTCACCGTAAATGGCGGCACAGCTGCTGGTAAGCACCACCCGCTGAACAGTTTTAGTCTGGTTGACCGTTTCCAGGACATTGCGGGTGCCTGTCCGGGCCGGCTCGATCAACTCGTTCTGCGGATCCTTGACGGCCAACATGAATGGTGAAGCGGTGTGGAAAACCACCTCGCAGCCCTGCATGGCCTCGGCATAGGAGCCTTCCGCCAGCAAATCCGCCTTAAAATAGGTGATGGCCCCCGGGGATTGCTCGGCCAGGCCGTTGAGGTATTTCAGTTTCTCCGGGTTTTCCGGATCCCGGACCGGGGCATGCACGGTCACGCCCTCTTGGAGCAATCGCTTGACTATCCACCCGGCCACGTAGCCGGTGGCCCCCGTTACCATGGCTGTTTTAAAATTAACTTCAGTTTTCATAATTTTCCTTTCAATAATATTTTAAGGAATTGTACGGTTGGGGCTTACCAGGGAATAGATACCGGAGACTGCAGCTTATGGCTGCAATCTCCGGCGTTGTGGAAATTATTTGTCGGCGCAGGCCAGTGCGTTGGAGAGGGGGTCGCAATCGGCCGCGGAGACCGATCCGTTGCCGCCGTTTACATAGCTGAAATCGGCCACGGTAATAACCCCGGCGCTTTCATTGCTGTCAACCGGTTTGCGGCTTTCGGCACCTTCCACAAACGGTTTACTTGCAAAGGCGTAATCGGCGTTGGAGATCACGCCGGCCGAGGATGTCTCTTCGCTGGGCGTGTTCCCTGCTGTGGACTGATGGGATTCCCCTGAAATCCGGGCCACGTCAGACGCGGCAATCACCCCACCTCTTTCCTGGGCCATGAGTACATTTCCGGATATCATGGCAATTGTTAGAAGTCCGATCATTAAGATTATGGTATTTTTAGTTATATTTTTCATGGTGTACACCTCGAATCTATTTGTATTGTTGCGTTTCCATCTCACCTCCGGCTATCTTATAGCTTTTCGATAACTTTCGAAATGAAATTAAGCCTGCCTGGCGGGACTGTCAACCAAGTTTTTGCTCCGGCAGGGAAAAAATATTTTACCGCCGGTTATTATAGAGTATTCGCGCCTTGATTGTCTTCCCGAGGCAGACCTGCTCATCGTCTTTGAGCGGCGGTACAGCCGCAACTCGGTAATTTCACTCTGGGTATTAAAGCGGATGGGAATACCCACGGTACCGGTGCCCTGGCCGGTATACCCTTTCATCCGGCCATACTGCCACAATCCGCGGTAATACTTGCGCCCGTAATGCAGGTGCAGGATGATCGGCTTCCCCCCCGGCAGGCAGATCTGGCCGCCGTGGGTGTGCCCGCACAGGTAGAGGCCGTAGCCGTTGTCGGCGGCAACATTGTACATGGACGGGGCATGCACCAGGGCAATCTTGAAACCCGGCGCGGATTCCTCCAGGGCCACGACGCATTGATCCGTGTAGTAGTAGTAAGGATCGTCCAGGCCCGTGACCTGGATCCGGTCGCCGTCTCGGTTGATGGGGACGGTCTGGTTGATCAGCATCGTGATGCCCATCTGTTCAAAGTATCCCGTCATCAGGTAGGAATCGTGATTGCCCAGGGTAGCCAGGATGCCGTCTTTGGACTTGACCGTGTTCACAATTTTGCCCAGCGGCCCCAGGATATCTTTAACCCCCCCGCTGGTCCGGTCGCGATAATCGCCGGTCAGGACACACAGATCAAACGTGCGGCCCTTGATTTGCGCGCAGACGGCCTCCGCGAGTCCCGGAATCAGGTTCAGGTGCAAGTCGGTCATGTGCAGAATGCGGTATCCATGAAAAGCCCGCGGCAGGTCCGGGAAGTAGAGGTCAACCGTGTTGAGCACAATCCTTTGCGCATTTTTTAAACCCACCCGGTAAAAGGGTGTGAGCTTCAGGAGGCGGTAGAACAGCCGGATCAGAAATGAAAACAGTGACCAGCGGCGTTTGCGTGTCTCCCCGTACTTGCGGTGCTTGAACTTGTCGGTTTCAAGGTGCGCACGGGTTGTGGCCCAGATCAGGCGCCGGGTTTGCTCAGGTGTCTGTGTCTGCGTCTTCATATCAGTCAATCGTTACCTCACAAGTTTAAACATGTGGCTTTCCCCGGTTTCCACCTGTGCCTTCAACCCCAGGGCAACAGCCTGGGCTACCAATTCCCGGGCCCGGGAGGGTGTATACAGGCCCAGATCGATCTTTTTGCTGGCGCTACGAAAGGAATCCCTGGTTAAAAAGCGCAAACCCTTGACGGCCCGGGGGACATCAGGTATTAAACGTTACAGTATCTTATGCCGCGTGGGGCCTCTGAGGCACTCTCAGCAGCGCACCCGCTCCTTCCACTTCCTGCCCCGCGCCCTTTCAGCCTTATTGGATTCAGCCAGACTTACCGCTTTTCAGGTCAGTTCACTTTTTCAAATAATTGAAACAGGAGGATTGAGCAATGGAAGACAGGCCCTGGTTAAAAGCTTACATGTCCGCGGTACCGCATTCTCTTGCGTACGAAGAAGTCCCCATGGCAGCCATCTTAGCACGCTCGGCAGCTGATTTCCCAGACCGCGCCGCACTGGTCTACATGGGCAAAAAGATCTCCTACCGGGAACTCGACCGGCTGGTGAACCAGTTTGCCGGCGTCCTCGCAGACCTGGGCATCAAACCCGGTGACCGGGTGTCAGTCCTGCTGCCGAACATCCCCCAGATAGTGATCGCGTTTTACGGGATCTGGCGCGCGGGAGCCATTGCCGTGCCCAACAACCCGCTCTACACGGATCGTGAACTCGAACACCAGTTCAATGATTCAGGTTCCACGGCGCTTATCACCCTGGACCTCCTTGGGCCCCGGATGCTGGCCCTGCGGCCAAAAACCGGGATCAAGACCATCATCGCCTGCCACATAAACGATTACCTGCCCTTCCCTTTAAAACAGCTCTTTCCCTTTGTAAAAAAGGACATGTATAAGAGATACACCCCCGCGCCGAATTTTTTTGAATACCGCGAAACCATGACATCGCCTCCGGCAAGTCCGCCGACAGTCTCCTGCGCCCTTGACGATACCGCCCTGATTCCCTACACGGGCGGCACCACCGGACCATCGAAAGGGGTGGTGCTTTCCCACCGAAATATTTCATACCTTACCCAGATCATCAAAAGCTGGTTTTTCGACCTGCACGAGACCCACCAGACCGAACTGGCCGTCTTTCCGTTCTTCCATATAGCCGGGTTCATGACCGTCATGAACACATCCATTCTACTGGGTTGGACAGATGTTCTCGTTCCCAAGCCGGAGCCCCGGACCGTACTGGATATGCTGCTGAAATTTAAACCCACCATCGTCCCGGCGGTACCCACGATATACACGGGCCTGCTCGCCCTGCCGGATTTCAAGCAGGCGGACCTTTCATTCATAAAAGGCTTTTTCTCCGGGGCCGCGCCCCTGGCTCTTGAAACCATCAATGAGTTGAAAGATGCAACCGGGGCCGATCTTGTTGAAGCCTACGGCATGACCGAATCATCGGCCTTGATCACCATCACCCCCTGGCGGGGCCAAATCAAGGCCGGCAGCGCCGGAGTGCCCCTGCCCGACACCGAACTCAAGATTGTCGACCTCGACGCCGGCACCGAAGAGATGCCTGTCGGAAAAGAAGGGGAAATTATTTTCAAAGGACCCCAGATGTGCCAGGGCTACTATAACAACCCGGATGAAACCGCGCACACGATCCGGGACGGCTGGCTCTATACCGGTGATATCGGCAAGCTAGATGAGGACGGCTACCTGTATATCGTAGACCGCAAAAAAGACATGATTATTGCCAGTGGTTACAACATCTATCCCCGTGATATAGACGAGGTCCTCTTCGAACACCCCCAGGTCGAAGAAGCTTGCACCATCGGTATTCCGCACACCTACCGCGGCGAAACCGTCAAGGCCTTTATCGTTCCCAAAGCCGGTTCAGACCTTAAAGAGGAGGAACTTGACCGCTACTGCCGGGAACAGCTGGCACCTTACAAGGTGCCAAAACTATACGAGTTTATTGACGAGCTGCCCAAATCCGCCGTCGGGAAAATCCTCCGCAAAGACTTAAGGGCCATGGAACTGGCGCGGCAGGAACAAAAGGAGGGGTAGCTTCGTTCAAAGGGGAAAGTCAAAACCTCTAAGGTCTCAGCCCCTTTCGAAGGCTTCCTGATACCTCCGGCTATACTGTCGGTGCATTATTTATCACCTAAAAAAGGGCCAGTACCTTTTCATTCAGCTCTTTCATAAACTGGATGTGGATTGCACAATCTCCAAATGAGAGGAAATTCACAGCGACGACCCGGGCTGTGATATGCGCCGGCCGGTTTACCCCGGAGACATGCAGCGTAAAACTGATTTTCAAGATGCCGGCCAGAAGGGACTCGGCGTCCTCGGGCCGGTTGAGCTTCAACTCGAGACAGGCCCCGCCCGTGGATATCTCTGAAATTTTCACGCTTCGGGACCAGTCCTCGGGCATTTTGTCGGAATCGATCATCTGGATGGTGGCTCTTACATCAGATGCCCGACTGGTGTTCGACCGCCTTTCAATATTGCGCTCCACACTCAACTTGCTGGCTTGCAGCAGGGTATTGCAGTGAGATTGCATTTTACTTTCGAGGCCAGGGAGTTCTTCCAGCCATTTGAAACGAAATGACTTGTCCAAACGCTTCAGGCGGCTGTCTTCAACCGCTACCGCTGAATAGGTGCACACGGTGAAACCGAAAAAGTGATCAGCCCCGAATATATCACCAGCCTGCACCTCCATAATCTCGGTGTCCTCTTCGCCATCCGGATCGGCACATCCCAGCTTCAACCGGCCCTCTTCCACAAAATAGAGGTGTCCATCGAAATCACCCTGCTGAAAGACCATCTCCTCGCTGCCGCAGGTGATCTCCTGGACGGCAAAGCTGAGCGTAGTGGTCTCTTCCGGGGTCAACTGGGAGTAGATCGCCTCCCAGCGCTCCAGGTGGTCCTCGTCTATCATTTCGCCCTTCTGTTTTTCGATGAATTCACCGGCCTCGATGATGGCGCTCAGCGCCATGGGCGTCTGATCGTACATCCTGGCATGCAGGGCTTCGGCCTGCTCCAGTTCACAATTTTTAGCGCAAAGCTGCACCATCTCCAACAGGACCGCAGCGGCCGCATCCTGATCGTCCGCCGCAATCAGGGGATTCAGGCGGGATTCCAAGGCGGCCAGGTCTACCCCGCCGGCCGTATCAGGTTTTTCAGCGACCGCGCCCGCCCGGGTAACCAGAAAGCGCGTGCTGCAATTCTTACAGGTACTCTGAACACCCTTTTCCGGGATCTTGGCCTCGTCCACATTAAAAGCGGTCTGGCACGCCGGACATTGAATTTTCATGGGTTTATCCTCCGGTTATTGTTTTACCGTACAGGCAGACAACGATAGGGCGGCAAGAATTCCGCACCAGGTCAGTCTCTTTGATTTGAGGTTATAAATATCAGACTTGTTTTTCAACCGAAAAAATTCCTTTCCTAATCATTCCCTAACAATTGCTGTTTATGTTGTTCGGTTGAGTTGCCGATTTGAAGCTGAGATCGGCGCAATTGATTATGTTTTTAGTACCCATCCAGAAAAGGAATGTCACAATGTTACAAATCTTTATCATTACTGTGGGCGGACTGGGAATGTTTATCCTGGGAATGAAATTGATGACCGAAGGCTTACAGATGTCCGCCGGAGAGAAGATCAAGGCGATCCTGGGCGCGGTTTCTTCAAACCGCATCATCGGCTGTATCACCGGGGCCGGTGTAACCGCCCTGGTGCAGTCTTCTTCCGCCTCCACAGTCATGCTGATCGGGTTTGTATCCGCGGGCCTGATGACCCTGCAACAGGCCGTCGGCGTCATTCTGGGCGCCAACGTGGGCACTACCGTTACAGCCCAGCTGATTGCTTTCAAACTCACCAAGGCCGCCCTGCCGGCCATTGCCATCGGGGTCGGGCTGAAGTATTTTTCCCAGAATAACAAAACACGGTATATCGGCGATGTCATCCTGGGTTTCGGCCTGCTCTTTTACGGCATGGTCATCATGAAATCAGGGCTGGCACCAATAAAAAATGACCCCCTGTTTTTAAGTTTTTTCACAAAATTCGACCCGAGTTCTGCGGGTGGTCTGCTCCTCTGCGTGGCCGTGGGAGCGGGCCTCACCATCCTGGTTCAATCTTCTTCCGCCACCATCGGTTTAACCATGACCCTGGCCACCCAGGGATTGCTGACTTTCCCGGGTGCGATGGCCCTGGTCCTAGGCGAAAACATCGGTACCACCATCACCGCCGAACTGGCCACAATTGGATCCGCCAATATCAATGCGCATCGGGCGGCCCGGGCGCATACCATGTTCAACGTCATTGGGGTCACCATCATGCTCCTGATCTTTCCCCTGTTTGTAAAAACCGTCGAATGGGCAACCCTTGCGCTGGGAGCGGGTCCTGTGGCGGCCACGGTGGCGGGCGAGACCGTAAACATCGGCAGGTACATCGCCAACGGCCACACCATTTTCAATGTGGCCAATGCCGCCATTTTCCTGTTCTTTCTGCCCTGGCTGATAAAAGTGGCTGTGTTTTTATCTCCCCGGGAAAAAGAGTCCGAAGAGCTATACCGGTTACCCAACTTCGGAAACCGCCTGATAGATACCCCCATTGCGGCGCTGGTGGAAACCCGGGGTGAAATATCACGTATGGCGGAGACCGCCAAAGTGACCTTCAATGAAACCCTCCTGCGGATTGATGACCGCAACCATAAAAAACTCAGAAAATGGCGACGGATTGAAAACCACCTGGATGATATGCAGCGGGAAATCACGGCCTATCTCTCTAAAATTTATCAAAGCGACATCAGCGAGGCCGAAGCCAAGGAGATATCCAGCCTCATGCGCATGACCAACAATATAGAACGCATCGGTGACTCCGTTGAGAATATCGCCCAGGCAACTGAAGGCATCATAGACAGCAAGTTGGAATTTTCCGAGCACGCCAAAACTGACCTCAAACAGATATCCGCCCAGGTGCAGGCGTTTATCAATCTCGTTACAGAAGGGATCCAGAATGTCGCCCCGGGTTTTATGGACAAAGCCATTGATCTTGAAAACAGCATTGATTCATTGCGCGAAAACATGCGGCAGGGGCATATCGCCCGGATTCGATCGGGCCAGTGCGGGCTTGACCAGGGGCTGATATTCATCAACCTCCTGACAAATTGTGAAAAAATTGGCGACTATTGCTATAACATTGCCGAAGCGGTGGCCGGCTTGAAATAACACCGCCCGGCCCATGAATCCGGGCATTGCCGGCATATCCCGATAATCTTCCAGTTGTTTCTTTTCTGCCAGGGGACCGTGGCCCGGGATACTTTTGGTTTTGTAAACCTCCTGCTGGAGATGGATTGTATAATTAGGAGGGGGCCCAAAGCTAAGCCAAACCCCTGTACCAGCCTTTTATTTTTCGGTCTCTCTTTTCACACTGACAAAATACATCGCGATTTCACCGCGGTTCTTGGTTTCTACTGCCGGAAAAAAAATTCTTGACATAGTGTTATATTGACACTATGGTTAGTGTAAACTTGACACGAAGGAGAGATCCGATGCCCTCTTGCACATCCGCCTACCCGCCCATTACCGTCACTATCGACTGTGTTGTTTTCGGCCTGGACGAGGATGATGAACTGAAAATCCTGCTCATTCAGCGGGCCATTGACCCTTTTGAAAACCGCTGGGCCCTGCCCGGCGGGTTCGTCCATATAGACGAATCTCTGGAAGAGGCCGCCGCCCGGGAACTTTCCGAGGAAACCGGCCTGCATGATATTTTTCTGGAACAGCTTTACACCTTCGGCGATCCCGGTCGGGACCCGCGCACACGGGTGGTGACGGTGGCGTACTATGCCCTGGTCAACCTGCGGGATCACCCGGTGCAGGCGGCCTCGGACGCACGCAACGCCGCCTGGTTCGCGACGGACGACATGCCCGACCTGGCTTTCGACCACGACCGCATCCTGGCGGCCGCCCTGGAAAGACTGCGCGGCAAGATCCGCTACATGCCCATCGGGTTTGAACTGCTGCCACGCAAGTTTACCCTGCGCCAGCTCCAGGCCCTGTATGAAAAAATCCTGGATCGCAGGCTCGACAAGCGCAATTTTCGTAAGAAGATCTTAAGGATGAACATCATCGAAGATCTCGATGAAATCGAGCAGGACGTCGCCCATCGCGCGGCTCGCCTGTACCGCTTCGACAAGAAGCATTACGACCGTATGGCGGCGGTTGGATTTAGCTTTGAAATCTAAACCAGCTTCACCGCCGGCCGGTGATTCAGCCGGTCGAAAGGAGGTCCCATGTTTGGCATTAATTTTATCAAGGCCCAGCCGAACACCCACATTATTCAATACCGCAAAGGCAAAATCGTCCGGGAAGGCAGCGGTCTGTCGTTTTTCTACTGGACCCACAGCGCCTCACTGGCCGCGATTGATCTGGCTGAGGTCGACGCCCCGTTCATTTTTAATGAAGTGACCGCCGATTACCAGGAAATATCGGTCCAGGGCCAGGTCTCTTACCGGGTCATGGAACCCGGGCGACTGGCCGGCATGCTCAATTTTACCCTGGGGCCGGATGGCCGAAATTACCTGTGCGACGACCCGCAAAAACTCCCCCAGCGAATCATTAACCAAATCCGGGTCCAGATGCGTGCCGAGCTGCAGAAGCGGACCCTGAAACAGGCCCTGAAATCCGATGCTGAATTGGTAGCGACCCTGCGATCGGAACTGATCGGCAGCCAGATGGCCGTGCAGCTGGGTATCGAAGTCTTGAACCTTTCCCTGCTGGCCCTCAAGCCCAACCCTGAAACCGCCCGGGCCCTGGAGGCCGAGGCCCGCGAACAGATCCTGCAGCAGGCCGATGAAGCCATTTACGTTCGGCGCAATGCCTCAGTTGAGCAGGAGCGGGCCATCCGGGAAAATGAATTGAACACGGAGGTGGCCGTGGAAAACAAAAAACGGCAGATCCGCGAGGCAAAAATTGATGCCGATAAGGCCGTTCAGGAAAAACGGCAGGTTATCCGGGAAGCCGAAATGAAGGGTAAAATCACGCTGGAAGAACAAAACCGCAGCTTCGTGAACCTGGCCGTCCAGAACAGCAAAAAACAGTCGGAGGCACAGGCTTACGGCATGAACACCCTCATGGGTGCGTTTAAAAGTGTGGATCCCAAAGTGATGCAGGCCCTGGCCGCCGTCGGCATGCAGCCGTCGCAGCTGATCGCCAGCGCTTTTCAAAACCTGGCCGAAAATGCGGACCGAATTAACAACCTGAACATTTCACCGGAACTGCTCCAGGAGCTTCTGACGGCCACGGCGGTACCGCAATGAATCCACCCAGCGACCCCAAAATAATCCTGGTGGTTCGTCAAACCCGGCTGGACATGCTGGTAACCCGCTACAACTCTATCGCCCAGGCTCGCTTTTACGTGGAGCACCTGGGCGCGGCCTTCAGCGACTACCTGGCCGAAGACCGACAGTACAAGGCGGCGGTCAAAACAGCCGTGGCCACCCTTGAAAAAACAGGCCGTCTACAGGTGTTGCCGCGCCGGTACCTGACAAGTTTTATTTTCGGACCAGTTGAATCCCTTTGGGATCAAGGGTAATCAACCGTTTTTTGTAAAGCGCGCCGATGGCCTGCTTGAATTTTTTTTTGCTGATCCCAAACAGGGTATAGATCTCTTCCGGCGGGCTTTTGTCCGAAACCGCCAGCCGGCCGCCCTGCGCCTTCAGGGCGTTCAGGATACCCCGGGAGACGTGATCAACCCCGCGATAACCGGACGGCTGCAGCCTGACATCAATTTTCAGATCGGCCCGCACTGATTTGATGTAACCTTTCAACTGCTGGCCCGGGTGCAGCTTCTGAAACACCTCATTTTTATAGAGGATGCCCCAATGCGCATTGTCCACCACCACTTTGTAGCCTAAATCTGTCTGTTCGCAGATGAATAGATCAACCGCTACGCCCTCACTGTAATCCGGGGCCTGCAGCCCCAGAAACTGGTTCAGTTTTGAGGAAGCGGTGACGCGCCCGGATCTTTCATCCAGGAAAGCCAGGACCACATAGGACTTGCCCTTTACCATCGAGACACGCTGTTCCCGGCGGGGCACGAACAGGTCATGCTGCAGCCCCCAGTCCAGGAAAGCGCCCGCCGCCGTAGTGGCCACCACCGGCAGCCAGGCCAGCTGGCCCACGGTAACTGCGGGCTTTTTGAGGGTCGCCTGCAGGTTTTTTTCCCGATTTACAAAAACAAAAACATCCACCGTATCACCGGGATTAAAAGCGCCGGAAGCAGCCTTTTCCGGCAGGTAAATATCACCGGAGGCGCCCCCATCGAGGAAGACGCCGTCTACCCCAATTCTTTTTACGGTAAGCGTATTCAGCCTGCCATTGTCTGCCATGATTTATCCTTTTCAAAGGCGTGTGGACAGATCTTCGATAAATGATGTTATGACAAATAGATAAGATCCCGTGTGGAAAGATCAAGGCACAGGGCGGGAATTTTTGCGGCAGGCTCAGTGTAGCCAGTCAGGCTAGCGCCGCTGTTTCTTGATGGCCGCTTTGAGATTTTTCACCTTGGGTCCGTCTTCCCGCCAGGCCCGGCAGCTGCCCAGGAGAGAACCCAGGCCGACCACCTCTTCCATGGATCGTGGAACCGGTGTTCGGTGCCTGCGTCTGTGAGCAATTTGCCCCTGGAAGGCCGCCTGGCTCATGACCGTGAGAAGGTGGGTCAGATGGGCACAGCCTTTGTCACCGCCCATGAGCGCGCGCACGCGCTTTTGGAATCCCGCGGCTATTTCCAGGCCGATGACCTTTTGGACTGTTTCCAGGGTAACCTGGCAAAACGCCAGGGGCGCGTGCGACATTTCCGCGTCCGCGTCCAGGATGGCCAGCGGCGTCCCCCCCAGCATGAGCCAGATGGTCATGTGGTGAACCGGTCCCGGCGCTTTTGATTCGCCCGTGATGTCGAAAACCGTGTGAAACCGGTCCTCCTGCAGCCGCCCCTCAACAAGAATAGTATCATCGTCCAGGACGTAGGTTTTCATATCAATAGAGCGGCCATGCAGCGGCCGGCCTTTTATTCGTTCTCTCAATGTAACCATGGCGCCCGTTTCTCTCTTTTAACTCAACTCTCGGGGTTCAGCCAAAATCGGAATCGCTATCGGTCCGAAAAAGTCCTGCTGTGATCGATTCCCGATAGCGATTTCGATCACGATACCGAACTTGGAAATTGGAAATTGGACATTCCTTGTTCGATATTGGATATTGAGAACGTGGTCGATACACTGTCCGGTTCGGCCCCCAACCGCCGGAAGGGGGGCACTGTAATGCTGCCGTAACCTGGCCATTGAACCACTGCCAGGCAAATTGCCACGTTGAGTCGGTGTTTGCGCGTGCCTTGACTCTGGCACTCTGGATCCTGCCACCCTAAACCCTGTTTTTAAGCCTATTTCCACGTAATCTTTGGCGGCTTTCTCTCCGGCAAGCGGTAATACCGGGCTTTGGGATAACCCACCATCATCGGGTAGTGATGGGGAAATCCTTCCGGGATGCCCACTTCTTTTTTCAGCGGCGGATGTGAAAACAGGGCCCCCTGGAGCAGGCCCGCCCAACAGGTGCCCAGGCCCAGGCTGGGGGCAGCCAGTTCCAGATACGAGAGGGCCAGAGTGAGGTCCACCATACCGTTCGGATCCGTCTTGGGTGCCGCGGCCACGACCAGACCGGGGGCACCGCGCAGCACGGCGTCGATCCCGAAATCCCAGGCCGCCACGATCATAGGTATGTACGGCGCACTGGCCGGCTGGGGGTCTTTCTCCAGCACCTGCCGCATCCAGCCAATGGTCTCTTCCGCAAGCGCCCGGATCTGGTCCCGGTCACTGACCACCACCCACTCGACGAGCTGGGCATTGCTGGCGGTGGGGGCATAGCGGGCGGTTTCGATCAACTGCTGAAACTTGTCTTTTTCGATGGGTTTGTCCTTGAAAAACCTGATGGACCGGCGGGTACGCAAGAACTGGACCGCCTGCTCATAGGTAATGGACGCCTCCTTGCGAATGGGTGGGCACGCCTCCAGCGGCACTTCGGCGTGACTCAGGGCACCGTGAGGGCAAACGGCCACGCAATGACCGCAGCGCAGGCACATCTGGTCGCCGCCCGGCACAAGTTCCGGATAGCCATCGGGGTCTTTGAGGTGGATAATCGTTGTGGGGCAATCCGCCACACACAGGCCATCGCGTTTACATTTGCTTTCATCAATGTTGATTAGTCCCAAAGTGTTCCTCCGTATTAATTCATGTAAGGATGTACAAGTTAAATCACGGGGGGGTATTACCGATTGCGTTTGTCGATACACCGCAAGATGGGTTTAGGCCTGAGCAGCCGGTGCAGGAAGGTGCGCACCTGTTACACGGCGCACTGGTCATCCAGCACTTCCAGGGTGATGGTGGTGTCTCCGGCGTGTTTCCCCACCCTGATTTTATTGATCTCTATCATACGGATGGAACAAAAGGTGATCATCTCGGTGCCATTGATCTGAACGTCGGGAAAAACATCGCCTGATTTGATGCGTTCCAGGAAAACTTCTTCAGATTTTGGTACGATGCAATTGATCATTTTCCGCTGCTGAAAATTGACTTCCATGACTGCTTCCTCGTTGTTAAATCGTTGATCTGTGTAGGGTATCACAATCGAAAGGAAATCACCCAGCACCTCGGCCGGGGTCTGCTCCGGCAAGGCCGCCTCAGGGGCACTCGGTACCGGAAGCTGCTGCTGGTAACCTTTTTTGATCAGCACGGCCTGCAGGAAGATGCGCACGGACGCCAGTGTTCGGAAAGGTAAGATGCCGCCTTTGTACCACTCAAGGTACTGGCTCACGGCACCTTGAATATGGCCGTCCCCGAGGTAACAGCGAATGATGCTCTTGGCCGCAGCGTTACGGTGGGTATCTTCATTGATCAACGCCTGAAAGGCCTTCATCGCCGCCGACCGCTGTCCAAAAATCAGCAGCGCCGTAGCGGTTTCAAAGTCGGCCGAGGCGCGCCCGCCTTTACCGGTTGTAAAAAATTGGCGCACAACCTTCTGTTGCTCGGGTGACATTTCAACCAAATCGGAAAACTCACTGAAGGCTTTCGCGGCGGCCTCGATTTTTTTAACTTTGCTGGAAAGCTGCGCGAGAAGGGTTTGCTTATTGGTGATGGCCCCGTTATTCCGGATGAATCCGGCCAGCTGGATGCAGCGGATGCGGGCTTCTTTATGCAGGCTGTGAGACCGGTAGGTCTCAATTTCAAGCAATCGCTTCTGGATCTCCTGTTTGACTTCTATTGACATGGCTCTTTAAGGCCTAAGCTGTTGTTCATCAGACTATCATTTGAATCAATACAGTCGTTCGGCAGAACGTGGATGCGGGTGTCCGGCTTCAATTTCTCGCGGGTCATCTCTGGCCCCTTCAAGCAAGGCTACCGATCCCTCAATTGAGCGATTTTGAATTTTCAAGATACAAGGAAAGGTTGAGACGTTCAGCCCAGAGGAGAATCAGCTATGCCGCTATTTATACACCTTCTTAAAAAAAATATCAAATGCAGATTGACACCATTCAATCTGAGGTCCCGTAACCGATGGTCATCCATGGGGATGGTTATCTCAAAAACAGATTTTCAGGCAAGGATTTTTCACGGACAGCGGCCGGCCCCCTGTCCTAACTGTCCGTCCATAAATGGTAGATTTCTAAAGAGCCAGCTTTCAGCCAGTGCCCCTGCCTCGGCCTCACTGAGTTCTCCGTCCGCCGCCATACGGGACAGGTCCATCGCATAGCTATAGTTGTGCTGCAGCAGCACGCCCACCGGACCCGTTGCCAGCCGGCGCGCCAGTTTGCGGTTTAATGCCTTCGAAACCGCCCGCATTGCTGCTGGAATCAGCAATACCAGGCACAATATGGCACCCACCCAATACGTGTAGTTCATAACCCACCCCCCTGCTCTTGTGTTTTACAATTTTTAATAACTTCCATGCTTATTGGGGGCCAAGATAATGCAATCCCGGCATCTATGCTTGACAATTTGTGCCAGTTTGTTGACATTTAAAGCCAGTCTTTTTTCTCGTCGGACATGTCGGCCCAACCTGCTAAATTCACGGAGGTATTGATGACCGCCTGCAACCTGCTGGCCCTGACGGATGTGCTCTGGAAACTGATGGAAGCCCATGGCCAGGACCCCGAACCCCTGTTTACCCGGTCGGGTATCTCCCGGGACGCCATGAAAACAGCCGGTGCCCGGGTACCCTTTGGAGTCATCGACAACCTGTGGCGGGAAGCCTCGAAAATGATTCCGGATGAATGCTTTGGACTGCGGGCGGGGGAGTTCTGGCACCCGGCGCACTGGCATGCCCTGGGATATGCCTGGCTGGCCAGCCGTACACTGCGAGAGGCGCTCGACCGCTACCAGCGCTACATCCGGATCATAACCCCGGCGGCCAGGCTCTCTCTTGAAGACACCCCGGCCGGGCTCGCCGTGATTTTGAAACCAACCTTTGATATCGCACCACGCCCCCACCGCATTGATGCCTTTTTCGCCAGCCTGATGGAAATGTGCCGCACCAATTGCGGCCGAGACCTGAACCCGGTGTCCGTCACCCTCAGCCGTAAAAGTCCCCCTTGCTTTCAGGCTTACCAGGCCGTATTCAAAGCCCCGGTTGAATTTGATGCCGGGCAGGAGAGCCTGACACTGCCCGCAGCGGCGGTCGACCAGCGCCTGGTCAGCGATAGTCCGCAAATAGTCCTGGTCCATGACAAAATCATGATTGAATACCTGGCCAAACTCGAAAAAGAGGACCTCGTCCACCGGGTCAAAGCCGCGATCATCGACAGGATGCCCTCCGGTGATGTAACCCAGCAGGTGGTAGCTCCCCAGGTGAACCACAGTGTGCGCAGCCTGCAGCGCAAGCTCAAAGGATTGGGCACATCCTTTCAGAAACTGCTTGACGAAACCCGCACGGAATTGGCGCACAGCTACATCCGGGACATGGAAACCGACCTGACCGAGATTGCCTTCATGCTGGGCTTCTCCGAGCACAGTGCCTTTTCCCGGGCCTTTAAGCGATGGACCGGAAAATCTCCCAAACAAACCCGGGATGCCTTGCCCGCATGATTGAATGCTGTGTGACCCGTATTACCGGTGGCGTCTCGACTTGAGGGTGGGCTTTGCTGAAGCCGACCGGCTCAGGACACACCATCAAAACAATCACAGACAAGTCGCAGTAAATTGGACAGGGGGGTTTTGATAGTTCTTTCACAATCCGCGGGAATTTTAAATTCAATGGAGTACTCTGGTTTTTCCCAGGCCAAAGCCTCGATGGCCACTGTTTCACCTCGATCAAATTCTGAAACGGCATCGAAAAGCTCACCCTCTACCAGGAAGAGTTTGCAGGGCGCGTGCTCCGGATGGGCAACGTGTATCGACGCCGACACCCCATCGGCCGCCGCCAGGTTGAGAAAGTTCGGCAACTGGATGCCGCCGCAAAGATCGTCACCCCGTTTGCGGTTTAGGGCTGCGATCGCGGCGACGGCCAGATTATCCACATCGAAAGGCTTGTCAAAAAAGCGAAGTAGATCCGGGGGCATTTTCTCTTTCAAACGAGAAGTCCCGTACGCGGTGATCACAAAGCAGGGTACGTGCGGCAGAAAGGCATTAAGATAGGAAAGAATCATCAAGCCGCTGGTTTTCGGCATGCGGATATCCGTGATGACAAGATCTGTCGGGTGCCGCTGCAGGAAACCGACAGCCTCTTCGGCATTTCCCACCTCATGCACAGCGACCCCCGAACTGATGCGCAGGATGGCTTTCATGATCCGCCGGCGCAGTATCCGGTCATCCTCCGCTATCAATATTTGGGGCATATTCACTCCTGTTGGTTTCGAGCCTTGTCCTGGTGCTATTTCCCCTGGCCTTGTTTTCCCGCCGGCTGTGCGCCCTGTGGTACTCGCGGCCGAAGTAATCAGACAGCTTCGAGAATCGCGGGCAATACCTTCCCCGCTTCTACCTGGACCCGTACGTCGCAAATTTTGTCACAGGGGGTCTCGGACAGGTTGACGATGGCCAGCCAGGCGCCATTATGCTTGGCGTAGAAAGGCATGTGGGCCGCAGGCTGCACCAGGAGTGTAGATCCCACGACCATAAAAAAATCACAGGTTTGCGAAAGGCCGGCTGCACGCTCAACCTTTTCGCCAGGCATGGACTGACCGAAAGAGACGGTGTCCGGCTTCAGATAACCGCCGCAGGCACATAACGGGGCAGTATCACCGCGGGCCAGGCGCCGCCAGACTTCATCCGTGGACGTCATTTTCTGGCAGTGCATGCAGCGAATACGCCGGGTGTTGCCATGTAATTCGATGATCTTATCATCGGGAACACCAGACGCCTGGTGGAGGCCGTCCACATTCTGGGTGATGACCGCATCTATAAAGCCCGCGCTGCACAGCTCGGCCACTGCCATGTGAGCCGGGTTGGGCGCAGCGGTCAAAAGCCCCTTGTATAGTTCCACCCATCGCCGCCAGTACTCTTCCCGGGATTCTTGGGACGACATAAATTCGTCAAAGTACACCGGCCGGAACTTGTCCCAAATACCGCCCTGGCTGCGATAGTCCGGAATACCGCTTTCAGTGGAGATGCCCGCACCGGTGAAAACAATGCATTTTCCACCCGCGCTTAACCTGGCTGCGATTTTTTGGACTTTTGCTTCCATTGCTCCTGACCACTATCAATCATTGGGTTGATGCGCATTTCCGCGCGGGACTTTTTAATTTCCCGCCCCATCATCCAAAAGATCAGCCCCGGGTGAATTCTGTGCAGCAGCCAGAGAATCTTTGCAAAACCGGTCACGACGATGGTGGCCTTATTGCGTTCCACACCGCGCAAAATGGCCAGGGCGCATGCCTCGGGCGTTATGCCAAGGCGCTCCGGCAGCGAATCCTTACGGAGCGTGGCATGCCTGCAAGTTAACAAATCATGTAAAAAAGATCAAACATAGTCGAAACACCTGCCGTCTTGAATTTTTCTCCTGATTGTTAACTATTTAATATTAAACATTATTCGCGCTTTTTAATTTGCGACAGCCCCCAAAATATGAAAAATTTTCACATATTTGCTTGACAATGTGAATTCTGGTTCATATTGTTTGTTTATAACATGAACACGAGTTCATATTCGCAACACAACAAAACAAGGAGAATACAAATGAAACGTGCCTTCACTTTAGCAGCAGCCCTTTTTATGGTCGTCGTCGTAACCGCATCCGCATCCGCCGAAATGGTAAACACAGGGGTGGTTGAGATAGAAAAAGCAGATTATGAAAGGCTCCAGGGCCTGGTGTCCGGCAGCCAGGATTATACGGACAAAACCCCGGTGACCGCCAAACCGGCCGGCGTGAACCCGGGGCTGGTTGAGATAAGCGCCGCGGACCTGGCCGCCCTCCAGGACTATGTGACCAGGCGCACTGAATTTGAGGCCGCCGCCGGTAAAGTTTCCGGCGAGCACCTGGCCAACACGGATGTTGTCGAAATCAATGCAGCCGACCTGCTGTCGCTTAAGGAGATGGTGCGCCAGCGCCACGACAAAATGCTTGCGCTGTCCGCCTTCGTATTGAACAAATAAGGCCCTTGTCTCGGCCGGGGTGATGTCCGCAAGCCCTTTGCGGGTCAATCACCCCGGCTTCCCACCCAACATATTCTACACCTCCGCTGTGAAATATCCCTATTCGAAAAACAGTTGTTTAACACTAATGGGCTAAGAACTGCACGAAAGCATGGAGCACCCGGGCTTGTGGCGGGCCCAATCCGGTCTTCTACCCGCAAACTCTTCCTTTTCCGACTGCGTGTCATAAGGGCGGCGCAACAGATCAAGCAATTGAGCAACCATGCCGAAATCACCCTGCTCCGCCTTTTCAATGGAGAGCTGGGCCAGGTAATTCCGCAGCACGTACTTGGGGTTGACCGCGTTCATGTTGCGGGCCCTCGCCTCGTATGAAAGCTGATCGGTGCGTGCCCGGGCTGCGTAGGTTTCCATCCAGCTGTTCAGGCGATCCAAATAGGCCGGCGTTAGCTGTTCCGGACGATAATAGGCCTCTTTGAGAGGAGTCGCCAGGGGGTCAAACCGGCTTTTGTTTAAGCCGGTGGCTGCCACGTCAAGTTTTGAAAGCTGCCTGAAAAAGATGGTCATATCGGTCTCAGCCAGGGACAAAATCCCAAGCAACTCCTTGAAAAGCGCGGTATCTGCGCCCGGCACGGGGGCCTTCAAGCCGAGCTTTGCGGCCATCATCTGCTGCCATCGAGTTTGAAAACTGTCCACGTATAGTTTTAGGGCCTTTTCCAGGGGCCCGGCGTTATCTATCAACGGAAAAACCGCATTGGCAAGCTGGTGCAGGTTCCAGTGGGCAATTCCGGGCTGGTCCCCAAAGCAGTAGCGCTTTGTCGCCGCGTCCGTGGTATTGGGTGTCCAGTTCGGGTTGTAATCCTCCAGCCAGCCGTAGGGACCGTAATCAATGGTCAGGCCCAGGACAGACATATTGTCCGTGTTCATCACACCATGAACAAAGCCCACCCGCATCCAGTGGACCATCAATTCCGCCGTGGTTTTGCACACCGCTTCAAACCATTGGGCATAGACGTCCGGTGAGGGGTCGCCCAGGTGCGGAAAATCAGTCTCAATGGTGTAATCCAAAAGCTGTTTGAGAACCCGGGGCTCATTGCGGGAGGCAAATATTTCAAAATTTCCGAATCGTGTAAAAGAAGGGGCCAGCCGGCAGACAATGGCCCCGGGTTCCATTTTCGGGTGGCCGTCATAAAACATGTCGCGTTCCACCCCTTCACCGGTCAGGATCAGGCTCAGGGCCCGGGTGGTGGGCACCCCCAGGTGATACATGGCCTCGCTGCATAAAAACTCCCGGATGGAAGACCGCAATACAGCCAGCCCGTCCGCAGTACGCGAGTAGGGTGTGGGGCCGGCGCCTTTGAGCTGGATGGCCCAGCGTTGGCCGCGCCGGTTAACAATCTCACCCAGATTGATGGCCCGGCCGTCGCCAAGCTGCCCGGCCCAGTTTCCAAACTGGTGCCCCCCGTAACAGGTTGCATAGGGGTCCATCTGGGGGGCTGATGCATTCCCGGTGAACAGCTGTTTAAAATAGTCCGTTTCGCAAACAGCAGATGGCAGGTCCAGCAGGCCCGCAGCTTCCCGCGAATAGGCCACAAGCTGCGGGGCAGCCACTTCTTGAGGCTTTACACGCGAAAAGCAGGCCCCGTATACAGGTCTGCGGTTATTGGCCAAATCAGGGTCAGCCGGCAGCTCCCGTACAAAACGGTTATCAAATTTCAAGGCCGCGATGGCCTCCGGTATTGGTTTATAGGTCATCTTACCCCACCTTTGGGTTCTCTGTTTAAAAGATTCCGGTGTGATCCCGGCCGGCAATGCTCCGCCCATCCATCAGATCACAGGGGGTAATATAATCATTGTTTGGAAAATCAAAGGTCAGGAAAAAAAAGCTGCTGCTGCAACTGCGGGAAGCGATTTTGCAAAGTGCTCTCCTGAATGGAACGGTGGCCAAATTTCAACAGAAATTCTGCCTGTCCAACAGTCGGCCTGACCCGATCCCATTTTCCCGGATGACTTTGCTGGATTTTTTCGATACACTGTTTGGCACGACGGCGGCCGCCCCGGCTGACCATTGGATCATACAGCCTGTATGGAACACAAGCAAACCAGGCGAGAGCACCGTCCTGGTTCTGCATAAAGTAAATGTGCCCAGAACATACCCACCCGGCTGAGGTCAATTTAAACCGGACAGAAGAGGAATCTAATCAAATGAGCTCTGATTTTTTTCAAGCCCCCTCTTTCGCTTCGGGGCCAACCGTTCAGCAAACTGGCAATCTCCTCACCATTAGAACACCCTTTCTTCAATATCTTTTGCTGTTATTCGCCACTTGTAAAATTGCTCACTTCAACAATTCAACCAAACGGTTAGAGCTCAGGGTGAAGTCGTGGTGGCGGTGGAAACGCCCCGTCAGGATCGAATATAGCAAAATCAGCTATATAGACATTACCCATCCAAAACTCCAGGAAGATCAGCAAGATAAGTATAAAGAAACAAGCAGGTTGTATCTTATCACCAAAAACCCGTTTAAAAGGATACACCTGTTCAATTTTGAAAGTGCGGCGACTCACGATTCAGCCCACTCAAAATTTGCTGAGAGCTGTGCAAACCTTATTTCCCAACATACCCGGATACAAAATGGAATAAAGCCTGTAGAGCTGCCGCCAGCGCAGTTTAACGATAAGTATATCTGCACAACCTGCGGCCATCAACTGCATCCGGATTCTGAATTCATCCTGTGTAAATACTGTGGCGGCAAGGAGATAGAGATTGTCTGAGTTCTAAACAGGAGACTCTCCATGCCGAAACCATTAAAAACCGACTATGCAGCCTTGGATCAGACAGAAGTTCTCACGCTTTTGTTTCATCCCAGAAAAGAGCCCACCGGTCACAGCAGGACCGTTTCCGCTAAAGAAGTGCTCATCCCGGTGGCGAACGACATCGTTGTCGGTGGCCGTTTTCATATGGCGCAGCCAGAAGGCCCGAACATACTTTTTTTTCACGGCAACGGTGAAATCGTTGCCGATTATGATGATCTGGGGCCGGTCTACAATCAGATGGGGATCAACTTCCTGCCCGTCGACTACCGGGGCTACGGACGTTCCTCCGGGTGGCCGACCGTAACCGCCATGATGCAGGATTGCCACACCATTTTCAATTATACCCGCCACTGGCTGGAGGACAGCGGTTATCGGGGGGCCCTGGTTGTCATGGGGCGCTCGCTGGGCAGTGCCAGCGCACTTGAACTGGCCAGGCAATATCCGAACCAGGTGGATGCCCTGATTATTGAGAGCGGATTTGCCTATGTCGAACCGTTGCTCCAGCTTCTGGGGGTCAACCTGGCGGCTGTGGGATTCGAGGAGGCCAGGGGATTTGCACACATCGACAAAATCAAGGCGTTTGAAAAACCAACCCTGATTATCCACGCTGAATATGACCACATCATACCGTTGTCTGACGGTGAGGCTCTTTTCGATGCGTGCTCCGCCGCGTATAATAAATTTTTAAAAATACCCGGGGCCAATCACAATGACATTTTCATACGCGGTATGGCGGACTATTTGACGGCCATCCAGAGCCTGGTTGGAAGCCTGTAGCAGGCTTGGCCCCCGTATACCGCTCAGGCAAACACCGTCGCTGTTTGCCGGCTGTAAGCCGCCAGCCGCCCATCAGGATCCCAGACGGTGCCCTGTTCGTGGACATAGCCACTCTTCGGTAAGGCAACCCGTGGGCTCGCGGAATTGAATCCAACCGCCGATATCGTTACCTCCTTGGGAAAATTCAAGAGACACGCCTCATGTAAGTGATAATCATGTTTTACTGATTATAAACTAAACCTCTATAAGTTTACCCCCAGAGAGCAAGTCGTTTTCATTGTATCCAAATTCGGCCAGCATCCGGTGAGTCATCTCCATATTAGGATGCCAGCCCATTTTTTCTCCCCGAAATCTGGTAGCGACCACATGGTCTACAATGGGAGACAACACGCCCATGGCGAGAAAATCAGGCTGGTGGGAAGAGGTGCAACCGGGCCCGCACTCACTGGCCCAGAGGGCATCGATGAGACAGAGTTGCTGGCGCGGGAACAGGACGCGGCCGGTCTGGGGTTCCATCTCACCCAGAATTTCCGGGGTTTTGTTTATGGCTATAAGATAGTCGGCGCCGCCGAACATATGGCCGGGCCAGGGATCAAATGTTCCAAAGTGATTTTTCATGGACATGGTGAATCCGCCAAACTTCTGGCTGTGACCTTTGCACATGGCAATGTTGATGAGTATGTCCACCGAACCATTCACCAGGTGCTCAAGGCACTTGGATTCACTGCGGCCCTTTTTCCATGGCGCAGGAATAGAAGTCAACGTAGTGCTGCCGCCCCACTTGTTTTCTATTCGACACGCCTCAGGAAGGTCTGAAAACGAGGTCTTTTTGTGCATGGATCGGCCATGACACGCATCGTAAATTCTGATGTTGGATGGCTGCACGCCCAGTGTCCCGGTTAACGTGTGACAAATTTTTGCCATCACGGCACTGCGGGTATGCTGTCTGCCAATATTATTTGTTTTGATAGCCACGGTTGTATCAGACCAGGCTTTGCCCGGTGGCTTCATAAAGATACTTTGCCAGGCCCGGGCAGAGTTGCTGACTTCGGCAAGACCACTGGCCAGTTTATCCATATTGCGCCATACGGCTTCCCTGGATACAAGCTGGTCTTGAGTCTCCCAGGAAGAGACTGGATTTCTGGCGGTGGTCATTCCGGGGTCGGTTATACCGACCACTCTCAGATTATTCACATTCGGGTGAACAACCACTTTGGGTACTTCTTCCGCATGGGCCGCATTGGGTAAAACGGCTGGAAAAGCGGCTAGGGTTGTCCCCGCTGCGATGGCCTTTTTCATGAATTGCCTTCTACTTATGTTGTTCATGACAACCTCCGCTTCTTAGATTTTTCATCAATCCCGGTAACGTGTTCAAACGGTTTGGCGGACACTGTATATTTTATCGTTTTTTATCATCCCATGCAACTGCCTTGTTTCCATGAGCGCAATGGCCCCTGGCACCGGCCCCTTGCAATGGGCGCAGCTACAGCACTATCGATTCCACCGGTGGTGGCCCCTCTGATTCATAGAGCCTTTTAAACCTTGAACAAATGGTCTATGCTGCACAAACTGTTAACAGACCTCATCCGCGCAGCGACAGTGATAACGGTAAGGAGGAGACTGGATTGAAATCACGGTATTTTTATGGTTACAACATTGTAGGCGCCGGCTTTATAACCCAGGCGGTGTGTATTGGCGCCATGTTTACGTACGGCGTCTTTTTTAAGGAGCTGGAGACAACCTTCGGGTGGTCACGCACGCTGGTATCCGGCGCGTCCTCTCTTGCATTCCTGATCATGGGCATCATGGGGGTTATCGCCGGCACCTTAAATGATCGCATCGGCCCCCGAATTATTTTGTCGGTGTCGGGTGTCTTCCTGGGACTCGGTTACATGCTGATGTCCCAAATGAGCGCTCCCTGGCAGCTCTACCTGCTTTATGGTCTGTTTGTGGGTATCGGCTTCAGCACCCATGATGTGATTACCCTGTCCACCGTGGCCCGCTGGTTTGTCAGGCGCAGGGGCATGATGTCAGGACTGGTCAAGGTCGGTACCGGCGGCGGTCAGCTCCTGGTGCCCCTGGTGGCAGCGGCCCTGATTACCCGGGTCGGATGGCGGCAAGCCTACCTGCTGCTCGGCATCCTGGCCCTTGTCGTGCTGATAGTGGTTGCCCAGTTGATGAAACGCGACCCCCAGGGCGTGGGCCTGCGCCCCGATGGCAACGCGCTGGCCGATCAGGCTGACAACTCGTCGGACGATCGGCAAAGCCTGACCCTGGCCGCGGCCATCCGGACAATCCCTTTCTGGAATCTTTGCATTGCCGAATTCACCATCTTTGGCTGCCTGTTAACCACCATTGTCCATATCGTGCCCCATGCCCGGGACCAGGGACTTGAACCCACGACCGCCGCAGCCGTACTCGCAACCATCGGCGGCGTCAGCATGCTGGGCCGCATCGTCATGGGCACGGTCAATGATCGTATCGGCGGAAAACGGTCTCTGATCATTTGCCTGGTGATCCTGATTGGCGCCCTGCTCTGGCTGCAGGCATGTGTCAATGCCTGGATGCTCTTTGCATTTTCCGTGATGTACGGATTCGCCCATGGGGCCCTGTTCACCGTGGTGTCGCCCACCGTGGCCGAATTTTTCGGGACCGGTTCCCACGGACTGATTTTTGGGGTGGTCCTGTTCAGCGGAACACTCGGAGGATCTTTGGGCCCGCTTCTGGCAGGGTACATTTTTGACCTGACCGGCACTTACCGCGCGGCGTTTTTCATGCTGACCGCCATGGCGGCCGTCGGGCTGCTGCTTGTGGCCCTCATGCGCCCGGACAGGATCAACCCACAGCGGCAGGAGCAATCTGGACCGCCACAGAAATAGCCCCATCCCAACCCAGTGTTAGCGCGTTAAGTATCATAGGCGCGTAAAACAACGCCTGCAACTGTTTCCCGCAGGGAAATGAGCGCCTGGTAAGCTGGGGACGCGTACCAGCTGTGGATCGCCTGCATGTCGGGAAAGGCTTGTGGTGCCTGCTCTAAACTGTCAACCAGATGCTCACGGTATTTTATTTGTCCGGTGCTTAGCCATTGAAAAACCGCAACCGGGTTGACAGGGTTCGGAGATAGCGGCACGCCCCCCGACGGGTACCAAATGCCACTCATTCACTGGGGTAAAACGGGGTAAACCCTTTTGAAGAGCATTCCGGGCAAATACCGGCCCGAAACTGGGTGATGATATCCGGCATAAGAGCGTTTGAGCCCCAGCTCCCATTGGCGTTGCACACTTTTTTGCAGTGGATGCAGGCAATAAAATCTGCATCCCGCCTGTATTTCACGCGCCTTCTTTCAGGGCCTGTATAGCCGGAGGCGCCGTTTTTCCTGCGGTCACGCCCGCTACGCCTTTCTAAAGTCCGATCCCGTTCCATTGGTTTCCTCCCCGTATCTGGTAAGCAGGCAACTCAGATGGCAAGCCTTGGCACGCACCCTCTGAAGATAAGAGTACAGTGTTGTGCCGGTATTTCAAGTGCTTTCTGCACCAGGGTACAGGTGTGATGATTAACTAAATCCTTTCCATACTCAGTTCCAGGCCAACTGGCTGCGTATGTGCCAATAGCTTTTGGCTGGACCTGACAAAATAGACCGGACCACAGGAGAGGATGAGCAGTTGCCGGGCGAAATTCCCGCTGCCTTAATTTTAGGCTGTTACAAGATTTGTGGATTGCTCACAATTTTTTATCTGTTTATGGGCCTGGCCATCGGGGACTGCCAACGGCGTCCCGCCAGGATAAAGTGTAGATAATTAAGGCAATGTTTGATATTTTTGCTTGTCCAGCTGAGGTTAATATCGCCTTTTTTAGTACCCCTTATCAGCCTTGTAATAAGAAATCTCATTTTAAAAAGGAAACGATCAAGAATGAAAACAATCCTTGCCAGCAGTATATCAGCCCTTTTAATCCTATTTTTGATATCTCAGGTACAAGCGGAACCCCTTGATTTAAACGAAAATAATTTCACGTACATGTCTAACGGGCACTCCATACAATATAATGCAGGGGTTGTTCACTATGCCTTGAATGCAAATGATGGGGGTTCCGGGTGGGTTCAACTCGACCTTAAATCGGGGCTTTCATCGGCGGATGATTTTCGCATATCATGGAAAAATAGGCTTGGAAGAAGCAATTAATGCTTTGCAGAATGTTTCTGGATTTAGACCAGGCCAATAATATTCAATCGCCTCTCATTCTAAGCCTGAGAATTTCAAACTATCTATCTACGGCTGCAAACACAAAGGCTAAGACGGTTGATATTTTGATTGGCCATTCCGGCTAAAGAACAGGCCCGGGTTCTCGAAGGCTTCAGCCTGCTGGTGGATGCCCTGACCGGGGGCCACCTGGATGAAAGCGACATCCTGTGCGGCCCTAAAGGAGTTCAAATATGGGATCTAAAGTGTACTTTGATACCGTTGCCGGAGAGTGGAGCGAGATGCGCAAGGCCTTTTTCTCTGAGGCGATAAGAGAAAAAGCCTTTCAGGTTGCCAACCTTGAAACCGGAAGGCAGGCTTGTAATTACTGATCTGGACCGACACGATGTTGAGTTTTTGCGCCGGGAGCACCACGACCGGTGGATGGGGTTTGAAAGAGAAGACATCGTAAAATGGCTTGTGGATGCCGGGCTTACAGATGTTCGCGTCGATAGTGCCGGTGGCAACTGTTGTGCAGACGCCTGCCGGACAGCCGCATCAGCATCCATATCCATTTTCTTGCGCGCACTTTTGTCGAGGTCCTCGGCCTTCTTCACACATTTATCGAATTTCTTATCCATATACTGATTTTATAATTTTAACAGTATGCACGCCAAAACCCGAGGTCAACCCCTCTTGTTTTCTCCCGAGTACCTGTTATGCTGCGTGGCTGAATCAGTAGAATGCCTTAACTTTAGCTCACTTGCATCAATTAGGTTTGTCCAGTAAAGAGATCTTTAGTTGAAAAGTTAGGATCGCTTGTAAGATTTACACCCAGGCGCCGCAGGCCGGCCTCATCGCCCGGTGTGGGCATATGGGTCATGTGCACCTCACACCCTTTCAGGTCGGTCAACTTCTCCATCGCCAATTTAGCCGCCGGGTTTATGGTGGCACTGATACTCAGGGCAATCAGCGCTTCCACGAGGTCCAGGCTGAGGGTTTTCTCGTTTAACACTTCCGTTTTAAGGTTTTTCACCGAATCTACAATATTGGGCGGCAGCAGTTTTATCTGCTCCGGAATATTTGCCATGTGCTTAATGGCATGCAGTACAAGACTGGAGGCCCCATGCAGGTGGGGGGAATTGCTGCCGGTCACAATCGTCCCGTCCTTTAGCTCAATGGCCCCGCCACAGTAGATCCCTTCACTGCCTTTCTTGTTTTCCCGGGCATCCTTTGCGGCCTGGCGGGCCGGTTCAACCACCCGCCGGTATTCCGGTTCAAGGTTGAAATCTTTGATCAGCAGTTCTACCCGCTGGAAGGTCGCCTTGCTCGTCAAGCCCATGACATATTCACAGCGATACCGAAAATAGCGCCGTATCACCTCCTGCTTGGCACTCTCCTGGGTCAACGCATCATCGCTTATGGCGAACCCGACTCGATTCACCCCCATGTCGGTGGGGGATAAATAGGGCGACTTACCGCCGCCGATTTTTTCCAGGATTCGCTTGATGACGGGAAAGATTTCTACATCCCGGTTGTAATTGACCGCCTGTTTATCGTAGGCCTCCAGATGAAAGGGGTCAACCAGGTTGAAGTCCTTAATATCCGCGGTCGCCGCTTCATAGGCGATGTTCACCGGATGGCTGACCGGCAGGTTCCAGATTGGAAACGTTTCGAATTTCGCATATCCCGAATTAATGCCGCGCTTGTGGTCTTGATAGATCTGGGAAAGCGAGGTGGCCAGTTTTCCGCTGCCGGGCCCGGGACCGGTCACAATGATCAGCGGCTTGTCGGTCTCGATATAGTCATTGGCCCCGTAACCGGCATCGCTGACGATCTGATCCACGTCCGTGGGGTACCCTTTGGTGAACTGGTGGGTATAAACTTTAATATTGCGCCGCTCCAGTTTATTCTTGAAGACCTGGGCAGCGGGCTGCCCGTTGAAGCGGGTGATCACCACCCCGAGCACATTGACGCCCCAGCCTCTCAATTCATCGATTAATTTAAAGGCCTCCGCGTCATAGGTTATCCCGAAATCGGCCCTCATTTTCTTTTTTTCAATGGCCTCGGCATAGATACAAAGTAAAATATCCGCATCATCTTTCAGTTCCTGCAACAGCCTCATTTTCACGTTCGGATCGTATCCGGGCAGGACCCGGGACGCATGATAGTCAAACAGGAGCTTTCCGCCAAATTCGAGATAAAGTTTATCGCCATATTGGTTAACCCGTTCAAGAATATTAGAGGCCTGTTCGGTGATATATTTCTCGTTGTCGAAAGCTACTGTTTTTGACATAGGATCTCCTCTCGTTAAGTTCTGTGTCGGTCTCTTGAAAATTTGAGAAAAACTTCTCTTTTATGACAGTCGTGGTTTATGGGCCAGACTTGGCCGGGTAGGCAATTCCTTTTTGCGCGCGCCATGTTGGTTCGATTCTCTTAATAGGGCCGTTTTCGGGCGTACTGGTCGATTAAGGCTGTTTCAGAGCCATTTTTATGTTACGGTTAGCGCAAAGTCAATTATTTAGCACAGCCCGGCCCCAATTTCCACAGCCCCAGAGCGTTACCAATATTCAGCGAAGCAGGCCAGCGTGCGCCCATACAGGGGTACGCCTATGGGGCGCACTCCCTCTTCTCAAATATTGATCTAAGTCAATGCAATAAGATGTAAGTTGCAGGTATGCTGGGCGATCATCAAAAATGGCTACCTACTGGTGTTGCGCCCCATAAGTTCCTTATTTGCGAGACACAACACGATACGCTATCTCAAAAAACGGATATCGGTTCAAAAACAAGGCATAACAATTAGATGATTCGAATCATGAGCAATCTTAAACAGCAGACGCCGCACGACGGATCACCGCCCCCTGTGAATCGTTTCAAAAAGATCATTGACCACGTGGCACGTCAGAAGGTTGATCTCTGCTGGCACTGCGGGACCTGCAGCGCCGGCTGTCCATTCGTGGAACACATGGACCTGCACCCCAACCACGTCATTCGCCTTGTCCAGCTCAACCAGCGCGAGGCCGCCTTACGCTGCCGGACAATCTGGATTTGCGTGGGCTGCCACACCTGTTCCACCCAATGTCCCAACAGTATCGACGTCGCCGCCATCATGGATGCCCTGCGGCAGCTCGCTATCCACGATGGGGTCACTCAAACGGAGACCAATATCTACAAGTTTCATAAACATGTCTACGAATCGATCCAGAAACACGGACGCCTTAACAAGCTGGAAGCCCTTTCACGCTTTAAACTTGGCTCCGGCCAAATCTTCAGCGATCTGCAGGCCGGTCTGAAAATGCTTACCCGCGGAAAGCTCGATGTGCTGCCCCACAACATCGAGGACCGTGATGCCCTGGCCGCCATCTTTGCCCACTACGATGAACGCCGGAGGAGTTTCGATGCCCATGAATGAGATGCGGCTGGCATACTATCCCGGATGCACCCTGGCTTCTACCGCGCGTGAGGTAGACGAAGGCCTGAAACAGGTCTGCCGGTACCTGGGAATCGATCTTCACGAAATCGATGATTGGAACTGCTGCGGTTCCTCCTCCGTTCACGCGGTGAGACCGCAATTGGCGGTTACCCTGGCCGCCCGCAACCTTTTCAAAGCCCAGGCAGCCGGCCGGGACCTGATGGTCATGTGCGCAGGCTGCACCAACCGGCTGCGCACCGCGGCCTATCATTTACGCACTGATCGTACCACCCGTCGGGTCAATGAACAGATCCTGGAAGAACGCCTGGATGGCGACCTGAACGTTCACCACCTGCTGGACCTCCTGCCCCGCCGGCTCAATCAAAAACCATGGAATGGGGCCCGGGAGCGTTCCTTGAAAAACTTGCGTTATGTGCCCTATTACGGCTGCCAGCTGGCTATCCCGCCGGAGCTGCACCACCACCCCCAGCTTTACGGTAGCATGGAGAGCATTATGGACTGGCTGGATGCGGAAAAGTGTACCTGGGGCTATACCGCCAAATGCTGCGGTGCCTTTCTATCAGTTGCCCGCCCGGACATTGTCGTACCCATGGTGACCGACATCATGGACCAGGCCCGGGCGGCCGGTGCCGAATGCATCGTGACGGCCTGTGCCATGTGCCAGCTCAACCTGGAGCTGCGCAGTTCGGCCCCTGAAAACAGGCTCCCCGTATTTTCCATCGTGGAACTGCTCGCCTACGGGCTGGGGAGCGACGACTGGCCGGGCTGGTTCAAGCGTCACCTGGTCAACCCGCTGCCGTTGTTTGAAAAGCGCGTTCTTTAAGTTAAGCAAAAAGCGGTCACGGGGTAATGTCGGTTCAGAGCGTCGCGGAGCAAGTGCCTATCGTGGTGCATAGTGCGCTATTCTGAGGATTTCAAGAGAGCGAAAACGCCGCTCTGGGCCGAAAGATGCCGTTTATGGATGGACGCGCACTAATACTATCCTCCCTTATTTGCATTTGAGCGTGGCCCACCCCCAATCCCCATTTGGCGCGAAACTGGAAATTGACAGTTCCGGCAACTTCAGATATCTTCCATATATGATGCTGGGGCCGGATGTCATTGCCCACAGCCTCAATTCGTTAGTGAGTGTCCAACCGTAAATGGGAAAATTTCGTCAAGTTCAAGAACGGTGAAATTGGCCATCTATGGATGGACACTGGTGAGAAACTGACCCAGGAGGACAAAATGCCCAAAGAGGAAAATGCGGCTGGAGCTGAACGCAGGGACCATAAGCGATATTCTGTCAATATCCAGGTAGTCATAACGGCCGACATTGGCAAAGCGACCGGGATTATTGTCGGCACCAGCCTGGAAGGCCTCCGGATCAAGACCCCCAACATGATACCGCCTGATACGGATGTGGTGATCACCTTTTTAAGCGATGATAAGATCGTTTTACTGGCCGGGATTGTCTGGGTCATCGACAGAATAGAGGGGGGACTGCCTTCATATGTAGCCGGTCTCAAGATCAATTCGGTGTCCGTTCACGACAAAGAACTCAAGGGCATGGCCGAACGGACGGCCTTCCTGCAGGACCTGGTCGCATAGACCGATAAGCGCTTAAATGCATCGCGTCGCTAACAAGATCACTTTAGGCACTCGCCTCAAATTTTCACGGCATAGCCACTTTTTCTCAAAACCACTTGTTGTAAATTCGGCGGTATTCTCCGCTGCCCTGCATCTCCAGAATAGCGATATTGAATATCTCCTTGTAGGGGCTCAGGCCCTGGGGGAAAGCCACCCCGTATTTTTGCACATCGAACATCTCTCCCACCACTTTGATCTCAGGATCTTTTTTGGCAATGTACATCAAGGCGGGGGCATCATAGACAATGGCTTCGACGGTCTCGGCTTTCAGGCTCCGGATCAAATCGTCCAGCGTTTCAACCGTCATGACGGTCACATCGTGATAGCGCATGAAATTTTCACTGGTGGTCTCCTTGATGACGGCGACCTCCTTGGCATTGAGGTCGGTCAGCCCCTTTATCTCCCCAAGCCCGATGCGGTTGATCGTCAATGAAGAGCTCAAAGAGGCAGTAAAAGCGGCAAACCAGACAATACCGATGATCATCCAGACTGAGGCAATAACCCGGCCGATGACTTTTTTCGGGCACTTGTCACCGTAACCAACCGTTGTCATGGTCACGATCGCCCACCAGTACGCATCCACGATGCCTTTTTTATAGGCAACCGGGAAACTCCTGGCATCCTCATCGTTTCTTTCCAGGAACCAGATCGCATGTGCAACAACCGTGAGACCAATCAGGAAAACGAGCAGGGAATAACCGATGACTTTCAAGATCTTCCATACAAAATTAAAGGTCGCGTTTTCCGAAGTCGCCTTAACGGCCACAATCAGTCCCGAGTCAAAGAACGGGTGGGAAAAATCGACAAGTTTCTCCCTTCCCGCCGTAATAGTGGTGCCGGAAAAGTTGAGATCGCATTCACCGGTCTGCACAGCGTTGAGAACCTCCGGGACCGTATTGTAGTAGACAAATTCCGGTTTCAGGCCATGACGCTCACTGATAATCTTGGCCATATCGATGCTGAAGCCACGCAGGTCCTTGAAGACAAACGGCGGGAACTCTTTTACGGCGATTCGTATGGGTCGGGTAGTCTCCTGGGCAAAGGCGGGTAAGACGATCTGGCAGAAAAGATAAATGGACAGTGCAATTATTTTCATCCGGTGCCCCCATCAGGTTTTAAACAGGCAAACGCTGGTGTCAATCACGCCTGAAATTACAGGGTAATACACGTTGGGTAGTTTAGTCCAGCAGAGTATCGGCCAATGGCAGCCAGGTCGGCATCTCCGTTTGCGATTCGCTCTTCAGCAGATTCTCTGGTTTCGCCGCAATTTCCCATATGGCCGTTCTCTTGGAAATCTTCGTAGAAATTCTCTTATTCTGATTTGACACCGGAAACAATCTGTAAGGCATGAATGGCTTCACCCAGGCCGATCTTTCCGTCACCATCCACATCGGCTTCTTTGTACAAAGGCGATAGGGCGGGTGCTTTTTGCAGACGCCGGGGAAAGCCCCGCATTGTCTGAAACAAATACGGAGAGTAACCCGACCACAAGCAGAGTATGCCTATAAAATTTTTTCATAGTGCGGTCAGGTAACTTTTGGCTGGTATTCTTTACGCCGGTGCCGACGTATTTAGAGCTATAGAGGCTCTACTGGCTTCGGAATCAGTTGATTCAATATCAAACATTACCTTAATTATCTATACTTTATCCTGGTGCGACTGCGATGCTTGCAGAAATGGTCAGCACAGGCCGCAATCCACCCTGCGCCTCGCTTGACACTTCGGTCGATGGCCGCCTCTAAAGCAGGCTCGCTAAAAATTTCAATTGCTTGCGACGCGTTTAATGCAACCAGCGATAATCAGGAACCGTCCGTGTCTCTATTCTGTTACGACCGTTGTCAGAGACGCCAGTCTCTCGAGAGCCAGGCTGCGGACTTCCGGGTCCTCATCTTTCTCACTGACCTGCTTGAGCAAGCCGGCATCGGTCTCTTCCAGGACTGCCTTCTTACGGACCTCCGGGTTTGATCGCACAATCTTTGGTAAGAAAAGATCACCAAACTTCATAGTTCAAACCTCCTTACACCAGGTTTAAAACAGTCCGGATAGGAGCCAGGGATACGCGGGAACCTGGCGGTGAGGCAAAGCAAAAATCACTGGGCATCTGTGAAGATGTCTACAGCTCGTTTCAGGGAACCTGTTCGCCGATAAGCGTTGCAATAGAATAAGGACCCGGTCAGGAGGAGGCCTGCGGCAATCGGTTCTCATGGAACACAGCGAGAGCCCCTTTGCGCATAAGCTTTTGATAGTGCCGCCGCCGCGGCTTGCCGCTGGAGGTCTTCTCAAGACTCCGCGGCTCCACGAAAACCACGGCTTGTACTGACAGGCCGTGCCCCTCGGAGACGGCGCCCTTGACCGTCTTTACGGCCGCGGCCCAGAACGCTTCCATCGATTCTGTTTCCGGGCCATCGGCCTGAGCATTGGCCTGAGCATCGGATAGAGCCCCAGCAGGCAGCCGGCGTTCATCCACCTCAGCCACAATAACAAGCGCTTCAACCCCGTTGACACGTTCCGATATGGCCACGCAGGACCCCATGCGCACCGGAGCGCCGGAATGCTGCACAGTGAGTTCGATGTCGCCCGGGTAATGGTTTCGTCCGGCGATGATAATCAGGTCTTTCAAGCGGCCGGTCACGTAGACATCTCCATCCGCAACAAAACCCAGATCCCCGGTACGCAGAAAGGGCCCCTCGTTCGGGTCTGCCAGACGCCCTTCAAATGTGGCTGCGGACTCTTCCGGCAGTCCCCAGTAGCCACCCGGAACACTGGGTCCCCGCACCCACAGTTCGCCAACCTGGCCGGGGTCGGACTGGATGAGCGTGACGGGGTCTACGGCGATCACCCGGTGACCGTAGCCTGGTTTTCCGCAACTGACAATATTGCGCCCGCCGGTCTCGTTGTCGGCCAGGACACGAACGGTGTGCGTTTCCAGGTCAGCTGCACTCAGCGTGAGCACCTTCGCCGGCTGGGATAACGACTTCAGCCCGGCGACAAAGAGCACGGACTCCGCCATGCCATACGTGGGCATGAAGGTTTGCGGTCGAAACCCATAAGGCCCGAACTTTTTGGTAAACTTTTCCAGCGTCTGCTCAAGAACCGGCTCCCCCCCATTTCCCGCTATGACCCAATGGCCCAGGTCGAGGCCCGCGCAATCTTCAGGCTTAATCCGCCGTGCCGAGTACTCGTAACCAAAGTTCGGGCAGGCGGTATTAGCGACCTTGTAGTGGCTCATTGCCCGCAGCCACCGCACCGGCTTTAAGAGAAACTCCATGGGAGACATCAGGGTGGACTCGTAACCATAGTGTACCGGACCAAGCACATGTCCAACCAGGCACAGGTCATGGTAATGCGGCGCCCACACCATCGCTGGTTTCGTTGAATCAAGACGCAGCATCTGGCCCATCACGCGGATGTTGGCCACAGCGTTTGCGTGGCTGACAGCAACCCCTTTGGGGTGACCGGTGGAGCCGGACGTGAACTGCAGGTAGGCAACTTCATCCAGTTTGGCCCGTGGACCCGCCCAGTCGGTGGCAACCCGGTCGGTCACCGCCTTAAAACGAACAGTCAGTTCGCCGCCCATCAGCGCGGCCATTTCCGCCAACTGCGGGGTGGTCAGGACAGTCTCGCCACCGCAGGCCCTGGCAGTGTTCAGGATCCTGCCAAGCGGGTTCTTGCTGTGGGGATTGGGCAGTGGGACAGGCACCGCCCGCACCTGGGCGAGAAGGCAGCCGAAGAACGCCTTTACGAAATCGAGCCCCGGGGGAAAGGCAAGCAGGACACTCGAACCGCCCAGGCCCTGCTCATCCAGGTCTTCCGCCACACCGATGCTCTGGTGATAGAGTTCAGAGAAAGTCCACTCTGTGATCGGCCCGTCCAGTTCGCCGTTACCCAAAAACCTGAAGGCCAGGTCGTTTGCGTTTCTATCGGCCCGGTCCTTTAAAAAGTCGATAATTGTCATGTCAATCAAAAAAACCTCCTTATCTTATCTTGGTGCGACCCTGCTGCGTGATGCTGACCAGAAAGATCAAGCGGCGATTAATAACACTAAATCTGAATTACCATTTACCGGAGGTAATGTGAAGCTAATTGGTGTTCGTCCATAAATGGTAGATTTTGGTTCAGAGCAAGGCTTGAGCAATTTTGAAACCGCAGGCATAGCGCGCTATTCCGAGGATTTCAAAAGAGCGAAAACGCCGCTCTGGGCCGAAAGATGCCGTTTATGGATGGACGCTAATTGGTTTTCAGAACGGATATCTAACGGGGAACCAGGACGTTCGTATTTGGTTAAAACCCAGCAGTGTGAATTGCGTTGCGGTTGTATGGCGCTCCTGATACAGGAGACAATTAGGTAAAAAAGAACGAAAAGGTATCAGGATTAACCAAATGAGCAGAAAACCGACCTACGAGGAACTAGAGGCCAGGATCCGGGAGCTGGAGGCCACCCCGGATTCAAAAACCAAAAACAGCGACCGGGATATCATCAGGACATTATCTGAGAGTTTCCAACAGCTTGCCGACCTTTCCCAGGATGCCATTTACCTGTTCGATATCGAATCGGGAACTTTTCCTTTTTTCAACATGAGATTTTTGGAGCTGTATGAGACGGAGGAAAAGGGCCATAAAATACTATCTTCCCACAGTGCTGCGCAGCATATCCATCCGGAAGACGTTGAAAAACTCAGGGCGGCAAGGGCGCGTACTCTGGAAGAAGGCGGTACACAGGGAGAAGCCGAATACCGCTACATCAATCCCGACGGAACAACCCGATGGATGCATGACCGGTGGTCGGTTGTTCGGGACATCCAAAATAGGCCTTTAGCCATAGAAGGGTTCATACGGGACAATACGCAAAAAAAACAGGCTGAAGATGAGCTCAAACGCATCCGCAACAGCGCCCTGATCGGCAGTTACATTATTCAGGACCGGCGATTCAGGTATGTAAACCCGGAATTTTGCAGAATTACAGGCTATACAAAAGAAGAACTGATCGGTATGCCGTCCATGAACCTCGTGCATGCAGATTACAAAGAGCATGTCCAGAAAAATGCGGTGCTGATGCTGACCGGGCAAAGAACCACCCCTTATGAGTTTCGAGTTGTCGACAGCGAGGGCCGGGTGAAATGGGTGATGGAGACTGTGGCCTCCGTGAAACACGAGGGGCTGCAGGCTAGCCTGGGGTATTTCATGGACATTACCCAACAAAAGCAAATTGAAATAGAACAGCGGGACAAAGGAAAATTAAAAGCCATTCTCGAGATGGCCGGGGCGGTGAGTCACGAGCTTAACAGTCCGCTGCAGGTCGTATTAACCGGCATTGAGAAACTGGGCGATGAAACCCTGGCCCAGTCGCGGAGAAAGGATTTAATCAGGCTGGTTAGAAATAGCACCCTGCGAATAGTAGAACTTTCTTCGAAAATTCAAAAAATCTCGAAATATGCCGCCAAGGACTATGTGGGCGGTACAAAGATTTTTGATATTGATGCGGGCGCAGGAGAATAGACGTTTGACTTGCTAATCCCATTGCGCGGCCCGCCCCTTTTTGGAGCAGCCCTCTTTTTTTAATCTTGAACCTGCACTTGCCAATTGAGCAGTTTATAGGCTGTAATAATAGCTACATCCTTGTTAAACCGCTGCTTGGGTTCGAGCTTCAACAACTCCTTGAGGGTCTTGTCATCCTGTTCCACCAGAAAATCCGGTGTCAGCCCCTTGCCGTGCCAACTGATACCTTTGGGCGAAAACATGGCCCCGGTGATAAACTTGACCCGGCTGTCATTGGAGAGCGTAAACGTTTTTTCAAATATCCCCTTGCCGTAGGTACGCGTGCCCACGACCATGGCTTTCTGGTGATCCTGGAGGCAGGCGGTCAGAATTTCAGCCGACGAGGCGGTCCTGGGATTGACCAGGATTGCAACTTCGAAATCGAAGGGCCGGGTGTTGATGGACACATAGTTCTGGACGTTGGTGTCTCGCTGCAGGGTTCTCAAAAGGATGTGGTCTTTGGGCAGAAAAAACTCGGCAATCCGCATGGATTCAATGAACACACCACCGGGGTTGTTGCGCAAATCGACGATCAGCCCCTTGATCCGGTTGCGGGCAAGCTGGTCCAGTTCTGTCTTGATCAGCATGGACATGCCCGCGGTAAAGGATTTGATTTCCAGCATGGCAATGGTCTCGGTCAACGGGGTGGTAACCACATTTTCCTGATCGAATCTGTCGAATTTAAGCTGGACATCAAACACCTTGACATCCCGATTGACGGTCAGACTGATTTCGCGCCCGGCATCGCCGTTGAGCAGTTGATTGATTTCACCCAGGGTCTTGCCACGCAGGGGCTCGGCGTCCACTCGTAAAATCCGGTCCAGGGGCTTGATGATGCCGTCAGCCGGTGAATTGGGAAGTACTTCCGAAACGGTCAGGCTGCCGTCGCCGGGGTTGAACGAGCTTTTGAGGCCCAGCGAAATCTGTTCACCTTTTAAAGAAGCGTGAATGCGTTCATACTGGTCGGCCGTCCATATTTTTGACAGATCCGGGTTGGCGGGGGGCGATACATGGCGGAGCATCCCCTGAATGGCTGCCCAGTAAAGGGATTCTTCATCGATCTCTTTGGTATAGTAGTTCTTCAGGATCAGGTCTTTAACATCACTGAAGCTCTTTTCGGCATCAGGAAAAGAATGGTCTATCCTGACATCAAAAAGCGGCGGGTAGCTCTTTTGCTGCTCGCCTCCCCGGGCAGTGACGGGAGCGGCCAGCATTAGGACAAGCAGCAGGAACCACCCGGTAATCCGGATGGCGCCCAGCCCCCGCCGGAGAGGCGACCCATGGGGTTTCAGGCGGCGTATCGGCTCGGTCAGTTCGTCAAACGAAATCATAGGGTTTTCTCCTGTTTGCAAGCGCCGATTTAGTTCGATTCTCTTATTAAGACGGCGATTGAATATCTTAGTGCTACTATTATAACAATGTCAATTGCTTGAAAGGCCTGATAATTTTTATCGTCATGCCGGCTCCGGATCAAGCCCGGGATGACGGATCCGGCATCCAGAGACGTTTTCTTATAGGGACTGGGTCCCGGCTTTTAGGATGGGGCGTATGCGGGCAGACCCGGCGGATTGATTTGTTCCTTTTTGAGAAGATAATAGTATTCGCCTTTTGAACCGACCAGGCTGGCATGGGTACCGGTCTCTTTTATGGCACCGTCCCGCAAAAGCAGGATGGCATCACATTCCTGGACCGTGGAAAGTCGGTGGGCAATAATGATGGCCAGCCGGCCTTCCATCAGTCTTTTCATGGCGTCATGGACGTTTTGTTCCGACTGGGAATCCATATAAGATGTCGCTTCATCAAATATAATCAGGTCCGGGTTAAAGGCAAACGCCCGGGCAATACAGACCAGCTGTTTCTCGCCGCTGGAAAGCGGTCGCCCGCCCTGTCCAATGTGTGTATCCAGGCCGTCAAACTTATCAAACAGAAAATCACAATTGGCCTTGTATAAGGCCTTTTCGAGCACGGCTTCATTGCCGGCCAGAGAAGATGGGCTGATATTTTCCCGGATGCTGCCGGAAAAAAGGATGGGGTCCTGCATGACAAGGGCCAGCTTGCTTCTGACGTCCTGGATGGGTATCCGGTGGTGGGGCTGGCTATTGATTAGAATAGTGCCCTTGTCCGGCTGATAAAAGCCTGTAATCAAGTTGATGATAGATGTTTTCCCGGAGCCAGTCTGACCCACAATCCCAAGGGAGTTCCCCTGGGAAAGCTGAAAAGAGATCTGCTTTAAAACAGGCTCTTCTGGTTTATATGCAAAATCGACCCGCTCAAATGCGAGCGTGTCAATTTTTTGAATGGCGTTTGTTTTCCCGTCAGGCACCGGGTGGGCGGCCTCATGGTCTAAAACCGTGACAATGCGTTCAGCCGATGCCAGCGCACTCTGGAGCAGGTTAAATTTTTCAGACAGTTCCCTTAAGGGCCTGAAAAACAGTTTCATGTAGGTCAGAAAAGCAACCAGTTCTCCAAGCGTCAGGGCGTTTTTCAAGAATTCAAAGCTTGCCGTCCAGATGATGATGGCCACACTGACAACACTTAAAAAGCCGATAAAAGGCATGAAAATAGAATAAATTTTAATCTGGAACAGGGTGGCTGAAAAATGTTCAAAATTTAGTTTTTTAAACCGCTGAAAAAAAGAGTCCCGGCTGGCGGTTGTCTGGATGATCTTTATACCGGTAATCCCTTCTGAAAAACTGTGGTTAATTTCAGCCAGTTTTTGCCGGATGGTTCTAAATACTTTGCGTGAAGCTTTCGAGAACCCGGCAATGGTGATCACGATCACCGGAATCAGGAGTGATAAATAGAATGCCAGCTTAAGGTTAATGGAAAACAGGACCACCAGAATGCCGACCAAAAGAAAAAGATCTTTAAATATAAAGATCAGAATGCTGGTGAACATTTCGTTCATGTTTTCAACATCACCGGCTACGCGGGATACCAGGCGACCGCTCGAGTTTTTATCAAAAAAGGCGACCTTCAGAAATGTCATCCGGGAAAAGAGAATACAGCGCAGGTTTAGAATAATCTTCTGGCCGGTGTATTCCATAAAAAACGTTTGCATAAAATCAATGCAAAAAGAGACCAGGATAAAACCGGTTAAAAAGATTAAATAGGTTTTGAAAGAGAAAATGCTATATCCCCAAAGATCTACACCCAGGGCATCATTTACGGGAACAATAAACCCGTCAAATGCTTTTTGAATGAAAATGGGTAAAAGCAGTTCTAAAAAGGTGACCAGAAAGACAAGCAAAGTGGACAGGCTCAGCATCCAGAAATAAGGTCTTATAAAGGGCCAGATTGCTCTGGCAATCCTGAGATTGGCGATCGTATTTTCTTTTTCTTCAAAAGGGATATCAGGCATCGTGGGCCCCCTCAAACTGTTGAACCTGATAAGATTCTCGATAAAAATGATCTTGTCCAATCAGTTTTGCATGGGTCCCGGAGTGGTCGATTTCTCCGTCTTTCAGAATATGAATCTGATCGCAGAAGGCCAGCGCGCTGATCCGGTGTGAAATAATAATAATGGTGGCCGCAAGGTTCATCCGGCCCAGGCGCGCCATCACTTTGGAAGCGGTATCCGTATCCATCTGGCTAATGGGATCATCCAGAATGATAATGGGTTTTTCAACGAGCAGGGTCCGGGCCAGGGCAATGCGTTGTTTTTGTCCACCGGAAAGAGTGACGCCCCGTTCCCCGACAATTGTCTCCAGACCCTGGTCCATTTCCTCCAGGGTCTGTTTGAGGCAGCATACCTGGACAATCTGATCAAGAGCGGCAGCGCTTATCGTTCTGCCCATCAGAATGTTTTCTCGGATGGTACCTGAAAAAAGAAAGCTCTCCTGGGGCATCAGGGCAATATTGGCCCTTAAAAAATCAAGATCCAGGGTTTCAAGTCGGGTGTTATCCAGCAGAATGTGCCCCTTATCAGGGTTGTAAAGCCTTGGAATCAACTGGACCAGGCTTGTCTTACCGGATCCGGGCGGGCCGCTGACACCAATTGTTGATCCCCGCGTAATATCAAGATTAATGTTTGCCAGCACACGTCTGTCCCGGCCGTAGGAATATTCAACATCTTTAAAAATAATGTCTCCAAAAACTTTTCCCGGGTTTGTTGGATTTTCCGGACTAACCACGTCGGGCTGGGCGTCCAAAAGCGAATTAATCCTTTTTAAAGAGGCCATTCCGCGCTGGTAAAGGTTGGTCATCCACCCAATGGCGATGACGGGCCAGGCTAAAAGACCAAGATACTGCAAAAAAGCCACCATTTCACCCGCGGTAAGGGCCTGTTCCATGACCAGATAGCCGCCATAAAAAAGGACCACCAGGGTGGAAAGGTTGAAAAAAAGACCAAGCATCGGTCGCAGCAGGGCGGTAATCACCGCCCGTTTAAGGTTCTTTTGGAAATAGTCTTTTGATGCTGTGCCAACCTTCTTAGAAATGGTGTCCTCAAAGTTAAAAACTTTGATAATGCGAATTCCAAAAAAACTTTCTCTTACAATTTCAGTCAGTTTTGAAAAAGATTCCTGGGCCGTGGTGTGGTGTAGATGCATTTTCTTTCCAAGGGTGCGGGTCACGAAAACAAGAAAAGGCATCGGAATCATGGCAAATACGGTTAGCTTTGGATGGGTCCAGAGCATGATGGCAAGGGTGGTGCCCCCTAGTAGAATTGTATCCACGAGCGCAATCAAACCAAACCCGAAGGCCATACGGACATGATTGATGTCGCTGGTGGCGTGGGCCATGATATCGCCGGTTTTGACTTTGTCATAAAAAGCCATATCCATTTTGAGAACATGACCGAATAGCTCGTCTCTGAGTCCGCGTTCAACATCTCTGGCACTGCCCATGAGCAGGTTGCGCCAGCAATATCTCAAAATGGTCATGCCAAGGCCCAGCAGAACAATGAAAAGACACTGATAAGCCAGCTGGTTGTGCTCAAAGGTGGCATTGTTCAAGGTATCAATGGCCGTTTTGACGATTTGGGGAATGACGAGCTGGGCCGCATCCACGATGATCATACATAGAATGCCCAAAACGATTTTAAAGGCATTTTTTCTAAAATATGGATAGATGAGTTTCAAGACTGTTCCAAAGTTCGAAAATAAGAGGTTAAGTTCTTAACAGTAACCATTTTATTTGGCAATTCAATCCAGTCAGACCCAGCCATTGAGAAAGCGCAACGCATATCCAGGGCAGGCTCCATATCGATTGAATCAGATGAGCCAATTGATTTATTATGCTGTTGCTACTTTTGTAAAACTTATGTATTAATTGTAAAAATATAGTAAAAATAAATTATAATTCTAATTACGGCACGGCATTTGCTAAAAATATTTAAGGAAGCCTGCATGCCCCTTCATTCGAATGTCATCGGTATCGATATTGGTTCTGTATCCGTTTCCATGGTGGCAGTCACACCGGGAAGAGAGACGGTCAACACGGCCTATGCCTTTCATCATGGAAACATCACCCGGACAGTAAGGACCCTTCTTGGGAATTTCGATCTGCCCGGTATTTACGGTATCGCCGCCACCACATCCACCCCTCCCGTTTTAAAAGTGAATCGCCGCTACGACAACCGGATCGCCATCATGAAAGCGGCCCATGCCAACCATG
>CAZWPX010000013.1:29144-84318 GCA_964636125.1 uncultured Desulfobacterales bacterium | reverse complement strand
ATTGTGATAGAGTTGACATACATGTGCTGGAAATGCATCCGCAAATCGGAAGTTTACTGCTATTAAAATGTGCCGACCATAACATGCTAAATTGTTATGATAATTTTTGAATATCACATTCACTTGGATTGAGCTGATTATTCAAGGATATGGCAAGATATATTTACCCAAGATATGTGTACCCAGCCAATATTTTAAGCAAAATTGACTTAAGAATCTATTCGTAATATAAATCGTTAAATTTCCATCCAGTTTTTCCTCCATCCAATAGTATTGATAATTATTTAGGGGGGCGTATATGAAATGCCCAGAGTGCAGGTTTGAAAACCATGAGGGGTCCAAATTTTGTAACCAGTGTGGTGCTGGAATTGAAATATCATGTATAGAATGTAACACAACGAACCCGCCTGGCAGTAAATTCTGTAACCAATGTGGTAAAAAATTAGCCATAACCCCAAAGCCTTCTGTTAACAGACCTTCTCTCGATGATAAGATTAGACAAATTCAACGATACCTACCTGAAGGTTTGGCCGATAAAATACTTAACCAAAAAGACAAAATAGAAGGCGAACGCAAGCTGGTAACCGTAATGTTTTGTGACTTGGTTGGATTTACTTCGCTTTCTGAAAAGTTGCGATCTGAAGATGTATATAGCATTATGGATCAGATATTCGAAATTCTCATCCATAAAGTCCATGACTTTGGTGGTACAGTTAACAAAATGACAGGTGATGGGATAATGGCTTTGTTTGGGGCCCCCATTGCTATAGAAGACGGACCTCAGCGCGCAATCCATTCTTCACTGTCAATTCATAAAGAAATGGCTCGGTTTAGCGATAAAATATCTAATGGAAAAATAAGGTTACCAAGCCTAAAGATGCGAATAGGCATTCATACAGGTCCAGTTGTTGTTGGTACAATAGGCAATGACCTTCGTGTCGAGTTTACAGCTATGGGCGACACCGTAAATTTAGCCTCAAGGATGGAGGGATTAGCTGAACATGGGACAACTTATGTTACTGAAGAGACATTTAATCTTACCAAAGTTTTTTTTCAGTTTGAAGCCTTAGGAAAAAAGAAAGTCAAAGGGAAAAAAGATTCGATCAAGGCCTACCGTGTTGTTACTTCTACCAATAGGAGGACACGTTTTGATGTAAGCTCCGAAAGAGGTTTGACTCCTTTTATAGGCAGGGAAAGAGAACTGGAGCTTTTATGCGACAGTTTTGAGCGGGCCAAAGCTGGTCGGGGTCAGGCCGTCTCTATCATAGCAGATGCAGGGGTAGGCAAGTCCAGGCTTTTATATGAGTTTAAGAAATCGGTTGCCAATGAAGATGTGACTTTTGTTAGGGGGGGGTGCCTTTCTTACAGCAAGGGCGTTCCCTATCATTTGCATGTGGATATCCTGAAAACAAATTTTGATATCAGGGATGGAGACAGGGATTCTGAAATCAGGGAAAAAGTCATAAAAGGCTTGGAAATATTGGAAACAAACAAAGATTCAATTACGCCTTATCTTCTCTATCTATTAGGGGTCAAAGATAGCGGTATCGACATAACCCCCTTGAGCCCTGAGGTAAAAAAAGATCGAATTTTGGAAGCATTAAAGCAAATTGTTTTGAAGGGTTCAGAACGTCTTCCCCTGATTTTGGCCTATGAAGACTTGCATTGGATGGATAAAAATTCAGAGGACGTTCTGAAATATATTTTAGAGAGCATACCGGGTGCCCGGGTGTTATTAATATTCATCTACAGACCAGCATTCGAGCACACTTGGGATACCCGATCTTATCATAGCCAATTAAATTTAAATAGGCTTTCTAATCGGGAAAGCCTTACCATGCTGGCAGATATTCTGGGGACGCAGGAGATTGCCTTTGACCTTGAAGATCTGGTTTTGGGGAAGACAGAGGGGTTACCGTTTTTTATTGAGGAGTTTGTTCGATCGCTCCAAGAACTGGAGATCGTAGAAAGAAAAGATAAAAAGTATTATCTCACCCAAAACATAAAGGACCTAACCATTCCATCCACGATTCAGGATGTAATCATGGCCCGTGTTGATTCCTTGCCCGATGAGGCTAAGGAAGTGCTTCAAGCCGGATCGGTCATTGAAAGAGAGTTTAGTTACGATTTGATAAGGCATATAGCTGGTCTTCCAGAGAAGCCATTAGTGGCCAACCTGGCGATTCTAAAAAACTCAGAGCTTCTCTATGAAAGAGGAATATATCCCAATTCGACATATGTCTTCAAACACGCACTAACCCGCGAAGTTGTCTATGATTCTATATTAACCAAAAAAAGGAAAGAACTCCATGATAATATCGGTAATACCATTGAGAAATTTTACAAAAATAGAATGGACGAGTATTATGGCGCCTTATCCAAGCATTTTATTTTGAGTGAAAATTATGAGAAGGGGGCAGAATACGCAAGATTTGCGGGTAAGCAGGCACAGGAAATATCTGCATACAGCGATGCAATAAATTATGCAAAAAAAGGAGTCTATTGTCTTGAGCAACTATCACAAACTATTGCTGTCCAGAGGCGCATAATAGATGCCAGGACGGCCTTATCAAATTACTGTATGGGTTTAAATTATCACAATGAAGGTATGCAAGCCGTTGCACCGATTGTAAACTTGGCTAATGAGATAAATTACAGAAAGAGGCTTCCTAGAATATACGTGGCAACCGGGACATATAAACTCTTCGTTGAAGAGGATCTTGAAAAAGGTATTGAAGATTTGTCCAAAGCCAAAACCCTTTCTGAAGAAACAGGTGATTTTTTTACTTTATGGTTAGCTTGCAATTTTCTTGGTTCTGCTTATTGGCAGATGTGCGATTATGAAAAAAGCTCCACTTATTTTCAGATGAACATTGATATGAGTGAAGCGGCTAACAATGTAACAGGTATTTGTTTCGCAAAGAGCACCATGGCAGCTTGTAATTATGCTTTTAGTGGGAAGATTGACAAAGCCTACAAAACAAGTAAAGAGTCGTTTGACTTAGTAAATGAAAGCAATGATTTATTTGCTCAGGAAATCGCGTATACTAGTTTTGGCAGCTGCTGCTTATTTAAGGGGTTATTTAAAGAATCTGAGAATTATCTTTTAGAGGCTATACGCTTAGACAAAAAAACCAATTCGGTTGTTTGGGGCGGGTGGTCACATTTTTGGTTGGGGGAATTATATTTTTATACTGGAAATTTCAAAAAGTCTCAACATTATTGCAATCAGGCGAATTTGATAATAGAGCACCGAAAGATCCTCTCTTCATGGTGCAACTATATAAAAATTAAATCTATACGAGCTCAAGTGATGCAAAACAGAAAGGGTATTCAGTTGGAATCAATATTTGAATATGCGAAACAAAGCAAAATAAGGCTCTTTCAGGGTCAAATCGCAAACAATATCTGCAGTATTTTAATAAACATTGATATTAAGTTCTTGCTTGACGCAGAGGAATGGATCAATAAAGCCATCAAAGCGAATAAACAAAATTGCAATAAGTGGGAGTTGGCTGGAGATTATGCCCTTTATGCTGATTTGCTTCAACGAAAAGGGGATCACTTGGATGCCAACGAAAAACTTAGAAAAGCGATAGAAATTTATCAAGAATGCGGAGCAAATGGGTGGATGGAAAAATGCAAGAAAGAGTTGGCAACAATTTCTTGAAAACAAGATTTTGTAGCTATGACAAGAAAAGTGGCCGACGGCACTATCTGTGTAGCTGTTTTTATCGTTACACAGAACAATTTCTGTATCGTTTCCGTTAGTAAATGTAACTGCTATGAAAAAAAACATATCAAATTTTTGTGATATGCTCAAAACCGAATACGGCTACACTTAAAGATAACATTTTTAAATCACAACGATTTCGTGCTATGTGATATATTGCTGGCATGGCAAGATATCCAACTTCACACAACTTTGTCATTTCTCATTTTATTGATATTATTTTGGCCATGTGATAACTTTGGCTTATAATTGTCTGCAAAATCTTTCTGATATAGCTATCGCACATACGATAATTCAACTTATATCTCTCATAACATCTCTTGCTCTATCTCTCCAATAACTTGTAGTCGTGAGCAATGCACAACCCCTAAGAGCAATAAATTCTGAATTTTCGGGGAGATATCGGTGATACTAAAGAATAACAAGGCCTCAGCGGAGCTCAAAAAGATACTTTTGGGGGAAAATGTAGATCCTTTGGAGATTGCTAATGAGTGCTATGGCTATTTCGAGGCTTGTAAATATGAATTGGCTGAACCGATAGCGATTAGCAGTATTAACAAACTGGAAGAGGCAATTCATAAATTAAAGGGCGATTCTCTCCTTTCTAAGATTAAAGTAGTCAACTTTGATAGAAAGAAAGTATTCAGTGAAGTTCAAAAGGAAATTGCTGCAGCTCGAGATTTGGCAAAAGACTATCTAAATGCCATACAAGATATATTATTCCTGGGTATAGAAGATCCAACTAAAAGCGAGAGGTATCAAAAAGCATTAAGAATGAGACGAAGGCTCAATGCCAAGTTTTGGGTTTGGACATGCTCTACAATTTTATGCACGGGCTATTTAGCTGTGCATGCATATTCACCCCTGAGGGAATATGATAACCCCACACACAAAATTGCCGAAACGATTCAGACTCAGATAGAGGTAATGAATGATACATACAACGCAATGAAGGTAACTGCTATCTTAAGTGGCTGAAATGAAATAACATCTACAGAATCTGGCAAGCTGTACGAGAATGCATACTCTCAATATACAACATTTTGTATTTGATCACATGACCAATTATAGTAGGATTTGACTATAACTCCACTTGATTTTATTCGATCTGATTCTGACGTTACACATTATCCGAGACTCTTAGTTGACCTGTCAGTTAAGAAAGTATTTACTATCCTGAGTATGAACAATTTCATGGTTAATGCAAACATATTGGGGCGGAACGAACAGAATCGAGAAACCATCACCCTGACCCTGTTAGCGTGTCTTATGAAAAGATTATTGGTTCTTTTTCTACTTCTTTTTATTCAATGCAGCTTCCCTTATAAACTTTGTGCTAGCCCAACAATAAAAATCGGAATATACGATAACGAGCCGTTAATATTTGCTGATTCAGGCGGCCAGGGAAAGGGCCTCTTTGCTGAAATTATAGAACATGTAGCTGTAAACGAAGGGTGGCAAATTGAATATGTGGCCGGAAGCTGGCAACAATGTTTGTCAAGGCTTGAAAATAACCAAATTGATATTCTCTGCACCATAGCCTTTTCCAAAGCCAGGGAAAAACTGTATGATTTTAATATAGAAAATGTGCTGACCAACTGGGGACAGCTTTATACACCGATAAGATCGGACATCAAAGCTGTTACAGATGTATCTGGAAAGAAAATAGCCGTTTTAAAGGGTGATATTCACTATAAAAATTTCACTCAAATCATTAGGCAGTTTGGGATAGAATGCGAAGTTATTGAAACGGATGATTACCATTCTGTTCTGGATTTGGTTTCACGAAATAGGGCTGACGCCGGCATTGTCAACAGATTTTTTGGGATGAAATATGGGATCAAATATAAAGTAGATAAAAGCGGAGTCATTTTCAATCCCATAAAGATACACTACGCTGTTCCTGAAGGGAAAAACAGAGAGCTTATTACCACGATAGACAGGTATATTACCTTGTTGAAGGAAGACCACAGTTCTGTTTATTACCAGTCATTGGAAAGATGGTTGGGAGCTGTTTCAAGGAAATGGACGTTTCCACAGTGGGGAAAATGGGCAATAACAACCACAGTAGGGCTGCTTTTATTTTTCTTTATAGGAAATCTGATTTTAAGAAGCCGAGTCAGAACTCAAACCAAAGATCTGACTGCCGAATTGATACGTCGCAAAAAGGCTGAGGAGGCCCTCCAGGAGAGCGAGGAAAAACATCGTAAACTTGTTTCGAACATATCTGATGTAATCGCTATTATGGATCATGAGGGTATGATTACGTACAAAAGTTCCAATGTCACCGAACAGTTTGGATGGAGCCCTGACGATCTTATTGGTAAGCATGGTTTGTTTACAGTCCATCCTGATGATCAAGAAAGAATCGAAAAAGAATTAGCCCAGATCCTTAAAACCGACAAAGCAAAGGTTAGGGTCGAATTTAAATATTTATGTAAAGATAGGAGCATTAAACCTGTTGAATTGACAGCAGTCAATATGATAGGCGACCCAGTTGTAGAGGGGGTGTTGGTTAACTACAAAGACATTACAGTGCGTAAATTATCAGAAGAAAAACTTAAACAATCAGAAGAAAAATATCGAACGATGATTGAGCGCTCTAATGATATGATATGGACTTTAGATACATCAGGCAATTTTACCTTTTTCAACAAACAAGCGGAAGAAGTTACTGGACTTAAATTAGAAGAATGGGTTGGAAAGTCATTTGCCCCCCTTATTATGAAAGAAGATTTGCCAAGGATGATGGATATATTAAAAAGAGGAATCAAAGGAGAATCCGCTCAATATGAACTAAGATTTAGAAAGCAGGACAACGAAATACTTACTATTTCAGTAAATACTGCGCCCTTAATGATGAATGAAACAGTGAGCGGAGTAGTAAGTTTTGGCCGAGATATTACTGAACGGAAACGTGCCGAAGAGGAGAAAGCTCACTTAGAGGTCCAACTTCAGCAAGCTCAAAAAATGGAGTCTATTGGCACATTGGCTGGCGGGATAGCCCATGATTTTAACAATATCCTTTCAGGCATTTTTGGATATACGCAGCTTTTGCAGATGAAAATGTCAAAAGACAACGATATGCTTGTCTATCTGGATTCAATATTCAAAGCAGGAAATCGTGCAAGAGATCTGGTGAAGCAGATTCTAACCTTCAGCCGCCAGTCAGTGAATGAGCTCAACCCTATGGAAATTCAGCTTGTCATTAAAGAAGCCCTGGCGCTGATTGAATCTTCATTACCGAGTACCATCTCTATGCGCAAAAGAATACAAAGCGATTGCGGATTGGTCATAGCCGATCACACTCAAATACATCAGATCATAATGAATCTGTCTACAAACGCCTACCACGCTATGGCAGAAACAGGCGGGGTGCTGACTGTAAATCTGAGAGAGGTCGAGTTGGCGACCGAAGACCTGAAAGATCAGGCCATGAATCCCGGAAAATATGTCCAGCTAACTGTAGCTGACACCGGATCAGGAATGGATCGAAGTGTGGTAGAGCGAATATTTGATCCTTACTTTACGACCAAGGAAGAAGGAAAGGGCACGGGTTTGGGCCTTTCAGTTGTACATGGCATTGTTAAAAGCCATCGAGGGCATATCAGTGTGGACAGTGCGCCAGGCAAAGGAACTGAATTTAATGTCTATCTACCTGTAATAAAGGTCGCGCAAGAGACATTACGCGCAACAGCCCAAGTGCCTATCCAAAAAGGCAATGAACGCATCCTGCTTGTGGATGATCAAAAGGATGTTATTGAAATTGAACAGCAGATGTTAGAAGCGCTTGGATATCAAGTTACCGCGAAAACCAGTAGCATAGATGCGTTAGATACTTTCCGTGCAAACTCTGATAGCTTTGATCTTGTCGTCACCGACATGACTATGCCTAATATGACCGGTGATGTATTAGCAACCGAACTTATTAAAATCCGTCCAGAAATTCCGATTTTACTATGCACTGGGTTCAGCGACCAAATTTCTGAAAAAAAAGCTACGTCCATGGGGATTAAAGGATTTCTAATGAAACCCATGGTGATAGGTGATTTGTCAACCATGATCCGAAAAGTACTCGATGATAAATAGAGGATCGCACAATAAAAATCATCCTATTTATAGACGGTGGCGGCTTCCGAAGTTCAACCATACCAACAGTAAGCATCAGGAGCACCACCATATGTAGTGGGCGCAGGTTGGAGATCAAAACCAGGGATAGCTGATGTTAAAACGTTCCATCGATAACACATAAATATCTTATGGCAATATTTGAATATCACAACATCTAATCTAACCATTCAGAATCTGGCTTTGCGCAGGCTTGCTTGGCATGTACCATCAACTGAAGAACATGATGTCGCCTGCGCTTCTCTTTCCGTAATCTTTTTTCCTGCCTTTCACGGTTGTCCTCTTTGGAATTGCCTGGCTACATTGCGGGATCCCCTGTAGTACTGATAATGGATAGCAGTGTATTAATATGTAACTTACGGGATTGTTAACCGGTTGCCAAAGCCGGTGGCACGTATTTGGCCAGGAAGGATTCAACTATGATGCAGATAAGGGTACCAATCTTTTCGGTGGAAAGAACCATTTGAAGTTTTCTGTTTTCCTGGACCAATTGCACGGGGACGCGCACCTGTGGTTCGCCCGTTTCCATGGTAGCCGTGACAGCATTGCGAATCCCGCAGGCCACACAATGAACTGTATGCCCGCAGCCTTCGGGTAAACGGGCCCGGGCACATTCCATCACCTCGCCACCAAGCAGACCAACCAGGTCTTTCTCAGGTTTCCCGGTCATAACCGTTGCCATTTTGTTTGCGGCTACCATCCGGCGATCCTGATTCACAATCAGTACAGGGGCCTCGAATCTGTCCAGGTATTTACCTAAAGGCACCCCCCTTATCTGCTCCCTGAAATTGGCATAGCACGATTTGCACATGCCGTGCGACACCGCGTCATTGCTGAGCGGTTCTTTTTCACCTATTTCGATTAGGCAATATGAGCAAATAATTTTCATGGCATCCCTTGATTCTTGCATCAAGCTGATTCACTGCCACTATCTTCAAGATGAACCGTATTAAATATATCCTGGCATGTCAAACGAGATGGTTTGAATATCTAACTCGACGCCATAGTTGCATCATCGTTCTGATTTATACCTGGCAGGCACCGGGTGAACAACTTTTGTTATGGACCTGGATATAATTTTTGCTGGTGCCTTGCATTGTTCCAGATTTTCACGGAACCCCTTCAAGAAAATTTCAATCTGGATAGATTCGACGTGATCAAAGGCGTTAATGGAATGATGCGATGCCTCGTTGCTATTCATTTTGGTGGCTTATAGGGGTCTGTTAGATCGGTAAATTGAAACTGCCTCTAAATTTTGCTATGGTCGGTGCATTGGTTCCTCAGGAGCTATTCTCTACCCAATCAACGCTGTAATTATGTTGATCCCGAATATCGCTATAGATTTGCGTCTGAAAAGCCATTTGCTGGCTCAACCGGTCTCATCATTCAGCAAATGAATCGCTGCATAACAAAAATATTGAGAATATGATGAGGTTGTTTTGAAAAAAGAAATTATCCCATCTGCCTGCGGCGTTTGTGATGCCGGCTGCGGTGTGAATGTTCATCTTGTCGACGGTAAAATTACCCGGCAGACGGTCCTGAATGGGCATCCTTTCAACACTATTTGTCCGCGCGGGGTCCACGCCGGCGAAATTGTCTATTCCAAAGATCGCCTCCTTTATCCACTGCGTCGCGTCGGTAAGCGTGGTGAAGGTCGATTTGAGAGAATTACCTGGAATCAGGCCTATGACATCTGGGTAGAGGGTCTGGAAAAAATCAAGCAGGAATTTGGCCCCGAAGCTGTTTGCATGTATACGGGGCGCGGAAATTTTGAATTCGGCGTGCAAGAGGCATTCCCTCCCGCTGGTACAACTGAATCATCCGCAAGTTCTATCTTGTTCCCGTGGGGATCACCCAATACCACCGGCGTCGGTGCGCTCTGTTTTGTCGCCTATGGCATGCTTGCGCCCCAGGCCTGCTATGGACAGCACTACCGGCACGTGAAAGATGACCTTAAAAATGCAGACCTTATCCTGATCTGGGGGGCCAACCCCGCCACAGACTCCCCGCCGGGGAAAATGAAAACCATAAGAAAAGCCGTAAAGGACGGGGTCCGGGTAGTTTCTGTTGATCACCGGCGAAGCGAAACAGCCATGGCCGCCAACACGGAATGGATTGGCATCAGACCAGGCACGGATGGAGCCCTCGCCCACGGCATCATGCGCGAGATGATAAATCACGACCTGTACGATCAGGACTTTGTGAAAAAATGGACCCATGGGTTTGACGATCTGGCCCGGTATGTACAGGATTTTACACCCGAGAAAGTTGAAACCATTACGGGCGTCTCCGCAAACACCGTAATCGATCTGGCGGAAGCTATCGGCACCTCGAAAGCGTGCTCGATTTTGATGTATACCGGCCTGGAGTACAGCAACGGCGGTGTTCAGTCGATCCGGGCTGTTTTGTCTATCCAGGCTCTCGGTGGGCATATCGACGTACCCGGCGGCAAAGTCTTCAAAATGCCGAATCGAATAAGTCACAACCGGATCACCACCCCTCCGCCAAGAAATACCAGGAAGCCTTTTGGGGCCGACAAATATCCGCTTTACTACCAGGTTAGAAACGAAGCCCACGGGGTGGAACTGCCCGGGGCAATCCTGCAAAACGACCCCTACCCGGTACGGGGATTAATCGCCAGCGGGACTTCGTTGATCACATCGTGGGCCGATGCAAAGCTCTGGCGCAGAACGCTTGCTGCGCTTGATTTGTTGGTGGTCGTCAATCTTTTCCCTACCGCGGACGCGCAATATGCTGATCTGCTCTTGCCGGCCGCAACGCCCTATGAAATTACCTCCTACGAGGTTAAAGACAACTGGGTACAGCTACGATCGCAGCTTATCGAACCACTGGGAGAGGCGCGTTCGAACTACCTGATATTTACTGAGTTGGCCGAACGCCTGGGTTACGGGGATAATTGGCCGGAAACCGATGAGGAAAAGGTCAGACACGGGCTTAAGGGCACCGGTGTCACCCTGGAAATGTTGAGGGACAATCCGGCCGGGCTTCCGCTGCCAATGCAGGAGATGAAGTACCAGAAGTATAAAACCGGAGAGTTGCGAACGGATGGCAAGCCTGGATTCGAAACCCCCACCGGAAAATTTGAGTTTACCTCGGAGTGGTATCGATCAAACGGCTATGAACCTCTGCCGGTTTATACAGAGCCCATAGAAGGCCCGCTTGCCGCTAAAGAACTGACTGAAAAGTATCCGCTCGTTTTCAACTCCGGTGCTCGAATGCAATCCACATTTCGAAGTCAACATCTCAACATCCCGAGCTTGATAAAAATGCAGGCCAAACCGTTGGTCTGGATACACCCGGCAGATGCGTCGCAACGCGGTATCGATGATGGGGATGCGGTCTGGGTGGAATCACTGCGCGGAAAGGTTCGTTTCTGGGCCTATCTAACAGATGACATTGTGCCGGGCGTTGTCGAAGCCAATATGGGGGGCGGCGGGCCGCTTGGCCCTAAAGAATGGCAAGAAGCAAATGTAAATGCCCTTACCGATGCTGAGAACAGAGATCCGATTTCAGGATTCCCCGTGTACAAAGCCTTGCTCTGCAATGTTTTCAGGTGTGCGGATGGCACCTGAACTCAAAATAAGGAAAAGTGAGATCTACAAGGCAAGCTGGAAATTTTTAGATTGAGGATTGACTTTTCCCGTTGACCTAAGCTACCTATATCTATTCCTATAGCTTGATAATGCTTCCCAAGCACCTTCAACCCTTGCCAAACAAAAAGGAGGCCCAATGACCAAAGCCGAATTAATCGAAAAGGTAGCCAAGGACGCCGGTATCCCCAAAACCACCGCCAAGATCGCTTTCAATTCTGTAATTGCCGGTATTGCAGATGGGGTCAAGAAAAGAAACCACAAAGTTACGCTGGTGGGATTCGGGACTTTCAAAAATGTATATCGCAAAACCAGGATGGGCAGAAACCCCCAGACCGGCGAAAAAATGAAAATTAAAGGCCGCAGTGTCGTTACCTTCAAGCCCAGCAAGAATATTCCTTAGCAACCGATACAATCTTCGAAACAGGGCGAATCCCGACCGGGATTCGCCCTGTTTCATTTTCCGGGTGCCATTCTCAGCCTGACTGAAGCCCAATCACACCAGTCTCATCAATATAATATAAATATTTCTTAAAAAATTCCTGATTGATGCAAAAGTGGATATTGATGTTCACCGATTAGGAAAAGCTGGAGCATGCAGTGGTTGACAATTGAAACTAATTTACACCGCCTACCGCAATTTCGACCCGCCGATTGCTCTGCCGACCTTCAGCAGTGGCGTTGTCGCCAACCGGGTTGAGCTCACCAAACCACAACGGCACGATCCGGGCCGGAGCCACATTGAAATTCTGCACGAGATACTGTTTGAGGCTGGAAACCCTACGTTCTGAAAGGGCCAGGTTGTATTCCTCGTCACCGATGCTGTCGGTAAAGCCGGCAGCGACCACAAAGGCCCCCGGGGTATTCTGCAAAAACGCCCCGAGCAGATCGAGTTTGTCAGTATATTCGCTCCGGACGGTCGTGCTGTCGAAATCAAACAGCATGTCGTTGGTGATGAAACCGACCACTTCCGTCTTAGGCTTCAAACGCACATAGGATGTGGTCTTAACGGTAAAAAGCGCGCCGGAGATATAGCTCGGATAATCCATAAACGCAGCCATGGGAATGACCCGGGAAGATGCATTCACTTTGGCAACAGATTCCAGGAGACCCTTCTGGACCGCACCGGTGGCACTGCTAACGATATAAAAACTGACATCGTGAGCAGCGGCCAGTTCCTGGGCAATCTGCAAAGGCTTTTTGGTTCCCCGGGTCTGGGAAAAAATACCATCGGTGAACATGACGATCACGGTCTTACCGGTCATGCGCGGCAGCAATTTTCGAAGCGCACTCAACCCCGGCTGCAGCATCGCCGGACCCTGCCCTTTTTCCGGCAATTTATCGATGGCGGCGGCAAATCCGGCCCGATTGTAAGCCTGCATACCGTATACTTCCTTGAAGCTGCCCATCATCGTAGCGTTGTCGGTGTAGATGTAGAGACCGGCATTGTACCCCAGGTCCGGCAGCCAGGCGTTGCGTCCTTTCAGCAGGCTCTTGGCGGCCTTGATCTTGGAAATGTTTTTACCGGGAACATTTTGGTTGGTCGAACTGGAAGTGTCAAACAGCACGATCAAATTGTCCGCGGTCTTGATCAAGTCGGTTTCCGTTACAATCTCTTTTTCCACCATGGTGCGGGTGACAATCTGGAATGCCTGGGCACTGGTGAAAGACAATGCTAACATCAGGCAAACAAGGATGAAACTGACAGGAATTGTTTTTTTCATGGTGATGCTCCTTTGCTGGAAATGTTGGTTGGGCGCTATTTAGATGTGATAAGCGGGCTTTTATTCAAATCAATATTTTATCACAAAAATCCCAGGTAACAGAGATCGGCAAAAACGGGGGCAGGCTGAAAGACCATCATAGAAAAAACAACCAAACTTAAAATCAGCACTTTCTGCATGATGAACTCCTTGGGTCGTTGGCAGGGCCTTTTTTGTAGTTCACAAGGTAGAAATATATTCACAAACGAAAGTGGATATCAAGTAAAAACAGGCAGGTTGCGCTGTGGGCGGCGTGGTGGGCACGCATTTGACATCATAAAATCGAAACTTATTAATCCAGCAGCTGAATGATTTTGTAAGCGGGATTCCCTGACACGCTATATCTGCAAAACGCCATCCACCTGTGTTCACGCCTTTGCATCATCTATTTCTGGCACTGTGGGTCAAACGATTGGCACCGATTGTCATGGACAGCGAACCGGAAAGGATTACTATAGAGGGTACGGACTACCCAAAAAAAAATTTGCCAAATTTCACACAGGTGTTACTATTGATAACTATAAGGTGCGATAATCGCGGTTGGATGAGAATCCACTCACAGGTTTGATGAATCCGTAAAAAGTCAGAAATTGCCTTTTGATGTCATCCCGGTGAAAATCGGGATCCAGTTTTAGCAGACACTTATGGACTCCGGCGTTCGCCTGAGTGACGACCTTGGAAAATTTTCGGGACCATCAGGTTTTGGGTCTTAACAGGTCCTTGAAGTCGGGATATAACCCCATGCTTTCATTAAAAAACAAAAATAATGACCGCCGGCAGGGCTGGCGGACCACATTCAGCCGCAAACTGCTGCCCCTTTTGGTAGCGGCCTGGTTCCTGTCAGGTGGTATGGCTGAGGCCCTGGAGGGCGATTTCAGCGGCAACGGTCAAATTGATGTCGGTGATGCCGTGGCAGCCCTCCAGGGGTTGACCGGCGGGCCGTTACCTCTGCCGCCGACCTTCACCAATACCGCCGGCATGACCTTCACCACCATTGCCGCCGGCAATTTTGTTATGGGCAGCCCGGCAGAAGAAGAGGGGCGGCAAACCGATGAAGTCCAGCGTACGGTCTCCATTTCCAGCCCCTTTTACCTGCAGACCACAGAAGTCACCCAGGGGCAGTGGCACGCTGTCATGGGCAGTTCTCCGGCTTACTTTGCAGAATGTGGCAACGAGTGTCCCGTGGAATCCGTTTCCTGGGAGGATGCCCAGTCTTTCATCAGCGCCCTGAACACCCTGGAGAACACCACCGCCTATAGGCTGCCCACCGAAGCCGAGTGGGAATACGCGGCCCGGGCGGGCACGACTACCGCTACCAGCGCGGCCGACCTTACGGGCCTGGCCGATACGGAATGCCAGGCCAGCCCGGCATTAACTGGCGTTGCCTGGTACTGCGCCAATGCCGGCCAGGGCCCACACCCGGTGGGACGCCTGGCTCCCAATGCCTGGGGGTTGTATGACATGCACGGCAATGTCTGGGAGTGGACAATGGATGGCTACACCCGCGAGGTGTCGCAGGCTCCCGCCATCGACCCGGTGGAAACAGACAACGCGGACGGCTATGTTTACCGCAGCGGGGGGTGGAGCGGCGACGCCCGCACCTGCCGCTCGGCCGACCGGGACAGTGCCGGTGCCGCAACCCGGTCGGATGATCTTGGGTTCCGGGTGGCCCGTGACCGTTGATTAACGGTTTTTAACCTTAAAGTCAGACAATTATGTATACACAAGCATTGAGATACATTTGGTTTTTTATGGGGATCGCACTCCTGGCATTGCCCGGAAAAACCCTGGCCTCATTCACCGACACGGCCATCGACTGGACGCTTTTTGCGCCGCCCACGGGTTACACCATTCCCTACACATTCAACGGACAGCCGGTCAGTGACGAGGAAAGCTCCTCCGACACCACCAACGGCGGGGCCGCGGTAAGCCCCAGCCTGATCGACCTGGCCTCGGGCTCCCCGGACGGAACTAACCCGGGGCCCTACGACACCCCCTCTTTCGGCTACTACAATGGCGGCGATGCCTACGACCCCAGTGACCCGGCGACCTACCAGAATGATGTGGTGCGCTTCACCATGCGGCTGGTGGCAGACCCCAGTAAAGGTGACGGATTCAACAACTATCACTGGAACGTCCTGCTGGATGTAGACGGGGACGGCTACAAGGAATTCTGGATCGATCTTTTCGGGAAATATTCGGCCAACGGCTACGACCAGCTCCAGATCCTTTACGACAACTCCAACGCCCAGACCCTGCCCGACACCCCGGACAAAATGCCGGAACTCCGGGTAGATGAGTTCCGGGCGTATCATGACGAAAACGCCAGCACTTTTTCTCATACCCGGGTGCGAACAGCCGACGACGGTAGCGGTGACTATTTCATTGACATCCAGGTACCATTGACCGCGTTTACCGACACCCTGGGCAACCAGGTGCTCTACCCCGACTCCCCGGTGGGTTTCGTCTTCTCCACCAGTGCCTCGGCCACCGACCCGCTGCAGAAAGACTACATGACGGACCTGGATTTTCTCACCGAAAACGACCCGATTTCCTTCGGAGACATCGTCAACCCCAACGGGGATGCCATTTTATATTTTGCAGATAGTGACCTCAACGAACGGGACTACTATACCGCGGGTGATCCCTGGGGTGACAGTGTGGTCCTCTATCTGCGGGATGCCTTTGCCAACACGGACGAAAACGTTGTGAACACCACCACGGCCACGGTGACCGACCCGTTTACCGGCGACACCGAAACCGTCACCCTGACCGAATCGGGCCCCAACACCGGTATCTTCACTAACCTGGGCGGGGCGAGCCAGCCCGTATCCAGTGACGAATCCAACGCCTGGATTCCCTACGTGACCACATCCGAGGTCACCACCACTGAAAACTGGACACTGACCTACAGCGACACTACGGGCCAGTGGACCGTGGTGGGCAGTGTGTCAGGGCCGCAGACCCAGCCGGTAACAGCCGGAACCGAATACGTCTCCGACGACGGCCAGATCAGGTTCACCCTGTACGAAGTCAACCCGGTGGACGGGGCCACGATTACCTTTACCAGCTACCAGGGCGATCCCCTGCCCACCTCCAGCACCGGCGGGACCGCGGACGATGACGGGACCCTGCAAACCACCGGCGGGGAAACCATCACCTACTCCTATACACAAACTAAAACCGCCGGCGAAACCAAGACCCTCACTGACACGGCCCTGATCATCGGTGCCGGAGACCCCTATATCGAGTTTACCCGGGCCGACGGCTCCCCCACGGCTGACTTTCAGTTGACCACCGACCCAGGCACCAGCGACGAGCTTTATGTAACGGTGTACCATTCAGATTCCAACACCGACCCGGGGACGGCGGAGAGCATTACCGCCACCCTCACCGGGGACGCCAACAACCCCACGGAAACCCAGACCCTGACCCTGGTGGAGACCGGTCCGGACACGGGCATTTTCAGAAATGCCGCGGGCCTGAGCACCCAGGTGTCCGACGGCACGGTGACCGCCAATGACAACCTGTGGGAGGACATCGACCAGGGCGAAGTCACCGCCACTTTCAACTACAGCGGCACCGACTATGACACCACGGCCTCTCTGTTCTACATCAACGACGCCGGCCGGGTAAATTTCACCAACGGAGCCGGCACTCTGGGCGTGGAAGAATATGCCGCCGGTGATCCTCTATTTATCCAGGTTAGCGACGAGTCGGTAACCTGCGGCGGCACCCTCACGGTGACGGTCACCACCACATCCGGCGACACTGAAACCGTGGTCCTCTACGAAACCGCCACCGGCTCCGGGGTCTACATGAACCGGGTGAACGATCTTGTGACCACAAACGGGTCGGCGACCATCTCCTCGGCATCGGCCACATTCCAAACGGATGGTCTGGTAGGGGGGGATGAATTCATCATTGCCACCGGCCCGGACACCGGCACGTACACCATCGCCAGTGTAGACAGTGAAATCCAGCTCACACTTGACACTGCCTTCACAGCCGATCGCATCGACCTGGGCTACATGTACCCGTCCCTCAGCGCCGGGACCTACGATGGTACCGTAGCCAGCAGTGACGGCGTTCTGGAAGCCAGCCACAATGACGCCGTCACCGTCTCCTACCATGACTGCACCGACGGCGACGTCAACCCCGGAAATGACATCAAAACCGATGTGGCCATCTACAATGCGCCCCCCATCGTCATCAACGAGGTCCTGTTCCACCCGGACCTCATCACCGATGTGGGGGCTACCGACCAGAATCAGTTCGAGTACATCCAACTCTACAACGCCTCCGCGGTCACCCAGACCCTCACCGGCTACACGGTCAATGACGGCGACGGGTTCAGTTATACGGTACCCAAATTCGACACAGACCTTAACATCGACCTTGAGTTGCTCCCCGGCCAAAAGCTCTACATCGTGCTGATCCCCGATTCCGGTGTGCCGCCAATTCCGCCTGGCTATGACAGTACCAACAATGCCTACTACGTCTATGCTCCGGTGGAAGCCCTGCCCGAAGTTTATGGTGAAACCCTGGTAACCGCCGATGGCAGCCCAAATGTTACGGATGCAAGCGCCACGTATATAACGGACGGTGTTTCCGCCGGTGATGCCTTCATCATCACGTCGGGGCCTGATGCCGGTAATTACCTGGTGGATTCGGTCATTAGCGAAACTGAGCTTGTCCTCACACAGGCACTGACCTCTGATGAACCCGGGATTGGTTACTATGCCCAGTACCCGCCCGGAACGGCCCCTGTTGACCAATTGAGCGATCCGGACAACGGCATCAACCTTGCCACTACCGCCGGCAGCCAGACCGTTACGTCTTCCAGCGCCACATTTGTCAACGACGGCGTCCAGCCCGGGGATGTCTTTGTGATTGCCAACGGAGCGGATGCCGGCAGCTACGTGGTTGAAACAGTGGTCAGTGACACCGAACTCACCCTGACCCAGGCCCTGACGGCAACCGACAGCGACCTGCACTATACCGTGGGTGCCTCGGAAGATCAGATTTCCCTGTACGACGGGGGCGGCAGTATTGTAGATTATGTGGCCTGGAGCACCACCGCCACCACGGAAACCGATTTCAAGGGCGACGACAATGACGCCATCACCGCCGGCATCTGGACGGACAACAGTTTCAAAAACGTGGACAGTACCGACGTCAACGGTATCGACGGGCTCATCGAACCCGGGTCATCCATCTACCGTGCCGCCACAGGTAAGGACACCGATCAACCCGAGGACTGGGTCTATTCAGCCCCATCCATTAACACCGCTTTCGTCCTGACCCTGGCCCTGGTGGAAGAGGTTCGCCGCTACCCGGATAGTGATACCCCCGTCGTGGAGTGGACCACAAGTTCCGAAGTTGGTACCCTGGGCTACCACCTCTACCGCCGTGATGAGGACGAGACCGGCTGGACCCGGGTCAACCCCGCCCTGTTGCCGGCCACACCTCCCTCCCATTTCGGTGCCGTACACCGCTACCGGGACCCCGGTGCCCGCCTGGACCGCAACCAGTGGTATCTGCTGGAAGAGATCGATGTCCGCGGCCGCCGGCATACCTATGGCCCCTACCCGGTAAGACCGGATATGGCCGCAACCGGGCCGCAAATGATCCAGGACTACACCCGTAAACCCAACGCACCAGCCGTCCAGCCCGCTCCCCTGACCATGGGCAGGATGACCCTGCGCAGCCTGGCCGTCGCCCCGGCCATCACTGCAGGGACCGCCTTGCGCCTGACCGTGCCGGCAGCCGGCCTGTACTTTGTCAGTAGCGACACCATCGCGGAAGGCCTCGAACCGGTGATCGACCCTGCTGCGGCAGCAGATGCCATTGCCGCCGGACAACTCAACCTCCGCCACGGACAGCAGTCGGTTGCCTATCTGCCGGCGCCGGAGGATGGCGGGCTCTATTTTTACGCCCGGGCGGCTGACTCACGCTACACCAGCCAAAATGTTTACTGGCTGGAAACCAGTCCGGGCGAGCGGATGTCTGCCGGCGGGGTTCGCCGCAGCAGCGCCCCGGCCACCACGGCCGACATCAACGGCAACAGCCGCCTAGACATGGTCGATACGCTTTTTGTCCTCCAGCAGGCAGCCGGATTGCGCAGCGGCAATCGGCCCGGCCAGGGACCGGAGCCGGCAAACGGCGGGCAATACTTCTCAGCACGCGGCATAACCGAGGAAAACCATGCCGATGGCGTTGATACCCTGAATGACCCCGAACAGGATCTCTGGTATTGGGGCTATTTTCTAAACGCCCCAGGGTCTCCGCTCTTCCCCCAGGCATTCACCGTGAACGCCCCCGCACCGGCCCTGTCTGCCGGGACAAAGGCCTTTGTGGAATTGGAAGTGCTGGCCGCCACCCCAACGACCAACACCGTCGATGTCGTTTTCAACGACAGCCCGATTGCGTCTTTGAACTGGGCGGGCGAATCCGGCCGGCCCCACACCCTGCAAACCTGGGTAGATGCAGCGCTGCTCAATTCAAACGGTGTGAACACCCTCTCCCTGGCGGCGCACGCCGACCCGAACGCCCCCGGCACAGCCTGGTTTCTCAACCGGGTCCGGATCAGCTATCCCAGCGAATTTGTAGCGGTTAACGATACACTTATCTTCTCCGGCGGCGGCAATGACGTGGTTACCGTATCGGGGTTTTCATCTGATACGGTCAAAGTTTTCGATATCACCAAACCCGCAGCCCCGGTTGAGATCATCGACACGACCATCGACCTGGTGGGCACGGTCCGGGTCAGTTTCCGCGCAGCCGGACCCGAAGCCCGCTACCTGGCCACGGTGGCTGACACCACCCGCACGCCGACAGCGGCCGGGACAACCCCGGAAGCCCTGACCAGCGGCCCTCACGGGGCGGATTATGTCCTCATCGTGCCCCCAGCCCTCTCCACAGCTGCCCAGGAATTGGCCGACTACCGTGCGGACCAGGGCCTCAGCGTTGAGATGGTTTCTCTGGACGCCATCATGGACGGCTTCAATGCCGGGCTGCCGCATCCCGATGCCATCCGGGAATTCCTGCTGCACGCCCAAAACAATTGGAACCCCGCCCCCCAATACGTAGTCCTGGTGGGCAAGGGCACCTATGATTATACCAACACCCTGCAGCTGGGCACCAATCTGGTACCACCCCGCCTGATTGCAACCGCGGACGGTCTGTTTGCCTCTGACAACTGGCTGGCAGACCTGACCGGGGACGACGGCGTCCCCGAAATGGCTATCGGCCGGCTGCCGGTGGCCGATGCCGCTGAATTGACCGCACTCATCCAGAAGATCAAAGGCTATGAAAGTGCGGCTGCCGGCGAGTGGAATCGCCGTATCCTCATGGTGGCCGATAGTGCCGACCAGTTAGCGGACTTTGCAGTCAACAGCAGCCGGGTAGCCGAGCATATCCCGGCCACCCCCTACCAGGTTGAGGACATCCATGTGGGTGTGAATGCCACGCCGGAACAAGCCCGGGCGGCAGTAGCCGATGGCTTCAACACCGGCAGCCTGCTGGTCAACTATATCGGCCACGGCGGGCATGACCGCATAGGAAACAGTGGCATTTTTCTGGATAGCGATGTCGCCGGTCTCAGCGCCAATGCCAGCTTGCCGGTCCTGACCGCATTGACCTGCATCGTCAACCGCTTTGAGATCCCCACCGCCGGCTACCGGGCCCTGGGCGAACAACTGCTGCTGAGCAGCGGAGGCGCCATCGCGGTCTGGGCGCCCACGGGGCTGTCGGCCAATGCGGATGCTGAAGCCCTTAACATCACTTTCATGGACGCCTTCCTGGGATCTCCGGGCGGCCGGCTGGGCGATGCCGTTCTTGCGGCCCTGGCAGTCCTCGGTCAGCAATCCCCGCAAATTGCATTGCCGGCGGTGTACACCCTGCTGGGCGACCCGGCCCTGCGGCTGCCTGTTCCTTGAGTCTAACTCGTGGCCATTGTTGCCATTGTCCTGATGGGCTATCAGTTTCTGCGCCTGCGCATGGAAACCCCTGTTTTTGCGGCCATTGAGGACGTGGCCGAACGAAAAGAGACTTTGCTCACTTACTTAGACAGCAGCATGACAATAATTTCATCCACCCGACTTTTAAGCTGGATAAAATTGAGGATGTAAAAATCTTCGGCATTTTCGCGCAGCCGTTTTTCGATAAGCTCCAGACTCGCCCAACCGGTCTGCCGGTCCAACTCCGGGGAGATGATCCAGCCCCCTTCAGTCTGAACCTCGCCCCCGGTAAGGATCCGTGAAAAAGCGATGCCCACGACTTCTATCTCGGGGTAGGCGTCCAGGGTCTGGCACAGGGAGTAGATGTTGATTTTTTCGACAGCTGTTTGCAGCGCAATCCCCGCATCGTAAACTTTGCGCAAAAAAGCCAGGTGGTAAAGGTCTCCACGACTGAATCGAATATCTTTCTCTGCCGCACTGCTGCCGTCCAGGGAACTGCAGACCCAGCCCTTTTTGAGCCAGCTCAACAGGCGCGGTTTGGTTACGCCTGTGGCGATTATAGCATCTGACACGGTGAAAGATTCCATAGTCCGCACTCCTTTCAGGTCCAAGTCCGCTTCCAGCTCACCTGGCGGTACTTGTCCCGTTGCCTGCTTTGGAGGAACATAACAGTGAAATTCGATTTGAAATGGATACCGGGCAGGTCGATTCGCAATTAAGTCATAGTACCAAAACAGCCGGGGAAACACAAATCGATCTTCTCTATACTATTGCGGTGCTAAATCCGGGGAGGTATAAGATGGCCCAGAAATTCATCAGTACGCGCAACCTGAAGTTCCTGCTCTATGAAGTCTTCGACCTCATGGCATTGACCCGCTACCCCTGCTATCAGCAGCACAACCGGAAAATGTTCGACCTGGTTCTGGACGCCGCGCACAGGCTCGGCACCAAACTGCTTTACCCGGTTTTCGAGGAGATGGACCGTGAGGCCCCCCAGTTTGAAAACGGGGAAGTCAAGGTCCACCCCCGGGTGGCCGCGATCTTGAAGGAATTTGGTGACGGGGGCTGGATATCGGCACGCTTTCCCGAAGAACTCGACGGGGGGCAGCTGCCCCTGCTGGCCGCCAATGCCTGCTGGCTGATCTTCTGCGGAGCCAATTACTCTGCGGCCGCCTTCCCGGCCCTGAACGCCGGGGCGGCTCGCCTGATCACCTCATTCGGGAATCAAGATCTTATCAATGCCTACGTGGCTAAAATGCTCTCCGGCCAGTGGCAGGGCACCATGGCCCTCACCGAACCCCAGGCCGGCAGTTCACTCACCGATATTACAACCACCGCCACGCCTGCTCAAGAGGGTGTCTACTTTATCAAGGGCCAAAAGGTGTTCATCTCGGCAGGGGATCATAACGGGGCTGAAAATATAGTGCACCTCATGCTCGCGAAGATCAAAGGCGCTCCGGCCGGCATCCGGGGCGTATCGCTTTTTGTAGTTCCCAAAAAAAGATTTGCAGACGACGGTACGCTCATGGCAAATGACATTGTGGTGTCGCAGATTTTCCACAAGCTCGGCTACCGCGGCTGCCCCATCACTGAACTGAGTATCGGTGAAAAGGGTGACTGCCAGGGATACCTGGTGGGCAAACCTCACCGGGGCATCACCTATATGTTCCAGATGATGAATGAAGAACGGATCGGGGTGGGCACCGCGGCAGCAGCCATTGCCTCGGCAGCCTACTACGCGGCCCTGGCCTACACCCGCGAGCGGCCCCAGGGGCGCCGCCTTTCCGAAAAGGACCCGGCTGTACCCCAGATCCCTATTATTGAACATGCGGACGTTAAACGCATGCTGCTGTTCCAGCGCAGTGTGGTCGAGGGCTCTTTCAGCCTGCTGATGCAGTGCGCCCTGTATGAAGACCTGATCGGAGTGCTTGCCGCAGGCGAAGAGCAAGAGAACTATCGCCTGCTGCTGGACCTCCTGACGCCGGTGGCCAAAGCCTACCCCTCCGAGATGGGCATCCTGGCCACCAGCCAGGCCATCCAGTGCTTCGGCGGCTACGGGTATTGTAAAGACTTTCCCGTTGAACAGCATTTCCGGGACATGCGGATCCACGCCATCCATGAAGGCACCACCGGCATCCAGGCCATGGACCTGCTGGGCCGCAAACTCGTCATCCAGAACGGCCGTGCCGGCTTGCTGTTTGTGGAAGAGCTGCAGAAGGTCATCACCACAGCACGGGCCTTTTCAGAACTTGAGCCCCTGGCCGGGCAGTTGGACAGTGCCCAGAAAACTTTGCAGGAAGTGACGCTTCACCTGTTTGCCGTGGCCGGTGAAGAAGGGCCGGAAACCTTCCTGGCCGATGCCACCTTATTCCTCGAGCTGTTTTCCATTGTGGCTCTGGGATGGCAGTGGCTGCTCCAGGCGGTCGCGACCCAGAATGCCCTGCAGGTCAAGCGTACCACTGCTGAGACCAATTTTTACCAGGGCAAGCTTTTTACCTGCCGCTACTTTTTCGCCTATGAGCTGCCGAAAATCACAGGCCTGGCCGCCAGGCTTTTAGAATCCAACCCGGTGACCCGGGAGATGGAAACGCAGTTTTTCAACGATTAGAAGCGGACCGATCGAAGGCGTTGGGAAACCCTGTCGATCGGCCCGCCATCCGGTTCAGCCAGGAGGAAGGATGACCGGTAAGCAGTGATCTATAGTGGCTCCGGAATGATGATGTTCTGACGCCGTTTGAATTCCGGATAGCCATACACTTTCTTCCCCATAAACACCATGTCAATGGCCTGTTCCGGGCAGTTGTTCACACAACCTAAGCAGGCAATGCAGCGTTGAGTATCCACGTGATAACGGGTCAGGTCTATAGCCCCGACCGGGCACTTTTCCGTGCAGGTGCCGCAGTGCACACACTTGTCCTGATCGATGGTATGCTTTTCGATAAATAGCTTGGTGCCCCATATGGACAGGTCGTTTTTGATTAATTCCCGCATGTTGAATTCTTTATCGATGTCAAAGACCTGCCCTTTGTAGATCATATCCAGAAGGGAACGGGCATAGGCCCGCATGGCGTCATAGGTATCCGGGTTCGGGCTATCCTTATACCGCAACACCTGCTCCGTATTGCCGTAGGACCAGGTCAGGGCGAAAGTAGACATATTTCCAAACGTGTGCAGCCCAACTGGTATCCCGCCTTTTTCGGCCAGCAGTTCCAGCAGCGTGCTGGCGGTGTTGTGCTGATTGCCGCCGGTTCCCCCAAAGGTCACATAGGCCGCCACGGGCCGACCGCTGAATTCCGGAACCTCTTTGAGCCATTTTTTGAAATTTTCGGGGACATCATAATAATAGACCGGAGATCCCGCGATCACCAGGTCGTACTTTGCCAGAGAAGCCCTGTCGATCTGGCGGTATTCGGCGGCCTTGACCTGCAGTCCCTGCCCGGCCAGGGTCCTGGCAATCACGCCACCGGCCCTGGCTGTGTTGCCGGTCTGGCTGTACCAGACAACCACTGCGGTCTCCGGTTTCTTAACAGACAACGGCGGGTATACCCTGTTTTTACAGCCCGCTGCCGCCGGCAGCGATAAGGCCGCCAAAGCCAGGGAGCCCTGTTTTAAAAATGTGCGCCGCCCGGTCTGACTGTTCCGGGAATTCCTATTAGCCATCTCACCTGCTCCTTTATTGTGCTGCATTTTCTCGAAATGTTAATTCCCCGCCCAGGTTACCAGGTATTCGGTGCGGTCCGGCAACCTGGTGATACACGGGTCCTGTATCCGCCAGCGACCTGCGAGGCCCATTTCCCGACAGGTCAGCTCAAAATGGCACATGGCAATGCCCATATCGACCCGCTGCAGGTCCGCCATGTTGAAAAGAACCCGGTTGCGCTGATAATACCTTTTGGTCCGCTGCAGATAAAAATGAAACGTCTTCCGGTTCTCATCCGCCACAATCCGCCAGGGTTGCCGGTTGGATGCCGAAGGCGCCAGGCGCACCATTTCCAGCGGCCTGTCACTGGCAGGGTCCGCATGCAGAGAGGTCTGGAAATCTCCCTGGAAAAACAGGTCCGTAGACGGTTTGCGGTTATCCGATCCGGCCCCCCAGCGCACGGCCGCATCGAAAAGTCTTCGGCGCGCGGCCGGGTAACCCAGGGCGGTCACGGCCGGCACCACTTCCTGTTCGCCAGCAGATACGGCGCTGGCAAAGGTGCTTTTGGTGAAACTGCCGCCCAACCAGCAGGTGCCCAGCCCCAGGCGGGTGGCCGACAGGATGTGCTCTTCCATCAGGTAGCCGTAATCTTCCAGGCCGTAACCGGAGTCTTTGACTGCTCCGACGATGTATCCCCGGGCCCCCCTGATAAACCCGTAGGTTCCCAGATCTTTTAGAGCGTCACGATGGCCGGCGGTGGCGGCTATGAGCTTAAACCTGGCCGCAGTGCCCAGCGGCCCCCGGTGCTCCCCGGCCAACATCGGCGCCAGAGTCTCCTGAGTTTCAGCCCCGAGATTCTCTTCCCGGTAGGTCCGACACGAATAACGTCGGCTGATAATCTCGGAAACGACAAGTTGTGTATTCATCCGGCCCCCAAACTTTGAAAGTTTTTGTATTTTACAATTCGACAAGTTTCGAACTTATACTGTTAGCCTGCCGCTTCTGTCAACTCTTAATGTTGAAATCAACCTTAATCCGGTTGCACGCTGACCAGAGTTACTCTATCTTTTAAATATTTTCAGTAAAAGGCTTTTAAAATGGTCCAAAAAAAACAATATGATATCATCAGCCGGGACGTTGCAGCCTGGAACAACTGGCGTAAGGAAAATCCCGCTTACAGGATAATCCGGCGATAACAATTCTATTGAAAACCCCGATAACCGGGCATGAAATCTTCCAAACAGGTGCGGGAAACCCTGACCTACGGGGAACACTCTCATCTTATTGTAGGTCAGGGTGCGAGTGCAGCGAGTTCCCTGGCACCAGGTGCCGGGCGGGCAGAAAACCGCATGTGTAGTCACTCTACGTTGAGGATTGCAATAAAGCGAAAACGCAGCCCTGGGCCAAAAGATGCCCCTTGTGGGTCGATACTAGAAGTAGCTGGTGCCGTCCCAGCAATGCGTACACAACCGCTCCTTCGGTATCCCGATGGCATCCACGAGGTCTTCCAGGGCCTGGTACTTCAGGCTGGTAAGTTTCAGCCGCTCGCGAATGAGGTCAATCATCTCCAGGTTCTTGTCCGAACCCGCCCGGGCATAATCTTCCAGGTTCTTATCTTCAGCCCCTTCAATTGTCTTGATCATCTGGCGGCCGGCAAGATCCAGGGTGGATCTGGATGTTGAGAAATTCAGGAACTCACACGGGTGGATCAGGCACGGGCATGCCGGACGCATATGCGCCTCCCGGGCGCCGTATTCATATAGAATCTGGATATTGTCCTTTAACTGGGTACCGCGAACAATAGAATCTTCACAAAAAAGGATGCGTTTATCGGCAATCAGGCGTTTGACCGGGATCAACTTCATTTTGGCTACCAGGTCGCGCAGTTCCTGGTTCTGGGGCATAAAACTGCGCGGCCAGGTGGGGGTGTATTTCACAAATGGCCGCAGGTAGGGTATTTTTTTCTCACTGGCATAACCGATGGCGTGTCCGATACCCGAATCCGGAATACCGGCTACAAAGTCAATTGCTTCATCGTCTCTGCGGGCCAGGGCTGCGCCGCATTTATTACGGACCCACTCCACATTGATATTCTCGTATTCAGAAGCCGGGTAGCCGTAATAAACCCATAGAAATGCGCAGACCTGCATTTTATCACCCGGTGGAATCCGTTGTTCAATCCCTTCGGCCGTCATGAAAACTACTTCGCCGGGACCCAAGAATTTTTCCACCTCGTAACCAAGATTGGGGAAAGCGCAACTCTCCGAGGCTGCTGCGAAGGCGCCTTCTTTGCGGCCGATGACAATGGGCGTCCGACCCAGCTTGTCGCGGGCGGCATACAGGCCCTTTTCGGTCAGGATCAGCATTGAACAGGACCCTTCAACCCTGGCATGGGCATTCTGGATGCCGGCCTCAAAAGAGTCTTCTTCGCAAATTAATCCAGCCACCACTTCGGTAGGGTTGTCGTTCCCTGTGAGGATTTCGGAAAACTGCCTCTTGCCGCCAAACGCACTGCGGGTCAGGGCCTCAATATTATTCACTTTGCCCACCGTCACGATACCAAACGTCCCCAGGTGCGAGCTGATAATAAGCGGCTGGGAATCAAAGTCACTGATAACACCGATGCCGGTGGTCCCACCGAACTTGGGCAAATCAGACTCAAATTTGGTTCGGAAATAGTTATTCTGGATGTCGTGGATGGAGCGCTTGATGCCTTCAGCGTTCATCACGGCCATGCCGCCGCGCTTGGTTCCGAGATGAGAGTGGTAATCCGTCCCGTAAAAGATGTCCTTCACACAATCGTTTTCCGATACCACGCCAAATAGTCCACCCATGTTCGCTCCTTTATTGTCTGAGGCATAATATAATTGAAGGCTTTTTCTTACTTTACATCACAGAATATAGTCAATCGAAAAGACACCGGAAACCAGGTGTTGAATCATGCGTATACCGGAAACCGGTTGCAAAGCACCGCGACTTCGGCCTTTACGGCTGCATTTCCGGCCGGGTCCCGTGGGTGCGTCAGGGCCCTGTCGATAAGGGCGGCAATCGCCTGCATCTCTGCTGCGCTCATGCCCCGGGCAGCCACCGCCGCGGTCCCGAAGCGGACCCCGCTCACCGCCCCGGGTCTGCGTTCATCCCCGGGAATCACATTGCGGTTGGCGACTATCCCCACCGATTCAAGAATCTTTTCGGCAGGCCCACCCGCTTGCTGCTTAGATGTCATGTCCACCAGGACAAGATGATTGTCTGTCCCGCCGGTGACAATACGGTACCCCCGGTTTTCGAGGTCCTTTGCCAGGCTGACCGCATTCCGCACGGTCCGGTCCTGGGTCCGGGCGAACGTTCGTTCACCGGCCAGTTTGAAAATCATGGCCTTGGCGGCTATCAGGTTGACGGCACTGGTCCCCTGACAGCCGGGAAAAATGGTTCTGTCAATTTTTTGCGCAAACCGATCACGGCACAGGATCACGCCCCCCCTGGGACCCATCAGGGTCTTGTAGCAGGTAAAGGTTACAAAATCGCTGTGCGGAACCGGACTGGGAAGTACGCTCGCAGCCACCAGGCCTGCCAGATGGGCCATGTCCACCAGCAGATAGGCGGAAACTTCCCTGGCAATCGCTGCCATCCGGGCGTAATCGATGCGACGGGGATAGGAACTGGCCCCAGCGACAATCATTTTCGGCCTGAATTCAACCGCGAGTTGGCGGACCTGATCATAGTCGATCAATTCTGAGGCCGGATCAACCCCGTAGTGTTTGAAATGAAAACAACGACCGGTAATCGAAGCCGTATGCCCGTGGGAAAGGTGCCCGCCGTGGGAAAGGTTCATGGCCAGAATGCGATCACCGATATCCAGCACAGAAAAATAGACGGCCAGGTTGGCCGATGTACCGCTGTGGGGCTGTACATTCACGTGCTCGGCCCCGAACAGCGCCCGCCCCCTATCAATGGCCAGGCGTTCTACCGCGTCCACATGGACACAGCCAGCGTGGAACCGCTTGCCCGGGTACCCCTCTATGGTTTTTGAATTGAGAACGGAGCCCAGCACCTGCAGGACAGGGGCCGGGGCATGGTTCTCGGCCGCTATCAGGTTCAGGGTGTTTTCCAGGCGTTGTTTTTCCCGGTCGATCAGTTGTGCAATTTCAGGGTCCACGATGTTTACGTCTACCACTGGAAACCTCCTGTGGGCATTTGCCCCGTACGGGTAATAAGGATGGGGTTTCTATAACCCGGATCAGCCTGCAGACCAATACCCTTTATGGTAATAGAAAGACCGCTTGCAAACAGGCAAGCGGTCTTTGTGAGCCCATCAGGGCCGCTGTCGAATTTCAGGTTGTTCAGTGATACCCGGTCGGATCAGGCCGAAACGCCGCTCCGTTCGTGCTTCTCCCAGGATTCCACCACTTCACCCTCCTCCACATCTTCCCAGCCCGTAATCATGGCTTTAATGTGAGCAAAGATGGAATGTCCCGTGGTGGTCATGTAAATATGGATAATCAAGAACTGCAGGATGCCAAAGGCTCCGGCCATGTGTACAAACACCACCACATCCAGGCTCAACCAGCCAAGTCCCCAGGCAGCCCACGAATTGTAACCCCAGTAAAGGAAACCGGAGGCCATCTGGATGGGCAGGCCTGCGGCGGCCAGTGAAAGGTACACCAGGCGCTGCAGCGGGTTGTGTTTCGCATGTTTCTTCTTGGGAACCGGGTGGGATTCTCCCCGAAAGATACCGTAGGCGTAATAGCGCACCACGGAAAGCACCTTTTTGGTGGTCGGTATGTATTGTTTCCATTCTCCAGTGGTCATGATCCAGAAAACGAAAAACACAAAAGCAACCAGCCAGGTGAGACCGGTGTAGTTATGCACTATTACCGCGGTCTCGAATCCCAGCAGCGTAAAGGTGCCATGCACCTCGAAGCCGGTGATCAGCAAAACTAGAATCAGCAGCATCTGCAGCCAGTGCCAGAACCGTTCATAACGGGTATAAAGGTAAATCCGGGTCATCTTCTTGGCAGTCATGAATCAGTCCTCCTTCTGGCCGTTGCTTTTGGTAAACACACGCCCGAGTCCATGCAGGCAGACCCCGAGCAGCGCGCCCAGAATGGCGATCCAGCCCAGAGAATCCAGAATCATGAAACGGTCACGACCGGGCATGTACACCCCGGTGATATCCGCCAGGCGGCTGTCCTGTTGAATGTGGCACTCCGTACAATTTACCACATTATCCCTGGGGGCTACCATGTGGGTGGTTGGAAAAACATAGGTGGTTCGTACGAAATCGAACTCACCCGAAAAGGGAACGCCCACGGCGTCATTTCCTCTCTGCAGAGCATCTTTCCAGTCAAGCGTCTTCCAGTAGCCCTTGGGTCCCGACAGCAGGGGCACCAAAAGGGTTTTGTTGATCTTGTCGTAAGGCTGATTCCCGCTGTGAACCTTGAACGGAAAAATCCGGGAATTCGGATCCTGCGGTCCGCCGACCGGTTGGCTGAGCTTTACCGTACCGGAAGGATCAATGGCATCGCGGGCCGTAAAACTTTCAATGGACCCGTTGAACCAGGCGTACGTCGGCTTGACATCCTTGGCCCATTTCATCTGGCCCTTGATTGTGAGGTAATCATGTTTGCCGAATTCTCCCTTGGTTTTATAGGGCTTGCCGTCCTTGAGCTTACCCGACTGGGCCCAGTCCCATGACATCTTCGTGGGGTTAACCCGCGCAAATGTGGGGATGTGACAGCTCTGGCAGGCCACCTTGTCCGTGTGGTCGTTGGCTTTAGACCCCGCCTTGTGAGGTTTGGCGCTGTGGCACGATTCGCAGGTAATCTTGGAGGTCAGGTCATCTTCAATCAGACTTTTACGGTCCGTAAACGCCGGCTCGGTGTATATCCGCCCGGCGATATTGTGCATGGAGGTGGTATGGCAACGGGTGCAATTGAAATTCTGTCCATCGGTGCCCATATGCACATCCAGATTTTTATTCGGCTTGGTGAGGGATGAATCCAGATCCCCGTGCTTCACGCCGTCGCCGCCGCCGCCTCGAAAATGGCAGGAACCGCAGTTCTTACGGGTCGGCCGACTGATATCGACCACCGCGGCCTGGATGTTACCGCTTATCTCTTGAGCAATCTCGAGCTCTTCGGGATCATCGGACGCTGCAAAGGCCTCGTAATCTTCAAAAGACTCTTCCCAGTTGATATCCGTTTGACCATGACAGACCAGGCAATTAATGCTCTCGGTTTTCTTGCCCCAGCCGGGGTGACAGGACAGGCAGCCCTTATCCTGGTTCATATTGCCGGAGATACAAAAATTATTCAGAGAATGGCCGGCCTTGCCGATGATCGCACCGTTGCTGTCATGGCCGGCCTGCCAGGTCCAGTGGATCGTCTTTTGAAACTGGTTTTCCGCTTCCGAGTGGCAGGAGAGGCACGCCTGGGTCACTTCGGGCCCTGATTTGAACTTCTGCTTGAGTGCCTTCACGTTGCCGTGGTTTACAGTGACCCACAACTTCTTCTCTTTGGTCGCCTGCTGTGCCATGGTTCTCCCCGGGGCCTGCGCTTCACCTTCAGCCTCCGGCGCCCCAGTGGCCGACCCGGCGGCCAGTAGAACCGCCAATCCCACAGCCAGCAGATTCATCAGTTTAAAGGGTTTCATTTACCTTTCCTCATCTACGCGTGTATCAGTTGAGTTATGCAAAACTTCTGCCCAGAAATAAAATATTTCGACAGCTTACGCGGTATCGTTCACCTTTGTCAAGCAGGTAACGACCAAGCTGGACAGGGCAATCACCGGACACGGGCATCACCCTGTTAATGCCTTTGCACCTGCCCTCCGATAACTGCAGGCAGGTGCAAAGGTTATAGGTTTAGGCCGGATCCGTATCAGGGCGCCGGCGGTTTGATTTTAAAGGAACCGTCTTTGTTAATGGTCAGTTCCCCGTCGATGTAATAGACGTTCTTGAGTTCCGGGCGAACGTCCTGGACCATGTAGTAGGATTCCCCGCTGCGGGCACCGGTGCCGCAGATGAAGACGACGGGCTTGTCTTTCGGCAGCGTCGCAATCTTGTCTTCCAGGTTGTCCACCGGAATGTTGACGGCCGTCTTGAGAGTGCCCTTGTCGAACTCGTCCTTGTCCCGTACATCGATGAGCATAATGCTCCCGGGATTCTCTTTCATGATTTTCTCGAAGGTGGCGATGTCGATGGTGCCTTCCTCGCCGCCGGCTTTAACCGCTACGGGAGCCGCACCAGCAACTTTTTTCCAGGCCGGGTAGCCCGCTGCAAATACAGATACATCTTTATAACCAAGTTTGACCGCCTTCCTGGCGGACTTATGGCTGAGCTTTCAGGTGTACCCGCCGCAATAGAAACTCAGCGGCGTACTCTTGTCGGCCGGCAGTTCGGCGGTCATCTTGTCGAACTTGCTGTCAGGGATGCTGATGGCGCCCGGGATGTGGCCCTTGACGTACTTGGGACGGGTGGGACGGGAGTCCACGAAGACCACGTTGGCCTGCTTATCAATCTTGCTTTTTACCCAGCTGACTTCCACGGCGTAGTAATTGCCGGCAGTCTTCTTCCAAACGGGAAAGCCGTCTTCGAAAACCTTTACATTCTTATAACCGAGTTTTTCCGCCTTCCAGGCGGATTTGTGACTCAGCTTTCAAGTGGGCCCCTGGCAATAGAATATGAGCACGGCGGTCTTGTCCGCGGGCAGCTGGTCGGTCATCTTGGCAAACTTGCTGTCCGGAATGCTCACGGCCGCGGGAATGTAGCCCTTGTCGAACTTGGGCCGCTTGGGCCGGGAGTCAATGATCAAAGACTTTTCCGGCCTGGGGATCTTGGCGTACTGCTGGACAAATTTCACATCGACGATGTCGTGAAATTTCCACGCAGCCGCTTCAGCCTTGGCCGGGGTCTCCTTGGTGGCCGACTGGGTCGTCGTGCAACCGAACCCCACCGCCACAAGCAGCATCAGGCCGACTGCCAGGGTTGTCAATTTGCTGAATTTCATGTTTACCTCCAGTTTAGGGTTAACCAATAAACTATTTAGTGTCTGCCCACAAATGGTAGCTTTTGGTTCAGAGCAAGGCTTGAGCGATTTTGATACCGCAGGCGTCGCGTAGCAAGTGCCTATCGTGGTGCATAGTGCGCTATTTCGAGGATATCAAAAGAGCGAAAATACCGCTCGGGGCCAAAAGATGCCGCTTGCGGGCGGATACTATTTACATTTTGCCGGTGTAGGTGAATCCGCCGCAAAAGAGTACAGGTATGTGTAAATATCCAGGAGATCCTTTTCCCCAAGGGCATCCCACTCCGGCTTACATTTAAAAATCGCGAAATCTTTCTTTTCAAATGTTCGCGTCCACTGCGCCTGTGTCTTGGCATCCGGGTTGACGATAGGTTTCGGCGAATCGACTTCTCCACGCGCCATGCAGGCTTTGTATACCTTGCGGTAGGTGTATTTGCCTTTCCGTTTGTTCCCTTTGTCGGCCGCAAACACAAGGCCTGCGGATGTAAAAACAAAGATGATAGCCGTCACCAATAAGATAATTTTTTTCATTACTGCCTCCTTTTGAAATATTAATTTCAGTATAATTTACTTTTTTTCTAAAAAACAACATACCGGTCCACGCGGGCAACCATCTCCGCATTGCGGGCCTGGGTCGCAAAGTCCTTAAACCCTACCCCGGGGACCTCTTCTTCGCGCCCGTGGAGCCCATTTGACCGGAAGCTGATGTCACAGATTGAAAGCTTGGCCTTTCCGACCAGTTGTTTGAATTTCGGATCCAGAGAAAGCAACACGCCCTTTCCGCTGAAAAAAATTTCCACCTCTTTACCTTTTTCATGGGCCGCCCCGGTCAATTGGACCACGTAATCCAGGTATTTGTCCGAGCTAACCAATATTCCCAAAGAATCAGCCATGGTATAAATTCCTTTCCATCATTCGTTTAACACGTTTTCCATCTTCTCCATTATAAGTTCTCTGAGCTTGCTATCCGTAGCGTACTTAAGGATCAGAAGATAGATTCCCTCCCTGACCAGGTCAGGTTCACTTTTATCACGGTTTTCGGCAATGGACCTCAGGCTGGTGAGCATTTCATGAACATCCCGGCTCACCTTTGTTGATACCGGTATAACATTCGGCCCGAGATCCGCAAAAGTCGTGGATTCGCTGCCTTCAGCACAGACCTCCGGGTCCGGTGCGTACCTGACAATAAGCCGATAACACTCCATCGCTTTGTCAACAAAGCGCTGTTTTAGAAACGCTTCACCAAGGGACTTGACGATTTTCCGGGCCCAGAATGCTTCATCACTGTCAACGGATTTCTTCTCCAGCACTTTTCTGGCAGAATCAAGGGATCGATCATAGCAGGCGCAGCGTTCCAGCATTACGGCTGCGGCAAGGTCCTTATCCATTTGCAGTGCCTCCTTTGGTTGGCCGGTAGCAGCCCGGTTGGGTGAAGACATCCAGCTTATACCCGACATTTATATGAATTGAACTAGCTGTTACCACCAGCAAATCACCTTGTCGTAGGCGAAAATATCGTCCACAAGCGCCGACCAGTCCACATCGTCTTCATACAGTACCGCGACGGACGCTTCGTTCACGCTGGACAGTTCTTCAGTAAGTTTTTCCACGGTTTCATCGGGCTCCGACCTTAGGATATTCAATACTTTCATTGGTTCACCTTTTAAAACGGGATGACGATGTCGGCCTGATTTATCTTTGCGGCAACATCCGCCAGGGTTACATGTTTAAAACCGAATTTTTCCACGTTCGCGGAATTGTTGGAGAACCGCTCACCCTCCATCTCATCAATAAATTCCATGTTATCCTGGTAGGCCTCATCCATAGTGGCAATTTCGTGATGGAGGACAAACATCTGGACCTCGGTGGCTTCGAGGAGCAATCCCAGACTTGTTCGCAGCCCTTCGTACTGCTGCTCAACATCCCTGATTAGCACCGCTGCTTTTTTCATTTTCAGACTCCTGTTATCCCTTTTGGATGAAATATTTCGTAGCGCCGTTTTCAACATCCAGCATACCCAGAAACTGGTTGCCGCCCTTGTTGCCAAAATCGGGGATATCGTTTTTTGAACCCGGGTCGGTACCCAGGATTTCAAGGATCTGACCGGCGGCCATCCCCTTTAGGGCCTTTTTGGTTTTCAGCAGCGGCATGGGGCAGGTCAGCCCGGAGGTATCCACAGTGGTGTCTGCTTTTATCGTATTGAGATCCATTTTTTCTCCTTTATTAGAAAATTACAAACTTTTCCGTCTTTTCATTCCATATGGCAACCAGGGCCCAGAACAGCAGGAATCCCATAAACAACGGCAATCCCAGGTGCCATGTAAAAACACCGGGCATGAATACGCCTTTGCCCAGGGTGTCATCCAGGCCGGAAGTTTTTATCAGATTCAAAGCCAGCGGATTGGTTAAAGAAAAAGCAACCAGGGTAACAACCAGTTTTGTATGCCCTTCCCCTATACGCCAAAGTGTGCTGGAAGCACAGCCACCGGCCAGCATCATACCGATCCCGAAAATCAGGCCGCCCATGAGACTTCCCATCCAGAATGGATGATAAACGCCCATGGTATCGGGCTGAATATAACTCCACTTGATCACCGCGGACCCCAGGCCGTATATCATCAGGCTCATGGCAACCACCCTGACCATCTCCGCATCTCCGGTCATAAAAGGACAGCGGAAAGCCCGCACAAAGCAGAAACGGGACCTGTGCATGACAAGACCGATTAAAAGACCGAAACAGAGAAGCCCGCCGATCTGGGTCTTTTCAAAAGCAGAGTAGAGATAGAAGGCACCGGTTGCCGCAACAATGATCAGGCCGCCGAGATAGGGCTGAATCTTGTCCCAGTCCAAAACACCTGGCCGGGAATGCCCGGCCGGTTTCGGTGCGGCCATTTTGGGCGTCAGGTGCTCCATCTCCCATAACAGGTACCGCAAACCGATATAGGCACCGGTACCGAGGCCGAACATCATGGCGTAGCCACCCATGGAAAACACGCCGATGGCGGTATAAAACCCGCCGACGTTGCAGCCGCCTGCCAGCGCGGCCCCGGCTCCCATCAAAATACCGCCGGCCACTCCTTTCACATATTCAATACCCGGAGCCCTGCGTATTTTGAACTGACGGCTCATCAGGGCGGAAGCCAGGGCGCCCGCAAAAAGACCGAAGTTGGAAACCGACATTGTATTCAGCCACGGGGTGACGGGCCGCTCACCGGTCACTCCGGCAAGGTAGTATATCCAGTCACCCCAGTTGCGGTATCCGCCGGCAATTCCCCATGGACCACTCCACAGGAATATGATCAGCGCCAGAACAGCTATGAAAATCCCGGCCAGCCAGGCGGGCCAGTCCTGTTCAAAGACAGCCATATAATCATTCCGGGCTTCTTCTTTAATGCTGTTCCAGAAGGTCGGCGCTTCCATTGAACGTCCTCAAGTTAATGCCAGGTTAAAATTTAAAACCGCAAAGTCGCTGAAAGGTAAGCGTTCCACACATCATCAACTACCGGATTGAGGGTATCTGTATAACGCAAATCATCAATTTTCACGGGAGCGCCCAGGGGGTTACCGCTGCCTGAATACTGGTAGTCATACAGACGACCGCCCGCGGTGAGAAAAAATTTGTCTTCCACAATGGGCTGGAGCCAGTAGCTTTCCAGGACCTGCCCTCTGACCGCCAGTTTGCTGCCGACCAGAGAGTCTTCCGCACCGGTGAAATTGAACCAGTATTGGGAACCCCAGTTATACTCAACACCCAGTCGGGCGTCGAAAGGCATCGGGAAAACTGCGCCAGTGTATATGCTGTATCCGTCCTGGCTCTCAAGCTTACCATTAGAACTCAGCAACCCCTGCCCCTGCAATTCATACCAGGGGTTTTTTGAAATCTGCGAAGGATCGGTACGGCTCCATGAAGTCGCCAGGAAAAGATCGATATCGGTAAACCGCTCGGCCAGATTTGTTTTTAAAAGCAAAGAGAGGGCGTCCCAGTCACCGATGTTGCTGGCGGGTTCGATCCGGCTAACAAAAAGCCCGTCGTTGGGTGTAAAGTTATATTGCCCGGCGCTGTTTTTAGTTACCGTAAACGGCATGACCGTCAAGCCTGTAAAGCCGTCAGTGACATCCGAGGCGTGCGCGTAATTTAAAACCGCGCTGGTTTCATCATTGTCGAACATCGTGGCAATGAACCCGAACATGTTCACATCATTCACATCCGCCTGGGCGCTGTTGCCCCAGTCCGACTCAAACCCCATGCCATAACAGAGCTTGAAGGCCGCCCCGGGAATGCCGGTCGCATCTTCCAACCCGAAATTAAGGGAAGCGCCGTCAAACTGCCAGTTAATAATAGGTGCCAGGGGTGATCCGCCCTCGAGGCTGTAATTGGAGTATTCCAATGGCGGACCTTCTGTGGAGGGCCGTCTGCCCAGAGACAAATTGGTCGGCACCGAACCGGTATTGAACTTGTAGTTAAAATAGGCCCGTTCCATGCGGATAGTGTCACCGTGGGGCAGGCTGGAGGTAGTTCCGTCAAAGGTCACATCCCCAAGGCTGCCGTTGTTATACTCTACACCGGTACTGTCACCAAACACTTTGTAGGCTGCTAACCGGCCGGCAAAAGAGAGCTGATCATTCACCTTGGCTTTCATATTCAGCCGGAACTTGTTGGTTAGAATCAGATCGTTGTCGGCATCCGCCTGGTCAGAGAGGGGGTTCATGCCGGCGGCGTTCAGGCCGGCCATCAGGGCCTGGGCCTGGGCCTGGGTTGCACCGTTTAAGCCGGCTGGAAAAGGGTTCATGAGCCCACTGGTAAAGGAGAGCGGGGTAACCCGCATATTCTGGTAGTGGATGGTGTCCGCCCTTGTTCTGAACTCGACACCAAATGAGACTTTATCGGTTGCCGAGTGCAGTTCGGTTTTGTTCAGACGTTCGTCAATCTCCTTAATTTCTGCCTTTTTCTCGACGTTCTCGGTTTCCATTTTATCCAGTTTTTCCTGGATAACCCGCATCTGCTCGTTCATCTGCTCAAGCTGCCGCTGGAGCGTCTGCACGTCACCCCCGGCCAGGGCATTGATCGGGAGCAGGACTGCAAGCAAAATCAGGCCGCCTGAAATCAATCCCTGATATCGGCATTTCAAATTTGAATATCCTATCATAATCACCTCCATCTTTTCCTGGTTGACTGAAAACGCCGTTACCCCGGCGCACCAATAAGGGCCTAACCTGGAAGCTGATAACCGCAAGGTCTATGCCAAGGGCTCCATCCACCAGGAAATGCATGTTAACTATCTGTATTTAATTAGTTATTATGTTATCCTCCTTAAACCCTTGCAATCCCTGTTAACAGGGGTTATGTTAACAGTGTTAACCTTTTGAGTTTACAGATTTACACAATGGAGATCTTGAGATGGATGTAGCCAAACACTGGAAAACAATCGTGGATACGCTGCAGGACGGTCTGCTTGTGGTAAGCCCCCGGGGAAAGATATTGGCAGCCAATAAGGCCGCTGAAAGGGTTACCGGATACAAGGCCAGTGAACTCATGGGAAAATCCTGCCGGCTCTTGAACTGTACCGGTTGTAAGCTACTGGGAGAAGAGGTCCCCGATAAGTTCTGCCAGCTATTCGTGACGGAAAGTGTCAGAGAAAAAAAGTGCCTGATCACTAACAAGGACCGTCGGTCCGTTCACATATTGAAGAATGCGAAAGTCCTCAAAGATGAGTTGGGAAACGTTATTGGCGCGGCTGAGACCCTCACCGATATCACCGATACAGTCCGCCAGCAGCAGGAGATAAAGTCACTCAAACAGACCTTTCAGCTTACCGAGGGCTACCACGGCATCCTGGGCAAGTCGCCCAGGATGCAGAACCTGTTTGCCATGATCGACAATGTCGCCCAGTCCGACACGCCGGTAATGATCCAGGGTCAGAGCGGCAGCGGGAAAGAGCTGGTCGCACGCGCCATTCACCGGGAAAGTCCCAGAAGCGACAAGTCCTTCATCAAAGTAAACTGTGCCGCCCTCAACGAAAACCTGCTGGAAAGTGAGTTGTTCGGACATGTGAAAGGGGCTTACACCGGGGCGGACAAGGCCCGCGTGGGCCGCTTTGAGGCCGCCCACGAGGGCACTATCCTGCTCGATGAAATCGGGGATATTCCCCTTTCTCTCCAGGTAAAACTGTTAAGGGTCCTGGAAGATAAAAGAATTGAGCGGGTTGGTGACCACCGGTCAATACCGGTGGATGTCCGGATCATATCTGCCACGAATAAAAATCTGGAAGAAATGATTACAGCCGATCAGTTCCGGGAGGATTTTTTTTTCAGGATCAATGTCTTTCCCCTCGAATGTCCCGCATTGGCTGAAAGGCGGGAAGATATTCCGCTGATCGCCCAGAATTTCATCCGTCGGAACGCAGCGACCTCCGGCAAGAAAATCCTGGGACTCACCCCCGAGGCCCTTGAAAAAATGACACTCTATTCCTGGCCCGGGAACGTCCGAGAACTCAGAAACGCTATCGAGTACGCCTTTGTACTTTGCCAGACCGGTGCCATCGGGATTGCCCACCTGCCGTCTAAAATTGTTTCGGCGTCCGATATCATCAAGCCTGAATGCCGTTTGGATGAGAGCTGTCTGGATGCAAGGGCCCGCTTGATCCAGGTTTTGCGCGAGGCCGGCGGCAATCAGTCAGCAGCCGCTCGAAACCTGGGGGTCAGCCGGGTGACTGTCTGGAAGCGCATGAAGAAGTACGGAATTGATCCCAAGAAAGACCTGCGATGACAAAAACCAAAATCCTGTTTTTGTTATGCCGGCTTATTGCCCGATGCGTGTGGCCAGAGAGTCAGCCAGGTCTCCAAAAACAGTGAATATGGCAGCTGCCTGGCCCCCGGTCAGGAACCGGTAATCTGCCGCGGTGATAATGCCAACCCGGGCAGCAGTCTCCTGCGGCCTGAGGACTCCAGTTGAGACTATATACGGCCTCACCACAAGAGCCAGGTCCGCCGCAGTAATCAAATCGGATGGCGGTGCCGTAATCTCTCCGGCCGGCATTGTACCCTCGGGTTGGAAGCCTGTGCCTATGAACGCCAGGTCACCTGCCGGAAGCAGCCCGCCCGCCTTGTTCTCCTCAGCCATCAACACATTTCCCGATACCAGTACCAGGGTCAGCATACCCGCTACGATCATTGCAGTTTTTTTCATTGTGCTTTTCATGTTGTGCTCCTTTGCGTAGTTAATTCTATTTTTGTAGTATTTGACAACTATCGAACTTTCATCTTAAAAAAAAACCTGGCCGCTTGCCAGAACACCCAGCAAACAATTCGAATATTCTACACTTCGACAAGTGTCGAATGTTAAGCCCAAAAAAAATTACGCCATAATGTTCAAAACTTTCCGAACCTCATCCAGGGTCTCTTTCTTCGCCCGGGCCACCAGAAACTTGCCCCGCCTTTCGGTGGTAATCAAATCGGCATTGGTAAGTTCCTTGAGATGGTGTGAAACGGTGGGCGCTCCTATCTTGAGAGATTCCATAATGTCGCAGATAAAACATTCGCAGTTTTCGGCCTCATAATCGCTCTCAGTGTGCCGGGCAATTTCGAGGTACAATTCAAGTCGTTTCTGATGCGACAGCGCTTTGAGTATTTTTGCCAGCCTTGCTGTTTCCATACTTCTCTCAATCCCTATTTTACAATTCGATAACTTTCGAAATGAAAGTACGCCATACGCGCACGCCTGTCAAGAGGTTTTTTGATTTTTTTACCCGGTGCCCTCCGGGTTACCCATTTTTTTCTTATACCAGGCCTGATCTTTATACATGGCGTGGGAACAATCCGGGCACAAGCCGTGGGAAAAGAGGGCCTCTGAGTGCTTTTCGATGTAGGTCTCAATCTGATTCCAGAAACCGTGGTCGTCACGTATTTTCTTGCAGGCGGAACAGATCGGCACCAGGCCGCTGAGCGTTTTAACCTGTGCCAGGGTAGCTTCAAGTTCCGCAGTCCGGCCCCGCACCCGTTCCTCCAGATGCCCCCGGTGCTTTTCCAATTCCGCCTCGGTGCGTTTCAATTCCGAGATGTCGTGCAGGTTCACGACAATGCCCAGGGGTTTGCCGGTGTCATCCCGATAATTCGCCGCGCTGAGGCTCACATGCAGCAAGTCACCGGCCTTGTTGTACCGTCTGGTTTCGTAGGCGGGGCAAAAACCGGTTTCGATCGTTTTTTGAATTTTTACACGCGTGTCGTCCTGCGAATCAGCTGGTACAAAGTCCACCCGCCGGCCTTTGAGTTCTGCCATGTCCCAGCCAAAAAACCGGGTAAAAGCCGGGTTGATGTACTCTACCCGGCCCTTTATGTCGTAGACCACAACCGGGTCAGGAACGGCGGTCATCACCGAACGGTAGCTTTCTTCACTGGCCCTGAGGACATTCTGGGCCTTCCGGCGTTCCGCGTTTATGGCAAACGCCTGCCGCGTCAGATAGGCCAACAGCACCGACACGAGAGCGAGAATTCCCAGAGACACGAGGGCCAGTTTCCGGCTGACAGCGGCCACCTCGTGGCGCACATCCTCCAGGTAAATCCCGGTACCCACAACCCATTGCCACGGGGCATAGCCCTTCACGTAAGATAGTTTCTTCCCCGCCCGGGCCGGGTTGTCTTTCCACTGCCAGATATATTCCACGAACCCGGCACCCTGCTCACGGACCACCCGGGTCATAGCGACCACCATCCGATTGCCGGCTGAATCAGTATGATTCGACATGTCCTGACCCTCAAGCTGCGGCAGGTAGGGATGCATGATCATCCGGGGCTGCATATTGCTTATCCAGAAATAATCTTTCCCTTCGGGGCCGTAACGCTGCTGACGCAGGTGCTCAACAGCACCTGCCTGGGCCTGCTCCCGAGTGAATCGACCGGCGTTTTCCAGCGCACCATAGGCAGCCAGGGTCCCCCAGGCCGTCGCCACCAGTTCGCGGACCATTTCTCTTTTGGTGTCTATGATCCGATTTTCCATGGTCGGCAGAATCAGCAAGTAAATAACTATCATGAACAATCCGATGCTTAACAGGGGGGGCAGGAGGATTCTGACCACCAGCGGGATACGTGCAGATTGAGGTGCTCTTTGTTCCATAGTGACCTCAGGCAGCAGCTTGCGTTGACCGGCCAACAGCCTGGCAGGGTGCGTGTTGCCAGCTCTTTGTACCTGCGGCAAACTTGAAAATCGCTCAAATCAGAACGTAAAACGGAGGCTAAGACCTTAAAAGGAAGTGCTGCGCAGGCCACAACTTTGTTCACTCTATTATATTTGGTCGTGTATTACAACCCGGACTGGGCAACAATCGCCAGCAGGGCTTTTTTCTCTGGGGGGGAAAGATGGCGCCATGCACCGGGTCGCAGTTTGCCCAGCCGGATGTGGGCCACCCGGATACGGTTGAGCGTCACCACTTTGTGCCCCACCTTGGCAACCATCCGGCGAATCTGCCGGTTGCGCCCTTCCTGAAGAACGATGTTGAAGCGCACTGGCGATAGTTTCTTTATTTTCGCCGGTCTTGTGCGGGTCCCCTTTAGCATCAGTCCCCGGGCCATTTTTTGCAAAACTCTATCTGTCAACGGCTTTGTCACGGTGACGTCATATTCTTTTTCGTGATCGAAGGAGGGATGGGATAGGCGATGATGAATTCGCCCGTCATCGGTCAAAAGGAGCAGCCCGGATGAATCCTTGTCCAGACGGCCCACAGGAAAAACCCTTCGGCCAATATCCACCAGGTCCAGGACAATTTTTTCACCGGGGTGATCGCAGGAGGTGACATAACCGGGGGGCTTGTTCAGGGCGAGGTAGACGTTGTCTGCCTTGATGGCTGCCAGTTGCCCGTCCACCCACACCTGGTCTTTGCCCGGCTCGACCTTGACGCCCAGCTCCCTGACCGTTTTCCCGTTGACCTGTACCCGGCCGGCGGTAATGAAGGTTTCGCCTTTGCGCCGCGAACAGATCCCCGCGGCCGAAAGAAATTTTTGAAGCCGCATGGATGTCATAGGCGGTCACACCGTACGTTGGCAAATTGCCGTTCAAACTCATCATCCAACTCTTCCGTAAACTGTTCCAGGGGATAATCACGCCCGCAAACCTTGCAGGCCAGTGCAACCCTGGTTCAGGTATGTTTCACCACCAGCTGCCGGCCGCAATCAGGGCAGTCCGCTCTGGTATCATCCCTCATTAATTTCATGCGCCCCCAGCTGAACTCAATTCTGTTATATAACAGTACATCAACGATGTAATTTGACAAGTTCCGGATTGTATGTCAAATCAAAACTCTCCGGCCAGCCGGAGACATCGTTCACGTTTAACAAGCTGTTAACCCCAACGTTGCAAACCTTGAGGTTAATGCTGCCCCGTAAAGGTCTCAATACCTTATATGGTCCTCAACTCACTCTTCCCTGTTTTCGCCCTCGTCGTACTGGGGGTAGGATTGAAGCACTACCGAATTACCGGAGATCTGTTTTTGCAGACCGCAGACCGCCTGGTCTACTTCATCTTCTTTCCGGCCATGCTCTTCTGGAAAATCGGGGGTGCCAAGACCGCAGCCGGCATTCCCTGGCGCTTTTGCGGTGCGGCCCTGGCAGCAGTAGCCGTCACCTATCTGGTGAGCGCCTTCGCACTGAAAATCTTCCGAATAAGCGCTTACCAGGCCGGTTCATTCTCCCAGAGCTGCTACCGATTTAACACCTATATCGGCATGGCCATTATTCTCAGCGCCCTGGGTGAGCCCGGCATCCGCCATTTCGGGATCCTGATCGGCTTTATCATACCCTTCATAAACGTCCTGGCGGTGGCCACACTCTCTTGGTACAGCGAGAACAAAGGCTCCCGGGAAACACGTGTGGGGCTGACGCTGAAAGCCCTGGTTTCAAACCCGCTGGTTATCGCCTGCTTGGCGGGCCTGTTCTACGCCCGCTTCATCAACACCTTTCCAGTGTTTATTGACAACACCCTGCGCCTGATCTCCATGGTAACCCTGCCACTGGCCCTGCTCAGTATTGGTGGTTCCCTGTCGTTTAAAACCCTGGCCGGTTATATACGGCCATCCCTGGTCGCGGCCGGGATCAAATTAATCCTGCTGCCGCTGGTGGGTTTCGGATTCCTAACGCTTTTCGCCGTGAATCGCTTTGAAGTTCAGACCGGCATGATATTTTTTGCACTGCCCGCCTCCACGGCCCTGTATGTGCTCTCTTCTCAACTGGGCAGCGATACCCGGCTGGCGGCGGCCTCCATCGTGCTGTCCACGATCCTGTCGTTCTTGTCGCTGACAGCCGTTTTGTTGATCTTTTTTTAACATCAGGATTGGCCTCACAATGGAAAATAGATTCAAACTGGTGATTGAGTATGACGGGACCGCCTATCACGGCTGGCAACGCCAAAAATCAGACGCCAGCATCCAGGCCGAAATCGAAAAAGCGATCACTGTCATGACCCGGCAGGCCATCACCCTGATCGCATCCGGACGAACGGACGCCGGTGTTCACGCCCTGGGCCAGGTGGCCCATTTCACCTGTACGTCCGCCATCAAGCCGGAAGATTTTTTACGCGGCCTGAACAGCCTGCTGCCCGCTGATATTGTGATAAAGACCTGTGCAGCAGTGCCGGAATCCTTTCACGCCCGCTACGACGCCAAACGCAAAACCTATCGTTACCGAATTTTAAATCGCAGACTCCCGTCCGCCCTGGACCATCGTTATGTGTGGCACGTCCGCAAAGAACTCCGGGTTGCGGACATGCAGGCCACCGCCGACCTGGTCACCGGGCAACACGATTTCAAGGCCTTCGAAGGCACGGGCAGTCCGCGATCTTCGACCATTCGGAACATCTTCAGGGCCGATCTGGCGAAAAGTGCCAACGGGTACCTGATCTTTGAAATCGAGGGAGATGGGTTCCTGCGCTACATGGTCAGAAACATCGTGGGGACACTGGTAGAGGTGGGTACGGGCAGGATCACACCGGTTTGTTTTGGAAAAATTCTGGCCTCCCGGGATCGCGGACAGGCCGGGGCCACCGCCCCGCCGCAGGGTTTGTTTTTAGTATCCGTCGAATATTGATTGAGGATTTGGATTGATGCGTAAATTGGCTTTTGGATACTCGACCCGCTGCAATATCAGGTGTGCGCATTGCGTGGCCACAAAAAATCTTTCCAGCGGACGGAAGATGGATCTTAATCGGGCCAAAGAGATCATTGTCAAAATGGCGCAGGCGGGTGTCGGCGGCATTAGCTTTTCTGCGGGTGAGCCATTTTTGTATTTTGATGACATGGCTGCGCTGGTGAAATCGTGCGGGCAAATCGGAATTTATACAAGAATGGTGACCAATTCTTTCTGGGCCAAAACGGAGGAATCATCCCACCGCCATGTCTTAAAGCTGAAAAAAAACGGGCTTTGCCAGTTACGGCTGAGTTTCTCGCGGTGGCATCAGCAACATGTCAATCGGCACAATATACTCAATGCCGCGCAAAGCTGCCAGAAGTCCGGGCTGGATTATTTTGTTTCATTTGTGACCGATTTTTCAAAAGCGGATGACCCCTATGAGCAGTTTCTGCGTGATCACGACCTCACTTTTTTCCCCGAACCCGTCATCTATGCCGGCCGGGCGGCCGCATTCAAACGCCGGCCTATCCTCACCGACTATCAGGCTAACTGCTGCGACATGAACCCCTACCTGACCCCGGATCTCGACATGTACGCCTGCTGCGATGCCGGGATCCATTTTTCGGAGACCGATTTTTTCTACCTGGGCAGCCTGCATGACCATCCGCCGGAAGCGCTCTTTACCAAAAGTGAAACCGACCGATTGTACAACCTGATTCGAACCATGGGGATTACCCATATCGCTTCATTTGCAGGCCTGCCGGCACGCGAAATCATCACTTACAGCAAATGCGAGTTGTGTCGGAAATTATTCAACACCCCCGATACGCTGGCCCGCCTGAAGCAGGCGGTGCCACAATTAGAAGCCTGGCACCGGTAGCCTACCGGGCCGGTTTTGCAATGTAGACCACGTGCCGCCCGCCACGGCCCGGGCGCTGCCGGTTAACCGAAAACCCGGCCGAATTCAGCCGCCGCTCAAAGGTCTTGTCCGGGTCCTCGGACCAGACCGCAAAGATGCCACCCGGTTTCAGGGCCGCCCGGCTCAGCGCCAGGGCCGTATTGCCATACAAATGGTCGTTGCGGCCCCCGTCCCCCTTGTGTGGGCCTTCGTACAGGTCGAGGATGATGGCCTCGTAGCGTTTCGTTTGGCCTTTTTTCCCCGCACGCTGAATCAGCCTGGCCACATCATCGACCACCACCCGGACCCGCGGGTCGTTCACGGCGCCACCGGTCAGATGGACCATCGGTCCGCGGCACCACTCGACCATGATCGGGTTCAGTTCGGCCACCACCACCTCGGCATCGTTGGGAAGGTTGTCCAGGGCCGACCGCAGGGTAAATCCCATGCCCAGGCCGCCCACCAGCACCCTGGGGCCTTTTTTACTTTTCAGGGGAGCACAGGCCAATTGGGCCAGAACGATCTCGGAAATGTTGCCTGAAGAATTCATCAGCACCCGGCCATCGATGGTGATCAGAAAATCCGAGCCCCCCCGCTGCCGAAGATCGAGAAGTCCTTCGTCGGTATCGATGCTGCCTACAACTCGCCACGGCCTGGCCATTTAAACTCCCCCATGATCAGAATGAAAGTTTTGTTTGACGTTTCTTACGCAATGCCGCGGCCCTGTATCCAAAACCGCTTTGCCTGGAAAAATACTTGCCCGGGTTTACTCCGGTTGGTTGGTTGAACTGAATGCTGGATGTTCAGCTTTGCAGACTTCGGGGATGCTTTATCGACCTCTCCAACAGTCTCTGACCTGGCCAAAAGGCCGGGCCTACTTCCGGACGGCCTGGCTTTTCATGTTTTGCACCTGCTCGTTGTAGAAGGCGATCACTTCCCTGCGGCGCAGCATACCGATCAGGATGCCGTGGTCATCTTCACGTACGACCGGCAAACTTTCGATGTTCCTGGTCGTAAACTTCTGCATCACGGTATTGAGGTCATCTGCCATGGTGGTAACGATAATATCGGTTGTGGCCAGATCGTTAACCACGACCAGGGGCTCGATTTCAGGCGTGAACAGGACTTCACGAATATCGGTGCTGGAAAAAATGCCAACCAGTCTCTCATTATGATCCATCACCGGGAAATAGTGCTGTTTGGTCCTTGAAAAGTAGCGTTTGAACTCCAGAAACGGCATGCTCTGGGGGATCAGATCCACTTTCTTGACTTTCGTCATCAGGTCCTTGACATGGATGGTCTGGAGGATATCCACAAAGAATTCACCCGCATGGGCCGGGGAGGCAATCCGGCTGGTTACCTGGTTGTGAAAGATGGTCCACTTGCGGGCAAACAGGTAAGCGACAGAACAAACCATCAGGCTGGGCAGCAGCAGGTGGTAGGAATTCGTCATCTCGCTCACGAAAATGATTGTGGAAATGGGGGTGTTGGAAACGGCGGTAAAGAAGCCGGCCATACCGACCACCACAAAGGCACCCGGTTCGACCACGATCCCGGGCATGATCTGGTGAAAGAACTTTCCGACGACCCCCCCCATGGCCCCCCCGATGACGATGGAGGGGCCAAAAACCCCGCCGCTGCCGCCGGAGCCGATGGAGAAACTGGTGGTGAAAATCTTCCCGAGGGCCAGCGCCAGTAGAAACGGTATGGTCAGTTCATTGTTCAGGGCCATCTGTGCGAAACCGTACCCAAAGGCCAGGGCCTGGGGCAGAAAAAACCCGATGATGCCGGTGCACAGGCCGCCAATGGCCGGTTTAATATGGTTGGGGATGGCAATTTTGTGAAACAACGCCGTCAGCCCGTAAAATGATTTGATATAGAGTACACCCGTGGCCACCAGGACCAGGGCCAGTACGAAATAGGGCCCGAGTTCCAGCGGGTTTCTGAATACAAAATCGGGTGATTCAAACAAGGATCCCCAGCCGAAGACCAGGCAGAAGAGGCAATAGGCGACCACCGATGAAATTCCCGCCGGGATAATCACATCGGATTCGAATTCAGGATCCCGGTAGAGAACTTCTGCGGCAAACAGGGCGCCGGCCAGGGGGGCCCGGAAGATACTGCCGACCCCGGCCCCAATACCCGCAGCCATCATGATACGTCGGTCGCGATCGGAGAGTTTCAGTTTTGTGGCCAGAAAAGAACCGAACCCGGCGCCAATCTGGGCAATGGGGCCTTCTCTACCGCCGGAGCCGCCCGTTGTAAGGGTCACCGCAGAAGCCAGGGTTTTAACAAAGGGCACCCGGCCGCGGATAAACCCGCCCCGGTTGTGAAAGGCATCGATGGCGGCGTCGGTACCATGGCCCTCTGCTTCCGGGGCGTAGGTATAGACCAGCCAGCCGCTGAAAATACCGCCGATAGCCGGCAGCAGCAGCAGAATCCAGCGATTGAAAGGGGTTGCGGTGGGGGTCAGCAGGTGGTGTTCACCGGCGGGCGACGGTGGTCGATAACCCGCCACCATATCCATAAAATAGTGACTGCCAAGCAGGCACAGATAATGAAACAGAATGGAGCCGAGACCGGCAATCAGGCCAATCAGGACAAAATAGAAGGCCCACTTGCCGGCATGGGTCAGATTTTCCGATACATCTTCACCGGCCAGAGGTTTCAGGCGTTCTATTGTTCGCTTCAGCATGGGTGTTCACACCGGACACAATTAAGATCACTTCAAACTTTAGTTCACTTTAGGCACTGGACGCAAACTTTCACGGCATAGCCATTTTTCTTTGCCCCCCGCGAAGCGGGGCAGGCTTGGCCCTGAGGACCAGGTTTTTAACAGCTGAATTAATACAGCTCTTGGATATAATCTAAAATCTTGTTTTAGAACCTGGCGGTTGATCCCCCGTCTCAGGAGAGGTCCCCGATCCCCTGCAGGACCGTATTAAACAGTTTTTCGACCTGATCTTCATCAATGCACGAGAAAGCCACCCGCAGATTTTTCTCACCCAGTGCGATCAGGCCGACGCCGTACTTATCAAGCAGGTGGACCCTGAGGGCTTCCGCCGCCACAGTTTTTAACTTCAGGCACATGAAGTATCCGGAATTAAAAGGATAAACATCCCAGGCCGCCGCATATTTTGGGTTTGCCAGCACTTGTTTGACCCTGTCCGCGCGAGCTTTCAAAATACCGAATTTTTCAGCCTGCTCGGCCTTGTAGGTGTCCGCTTGCATCGAGCGGTAGATAATGGCCTGGCCGAGGTGCGAAGCGTTTGAAATATTGCCCCGGACCGCCCCGGCGGTTTTCCTTTCCAGGGCATCATAAACCGCTGCCGCATCAGTTTCCACAGGGCAGCCGTAGGTAATAAAGCCCGATCTCAGACCCCAGACAAAATTCTCCTTGGTGGCGCCGTCAAGCTTTATGGCCAGCAGTCGCGGATGGGCCTGGCAGAGGCGTGCAAACAGGGACTCTTTCAGGGTATCGTCTTCATAGAAGAGCCCGAAATAGGCATCGTCAAACACAGCCATCACGTCGGTCCCGCCGCGGGCGACATCGGTGAGGATCTCAACAATCCGCTGGCCTTCAGTTTCTGTGGCGGTGTACCCGGAAGGGTTCTGGGGAAAGTTCAGCATCACGGTAATCTTGCTGTTTTGAACCGCCTCCGCCCGCACAGTGTTTTCAAACGCCTCCAGGTTAAACCCACCCGCGGCGTCAAAAAGTTCGTAGTGGCTGATGCGGGCCCCTTTGCGCACGTTCAGGATCAGATTGTAATTTCCCCACATCATTTCCGGCAGGATAATCACATCGCCGGGATCGATCCAGACATCCGCAAAAATGGCAATGGCATGGGTAATCCCGTTAGTCACCACGGGAAGGCTGATATCTTTACCTGCCAGGGAGGGATTCTTCGCAAACAGGGAATCCTTCCAGGCCCGCCTCAGATCAGGGATGCCGAACGAAGGCGCGTAGGTGAGGTAGCCACTCGCCGGAATATCATTCACAAATGCGGCCACCGAGTCCAGTTTCATCGTATGGCCGGATTCCTTGGCAATCCCGATGGTGGCATTAATGGCATACGCTTTTTCTTTGGCCTCAGCACTCTGGCTTAAAATGCCTTTGGGGAAAAACAGGTTTTTGCCAATTTCAGACAGCATGTTGAACAGGTGGGCATTGCCCGCCGAAATTACACCGTTGAGTTCCTCTGCGATGGGGTTCATTTCTCACTCCCGTGGAAAAGTTAAAGCCAAAAATGTCATTAAAATTTGAACCTTATCACTTACAGGCGACAAAGGAAATATGTCAAGGCAAAAAAACCCCCGGCCTTTTCAAGGCCGGGGGTTTTGGTAAACGTGTTTGGTTTTTACCGGGATTGGCTAAAGGCTAGGCCCGGTTGGCACGCTTGGAAGCTTTAATCGGATTGATTTTCTGCGTCTTTGTAACGACAGTTGATTTGACGTGGGTAGCCAGATTGCAGTTGCCGTGCTTCCATTTGGCGTCCGGCTCCGGGCAGGCTGTGCAGTACCACTTGGATGCGTATTCGGATTTACGGTTACAGCTGTCGCACTTCTCAACGACCTCATGGCAGGCACCGCCGTTGTAAGAGCAACCGGCGGATGTCATAAAATGGCACTCGTGACCTTCTCTAATAGTTGTACAAAGCAAGGGTATATCCTCCTCATTGAATGGTTTTTGAATCTAAAAAAAGGCCTGGGAGAAAAATCCCGGCCTTTAGAGTCAGGTTCCGTAATTTCGCGGGACTATAATCACCACATCTTTGCTTGTCAATAGAAAAAACATCCCGCAATCCAGGCTGGTCAGGCCAAAAGAACACTTGATTTTTGCATGGATAATTGCCACCTTGCCCCAATGGCACTTGCATCATCCATGATTGCATAGCCTACTTACTCCGACCTGGCCATGAGGGCCAGTCCCAAAAGGCAAAAATAATATGATCAAAAAGCAAGCCATAGACGTCCTCGAACTCGAGGCCGCCGGTATATTGGAGATAGCCGGGAAACTGGACGACAGTTTCACCCGGGTGATTGACCTTATCCTGAAATCTCGCGGGCGGCTGGTCGTCAGCGGAATCGGCAAATCGGGGCTGATCGGCCGTAAAATAGTGGCCACCTTGAACAGCACCGGAACATTCTCCCTGTTCCTGCACCCGGTTGAGGCCCTGCACGGAGACCTTGGGATTGTCGGCGCGGATGATATCCTCCTGGCACTTTCTAACAGCGGTGAAACCGAGGAATTGAATGCCCTGGTGCCAAGCATCAAAAAAATAGGGTGTAAGATAGTCGCCCTCACCGGCAACCTGAACTCGACCCTGGCCCATAACAGCGACCTGGTCCTGGACATAGGGGTTGAAAAAGAGGCCTGCCCCCTGGGCCTGGCGCCCACCACAAGTACCACCGCGCTTTTGGCCATGGGCGACGCCCTGGCGGTTGTGCTTACCAACAAAAAAGACTTTAAAAGCAGTGATTTCAAGCGGTTTCACCCTGGTGGCGCGCTCGGCCAACGGCTGACCAACAAGGTTGCGGAACTGATGCTGGCCGGTACCAAGGTTCCGGCCGTACAGACGGGCGCATCCATAAGAGCCGCGGTGGAAGCCATCGACGCCCGGGAATTGGGGGTCGTTTTTGTGGTAGCCGCCACCGACACCCTGGTCGGTATTCTCACCGATGGGGATGTCCGCCGCTGTATCGCCCGTAAAAATGCATCTCTTGATCAACCGGTTGACAGCGTCATGACCAAAAATCCGCGGACCCTCTCACCGCAGGCGCCCGCCTATGACGCCCTCAACCTGATGGAACAGTACCAAATTACCGTGCTGCCCATTACAGACCCGGACGGCCGGATACAGGGCCTTTTGCATCTGCACGACATTCTCGGAAAAGGTGAGTTTAAATTCAACGGAAGATAGCGCGTTTGTCAGGAGAACGGTTATGGACTTTGGCGACTTTGACCCAACCATTGAATCCCTCGGTGAACCCAAAATTTCTTCCCCTATGCTGCAGGATCACATCACCCCCCAGGGCCAGTACTTCATCGGGGATGATGACCGGATCTGCATCTCGGTCCGACCCTCTGAAATCAGCTCAATTTTGTCCCAGGGACGCGCACTGCCGGCTTTCGAACTGGCCGGTCCGCGCCGCCACATATACTTTGATCCCAGCAAGCTGCGCTGCGCCATTGCCACCTGCGGCGGCCTGTGCCCCGGTTTGAATGATATTATCCGGGCCATTGTCCTGGAACTTTACTACCACTACGGCGTCCGCAATATTTACGGTATCCGCTACGGGCTCCAGGGTTTCATCTCGGAATACGGCCACGACTTCATGGACCTGGCCCCGGCGGCGGTCTCCGACATCCTGAACATGGGCGGGTCCATCCTCGGATCCTCCCGCGGCCCCCAGGATATCGAAGCAGTTGTCGACAGCCTGGAACGCTCAAACATTGGCATTCTTTTCATGGTGGGCGGCGATGGAACGCTTATGGCGACCAGCAAAATCGCCGACGCGGTTACACAGCGCGGGTTGAAAATCAGTGTGATCGGCATTCCCAAGACCATTGACAACGACATCCACCTGGTGTCCCGGTCTTTTGGATTCGATACCGCGGTACAGGTTGCCACCGGCGCGATCAAGGGCGCCCACAATGAGGCCAAAGGCTATCCCAATGGAATCGGCTTGATAAAACTCATGGGGCGGCACTCCGGCTTTATCGCCGCCACGGCCACCCTGGCCCAGCAGGATGTAAATTTTGTCCTGATTCCGGAAATTGATTTTGACATCCAGGGTCCAGGCGGCTTCCTGGAGGCCCTTGAAAAAAGACTGCTCAACACCGGCCACGCCGTCATTGTGGCGGCTGAAGGCGCCGGCCAGAAATACTTTTCGGAGGAAAAATCCGAACGCGATGAATCCGGCAACATCCGTCTTAAGGATATCGGCCTGCTGCTTAAGCAGGAAATCCTCGCCTACTTTAAAATTAAAAATACAGATGTTTCCCTGAAATACATCGACCCCAGCTATATGATCCGCAGCCTGCCGGCCAACGCCAACGACAGTGTTTTCTGCGGCTTTTTGGGCAGAGACGCGGTTCACGCAGGCCTGGCCGGGAAAACAAAACTGCTCATTGGTCACTGGAACAACCACTTTGTGCACATTCCACTGGCGGCATCCGTGGGAAAACGCAAGCAGGTGCAGCCCCACGGTAAACTCTGGCGCACCGTCCTGGAAGCCACCGGCCAGGGCTACCTGATCGCAGAATGAAGCCAGCACCTATCAGCAGGTGAATCCCGTCCACGAAAAGGTGATGTCCTCCTGTTGGGAATTCTGCGCGCTACACCCCTCTATAACGACAAGATATTGACAACCACGTGCCATTGAGAACGCCAGATACGAGTAAAAACCTGCCGTAAGTTGAAACCCGGAAGCTGAGGGCTTAAGAAAAAATCCCTGGTCAGGAATGTGTCAGGCTACGCCAAATGACTTTGGCGTGCTTCCGGGAAGCACCGGTATTCGCAAAAACCGCCGCCTGCCCCGCCTGGCCTGACAGGGCCGCTGCATCTGGATGGGAAAGGTAATAGAGGATTTGCCGGGCCAGCTCCCGCTGGCTGGACACTTCACGCCCGCCCCCCGAGGCCAGCAGCAGTTCCTTCTCGGCCTGGAAATCTTCCATTGAAGGACCGAAAAGCACGGGTGTCCCCCAGGCAGCCGCTTCGAGGACATTCTGCCCGCCCAGCGGGACCAGGCTGCCGCCGCAAAAAGAGACCGCTGCCACCGCATAGGTCGCCTGGAGTTCGCCCAGGGTATCAAGGATTACCAGCGGTGCCTGCCGACGGCCGGAGGGCGGCTGCAGCCCGGATCGCATCTGGACCTCTATTTTGAGCTGCCTGGCCCGGGCGGCGATGGGGGCGGCCCGGTTCATATGCCGGGGCGCGATAACGCAAACCAGGTTCGGGAAAGCCTGCTGAACCGTTTTAAAAACGTCGAGCAGGAGGGTTTCCTCCCCCCTTCTCAGGCTGCCGGCCACGAGCACCGGCTCATGACCGGTCAGATTAAAAAGGTCCGCCATCGCGCGCCTTGCCGCGGGCTGAACCATCCCGGCCAGACGGTCATATTTGGCGTTCCCGTTGACCTTGATCTTCTCTGCTGCCACCCCCAGGCTTTTTAGTCGGGCCGCGTCCTGCGTATGGATCATGCTGAAAGCGTCCACGGTAGCCAGCAGCGGTCCAATCAGGGCGCGAATCCGGCGATACCCCTTCACGGAACGTACTGATATGCGGCCGTTCACCATGACCGCCGGAATACCTTGCCGGTGTGCCAGGTAGAGCCAGCTGGGCCAGATCTCGGTCTCAACGAAAACCAGGATGTCTGGTTTTACAGTTTGCAGGGCCAATGCCACCGAGACCAGAAAATCGACCGGTGCAAACACACAGGTCAACACCGGCCCCCTGATGTTCCGGGCGGCCGCCTGCCCGTGAGCGGTTGTGGTGGAAAGTATAATTTCCGCGCTCGGCAGTTCCCGCAAAAGCGCTTCAATGATCGGAACAGCGGCCGCAACCTCTCCCACCGATGCGGCCTGCACCCAAACCCTGACGGATCGGCCGCCCTTTTCAGCAACCGCCCGGCGGTAGTATCCCAACCGCTGGATCAAGCCCTCACGGTGTTTTCCGGTCACCCGCGTGTAAATCAGGAAGAAGGGAAAGGCCAGGCAAAACAGGATGGAACCGGCCAGCATGTATATCAACAAGGGAAAATTCATTCTATCTCGATAAAATTACCGCCCTTGATCTTCATCAGGAAAAGCGGTTTGTACACATCTCCGTTGTAATCAAAAGATGTAGCCCCGGTGGCACCCTGGAAATCAGCCACGCGCAGCAGTTCATCCCTGAGGTCATTGCGTGACAGGATATCCGACCGGTTCACCAGTTCCAGGACCAGTTGGGCGGTATCAAAACCAATGGCCTCCATATAGCCGGGCCCTGCGTCAAACGCCGCCTGGTAATCCGCCACAAAATTGCGTGTCTGCGGCCGTGTGCTGTCGGCATAAAACCCGTCGGGCACGATGGCACCCTGGACGTATTCACGACTCATCTCGATCAACGTGGGGGAACTCCACAGGTTGGTACCCAGCAGGGCAATTTCATTCACGTCATAAAATGCAAGCTGGGGTATAATGAGACCCGCCATGTTGGGTGCGTCCGGGATGAAGATCGCATCAAAGTCGACTATCGATGGCGGTTCTTCGGCCTCTTTTGACTCGGGATTCGCGGCCGGAATACAGTCCGGGATTTCATCTTCTG
>CAZWPX010000013.1:0-29134 GCA_964636125.1 uncultured Desulfobacterales bacterium | reverse complement strand
TGACTGTTGGCCAGCAGGCAAGCTCAGCGGGTAGAGGGTATAGGAGTCCCGGAATTTTTTCAAAGCCGTCACAGGTACCCACCGGTGTTCGGCTGTAGGGGGGCCAGATACGCTCAGCCCGGGCCTGAATGTCCGCCGGAATTCTGTAGTGCAGGCCCACCAGTTTTTTGATGGGTTTGGCAAAATCAGTGGTTTTTACATCATAGGATTCGACAGCGACCACCCGGCCGCCCTGGCGATCGACTTCGTCCCAGAAAAGGTTCATAAAGGTCCGGCCGTACTTTTCCTCCGGGTAGAGGATGGCAAACCGCCGGGCCCCGAGATCCGCTACCGAATAAGACACGATGGTCTGGACCTGCATCCGGGGTGTAAAAAAGTTTCGGAAGACAAAATCACCGATATCCGCAATCGGCGCTTTCTGGGTAAACGTGATGATAGGCAGGTGCCGCGCCTGGGCCGCCCGGGCGGCCGGCTCAGCCGTCACGATGGGACCGATGATGGCGGCCACACCTTTCTCGTAAAAGTCGTCCACCGCTTTAACGGCCACCGCCGGGTCTGAACGGGTATCCTTGATGATGACCTCAATAAGCGGGTTTGCGGCGGCTGCGGATGACTTATTGAGGGCCAGCTGCACACCATTGAGTGCCCGTTGTCCGTAAGCCTCGTACTTGCCGCTCAAAGGCAAAAGACAACCGATTGTAAACCGTTTGTAGATGAGGGCATGGGCCAGTTCATCAACCAGCCGCTTCAACTCAGGGTTCTCCAACCGGTCGGTCAGGGTGCCGATCTGGTCCCGTTCCATCAACCGCAGGGCGGACTTGAGCCGGGCATACAATTCATCCCCAAGCGGGCCCGACGTGATTTCATAAGCCCGGGCATAGGTATAGGCTGCCTCCACGGGCGCATCCAGGGCCATATAGGTATCCCCGAGAATTTCATATAATTTCAGTTGTTTTGATTCTGGGACAGCAGTCTTTAAGATAGATTCGGCCTGGGCCAGAAGGGACTCGAACTCCCCTTCGTAATAGTAAGTTTGCAGGATCTCCACCCGGGCATCGCCGGCAGGCCCGGTGGCCGGGTAATCTGACAGGATTTTCTGGTAGACACTGCGCGCACGCCTATAATCACCCTTTAAAAAGTAGGCGGTCCCGGCCTGCAGCAACGCCTCCGGCGCCCGGGAGTGATCGGGCGCTGCGGCCACAAAATCGAGATACACCCGGGCCGCGGCTGCATATGCCTTTTTGTTGATTAGCACCTGGGCCTGTTCAAAGCGCTCCTCCGGCGACACCACCGGCACAGGCGGTTTTTCCGGCACCGTCTCAACGGCGACTTGTTTCGGCGCACAGGCGGGGCCGATGACAAAAATAAACAGCAGCAGAATATTACGCAGTTTCATAATTCCAAACAGTCCCGAAAGTTGAGTAATTAGGGGTATGCATCCCGGTTCTATACAATACGTTCCTGATATTCAACCAGTTTATTCAGGAGACGGATTGACATTATGGCCCTCATTCTGTATTTGAATCTGTGTTAGATAGATTCGGCCGGTTTAATTCAGGCCCCGGAAGGACCTGCCAGTTCATGCAAAAGTGGCAGGCTCTGCAGTCTCACGGCGCCCTGTTCTGATTTGTACCAAAACAAGCGAAATCTTAATTATCTAGGCGAGGTAAAACAATGCAAGAAGTTATTATAAAGGAATTGATGATCCCTATTTCCAACTATGTGACAGTTAAAAGATCAGATACCCTGGTTGATGTTCTGCAGGCGCTTGAGTCTGAAAGACAGAGCAATAAACGCGCCCATCGGGATGCCGTTGTGGTAGACAGCAGCGGTAACTTTTCAGGCAAAGTGACCATGATTGACATCTTTCGCGCCCTGGAGCCCGCCTATGAAAAAGTCCTGGAAGGCACCAGCGGGGGGATCCTCACCAAGGATTTCGTCATGAAAGCGGTAAAGGAATTCAACCTGTGGGGGGATACGGAATTGAGTATCTGCCAGCGCGGCGGGAAAAAGTCAGTTGCCGAAGTTATGCACACGCCTGAAAGCATTGAATACCTGCAGGAAACCGATACCGCCGAAAAAGCGTTAAACCTCTATGTCATGGGTGTTCACCAGCCCCTGGTCGTCAAAAACGGCGCAACCGTCACCGGTCTCCTGCGGTTTGGCGATGTTTTCGAGGTCATCAGAAAGGCGCTGTTAAGCTGTGAGTTTAACGGGTAGCACCGCCCGGCCGCAGCAGGTATCCGACTTTGAGGAGTAACCAGCCATAATTACAAAACCGGCTGAGCTTTAATTCCACCCAACTCGCGTGACCTTCCCGTAAATGATCAAAGGAGGGAAAAATGTCAATATCTTCAGGTTCTTCTGAGAGTTTTGCCCAGGCGTTGTCCGTCGGCCGCCCGCCGAATATTGTCAAGCTGTTCCCCAACTCCCGGGCACTTATTGTAAGTGGAAAGTACATTGATCGCGCCATGCTGAAAAAAGGCGCCGCCATATCCATTGCCGCCAACGGCCGCAGTTATTTTGTCATCCGGGGCGCCCTGGCCGCTGCCCAGCGGGCCAACAGCTGCCTGATCATCGAAATTGCCCGTTCAGAAGGCGGTGCCAACGCGTATTGCGCCGTGAATTACTGGAACATCGCCCGCCAGGTGGACGCCCTGTGCAACGAGATGGGCATTACCGTCCCGGTAGCGATTCACGCTGATCACTACGGTATCAAGACCCCGGAAGATATTGGCCCGGCCAAAATCGAAATCCCCACCCTGTTTGATGCCGGCATCACCTCTATTGCCATTGACGCTTCCCATATGCCGGATGACCAGAACCTGCTGGCCAATCTTGAACTCAATCCGTTCATTCCCCAATGGGCCGGCCTTGAAACGGAGATCGGGGAAATCAAGGGCAAACTGGGGTTGTCCACCGCAGAGGAAGCCCTGTTTCTCATCCAGGGCCTCAATGCCCATGACATCTTCCCGGAGTGGATAGCCCTTAACAACGGCACCACCCACGGCATTGAAGCCAGCGGGCAGGGCATCCAGGTACCCTTGACCGCCGATATCCACACCGCCCTGGCGCCCTATGGCATATCCGGGGCCCAGCATGGTACCTCTGGAAACAACTCTGATCGCCTGCGGGAGATTGCCGCCAGGACAAAAACCACCAAGGCCAATGTGGCCACCGCCTTGCAGATGATCTCCTGGGGTTTTGAGGTCAATGACTATGGCAATGCCATTCTCGATGAAAACGGGGGCTTCATAAAAGTTAAAAACGCCGGTGTCACCGAAGAGATGTGGGCCAAAATGAAGGCCTACGCAGACGAGGCCGGGATCAAAGGCGGCAATTACAAGAAATTGAATCTTCCCTTTGAGAACCATCTCCTGGGACAGCCGGCTGACATTAAAGCCCGCATGGTTAAACGGGTGGAAGATTTTGTCCACCAGATGCTTACCGAAGTCTTCAATGCCACGGACACCGCGGATATCGCCATTGAAGCCATTATCACCGCGGGCTCACACGACCCGGGCGCCAAGATTGGACGGATCGAAGATCCGGCCCAGTGGACCCCTGAAAAGATAGCGGAACGGGCGGCGGCCATTGAATCCGATAAAGGACCCGAAGGGGATTTTGATGACTGAGCGGCGATGGTAACCCCGGCTATCACACCCCGGAAGCAATTTTGCCCTTATTGCAGTGCCCGGCTGGAAGAAAGATTGTGGGAAGGACAAAAACGGCCTTATTGTGAGACCTGTGCCAGTGCGATTTATGAAAACCCGGTTCCCGCCGCCTGCCTGGTGGTTGTGGACGAGAGCAACCGGATCGCACTGGTAAAACGCAGTGTGGAACCCAAGAAAGGCTACTGGTGCCTGCCGGGCGGCTTCATGGAACTGGGCGAATCACCCGAGCAGGCCGCCCTGCGCGAACTCAAAGAGGAAACTGGCCTGGACGGCGAGATAAACCGTCTGCTCGGGGTGATGGCCACGCCTAATGCCCAGTACCACACGGTGTTGATGATCGCCTACCTGGTGCGGCACTATAAAGGGTACCTGGTAGCCGGTGACGACGCGTCTGAAGCAGACTGGTTTCCACACCAGGATCTGCCTGAAATTGCATTCACCAGCCACAGCCACTATATCGGCGTCTATTTTGGTCTACCCGGAGCACCCGCTTTCAGATATCAGTTTTAATCTGTTCCCATAAATCATCAAGTTCTGCCTGGGATAGGGACCGCATCTCGCGCCCCTGCCCGGCCAGGATGGATTCCAGCCGCCGGAAACGGTTCTCGAACTTTTGAATGGCGCCACTCAGGGCGGTCTCCGGATGGAAACCGGCAAAACGAGCCACAGTGGCCAGCGTGAAAAGAACATCACCAAATTCAAGGGCAAGATTTTCAGTAGCGCCGGCGCTGCCCGCCTGTTGATCCAGTTCCCGGTTAAACTCAGCCCATTCCTCGCTGACTCTGGCCAGCACGCCATCCATATCCGGCCAGTCCAGGCCGGCCTGGGAGGCCCGCTCGGAAACCAGGTAGGCCCGCAGCAGGGCCGGCAACCCGGAAGGAACTGAATCAAGGCTGGAAACAGGACGGGAGGATTTCTGCTCATTTTTTTTGATCTGCTGCCACTGGCGCCTCACCTGGGCGGCGGAATCGAGCTTACGATCACCAAACACATGGGGGTGCCGTCGAACCATCTTGGCTGTTACCCGGCTGACAACCTGCTCGAAATCGAAGGCACCCCTGGTTTCATAAAGCCTGAGAATAAAAAGGAGTAAGAAAAGAACGTCCCCCAGTTCCTCACAGACTTCCCCGGGGTCATCATTTCCAATCGCTTCTTTCAGTTCAAAGGTTTCTTCGGCCAGGTAATTGGCCATGGAGGCGGGGGTCTGCTCGCGGTCCCAGGGGCAGCCGTTGTCACCCCTGAGGGTATCGATCAACTCGAAAATCCCGTTCAGGGTTTTTAAATTCTCGTTTCCCAAATTCTTTTCAGTTCTCCTATTTTCCCATCAAACGCCTCGTACATGTCATCTGAAATCAGGCGGGCCATGTTTTCTGAAAGCATGTTGATATGCGGCGCAAGGAGAGAGTCACGGATCAGGGGCGATCCACTGGGAAGGAAAGCGGTCAGGGTAACCAGAATGACGGAGGTGATCAGCACCCCTTTAAACGCCCCGAAAACGGCGCCGCTTACCCGGTCGGCCCAACCCATATGGGCAATCTTCATCAGGTACTTGAGCACAACCCCTAAAATGCTGACAATGATCAAAATCAGGCAGAAAAGCACCATAAAGCTGGTCAGATTCAGATAGATCTCGTTCTCTATCCAGGGTGCCAGAAGGCTGGCCATCTCCGGGTAATAGGTATAGGCCGCGTAAAACCCGGCCAGCACACCTATAATCGAAGCCATCTCCTTCACAAGGCCCCGGAAGATGCCCCGTATGAGGCAGAACCCGAGGATAATGGCAACCACAATGTCAAAGCTGTTCATAGCGCTCCTTAACAAAGGTCCACCGGCAAGGCCGGGGACCGCGAATCGGCTGGTGATATATTTGTCGCCCAATTAACTAGGCCAGCCGGGAAACGTCAAGGTGTTTTTCATTTCCCAGGCCTCTGCACAGACAGCCGCTTCAGTTTTATTTGCATTCCCCGGATTTTTTATGATAGTAAAAGGCCGTTAGAGGAAACGATGAAATGTCTATGGCAAACGCACCTGACATACAAGACAACCAGATGACCTTTGGTGATATCAACCTTGCCCGGCAGCTGTTCGGTGAACATAACAGCAGCCTGCACAGGATTGGGGACTCGGTCGGGGTGCAGATTCATGCCCGGGGCAATGTGGTTTTTATTAAAGGCGACAGTATTGCCGCCGACCTGGCCCAAAATATCCTCAACCAGCTATATGACCTGCTGGAAAACGGATACCCGGTTTATGCCAATGACATTGACCATGCTGTGCGGGCCCTGAGCAAGGACGATAAAGTCCGCTTAAAAGAGATCTTTCTGGATACCGCTTTTGTAACCGCTAAAAAACAGGCCATCACACCCAAAAGTGCCGCCCAGAAAGCCTATATTGACGCCATCCGGGCCAACGACATGGTTTTCGGTATTGGTCCCGCGGGCACCGGTAAAACCTACCTCGCCATGGCCATGGCGGTTGCGGCCCTGGCAAAAGGTACTGTCGACCGTATCATACTCACCCGCCCTGCGGTTGAGGCCGGTGAGGCGCTGGGGTTTTTACCGGGCGATCTGGCAGACAAGGTTGATCCTTACCTGCGCCCGCTGTATGATGCCCTGCATGACATGATGCGTTTTGAAAAGGCCTCCCGGTTGATGAACCAGGGCATCATTGAAGTGGCGCCCCTGGCCTTCATGCGGGGCCGCACCCTGAATGATGCCTTTATCATCCTGGATGAAGCCCAGAACACAACAACCGAACAGATGAAAATGTTTCTCACCCGAATTGGTTTTAACTCCAGCGCGGTTATCACCGGCGACATTACCCAAACTGACCTGCCCGAAAACAAAACTTCCGGCCTTATAGCAGCCAAGCAGATACTCAAAAACATTAACGGCATTGAATTTGTATTTTTTACCAAAATTGATGTCGTTCGGCACCGGCTCGTTCAAAAAGTGATAGACGCTTACGAGAAATACGACGCCCAGACCGCAAAAAAGTAACCCGGATACAGTCTCCGGGAACCAACTAAATTATTGCCATGAAAAAAAAGCAGGCAACATTAAGCAGTTACACACGTCCGGGCAACCTGGTGCCATGGGTACTCCTGGGTGCCGTCCTCCTGCTTTTTATCGTGATGCTGTACCCCAACCTGGTCATCAGGCAGCATGAATATAAGGCCGGGGATGTGGTCCAGCATGATATCAAGGCTGCCAAAGATTTTTTCATCGAAGATGAGAATGCCACCCAGGTTCGGCAGAAACAGGCCATCGATGCCGTATTAACCGTCTATGACCATGATCCCGATATCCTGCCCGCCACCACTGGGCGTGTCAGAAAGGCATTCACGCTGCTCAGGGATGTCCACCAAACCTACCGGAACACACCCCAGCCGGAACCGGATCCCGACCCCGCCATTTCCGATGAACCCGCTGCGGCGATCCTCTCTCTCCAGGATCTTGTAACGCAGCAGGAAGACGAATTTCAAAAAATCCTGGGCATCCCCATCAGCAAGGGCGCCTATAAAAGCCTGGCCCGGGATGAGTTCTCGATTGAAATTGAGAATATGATTATAAAAATAGTCACCGCGGTTCTTGACAACGGGGTGGTCGGTAACAAGGAACTGCTGCTGCGGGAGGCTGAGAAGGGGATCACCCTGCGCAATATCATTACAAAATCTGAAAAGCCGGTAATAAAGTTAAAACGGTTTTATGGCCTGGACCAGGCCAAAACCATGGTCCGGATTGTGGGCCAGCCCATTTTGAAAGGGCAGCGCTATTCCCTGCGCAACCTGATTGTTGATTTTTCCCAGGCGCTCATTCACCCCAATATCACGCTCAACCGCAGTGAAACCGAAGAGCGCAAACGCAACGCGGCCACCAGCATCAAACCCATACTCTACCAGATTAAAGCGGGCGAGATGCTGCTGCGCGAAGGTGATCGGGTCACTGCCATGCACCTGCGCAAACTCGAAAAATCCCGCCCACCCCTGAAGACCGAAAAACCATTGCTGAGCAGCCTGGGCGCTGGCCTGGTGCTGCTGTGCCTGATAATGGCCATGTTCCTGCCCCAGTTTAAATGGGACTCCGCGAATGCGAAAACCCTCAATAAAGACCTGCTGTTTATTTCGATCGCCCTGGTTTCAGCCTTCTTTTTCGTCCGGCTGAATGTATTTCTCATGACAGCCCTGGCCCAAAACCCGCCTTTTCAGCTATCAGCCCCTTCGATCATCTTCGGGCTGCCCATGGCCGCGGGCACGATGACTGTCTGCCTTTTCATGGGGCTGCGGGTTGCCATCCCTTTTGCCGTGGTACTGGCCACGGGCTCCGCGGCCATTCTGCAAAACGATTTCGGGACTTTCATCTATTTTCTAATCAGCTGTACCATGGGCGGCTACTGGCTGCAGAATTGCCGTCAAAGAAAGGTATTCATCAAGGCCGGCCTGAAACTGGGCCTGCTCAACGTGGTCCTGGTGGTCGGACTGGATGCCTATCGTTATGACATGGCCGAACTGAAACTGGTCTGGGACTGCACCTTTGCCCTCATCGGCGGCCTCGGAGCCGGCGTCATCGCCGCCGGTCTGGCTCCCCTGATCGAGATTGCCTTTGATTACACGACCGATATAAAACTGTTGGAACTGGCGAACCTGGACCGCCCGATTCTGCGGCGCCTCATGATGGAGGCGCCGGGTACCTATCATCACTCTGTGGTGGTAGGCTCCCTGGTTGAAGCCGCGGCAGACGAAATCGGCGCGAATCCGCTACTGGCAAAAGTTTGCGGATATTACCATGATATTGGAAAGATCAATAAACCGCTCTACTTTATAGAAAACCAGAGAAACGGTAAAAACCGGCATGACAAGCTGGCGCCCTCCATGTCCAAAACGATCCTGATTGCCCATGTTAAAGACGGGGTTGCCATAGCCCGCGAGCACAAACTGGGCCAGGTGATCATGGACACGATCCGCCAGTCCCACGGCACCAGCCTGATCAAGTTTTTCTATTATAAGGCCTGCAAACAGAACCCGGATGACAGTATCAATATGGATGATTACCGTTACCCGGGACCCCGGCCGCAAACCCGTGAAGCCGGACTGGTGATGCTGGCAGACGTGGTCGAGGCCGCCTCGCGAACACTCGATAACCCAACCCCGGCCAGGATTCAGGGGCTGGTTCAAACCCTGATCAATGACATCTTCTCAGACGGACAGCTAGACCACTGTGAACTGACCCTTAAGGACCTGCACGCCATTGCCAAAAATTTCATCAGCATCCTGACCGGAATTCATCATCACCGCATTGACTATCCCGAAAAATCAGCCAAAACGAACGGGAACTCAAAAAATGAACATCCTGATAGACAATCAGCAGACCGGCCAGCCGATCAACCCGGAAAAGATTCAGAAAACGGCCCAGGCCATCTTAAACGCCTTGGACTGTCCTGACGGTGAACTTTCCATCCTGATTGTGGATAATCCCCGTATCCAGGCCCTGAACCGGGAATACCGCCACAAGGACCGTCCGACCAACGTGCTCTCCTTTTCCATGCGAGAGGGTGATTTTCCAAATATTGCGCCCCAACTGCTGGGGGATGTGGTTATTTCAGCCGACACGGCCGCCGCGGAAGCCAGCCGCGCCGGGATCAGCACCGGGCGCCACCTGGCCTGGCTGCTGGTTCACGGCATCCTGCATCTTTTTGGATTTGACCATGAAAAATCCCCACAGGACGCTGAAGAAATGGAGACCCGCACCCGCGATCTGATGCAGGACGTAAAATCCCTGTACCCGGAGGACTTTCGATGAAGCCCAATGACTCTCAAAACCAGGGGGAGGTCCCATGTACCTCGTGACAGCCGCCGAAATGCAGCAAATGGACGGTAACACAATCCGGTCGTTCGGCATCCCGGGCCGGGTCCTGATGGAAACCGCCGGTCGGGGAACCGCCCGTATCCTGCTCAAAAAATTCCCCGGGCTGCAATCCTCCAGCCTCGGTATCCTGGCAGGTCGGGGCAATAATGGGGGTGATGGTTTCGTGGTGGCCAGATGTGCCGCCCGGCAGGGCATTGCTGTCTGTGTGTACCTGCTCTCCAGTACCGACCGTGTCACGGGAGACGCGCGGGCGAACCTCGACCTGCTGCCGCAGCTCAAGATCCCGGTGGTCGAAATACCGGATGCAAAGAGCCTGGCAGACCACACAGCGGCCATGGCCCGCCACGGCATCTGGGTGGACGCCGTTTTCGGTACCGGATTGAATTCGGATGTCCGGGGCCATTACCGCGAGGCCATTGATTTACTCAACGGTTTCAACCGGCCCGTACTGGCGGTGGATATCCCCTCCGGTATAAATGCCGATAACGGTCAGGTGTGCGGGACCAGTATCCGGGCAGCGCTAACCGCCACATTCGCCTACCCAAAAATTGGCCATACGATTTTTCCCGGCAGACAATATACCGGTACCCTGGAAGTAATTGATATCGGCATCCCCCGGCACATCTCGGACGCTGTGGCCCCGCAACAGCATCTGATCACCCGGGAAAAAGTGGCCGGCAACCTGACCGGGCGCGCCCGGGACGCCCACAAGGGTGATAGCGGCCACCTGCTGGCGGTTGCCGGCAGCACCGGCAAAACCGGCGCGGCCGCCATGACCTGCCTGGCGGCCATGCGCAGCGGTGCCGGGCTGGTAACACTGGGCGTGCCGGCAAGCCTCAATACAGCCCTGGAAACGATGCTGCTGGAAGTCATGACGGTTCCGCTGCCTGAAACCGACCAGGGCGCACTTTCGACCCTGGCCCTGGGTCCACTCGATAAGCTGCTGACAAGCAAGCGCTGTCTGACCCTGGGCCCCGGACTCGGCACCGCCGCCCAGACCGGTCAACTGGTCCGCCAGTTACTGCACAGCTGCACTATTCCCATGGTGATCGATGCCGATGGACTTAACCTGATGGCAGGCCACGATGCGATATTTGAAGATCTCCAGGCACCCGTTGTCCTCACTCCGCATCCGGGAGAGATGGCCCGCCTCACCGGATATACAACCACCCGGGTGCAGCGTAACCGGGTTGACTGCGCACGCGAATTTGCCACTCGTACCGGCACCATCCTCGTTTTAAAGGGCGCCAGTACCGTGGTCGCCCTGCCGGACGGGAACATCCATGTCAATTTGACCGGAAACCCCGGCATGGCTTCCGGGGGTCAGGGAGACGTCCTGACCGGCCTCATTGCCGGCCTGATCACCCAGGGGCTCTCTCCGGAAACAGCAGCAGTGGCCGGTGTTTACCTGCATGGTGCGGCGGCCGACACCATCGCCGCAGGGACGCCGGTGGGCTACCTGGCGTCGGATGTTATCCAGCAGATCCCTGGAGAACTGGCGGCCTTGCAGAACACAGAACCCACTTTTGGATGAAACCCGAAAGTTGAGTCAGTGTCCGGCCACAAATGGTAGATTTTGGTTCTGGGCAAGATCAAGAAAGGAAGGAACTCCCCGGCATGGGCACATTTACGGGCAAGCTCCAAGTTACGACGACCAGCCTTGAACAAACCATAGCACTCGGTAAAGCCATCGGGACCGGTATTGAAGCGGGGCTGGTGATAACCCTGGACGGCGACCTGGCCAGCGGCAAAACAGCTTTCGTCCAGGGACTGGCCGCCGGACTCGAGGTTCCCGGTGAGTATTATGTCACCAGCCCGTCCTACACCCTCATCAACGAATATCCCGGCCGCCTGCCCCTTTGCCATGTCGACCTGTACCGCCTGGGCGCTCCCTGTGACATTGAAGATATTGGCCTTGTGGAAATGCTGGACGGCAACTGTGTCCTGGCCGTCGAGTGGCCCGCTAACCTGGATCGGGAAGAGCTCGCAGATCACCTGGCCATCCACATTCAAATCCACGCCCGGGATACCCGCTGTTTTAAAATGACCGCGTATGGACTTCCAGCTGCGAATCTGCTAAAGGGGATCACGAATTTGAAGATTCCCGTCCTCCAGGACCGGACTCCCGGTGACCCCTGAAAGGGCCGTCACGCTAATTTCGACAGAATCAACGTGCCTAAAAGGAGATGAAATGGGGCTCATAGTACAAAAATATGGCGGAACCTCTGTGGCTGACATAGAGAGAATCCGCAATGTCGCCAAACGGGTGGTAAAGACCTATGAAAATGGAAACGATATCGTCGTTGTCCTGTCTGCCATGTCCGGGGTCACCGACAAACTGATTTCCCTGGCGAACCAGGCCGCGGATACGCCTGATCGGCGTGAGCTCGACGTCCTGTTGGCCACGGGCGAACAAACCACTTGCGCCCTTCTGGCCATGGTATTGAAATCAATGGACTATCAGGCCGCATCACTTTTGGGATATCAAGCCGAGGTATTGACCAATTGTGCCCATGGAAACGCCCGTATTGTCAATATCGGGGCCGGACGCATCCGTGAATTCCTGGACAACCGTCACATTGTGGTCATTGCCGGCTTTCAGGGGTATGAAGCCGGTGGCGATATTACCACCTTGGGCCGGGGCGGTTCGGACACATCTGCGGTGGCAATCGCGGCCGCCCTCAAGGCTGATGTCTGCGAAATCTACACAGATGTCGATGGTATCTACACCGCCGACCCAAACGTCTGCAGCAAAGCCCGGAAGCTGGACAAAATTTCATATGATGAAACACTTGAGATGGCCAGCCTGGGTGCAAAGGTTCTTCAAATTCGGTCGGTTGAATTTGCTAAAAAATACAATGTACCGGTACACGTCCGTTCATCTTTCAATATGGAGAAAGGAACCATGGTCATGAATGAAGACGCAGAAATGGAGCGTCTGGTCGTCTCTGGCGTCACCAGCGATAAGAATGAAGCCCGGCTGACTTTTGAGAAAGTGCCGGACCAGCCCGGAGTGGCTGCCAAGATATTCACCCCTCTGGCCGAAGCGGGCATTGTGGTCGATATGATCATTCAGACCTCGCCGACGGACGGACAAAACGACATCACCTTCACGGTTCCCACCTCTGACTACGAGCAGGCAATGGCCATTTGTGATAAAGTTGTGGCCGAACTTGACGCCGACAGCATCCGGGGGAAAAGGGATATTGCCAAAGTTTCGGTGATCGGTGTGGGGATGAAAAATCACTCGGGTGTGGCGGCCAAAATGTTTGCAACCCTGGCAGCTGAGAATATCAATATACGTCTTATCAGCACCTCGGAGATCAGGATATCCTGTGTCATCGATGAGAAATATGCTGAGCTGGCGGTCCGAGTACTGCACGCCGCTTTTGGCCTGGATGCAGACTAAGCTTGCGCTCTCTCAACACCGACCAGCTTATCTGCGCCGCCATCCTGGCATTGATCATTGTCGGGCTGACCATCTGCCGGTTCTCAGGTATCTTTTAACAACCTGTTAACACTCAGGTCTCCAGGCCCGCCTCTATCTCGGCGACTATCTTTTCCACCACCGCCGCCGGGTCGCCGGCATCCCGGATGGGCCGGCCGATCACCAGATAATCGGAACCGTCGGCAATGGCCTGAACCGGGGTTACCACCCGCTTCTGGTCGTCACTGGGCCTGGGCTCCCAGGCCGGCCGGATACCCGGGGTCACAGCTACCAACTCACTTCCAAACCTGTTTTTTAGGGAACCCACCTCAAGTCCCGAACAGACGATCCCGGCACAGCCGGTCTCAAGTGCCTGCGCCGCCCGCTGCAGCACCAGCTTTTCGATATCCTGCGCAAATTCATCCCGGTACCCGGCCGCGGCAAGATCGCTGCCCGACATACTGGTAAGCACGGTCACACCCAGCACGCCTGTTTGATCTCCGGCCCCGGCCACCGCTGCGGTGAGCATATCCCGACTCTCCCCGCAGTGCACAGTGACGAAATCGACCCCCATGTCCGCAATCACCGCCATGGCCCGCTGCACCGTAACCGGAATGTCATGCAGTTTGAGATCCAAAAAAATCCGAGCCGGTGTGGCCGCTTTAATAAAGGCAACTATTTCAGGTCCGGCCTTTGTGAAAAGCTCCAGTCCTACTTTGAACATCCCGACACTGCGGCCCAGACACTCTATATACTCCCGGGCTGTAGCCATCGTGGGCACATCCAGTGGAAAAACCAGATAATCTTTGGGTTGCTTCAGCACCGCAGGCCTCCTTCCTGTATTTGGTCAGGGTTCACCGGCCGACATTTTTGGACCGGACCACCGGACGTCGTGGTCCCGTTACCCGTACTGCGCCTCAATCCATTTTTTATACTCACCGCTTCTGATCCTTTGGACCCACTGCATATTATCACGGTACCAGTGCACGGTTTGTTGAAGACCGCTCTTGAAAGACTCCGCCGGTGTCCAGCCGAGCTCAGTCCGAATCCTGGCAAAGTCGATCGCATAGCGCTGGTCGTGCCCGGGGCGGTCTTTTACAAACGTGATCAACTCCCGTCTGGGCCTGTCGGTTGGTACAACCCGATCCAGCAGGTCGCAAATCATTTCGACAACTGTGATATTCTTCATTTCACAATCACCCCCGACATTATAGGTCCTGCCCCGCCGACCGCTTTGCATAATGGTCCAGATGGCACGGCAATGGTCCCTGACATGCAGCCAGTCCCGAACGTTGATACCCTCCCCGTAAACCGGGAGCGCCTGCCCCTCCAGAGCGTTGAGAATCACCAGGGGAATCAGTTTTTCGGGAAACTGGAAAGGGCCATAGTTGTTGGAACAGTTGGAAATCGTGACCGGCAGCCCATACGTGTGGTGATAGGCCCGCACCAGGTGATCCGATCCGGCCTTTGAAGCCGAGTAGGGGCTATTGGGCCGGCAAGGGGTTGTTTCTGTGAAATACCCCTCCGAGCCAAGACTGCCGTAAACCTCGTCCGTGCTCACATGATGAAAAAGCACCAGGCGATCCTGGCAGGCCCGGGCCTGCTCCAAAAGATTGAAAGTCCCGTTGATGTTGGTTTGGATGAAAGCCCCCGGCCCCAGGATAGAACGATCCACATGGGATTCGGCGGCAAAATGGCAGACTGTGTCAACTTCAAATTTACTGAAAATTCGCTGGATCTCGCCCGGGTCACAGATATCCGCCCGGACAAACGTGTACCGGTCAGGGTAAGCCGCACGGATACCGTCCAGGTTTTCCGGATTTCCGGCATAAGTCAGTTTGTCGACGTTGACGATTTTCCCGGTAAAATCGTCCCGGGCCAGCAGGTACCGAATGAAGTTGGAACCAATGAAACCACAACCGCCGGTTACCAGGATAGTTTGCATGTTCTTCTCCGTGAGTGATTGGATCGTGTAAAACCTACCTTCTGGGTAAACCACATCCAGATCTGAATTTCCACCCCCGGGTCTTTTTTTTCCGAATGCCGCCTGATTTTTTTAGCTTGACGAGGTGCCTGCCAACTGGTATGACCTCTTACCAGTTAGGAGAAACAGATGCAAACTGACTATAGTCCCCCCCTGCGGCCCTCGGTATATACCGAGCACAGGCTGGTGACAGCCATGCTGGACGGCACCTTTCCCCCGGGCAGCAGACTGCCCAATGAAAGGTCGCTGGCAACCGAGTTGGGCATTACCCGCCCCACGCTCAGGGAAGCACTCCAGCGCCTCTCCCGGGAGGGTTGGATAAAAATTCAGCACGGCAAACCCTCTGAAGTAAGGGATTACTGGTCAGAAGGCGGGTTGAGCCTCCTGGCCACCCTGGCAGGCCACGCCCAGTACATACCGGACAACGCCATCTTCCACCTGCTTGAAATAAGAATCCTGTTTGTGCCGGAGGCCGCGGCCCGGGCGGCCGTCGCAGCGCCGCGAAAGGTCGCTGCTTTTTTAAAGGACGCGCCCAAAATGGAAGCGACACCGCAAGCTTTCGCCGAATTTGACTGGCAATGGCAGGTCCAGGTGGCCCGCCGCAGCGGAAACCCATTCTTTCCCCTGATTCTCAATGATTTTGCACCGGTCTTCGAACAGGCCGGCATCCGCTATTTCAGCAGCCGGGCGGCCCGGACTGCTTCAACGCATTTCTACCGGCAATTTTACGAGGCGGTCATCCACGCCCCCCATGACGTCAGGGCAATTGTGGCCGCAACCATGCGTGAAAGTATTCAAATCTGGAAAGCAATCGACGCGTAAACACTGGAAAGGGCAAACTGGATATGGGCGGTATCAGTACAAACTGGGACCTCATCGTGATCGGCGGGGGAATCACCGGGGCCGGCATACTCAAAGAAGCCGTTCGCTGTGGACTGAGAACCCTGCTTCTGGAAAAAAATGATTTCGCGTGGGGCACCTCAAGCCGCTCTTCGAAACTTGTTCACGGCGGCTTACGCTATCTCAAACAAGGTCGCTTCTTACTGACCCGCGCAGCCGTTAGAGAGCGTGATGCCCTTTTGCAGGAAGCCCCGGGCCTGGTGGAACCCATTGAATTTTATGTACCTGTATACGCCGGTCAGCGCCCCGGCCGATGGGCCCTTGCCACCGGCCTGACCCTGTACGACTTCATTGCGGGTAAAAAACAGCATCACTATAGCGGCCGCACGGAATTTTGCGACTTGATCCCCGGCATCCGCGCAGACGGCCTGACCGGCGGCTTCAGTTTTTTCGACGCCCGCTCAGATGACACCCGCCTCGTCATGCGCCTGCTCAACGATGCCGTTGCCCTGGGCGGCCGAGCTTTGAATTACACCGGGGCCGTGCAGATCCGGCGCAATGGCAAGGACCGACTGACCGGCCTGCAGGCCCGGGAGACTGAAACCGGCCGGACCTTCGAGTTGGAAGCCGGCGCGGTCATCAACGCCACCGGCGCCTGGGTTGAATCCCTCCACGCGGCCCCCCGCAAAGGAGGCCGCCTGCGCCCTTTACGGGGCAGTCACCTGGTGTTTGCGCAAGATAAAATTCCAATCCCCGGCGGTATCAGCTATATCCACCCGGATGACCGGCGGGCGGTTTTCATGGTTCCCTGGGAAGGGGCGGTACTGGCCGGAACCACCGATCTCGACCACCACGAAGCACTGGATATCGAACCCAGGATAAACCCTGCCGAGGCCCGCTACCTGATCAGGGGGATACGCTCAATTTTTCCGGATCTGGACATCTCCCTGCAGGATTGCCTGGCGTCTTTCACTGGTATCCGCCCGGTTCTGAGCCGTGGAGACCGGCCGCCCTCCGATGAATCGAGAGAACACGGCGTCTGGGCCCACAAGGGGCTGGTGAGTGTGACCGGGGGCAAGCTGACCACCTTTCGACGTTTGGCCTGGGATGCCCTGATGGCCGCCAGGCCCTTTCTACCCGCCTTCAACACCCCTGGCCGGGCTCCGGCTTTTGAGACAATACCCCTTCCGGAAATGGCGCCGGACCGAATTTCCCCGGAAACGCTGCGCAGGCTCTACGGCCGATACGGATCGGCAGCCCGACAGATCATCGCAGATGCGGGGGCCGGCGACCTGGAACAGATCCCGGGCACCCGGACAATCTGGGCTGAACTGCCCCACGTGGCGGCTTATGAATTTGTGCACCACCTTGAAGATATCATGCTGCGCAGAGTCCGGTTGGGCCTCTTGCTGGCCAATGGCGGCCGGCAGCACTTGGAGCGTATCCAACACCTGCTCGCACCGGTTCTGCCCTGGGACCAGAACCGCTGGGAACAAGAGATTGAACGTTATCTGAAACTTTGGGCGCGCTGCTACGCGCCGCTGCAGGTATAATGACTGCCGAAAGGTGAAAAATGCCTCTAAAAGCCAACTTTACACCCGCCTGGACAGACACCCCGCCGGCACCGAACTCTTTCAGGTCAATCTTCAAATGGGGCGATCCAAACGGATTCAAGCACCCCAATGCCCGCCTGTTCGCCCTGCTGAAACAGGAACTGAACATGGCCGATGGGGATTTTACCAAAAAGCAATTCCCGGGCAATGAAACCGTTACCCACACAACAAAGCCGGGGCTGGCCACTGAAAAGATAGCGGCCCTGGCGGCCATCACCGGGGCTGAAAACATCGACACCAGCAGCTTTGCCAGGGTCAAGTACGCATCCGGTAAAACATCTGAAGAGGCCATGCTGCTGCGCCGGGGAAAGACACCCCACGTGGCCGACCTGGCCGTGCACCCGCGCGGCAAAGCGGATGTAAAAAAAATTGTGGCTTACTGCCATACCGAAAAAATACCCCTCACCGTATATGGCGGGGGCAGCTCGGTTACATTCGGGCTGGCCTCCGGAAAAGGCGGCGTCGTCCTGGTTATGACGACCCACATGAACCGGCAGCTGGCTTTTAATGAAGCTGACCAGACCATAACCGTTGAGCCCGGCATGCTGGGGCCGGATTTCGAGAACCTGCTCAACCGGGCACCCGAACTGCTCGGGGCCCGGCGCGCCTACACCGGCGGTCATTTCCCCCAGTCCTTTGAGTATTCGACCGTGGGCGGCTGGATTGCAGCCCTCGGTTCCGGCCAGCAATCGTCCTACTACGGGGATGCTTATGATCTTGTCCTCGGCCAGGAGTATGTAACCCCCACCGGCGATTTGAAAACACTCGTTTATCCGGGAACGGCCACCGGGCCAAAGGTCAATGACATGCTGAAAGGCTCCGAGGGCGCTTTCGGGGTCCTGGTCGCGGCCACCATGAAAATATTCCGATACCGCCCTGAAAACAGGCAGAAATTCGCGTTTATATTCCCGGACTGGACCCGCGCTGTGGATGCCTGTCGGGAAATTTCCCAGGGAGAATTCGGCCTGCCGGCCATGCTCCGGATCTCAGATCCGGAAGAGAGCGCCGCCGCCCTGAAGCTTTACGGGATAGAGGGAACCTGGATGGATCGGCTGATCCGCCTCAAAGGCTTGCCGGCTGATCACCGCTGCCTCTGCATCGGTCACACGGAGGGCGAGGCAGGCTTCTCCCGCAATGTCAAAAAATGTGTAAAAAAAATCTGCCGGCAGCACAAAGGGCTGTATATTTCCGGGTATCCGGTACGCCAATGGGAACACGGCCGTTTTGCCGACCCTTACCTGCGCGAAGATTTGAATGATTTCGGCATCACCATTGAAACCCTTGAGACCGCCGTCACCTGGGATAACCTGCACCGGGTGCACCAGGGGGTCCGGGCTTATATAAAAAACCGCCCTGAAACCATCTGCATGACGCATAGTTCCCACTTCTACCCCCAGGGAACCAATCTCTACTTCATCTTTATAAGCCGATTTAAGGACACCTCCGATTTCAGGCGGTTCCACCGGGGCATCATCGACCAGATCCTGGCGCACGGGGGTTCATTGAGCCACCATCATGGTGTTGGCAAAATGGTCGGGCCGTGGATGGAAAGGCATCTGGGAAAGTGCCAGATGGACGTTCTCAGGGCCTTGAAAAGACATTTTGACCCGCACAATATCATGAATCCGGGCGGTACCCTGGGGTTGGATTGAAGAACCAGGGTTCAAGGGTTCAAAAAAAGTGCCCGTATCAGGAGCCTTATTCAAGTGGTTTTGTAACAATTGAGCTATTGTTCCTTTTTTGCCATTCCGGATATAGAAGCAGCGCAGGTCAGGGTGCGAGCGTAGCGAGTTCCCTGACAGAGGCCATGACAGTGGACAATTCTGAAATCACCGTGTCAGGGAATTCCGCTTTATGATAATTTCAGCGCTCACATTTTACATGAAATTCCAAGCAATCCGGCCGCCTAATCTTTTCTTTATGAGCGCGGAAAACCCTGACCTACAAAGAGTCGTTCATTTGATTTTTGCCGTTTCGGGTTTAGAAGTATTTCACTCAACCCCTTGAACCCTTAATAAAATAACAAAACCGGATTAACCCGATCGACAATCCACCGGAGGCCGACATGACAACCAGAGATCTCCTCCTGTCAATTGACAACGGAACCCAGAGTCTCAAGGCGATGATCTTCGATCCCGAAGGTCACCTGCTGGCCCTTTCCAAAAAAGAATTTTCGCCTTATTACTCACCGGAACCCGGTTGGGCGGAACAGGACCCCGATCTGTTCTGGCAGGCGCTGTGTACCGCCTGCCAGGGTCTGTGGCAGCACAAAGCCGTTGACAAGAGCCGTATTGCGGGCGTGGCCCTGACAACCCAGCGAGGCACCGTCATCAATGTCGACCATTCCGGCAAGCCGCTGCGGCCCGCCATTCTTTGGCTGGACCAGCGCAAAACGTATGGACTGCCCCCGGTGGGCGGCCTCTGGGGCCTGATCTTCAAGGTGCTGGGCCTGCAGGAAACCATCGGCTATTTCCAGGCCGAAGCCGAAGCCAACTGGATTCGCACCCGACAGCCAAAAGTCTGGGCCGCCACCCACAAATACCTGCTCCTGTCAGGTTATCTCACCTACCTGCTTACCGGAGATTTTGTGGACTCCCTGGGCTGCATCGTGGGATACCTGCCTTTTGATTACAAACGCCTGCGCTGGGCCTCAGCCCGGGATTGGAAATCGTGCCTGCGGATCACCCGGGACAAGTTGCCGGATCTGGTGGCGCCCGGCCGCCCGCTGGGCACTATCAGCCCCAGGGCAGCTGCCGAAACCGGTATCCCCGAGGGGTTAACTCTGATTGCGGCAGCCGCGGACAAGGCTTGTGAAGTCATCGGTTCCGGCAGCCTGGCGCCGCATATCGGTTGTCTCAGCTACGGCACAACGGCCACCATTAATACCACCCACAAAAAGTATGTTGAAGCGGTACCCCTGCTGCCGGCCTATCCCGCCGCTGTGCCGGGTTATCACACTCTGGAAGTTCAAATTTTCAGGGGCTACTGGATGGTCAGCTGGTTCAAAGAGGAATTCGGCCACCCCGAACTTGAAAAAGCGGCCCTGAACGGGATTGCCGCGGAAGCCCTTTTTGACGATCTGATCAAGGATGTACCGCCGGGATCAATGGGACTGATGCTGCAGCCATTCTGGTCACCCGGGCTGAAAATGCCCGGCCCGGAAGCCAAAGGGGCCATTATTGGCTTTGGGGATGTGCACACCCGGGCACACCTGTACCGGTCAATCCTTGAAGGACTGGCCTATGCCCTCAGGGAGGGTAAAGAGAGAATCGAGAAAAAGACCCGGACGCCTATTACGAGTCTGCTTGTATCCGGGGGCGGCAGCCAGAGCCAGTGCGCCCTGCAGCTGACCGCTGATGTTTTCGGCCTGCCGGCTGCCCGGCCGCACCTGTACGAAACATCAGGCCTGGGAGCCGCCATTGACCTGGCCGTGGGTACCGGCCTGCACAGCGACTTCGAAACGGCCGTCAAAGCCATGACTCGCACCGGAGACGTCTTCGAGCCTGACCCCGCCAGCCATCGCCTGTACGATGCGCTCTACCGGGATGTTTACCTGCAGATGTACAAAAAGCTGAAACCCTTCTATGCAAAAATCCGTGAGATTACCGGATATCCGCAGTAAATCTATTGAAACTGGTAAGTTAATAGTGATATATAGCATAGTTGGTTCAAATTCAGCACAGGATCACGGTCATAGCTGAAGGGAACCGGCGATGAGCGATACAGGCAAACCTTTTTGCGGATCCGCCGCGACGGGTGCATACCAGGACCCGCCGGGGTGACACGGTGAGGCTTATGAAATTAAACAGCAGACAGCAAGACCTGTTGCGCAGGCTGCCCGGGGTTGACCGCGTCCTGGAATCAGCGGGTAAAGCACCCGGCTTTGCCGACTTTCCCAAATCCGTGCGGGTTCGCAGCGCCCGGGATGTCATTGAAAACCTGCGCAAGGTCATTCTTTACGCGCATGAGCAGGTAACAGAAGAGCAGCTCGATATGGCAGTGGTCATCCAGGCAGTTGCGGCCGCAGCAGCCGAAAGAATGACTCCCAACCTGCGTCGAACCATTAACGCCACTGGTATCGTGGTGCATACGAATTTGGGCCGCTCCCTGCTCGGAGAAGCTGTCATGGAAAACGTCCGTGCGGTTTCTACCGGCTATTCAAACCTTGAATTCGATCTCTCCAGGGGGATCCGCGGTTCGCGCTACAGCGCTGTTCAAGGGCTGCTGTGTGAGCTGACCGGGGCTGAAGCCGCAATGGCAGTCAATAACAACGCCGGTGCTGTCCTTTTGTGCCTCGATACCGTTGCCAGCGGCAGGGAAGTCATCGTATCACGTGGGGAACTGGTGGAGATCGGAGGCTCTTTCAGGATTCCGGATGTGATGGCCAAAAGCGGTGGTATTCTCAAAGAGGTGGGCGCCACCAACCGGACGCACCCGCGGGACTATGAAACCGCTATCAACTCCCGGACCGGCCTGCTCCTGAAGGTCCACACAAGCAATTTTGCAGTCGTCGGTTTTACCAGTGATGTCACCCTGCCAGAGATGGTAAAGCTGGGCCGGCGCTACAACCTGCCGGTCATGGAAGATCTTGGCAGCGGCACCCTGATCGATTTATCCAAATATGGCCTGGCGGCGGAGCCCACGGTGCAGGCATCGGTAAAAGCTGGGGTAGACCTGATAACCTTCAGCGGCGACAAGCTGCTGGGTGGGCCGCAGGCCGGCATCATTATCGGGAAAGCGGACATCATCGAAAAAATAAAGGCGAACCCGCTGACCCGGGCACTGCGCCTGGACAAGCTCACCCTGGCAGCCCTGGAGAGCACCCTGCGCCTTTACCGAGATGAAAAAACTGCCGTTCGCGCCATCCCCACCCTGGGCCTGTTGACCACGCCAAAAACCATCATCGAAAGAAGGGCTGCCCGACTGGCCACCCGCCTGGCAGCCAACGCGCCGACCGACCTTGATATTCAAACCCTGCACCGTTCGTCAAAAGCCGGCGGCGGCTCCCTGCCGCTTCTGGAATTACCCAGTGTCTGCATCGGCATCAAAACCGCCGGCCTGTCAGCCAACGCGATTGAAAGAGGGATGCGGGCCAGCACCCCGCCTGTTATTGGACGTATTGAAGAGGACACCTTCCTGATGGATCTGCGAACCGTCAGGGATGATGAAATCGAACTGATCGGCATTGCATTTGAAAAACTGCTACGAGGGCTTTAAAATGACGACCTCCCCGAAAAACCTGTTTAAAAATCGCAGCGCTGCAAACGATTTTTTATTCAGCAAAACAGAGGCCGCCGCGCCGCCCGAACCGGCCGCAGAGCAACCGCCGCTGCTCCCGGAAGAACTCACCCGGGCTTTCCCGGATGTGCTCGCAGGAGAGGCCTTTATCGACCGGGCACTGGAGACGCTTGAGGCTGTGGATAATTTCCAGGCCCTGCTTGTGCGGATGGATCCGCCGGACGAGACTGAAACTGAACCGGAAATAAATCCAAAGGCCGCACTCCAGGTGCAGACAGCGCAAGTAATCAACCGCTTATGCGCAAACCTGCCCTGGCAATGGGGCAAGGTTGACCGCAATCTCTTCGGATGTTTTCTGCCCCTGGCCAATGGATCCGGGAAGCAAAACCCCGGTACGGCACTGCAAACAGCACTGGGAAAATTACAGCCGGCCACTTTTTCCATTGGCTGCGCGCTGTTTCCCCAGCTTGATTATGAGAAAGCAGACACCCTTGAAAACGCCCGCAAAGCCCTTGATCACGCCGCCTTTTTCGGACCGGGAGCCTATGTGGAGTTTGACGCGGTAAGCTTAAACATCAGCGGTGATCAATTCTACCAGAAAGGGGATATCAACCAGGCCATGGCCGAATTCAAACGGGCCCTGGAACTCGACCCCGAAAATGTCAACGTCCACAACAGCCTGGGGGTCTGTTACGGTGTTCTGGGAGCCTATGAAAAGGCGGCCAAAATATTCCAGCAGGCCGCTCACCTGGCTCCCGGAGAACTGATGCCCGCCTACAACACCGGCCTGGCCGACCTGATGATTGGCGATAAGGAAAGTGCCCTGAAATCCTTTCTTCTGGCAGTCGAAAAAGACCCCAGAGCTTTTGAGCCGGCCTTCCAGGCCGGGCATGTTTTACTTGAAAGCGCAAAACCAAAAAAGGCCAGGCCCTACCTGGAAAAAGCCATCCAGCTGAATCCAGACAGTGCGGTCGCCCATCGACATCTGGGCCAGTGTTACCTTGACCTGAAAAGAAACGCGGATGCCATCGGGGCCTTTAAAAAGGCTGTGCAGCTTTTTCCCAACGACGCCCCGGCCCTGTCAGCCCTGGGGTATCTTTACGATCTCAAGGGCGAGAACCCTGAAATTACAACAGTCTTTGGCCAGCAGAGTGTTGAGATAGCACCGGAAAACGGCCTGTTTCGTTACAGGCTGGGGCAATTACTTGTGAAAAAGGGAGAGCTTGAAAAAGCCCTGAAAGAGTTTGAAACCGCCAAACAGCTGGGGCACGATACCGGTAAAATGATTGAAACTGTAAAAGAGCGCATCACCATTGAGATACAGTAAGTTTGAAGTGACTAAAGTGATCTAAAGTGCCTAAAGTTGACGAGTCGCTGCGCTCCGCTGATTTTATCAAATTGGCAGAATTCCTTAACTTTAGATCACTTCAAACTTTAGTTCACTTTAGACACTTGCCCCAATTTTTCACGGCATAGCCAAATGTCTCTGACCTGGCCCTGACCAGGTTTTAAAAGGCAGAATAAAAGGAGCCAACCTTGCTGCATACGATTGTGGCCGAAGTTCTGGCCGAGAGCATCGCCGTCAAACAAAAATTTATCAACAGCCATGGTGAGCAGCTTGTAAAAACCGCTCAACTGCTGACCGACTGCATCTTGTCCGGGAATAAAATTATGCTGTTTGGCAACGGGGGCAGTGCGGCTGACGCCCAGCACCTGGCCGCCGAATTCATCAACCGTTTTGAAATCGAACGGCGCCCGCTGCCGGCCATTGCCCTGACCACTGACACTTCAGTCATTACCAGCATTGGCAACGATTATCATTTTGATGATATCTTTTCAAAGCAGGTGCGGGCCCTGGGACGCCCGGGCGATGTCTCCATCGGCATCAGTACCAGTGGTAATTCAGCCAACGTTCTCAAAGCCATGGACATTTCAAAAGAGATGGGTATTCACACGGTCGGACTGGCGGGCCCCGGAGGCCGCCTCAAGGAAATCGCGGACATACCGCTGTGCGTCGAGGCCGACAGCACGGCCCGGATCCAGGAATCACACGCCCTCGCGGGTCATATTCTATGCCTGCTGACCGACCACATTCTTTTCCCCGATCAGGCTGCAAAGTGATAATATGAAACCTATTAATCTTGATAAACTGAAAACCTACCCCCTGAACAGCCGTAAAAGCAAAGTGTCTGTGACGGATTTTGCGGTACCCTGGAAACGGGGCCTGGGATTCACAGATTTCCTGCACCGCCTGCCGGCCATCCTCGCAGCCGATGACATCAAAGGGGTGATTGCCGCAGTGGTTGCGGCCGCACAGGAACAGAGAACCATCGCCATGGGTATGGGCGCACATGTCATCAAAGTAGGGCTGAATCCGATCCTGATCGACCTGATGGAGCGTGGGGCCTTAACAGCCCTGGCCATGAACGGGGCCGGGATTATTCATGATCTTGAACTTGCCATGAGCGGCCAGACCTCCGAAGATGTCACCGCAAGCCTTGGGGACGGCTCCTTTGGTATGGCTCGCGAAACCGGAGAATTTTTAAGCCAGGCCATCAAGGCAGCCGGCCGGGAAAAATCAGGACTGGGGGCAGCCGTGGGCGCTGCGATCCTGGCCGCTGATCTTCCCCACACGGATAAAAGCCTGCTGGCGGCAGGTCGGCGCCTGGGCATCCCCGTTACCGTCCATGTGGCCATGGGAACAGACATTGTCCACATGCACCCGGGTTTTGATCCAGCCGCCGCTGGTGAAGCTTCCCACCGGGACTTCCGTACATTCGCATCCGTGGTGGCCACCCTTGAAAAGGGGGTCTACCTGAATGTCGGCTCGGCCGTTATCATGCCGGAAGTATTTCTTAAAGCGACCACGCTGGTGCGCAACCTGGGATATCGACTGGAAAATTTTACCACCGTCAACATGGATTTTATCAAACATTACCGGCCGATGACCAACGTTGTGCACCGTCCCACGGCGGGGGGCGGCCAGGGTTACAGTTTGGTCGGGCACCATGAAATCATGCTGCCCCTGGTAGCCGCAGGCATCATTGAACAGTTATCGGACCAACGGAAATGACGCAACAGTTGCTTTTGGGTTGAGCGTGCTTATTTTTCGAGGTTGGTGAGAACAAAAGGTATGAACTGAATCAAAGAGGTACAGGAAAAGAAATGCCGATTTATGAATTCCATTGCGAAGAGTGTGATACGGATTTTGAATTTCTGGTCATGGGCTCAGGTAAACCCGAAGGCTGCCCGGACTGCAAAAGCAATAATTTCAGGCGTCTGATGTCGGCCTGCGGGTACGTCAGCAAAGGTGCCGGCGGTCAGACGACCAGTGCTTCAGCGGGATCATCCTGCGGCGGTTGCGCAGCCTCAAGCTGCGCCGGGTGCGGTCACTGATGGACCCGCTGCTGAGAATCGGAACCCGGGGAAGCAAGCTGGCCCTGTGGCAGGCCAACTGGGTAAAAACAGAACTTGAAACCGCACACCCGGCCCTTAAAATTGACCTGGTGGTCATCAAAACCAAGGGTGACAAAATTCAGGACGTGCCTCTGGCCAAAGTCGGCGGTAAAGGTCTCTTCGTCAAGGAAATTGAGACCGCACTCCTCGACGGCCGGATAGATCTGGCTGTCCACAGCATGAAAGACATGCCCGGCGATATTCCTGCAGGCCTGTGCATCGGGCCGGTCCCCAGGCGAGAACTTCCGCTGGATGTCCTGATATCGGGCAACGGACTTGAACTGGCGCAACTGGCAAAAGGTGCGACCATCGGAACCTCCAGCCTGCGCCGGGCAGCCCAGCTTCTGCACCTGCGGCCGGACATTGAAATCGTACCGCTGAGAGGAAACCTGGATACCCGCCTGCTCAAACTGGATGAGGGCCAGATGGATGCCATCGTGTTGGCCGCAGCCGGTGTCCGCCGGTTGGGGCTTGAAAAACGCATCACCGAATACCTGGAAACGGACCGTATGCTCCCGGCGGTGGCCCAGGGCGCCCTGTGCATTGAAATTCGTGAAAACGACCTGGAAACAGACCGGATCGTAAGCACCCTGAACCATGCTGACACAAAAACCATTGTCCTGGGCGAACGTGCGTTCCTGCGCAAACTGGAAGGCAGCTGCCAAATACCGGTAGCGGGTCACGGTGCCCTGGAAGGCGGTCGGTTTACCATCACAGGCATGGTTGCCAGCCTCGATGGCAGTGTGGTCCTCCAGGAGAGTGCCGCAGGACCGCCGGAGCAGGCCGTGGAAATTGGTATCGAACTGGCCGAAAAACTGATTGGCCTGGGCGCGGATCGAATTTTGAAAGAACTTACAGACGCATAGACAGCCACCTGGCAGCGGGATCACGCTGTTCTATGCTTAAAGGCAATAACAGCAGGTATTAACAAGCTTAAAGTGACACTATGAATGGTAAAGTGTATCTGGTTGGCGCCGGTCCGGGGGATCCCGGCTTACTGACAATAAAGGGCCTTGAATGTATCCGGAAGGCCGATGTTCTGGTTTACGATTACCTGGCAGCCCCGGCCCTGCTGCACCATGCCGGTCCGGAAACCGAGAAAATCTACGTGGGGAAAAAAGGGGGCGACCATACACTCTCCCAGGACGGAATTAATGAACTCATCGCGGCGAAAGCCCTGGAAGGCCATGTGGTCACCCGGCTCAAAGGCGGCGATCCTTTTATTTTCGGCCGGGGCGGCGAAGAAGCCGAGGTGCTCATCAAACAGGGAATCCCCTTTGAGGTTGTTCCGGGCGTCACCTCTGCCATTGCGGCACCGGCCTATGCTGGAATTCCCCTGACGCACCGTAAATTTACGTCGAATGTGGCCTTTGTCACCGGGCACGAAGACCCGACCAAAGATCAATCGAGTATTGACTGGGAAGCCCTGGCCCGGGGTATCGGTACGCTGGTCTTTTTGATGGGGGTCAAAAACCTGCCCAATATTGTGGCCAGGCTGCTTGAATACGGCAAGCCGCCGCAGACACCGGTTGCCCTTGTACGCTGGGGCACCACTTTACGCCAGCAAACCGTTTCAGGCAACCTGGATACAATCGTGGCCGCCGTTGAAAAAGCGGGCCTCAAAGCACCGGCCGTCATCGTGGTCGGTGATGTGGTATCTCTGCGACCGACCATGCGCTGGTTCGAAAACAGGCCGCTCATGGGAAAGAAAATTGTGGTCACACGGGCCAGGGTACAGGCCAGCAATCTGGTAGCCGCCCTGTCGGAACTCGGTGCGCTATGCCTGGAATACCCAACCATTGAAGTTGTGCCGCCGGCAGACTGGGTGCCTCTCGACCGGGCCATCGCAAACCTGGCGGCCTATGACTGGCTGGTTTTCACGAGTGTCAACGGTGTGGGGCACTTCTTTAGACGCCTTTTCAAAAACGGCCTGGACGTACGCGCCCTGGGCCATATGAAAACAGCTGTTATCGGACCGGCCACCCAGGCCAGGCTGGCGGACTTTGGGATCACAGCCGATATTCTGCCTGAAAGCTACCGGGCCGAATCGGTCGTAAGTGCCTTTACCGCTGAAGACCTTAAGGGTAAAAAGGTGCTGCTGCCCCGGGCCGCCCAAGCCCGTGCCGTCCTGCCGGTAGAACTATCAAAAATGGGCGCCGCGGTAAATGAAGTTACCGCTTACGAGACCCGACCGGTCAAGGCCGGGGCCGAAGAACTCATCTCCAGCCTGCGGAACGGCCAGGTAGATATGGTGACCTTTACCAGTTCCTCAACAGTGACCAATTTCAAAGCACTCCTGCCGCCGGACGAGATGGATGCCCTGCTGGCCAATGTCCGGCTTGCCAGCATCGGCCCCATAACAACTGAAACAGCGCAGTCCCTGGGTTTCTCCGTTGACATAACCGCCGACACCTACACCATCCCGGGGCTTTGTGCAGCCATCGTCAACAACCCGGGCCCCAAAGTTTAGACAGACTTGCCCGACGCAGCAAGTTGCGTGTAAAGTGAAACCATCACCACCCGCTAAGGGTTCAAGCGCTCAATCAGCAAGGCGCAAAAATTAAGAAATATCAAGTATACTTCGTATTTTTGAAACGCCGCTGATTGAGATGATTGGGCTCTGAAAATGTGAAGTTATTTTTGCGTGAGCCCTAAGGCGGTGACGACATCGGTTTGACAAGGTATTGTTATGAACACCCTCCTAAAACAGCTTCCGGAATTCGTTGATTCGATCCGATCGATCCAGGAAACCGTCATCACCAACATCGTCCTGCTGGGCCAGACACCGGCCCCGACTTTCCGGGAGAAGAAAAGGACCGAGGTATTCCTCGAGCGCCTTACTGATTACCAGGTGGATGAGTGCACCACCGATGGCTATCGCAACCCTATTGGTATCATCCGGGGCACATCAGCCCGTAAATCCCCTATTTTTGTGGTGGCCCATCTTGACACCCATCACCAATCGGAAAATGACTTCAATTACGAAGTGGGTTCAAATTTTATTAAAGGCCCGGGTATTACGGATAATTCCCTGGGGG
>CAZWPX010000012.1:71066-86759 GCA_964636125.1 uncultured Desulfobacterales bacterium | reverse complement strand
GGGAGTTTGTCTACGCTGACATTTACAGAAAACGGATCGTTTACTTTTGAGTTCACAGATGCAGCCGGCAACACAGGCACGGCGACGGCCACAGTGTCCAATATTGATAAAGCAGCACCCACAGTTACAGAAATCAGTTACAGTCCGGATACACTAACTAATCAGGATGTCGTTGCGACAATTATGTTGAGCGACGGGAGCGTTACCAGTACCGGAGGCGCTGCCCACACCTTTGCTGCAAACGGCACCTGGGAATTTACATTTACCGATGCGGTGGGCAATGCCGGATCTGCCACAGCCACGGTTGACTGGGTAGATAAGGTGGCTCCTGTCGCATTAATCAATGCTCCAGCAGGAGTCGTTAATTCTCGAACTGCAAGCATATCCATCGGTGGAACTGATGTTACCCGATATAGATACAGACTTGACAGTGATAGTACGTATAGCTCAGTGATGGAATTGAATCAGGCTATTGAACTTCAAGACCTGTCGGAAGGCTCTCATACTCTATATGTGATTGGCAGTGACAATGCAGGGAATTGGCAATTAGAAACCAGTGCAACGACTGCCTCTTGGGGGGTGAACATCATTCTCGCAGGAGATGTTAATGATGATGGTCAAATAAGCTTGTTCGATGCGGTTTTATCATTGCAATCAATTATCGGAAATGAAAATCTTGCAGTTTTTAAAGCCGCCGATGTTAACGGTGATGGAAAGATCGGAGTAGAAGAAACGATTTATATTTTTCAAGAACTATTAGACCTGAGACAGTAGATACACAAATCCTATTGATGAAAATTCAAACCAAAGATTCTGTCTCCTTTATTAAGTGATGGGAGATTATTGTTGAAAGACCAATGCTTGTTAGAGGTGGGGAATGAATTTAGATTTTGGGAAAGATCGTGTTTTCCTCTCTTACGTCGGGCTGATGTAAAGCGGATTATAGGGGTAAAGCGCAAAAAAGGGACAAGATGAATACGCTAATTAGAATCGGTATTTTTATTGTACTTACTATTGTGTTGTTTCCTGTTTCTATCATAGCTGGCCCTTTACCAGACACTGGGCAAACAAAATGCTATGACAACTCTGGGGAGATAACATGCCCAGCCCCTGGGGAAACGTTCTATGGCCAGGATGGGAACTACCTGATCAACCCTCCTTCTTATACAAAACTGGATGCAAATGGGAATGATCTATCTGATGATGCCACTGAGTGGGTGATGGTAAGGGATAATGTTACTGGGTTGATCTGGGAGGTTAAGACTGATGACGGGTCCATTCACGATAAGGATGAATCTTACACTTGGCAAAACGCCCAAGATGTTTTCATTGCAGAGCTGAATTCACAAAAGTTAGGTGGATTTCAGGATTGGCGGATGCCTACAGTAAAAGAATTGGCGCCCATTGTCAGTCCGGGGGAAAGATATCCTGCCGCTGAAACTTCTTTTTTCCCAAGGACACAGAAGTCTTTGTACTGGTCAAAAACCACCTATGCGTCTAACAGCGCTGAAGCTTGGTTCATAGAATTTAATGATGGCGAAATTAACCGAGCCAACAAATCAAATAGCTACCACGTGCGTGCTGTACGTGGTGGGTTTTTTGGTGCAACAAACAAGTTTGTTATCAACAGTAATAAAACGGTCACTGATACGTCTACGGGTCTCATGTGGCAACAGGAAAACGAATTCTTTGCAGGATGGGGATCTGCATTACTGTATTGCGAGAATCTCTCCTTAGCAGGATATGACGATTGGAGATTGCCGACTATTAAGGAACTACAAAGCATTGTAGGGCATGAATTTTACGGTCCTTCTATTGATTCAGAGGCATTTCCCGTAGCCAAGTCAGCCCACTACTGGTCCTCCACTACAAAAGGCCAATTCTACCAAATGTCATGGCGAACAACCTTCTATCACGGCGAAATTGGTGGGGACAATAAACCAGATAACTACTATGTGAGAGCTGTACGTGGTGGACAGAATCGATTATTGGATCATTTGGTCATTTTAGCCCCAATGCAGGCGGACAGGTGGGATAACGGGTCGGCACAAACAGTCCTTTGGGATACAGCCAGTATTTCAGGTGATGTAAAAATTTCCATTTCCCGTGAAGGTGGTAAAACAGGAACGTTTGAAGCTATCACAGGCAATATCCCTAATAACGGTATTCTTACTTGGACAGTTACAGGCCCAGAATCATTCAACTGCGCACTTCGAATAGAACCAATCGATGATCCTACAAAGGGAACCACTCAGAGTCTGTTCACGATCGCCACTTTAAAGAACGCTTGGATATCAGCAGAAAAGTTCGGAGGGTTAGATAAATTTCAGCTAACACTTAATGGATTGTATGCTGATGGAGTCGTGCCTCTGGGTGCGACATGGTCTGTTTCGGACGAAAGCATTACGACAGTTGAGCATGGCATATTGACAGCGCTTCAGAACGGAAGAGTTGAAGCTTCCACCACATACGAGGGCAAGACATATACCAAAGGAATGTTCGTGTATAAGGCTCAAGAAGCCCTTGAAATGGAGCCTAACAACACCAAAGGTACGGCATTTGGTATAAGTGATGGGGTTTTTTATGAGGGAAGATTGTACGATGGCGATATGGATTATTTTCATTTCTCATTGGCGTCGAATTCCACCCTCGATCTTGGGTTCTTGTCGCACAGCACATCCGCAGATGTCCTTATAGAGGTTTTTGACAACAATGGTGTTTTAATGGCATCAGGCACCTCCTCAGACGGCCAATCCCTGACCTTCCCATTGGGGTTATCTACTGGCGGCTACTATGTGAAGCTTACCACCTCCGGGGACATTGACCAAGACAACTACTATGTCCTCACATATAGGGTTTTAAATGCGTTGCCAGCGAAAACAGAAATTCCCATCAGTGTAGGGGGGACTGTCCAGAGCACACTCTACAACCTCGATGACGCATCAAGATTCACTTTCTCACTATCACAAGAACAAGCAGTAAAACTTTTACTAACCCCCTCAAGTGGCCATGCAAAATACAAGATCGAGATTCTGGATGCTACTTTAAACATTATTGAAGAGGTGGTTGCACTTGAAGGAATGCCTGTGAGAATTGAAGCCTTATTCCCTGTCGGTGATTTTACGATCCGAGTTACACCCATAAATGACATAGATGCAGCTAACCCATTCACTCTCGACCTGACTGAGAGTACAAGTCAACTCGAAGTCGAGCCGAATAACATTTACCAGGAGTCCTCCGCCTTCGATATAGCTCAACCTATCCTCGGACGCTTTGGTGATGACACTGATACAGATTACTTATCATTCAATTTGGAGACTCCAAGATACATGACGCTCGATTTTTCATGCCCGAACAGTAAGAAAGACTTTTACATCACCTTGTACAAAGACTCGGATCAGAACCTGATCGATGGGATAATAGCAGAGAACGGTAGATCCGTTTCACTCGATATGGGGCTTGGGGTTGGTAGGTATTTCCTGAAGGTTTCAAGCGATGGCTCTGATGCAGACTCTGTGAACTATTACAGCATCAGCCTTACGGATTCCAATCAAACAGATCTTGAAATCGAATCGAACAATACAATAAAATTTGCCAATGCGATTGAAAAAGCAATACCGCGAAAAGGAAGGGTATATTCAAACCAGGACGCTGATTACTATGGGTTCTATATGCCCACATTGGATATTTTTGATGTTAGCTTTAGCTCAACCTCATCAACCGGCGACTACACCATCAGCTTGGTTGATGAAAATGATCAAGTGTTTGATGTTTGGACCACTGAAAATGGCTCTCCTTTTACGATGTATGCCTATAAAAACCCCGGAAACTACTATGTCCGGGTGGAAAGTGCGGGAGATGTAGATCAATACACTCAATACCAGATCAGCATCTCTACGAATGCCGCGATAGTCGGCGTGAAGCAGGTGGTTAATGTATCAGTAAGTGGCAGCACCGCCGAAATGAATATCTCCGACACCCAAACTTTAACAGCCACCGCCAGTTACTCCGACGCCACGGCTGAGAACGCTACAGGAACGATATGGACATCGCTCAATGAAAGTGTGGCAACCATAGATGCCTCCGGATTGGTAACAGCCATTGCTGAAGGCAGCACTACAATTATCGCAACCTATGGTGGTGTTTCAGGTCGATATGATATCAAGGTAGGCGCGCCGCAGGTCACGTACGACCAACACCACGGTAATTTGATTCTTGTGGCTGGTGGTGGTGTCGATGCGAACAATACCTTGAGAGACTCAACCCAGTATCTCTCCGATCTCGCCTATGGCCGATTCCGCTCAAGATTGTTCAGCAATGAGGACATCTACTATCACAACCCAATGACTTGGCACGATGTGGATGGCGACGGCTACGATGACAACATTGTAGACGACGACAGCCTGACTGTGGCTGAGTTCGGTAATTCTATCACCAACTGGGCAGCCACACAGAGCACGGATGGACCCTTGTACGTATACCTCATAGATCATGGCGGTATCGACAAGTTCAATATCTTCCCAAACCAGATCCTTACAGCGGCCCAACTCAACACCTGGCTCAATTCATTTCAAGATGCCACCGGCAGGAAGGTGGTCGTTGTCATCGAGGCCTGTAAGTCGGGTTCTTTCACAGATGACCTGACGGCTGACGGCTACGACCGCGTGGTGATCACCTCCACAGACAATCTCAATGCCTATGCTGACCTTAACGGCAGAATCTCATTCTCCCAATTCCTGATCGACAGCCTCTACGCCGGTGATTCGCTGAATACATCCTACCAGAAAGCCAGAACCAAGCTCAGCAACATGGGCCTGCCCTACAGCCAGATGGTGCCGCAGCTTGCTGAATCTCCCGCACTACTGGCCACCGATCTCCACATCGGGGGCAGCTTCGCCATCGCCGGACTTTATCCTGAGTTCGCAGAGACAAGTGCAAGCCAGACGGTCACCGCAAATCAGGCCCACACGTTCTTTGCCACCTTGTCCGACCTTGAGGACATCGACCACGTGTGGGCCACCGTGATACCGCCGGGCTACACTGCCCCGGCGGTGACCGGCGATCTTGAATCCCCTGAGGTGACCTTGCCCAATTTTGACCTTTCAGATCCGGATGGAGATGGTCGCTACGAGGGGGATTATGATGGTTTCGTTTATAACGATATCTACAAACTCACGTTTTATGCCAGCAATGCCAACGGCAACGTAACCGTGTCCTCGGCCATAGATGTCTCCGTAACCGGCGGCACTGGTCTCGATAGCGACGGCGACGGCATGCCCAATGACTGGGAGGACCAGTACGCCCAACTCGACAGCGCAGTGGATGATGCGGCCGCAGATCCCGACAACGACACCTTGACCAATTTCCAGGAGTACCAGCACAACACCCATCCGGGCTCCAATGACACAGACAATGACAACATGCCTGATGGCTGGGAGGTCTCATGGGGCTTTAATCCCAAACAGGACGATAGCAACCTGGATGCAGATCAGGACGGGGTCAGTAATCTTGTCGAGTATACTGATGGCACCAACCCGATCGACAACAATTCTTACCTTGACCATGTCCTGCCAACCGTCACATTGATTTACCCGGTGACCGATGAAGTGCATGTCAGCCGGGATGCGACTATTCAGGTAAGTTTTGATGAAGCCATGGACACGGGCAGCATCTCCATCAGCAATCTGACGGTCCAGGGGGCGGTCAGTGGCACCCATGTGGGCAGCATTGCCTACGATGCCGTCAATCAGAAACTGACCCTGACTCCCGACGACGCGTTTGAATACGGTGAATTGGTCAATGTGACGGTCAGCGAAGACATCACCGACCTTGCCGGCAACCCGCTGGACGGAAATGATAATGGTGTAGCCGACGGCAGTCCCGCCGATGATTACGCCTGGAGCTTTACGGTTGAGGAGAGTCCTGCGGTAACGCCAACCAATCCATATGATGCCAATGCCGATTGGACGATTGGCGATTTTGAACTCCTCGATGCCATCGATTCCTGGGCCACCGGTCCGATGGCGACCCTCATCGGGCAGGCCTGTGATGTCGATTTTTACATGCTCGATCTGGTCGATATTTGGAAACTCAGCACATATAGTTACGATGATCAGAGTAGTGATCCTTGTTTCCCGTGGATACCATAGGCCGATGTTAGCGATTTAGGAGTTTAGGCTGTAGGTTTTTAGGCGGAAGGTCAAGGCCGAAGATTGAACGCCCAACATCGAATAAGATATTAAGTCCCCTGCCTGGAGGATTAAGATTAAAATGAATTTTAATGGAGAAGCGAGAACCAAAACGAGCTCGGATACAGCATGCAAATCGGGATGGGACAATTGACAAATAAACCTCTAATAGGGGAATGAGATGGGGGTTCTATTAAAGACAGCTATCATTTATATTTTTATTACCTTGTTGTTTCCGATTTCTACATTAGCCGGTCCGGTGCCTGATACTGGCCAGACAAAGTGCTACAATAACACCATGGAAATTCCTTGCCCTCAACCCGGGGAAATGTTTTATGGCCAGGATGCCCAGTACACTATCAATCCCCATTCTTACACTAAGTTGGATGCCAGCGGTAATGATCTGGCCGATGAGGCCGCATCTTGGGTAATGGTGCGCGATAATGTGACAGGTTTGATCTGGGAAGTGAAGACCGACGATGGATCTATTCATGATAGGGATGATCAATATACATGGTATGAAGCCAAGGATATTTTTGTTCCGGCCTTGAACGCTCAGTCTTTTGGTGGGTTTTCCGATTGGAGATTACCAACTGTTAAAGAATTGTCATTTTTAATAGTAGATTCTGGGAGCACCCCTTTAATTGATCTCACAATTTTTCCAAATGGTAATGGAGCATATTGGACAGAAACAACTCATGCCAAATATAGTGGTAATGGATGGTGGGTAGTCTTCGGAGATGGAGGAGTAGTAACTGGATCTAAATCTTTTTATTTCAAGATAAGAGCAGTTAGAGGTGGGAACGACTGGCCTTTTCAAAAATTTGTTAACAACGGTCACTCTGTTTTTGAAGGCGGAACTGTGACTGATACTTATACAGGACTGATGTGGAAGAAGGAAGTAAGTAGCTTTCAAAATTGGGAAGATGCTTTGTCTTACAGTGAAAATCTCGAATTTGCGGGATATGACGACTGGCGTGTGCCTAACATTAATGAAATTATTTCGATCGTTCCATATAATAGGTGGAGCCCTGCTTTGGACCCCTCAATTTTTATTGGGCTAGACTCTGAATGGGGTAGTAGCCAAAAATATACATCTGCGACAACGCGTAGTCTAAATCCAACACGGGTATTTTATGCAGACAACAGCCAAGCCGGAATTGCTGGTTCTGATAAAAATGGATCTACATCCCACGAACTGTTCGTCGTGAGAGGAGGGCAACCATATATTGAAGAAAACATATATATAACATCTCCTGTACAAGCCGAGCTTTTACATATTGATAGTGAAACGACAATAACTTGGGACACAAAAGATATTTCAGGGGATGTAAGGATTTTATTGTCAAGAAATGGTGGGAAAATTGATACATATGAGACAATAGTTGAGAATACAGAGAACGATGGTGAATTTGTTTGGTGGATAACTGGCCCTGAATCACTTAATTGCTATCTAAAGATCGAACCAATTGATCATCCGGGCAGGGGAAATGCTTTAGGCCTTTTTTCAATTCGCCGCCTCCACAATGTGTGGATAAGTCAAGAGAAACTGAATGGATCGGAACACATTAAATTGCTACTTAATGGTCTATACTCAGAAGGCCTCATGCCTCTGATAACAGACTGGTCGAGTTCAGATCCATCTATTGGCGCTATTGACGGTAATGAGATTATTGCGCACCAGAATGGCAGAATCGAGATTAGTACTTCCTTTGAAGAGAAATTATATAAGAAAGGCATCTTTCTCTATAATACCTTCGAATCCATGGAGGTTGAAAACAACAATACAAAGGATGCTCCAAATGTTGCTACCTTTCCGATGTCTGATGGGATATTTTATCGCGGAAGTTTTCCAGCGGGTGATGTAGATCATTTCAAGTTTACACTGGCAGCAGATTCAATACTGGACTTAGGATACCTATCATATAGCACAACCGCTGACATGCATGTGGAGGTATTCGACGACAACGATAGCCTAATGGCTTCTGGGACTTCAACAAACGGACAGTCGCTGATTCTTAGTGTCGGTCTTCCTGTTGGAGTTTATTATCTCAGGCTGACATCTGCAGGCGATATAGATCAGGACAACTATTATGTCGTAACTTTTAAAACTATTGCCTCCATGCCGGCCAAATCAATCATTGATATAAACTTAGGTGATAGTTGGCAGGATAATACATATAGCCTAGAAGATGCCTCAGAGTTTACCTTCTCCTTAGCTGAAGAAAAGGCCATAAGACTTCAATTTTCACCTAAAAGCGGGTCAGCTAAATACCTTGTTGAGATATTAGATGATCTTTTGACTGTTGTTAACAACGTTCAATGCCTTGAACAGAAACCAGTGAATATAGAATCAAGGTTTGATGCCGGCAGTTACACAGTTCGTGTCACACCCGTAAATACTATAGATGCCAATAACCCATTCAAAATGGAGCTGACAGAAAGCACAAATCAGCTTGAGGTGGAACCAAACAACACTTATCAAGAGTCCAATTCGTTCGATACTAACAAGCCTATGTTTGGCAGAATGGCTGATAACTCTGATGAAGATTTTTTTGAGTTCTCCCTGTCAACACCTAAATTCCTTGAACTGGAGGCAGCGTTCCCGGAAAGTTCAAAAAATTTTAGCCTGAAGTTATACAAAGAATCAGACCAGAATCTGATTGACGGGATAGATACAATAAACGGCGAGGAAATTTCACTTCATATGGGACTCGGTGTCGGAAGATATTTCATAAAGATTACAAGCGACGGATCTGATGCTGACACTATAAATTATTACACCCTATCAATAGACGAATCCGTCCATACTAAACTTGAGATAGAACCAAATAATACGATCAAGTTTGCTAACGCAATTGATAAAGAAAGCCCTAAAAATGGAAGGATTTACTCATCCGGAGATATTGACTATTATGGATTTCATCTTTCGCAGTTGGGTCTTTTCAATATAGCGTTTACCTCGACTACCACGACTGGCGATTACAAAGTATACCTTGTTGATGAGAATGATCAACCCATAGATAATCGTGAATCAACAAACGGTGCTGCCTGCAATATAGATGGATACCAGCTGCCTGGGAACTTTTACATTAGGGTCGAAAACAACGGCAATGTTGATCAACACAACTATTACGAATTAATCCTTACTTCCGATGTAGGCATAGCGGGCATAAAGAATCTCGTGAGTTTAAAAGTTACAGGTTCGTTAAGTGAAATGGCTTTAAACGACACGCAGACGCTATCAGCAACAGCAGGCTATTCCGATGCAACTTCAGATATTGCTGTAAACCCCTCGTGGAGTTCCTTTGATGATACTATCGCGATAGTTAGCGCCTCAGGGTTGGTAACAGCAACTGGCGAAGGCAGTACTACGATTATTGCAACCTATGGTGGTGTTTCCGGTCGATATGACATTAAGGTTGGTGCCCCTCAGATCACTTACGACCAGCACCACGGTAACCTTATCCTTGTGGCTGGCGGTGGTGTGGATGCCAACAACACTTTAAGAGATTCCACCCAGTATCTCTCCGATCTCGCCTATGGCCGATTTCGATCAAGACTGTTCAGCAACGATGATATTTATTACCACAACCCCATGATCTGGCACGATGTGGATGGCGACGGCTACGATGACAACATCGTGGACGACGGCAGCCTGACCGTAGCCGAGTTCGGTAATTCCATCACCAACTGGGCAGCAACGCAAAGCACAGATGGCCCTTTATACGTTTACCTCATCGACCACGGCGGGATTGACAAGTTCAATATTTTCCCGAACGAAATCCTTACTGCCGCCCAACTCAACACATGGCTCAACACTTTCCAGGCAGCTACCGGAAGAAAGGTGGTCGTTGTCATCGAAGCCTGTAAGTCAGGTTCTTTCACAGATGACCTGACGGCTGATGGCTACGACCGAGTGGTGATTACCTCCACCGACAACCTGAATGCTTACCTTGACCTGAACGGCCGGATTTCTTTTTCCCAGTTCCTCATCGACAGCCTATATGCAGGCGATTCACTGAACACCTCCTATCAAAAAGCAAGAACAAAACTCAGCAACATGGGGTTGCCGTACAGCCAGATGGTGCCGCAGTTGGCAGAATCACCGGCGTTGCTGGCCACTGATCTGCACATTGGGGGCAGTTTTGCCATTGCCGGACTTTATCCGGAATTTGCAGAGACCAGTGCGAGCCAGACGGTCGCCGCAAATCAGGCCCACACGTTCTTTGCCACCTTGTCCGACCTTGAGGATATCGACCACGTCTGGGCCACCGTAATACCGCCAGGCTACACTGCCCCGGAGGTGACCGGCGATCTTGAATCCCCGGAGGTGACCCTGCCCAATTTCGATCTTACCGACCCGGATGGCGATGGTCGTTACGAGGGGGATTATGGTGGGTTCGTTTATAACGATATTTACAAGCTCACGTTTTATGCCAGCAACGCCAACGGCAACGTGACCGTGTCCTCGGCCATAGATGTCACCGTAACCGGCGGTACCGGCCTGGACAGTGACGGTGACGGCATGCCCAACGACTGGGAGGACCAGTACTCGCAGCTTGACAGCGCTGTGGATGATGCCACCACAGATCCCGACAACGACACCCTGACCAACTTCCAGGAGTACCAGCACGATACCCATCCGGGCTCTGATGACACCGACAATGACGGGATGAAAGATGGCTGGGAAGTGTCCTGGGGATTCAACCCCAACCAGGATGACAGCAATCTGGATGCAGACCAGGATGGGGTAAGTAATGTCGTAGAGTTCAACGATGGCACCAACCCGATTGACAACAATTCCTTCCTCGACCACATCCTGCCCACAGTCACATCAATTTACCCGGTGACAGGCGAAGTGCATGTCAGTCGGGAGGCGACGATTCAGGTAAGCTTTGATGAGGCCATGGACACCGGCAGCATTTCCATCAGCAACTTGACGGTCCAGGGGGCAGTCAGCGGTACCCATGTGGGCAGCATTGCCTACGATGCCGTTAACCAGAAACTGACACTGGTACCTGATGATCTCTTTGAATACGGCGAATTGGTCAACGTCACGGTCAGCAAAGACATCACCGACCTTGCCGGCAACCCGCTGGACGGGAATGAAAACGGTGTGACTGACGGCAGTCCCGCAGATGATTACGCCTGGAGTTTTACGGTTGAGGACAGCCCTGCCGTAACACCGACCAATCCGTACGATGCTAATGCCGACTGGATGATAGGAGATTTTGAGCTCCTCGATGCCATCGATGCCTGGGCCACAGGCCCAATGGCCACCTTGATTGGGCAATCGTGTGATGTCGATTTCTACATGCTTGACCTGGTTGATCTCTGGAAACTCAGTACATATAGCTACGATGACCAGAGTAGTGATTCATGTTTTCCGTGGATACAGTAGATCAGGGATAGCGGTTTAGGCGTTTAGGCTGAAGGCGGTTAGGTGGAAGGTCAAGGGCCGAACGTCGAATGGTGAATGAAAAAACAAGGGCAAAACCGGTAAGACAATTTGACGCGAGTTGCACGGATTGCGCGGTGGTGCTTGCGGCAAAGAGCGAAGGTCAAAAGATGAACGGCGTGAATAGCGATTTAGGTATATATGCATTGAAGGTTTTGCTAGCAGTCTTCAGCCTTCAGTCTAAATAACCCGAATCCCAGAGCGCAGCGACACCACATTCGATGTTCGAAGTTCAATGTTCGATGTTCAACGTTAAGGTTTTCGCAAGGTGTTCAAAGTTCGACGTTCAGGGGGTTAGGTTTTCATGCTGTTGCTAACAACCTACGGCCTAAACAGCTAAATACCTAGACTAGCAACTCGTTGCTATTCACAAACACGGAGCGTACATGCATAACAAACGGTTCGGGATTATCTACTTCGGTCTGGCACTGTTGCTGGTTATGGTTTTTTCATCGGCTGCAGCAGCGGAGAAATACAAAATTTCCGCCAACATTCTCCCGATGGGGCCGGTCTGTTTTATCACCGGTGAGTTGAAAGATGCCAACGGCAACCCGGTCTATCCGGGCACGGTAATATTTGAGTGTGGCAGCACTCGGACCGAAACGAACACCTTGCCTTCCGGGGCTTATATCAACAACCCGCCCACATGCAGTGACTATACCATCACTGCGTCCGCTCCCGGGAAGAAAATGGTGGCGTTTTCCAATCAGAATGTGGGCATTGGTGAGCTCTTGCCCCTTGACTTTACTTTCGATCCGGACTCTTCACTGGCAGATACGATCTTGCTTTTAAAGATTCTGAATGGCGAGGCAGCCTCATTCCCACTACCGGCAGACCATGACCTTAACAATCGGCTGGGGCTGCCGGACGTGATCTACAATCTCCAGGATCTGGCCGGAAACAGAGATGGCGACGCCATGACTCTGTCAGTCGGGTACCGCATGGTAATGAGTTCGGGGAAATCCTGTAAGAAAGTCAAACTGGGAAAAGACACAGATGGTGATGAGATAGATGACTGGTTCAAGGAAGTTGTGGTTGACGATTACGGGCACGTAGAAATTACAGAGTTGGAGCAGGGCAAGTATTCCCTAAGCGGTTTCAGTGAGGACCACAGCCATGGTTTCAGGCTGCGGCATCTCAAAGTGGCTGGTCGGAATATCCACCTGAAGACTCTGCGGATGAAAGAGGTGGGGGGGATCAGCGGGCAGGTGACCCTTGGCGATGCTGCCACACCGGAAGATGTCCAGGTCTTTATCCCGGGAATATCGCCCGTGATCATGACCGATTCCAGCGGTGCTTTTTCAATCCCCGGGTTGCCCGAGGGGACCTACACCATCAAAGCCGTCAAGCCCGGTTACGGTACAATCCTATTATCTGATATTACTGTTGACGAAAAGCATATAAGTGCTGTGGACACGTTCAACTTGCCGGCGATTATCGGAAACATCAGCGGGACTCTCACAAGGCAAAACGCGGTTGATCACGCGGGCACACTTATTTCACTGCGGGCTCCGGATGGTTCGACGCATATGACCGTCACGGATGCCGGCGGTGCATTCAGTTTCATTGATCTGCCGGAAGGACAATACACCCTGACAGCCACTTATCCGGGGTACACACCCTATGAACAGGCCGCCCAGATCGCACCGGGAACTCCGGCTGCAGTGGGACCTCATGAGATTGTAGAGATTGCCACCCGGGGCACCCTGACCGGGACTATACGCCTGCAGGGGATGACGGAGCACATCGGTATCCTGGTGAGCCTGGCGGGTACCCCCTACCAGGCCGTGACCGATACCGACGGGGTCTTTACAATTCCGGAGATCCCTGCCGGTGACTACACCGTGTTCATCAATACAGATGGGTATCTCTCCCAGAAAGTGGACAACCTTTCCATCCAGGCTGATGTGGTCGAAATGCTGAACACCACTGATTTGGTGCCGGCCGCTGTTGCTATTGAAACCAGGCAGCACGGCACCGTTGCCGGAACCGCCTTTTTCAGCGGTGAATCGATCCATGCCGGAATCGGAGTGAAAATTGAGGGCACAACTTTTGATAATTCCACAGATGCCAACGGTGCCTTCTTCTTTGAAAACGTCCCCTCCGGGACCTACACCCTGACCTTTACCGACTCCAATCACAGGCCCGTGCAGATGCCGGGCGTGGTGGTCCAGCCCTGGGATACAACCTTTGTAGAAAACGTTCGCCTGGTTCCAAAAACCGGCAGTATCTCCGGCACTGTTGCCCTGGAAGACGGCGCCACCCCGAGTGGTGTCCTGGTGTCTGTGGACGGCACCAGTGTCCAGGCAGTAACCGATGCAATTGGGGGTTTTATACTCTCACCACTGTTGGAAGGCAGCTACACCCTCCGGTTCCACAAAGACAATTATGTGGATGTTGTCCTGACCGGTGAAAATAGTGTTGGGGTAGCAGTGGGACAGGACAATCCCCTGGCCGGCGTGGTTGTATTGAATCAACCGCCGCAGCCTCCCTTTGGCACAACCGCCGTTTATGAAAGTAGTACTGTCGTGAAAGTCGGCTGGAGTGCCAGCCCTTCGCCAGATGTCACGGGATACGATGTTTACTACGGAACCGCCCAGGACCATACGCCTACAAAAGCAACCGCCACCCCAGTTACAGAAATGACCGGCGGCCTGTGGGAATACACTGTTAGCGGACTCACTGCTGAAACAGATTACTGGTTCGCGGTTCTGGCAGTGGACGATGACCTGTTGGTGAGCCCCCTTTCCGCAAGCGTCAAGCCCGATCCTCTGGGCAGCATAGCAGGGACCGTAAACCTTGAGGGCGAGACCACAAACCATGCAGGTGTGACGGTTTCAGTTGACGGTACCAGTGTCACCGCAATAAGTGCTTCAGACGGTTCGTTCATATTGGCACCGTTGCTTGAAGGCAGCACTTACACGGTCCAGTTCTCAAAGGACGGCTTCGAGCCGGCGACGCTCAGCGGGCTGGAGGTGGTTGCCGGCCAAACGACTGCTATCGAAGCGGTTGTGAAACTGGACAGACCGCCGGATCCACCGACGTCAGTGACGGCTGTCTATCAGACAAATACGTCGGTAAGCGTAACCTGGGCTGCAAGTGGCTCAGGAGATGTTACCGGTTATGATGTCTACTACGGAATTTTTTCAGACATCATATCCCTAAAGGCCAATCCGGCACCCATCACATCTAAAGTGGGTGAGGTCTGGACTTACACAGTTGAAGGGCTCAGTGCCGGGTTGGAGTACTTTTTTGCCGTTAAGGCAATAGATGAAACCGGGTTGACCAGCCAGTTATCAGCGTATGGCCAGCCAGACGCCATGGGGGCCATTACAGGTTCTGTGGCACTTGAAGATGAATCCTTCCATTCTGGAGTGAGCATTTCGGTTGATGGCACAAGTGTCACCGCGATAAGCTCTCAAGATGGAAATTTTACCCTGTCACCGCTGCCCGAAGGCGTATACATTGTACGTTTTGGGAAAGAAGGTTTTTCCGATGAAACCATGAATGCGGTTCCTGTCATTTCCGGCCAGCCAACGAATCTCACAACAACTGTTGAATTGAAAAGGCCTCCTCAGGCCCCCGCCAACGTCATGGTCGCATACAAAACGGGTACATCAGTATCTGTGACCTGGACGGCCAGTTCATCAGGTGATGTTGTGGGTTATAATGTGTTTTACGGCAATTCGCCATCCTTTCAAGCCATGGATACTCAGGCGAACCCCTCTTTAATCACCACACCTGTCAATTCAGTCTGGAACTATACTGTCGAAGGTCTGGAACCAGGACAAGTTTACTGGTTTGGCGTTAAAGCAATAGATGCAGACGGCCTTGATAGCTTTTTTTCAGATCCTCTTATGCAACCAGACCCCATGGGGTATATCACCGGAATTGTACAGCTTGAAGGCGAAAATAATCATGCGGGTGTGATGATTTCAGTGGATGACACAAGCGTTACCGCCATAAGCTCTCAAGATGGGTCGTTCATGCTGACCCCGCTGCCGGCCGGGTCGTATACGATTCGCTTTACAATAAGCGGCTTTG
>CAZWPX010000012.1:0-70966 GCA_964636125.1 uncultured Desulfobacterales bacterium | reverse complement strand
GTTCGCTGGTGACCGCCCAGACTGCCGGCCAGTGGACGTATACGGTCACCGGGCTGACGACCGGAACCGGGTACTGGTTCGCGGTGCGGGCCGTGGACGGTGACCAATTGGTGAGCCCGTTGTCCGCCGGATTCAAACCGGATGCTTCGGGCAGCATTGGCGGGACGGTAAATCTTGAGAACGCGACTGACCATGCCGGTGTGAGCGTTTCGGTGGACGGCACCAGCATCACGGCCGTAAGTGCCTCAAACGGGGCGTTCACCCTGACCCCGCTGCCGGCCGGGTCGTATACGATTCGCTTTACAATAAGCGGCTTTGCGGTAGATAGCCTGGAAGCTGTCGAAGTGATCTCCGGGCAGACAACTGCCCTGGCAAGCGCAATTGTATTGAAGGACTTTCCGGAAGCCCCGACCGGGGTTGCGGCGACCTACCAGAACACGACCACTGCTATGGTGACCTGGAGTGCGAGCAGCTCCGGTGATGTGGTCGGTTACGATGTCTATTATGGATCGGCCGCAGACCAGATCGATGTAAAAGCGACGGTGACACCTGTTGTTTCCCAGACCGGCGGGCAATGGACGTATACGGTTACCGGCCTTGTGGCTGGCGGCGACTACTGGTTTGCTGTTTTAGCGATTGATGGGGACGGGCTTGCCAGTGTGCTGGCCGATCCAGCGGCCCATCCGGAGCGCATTGGTGAGATTACCGGCACGGTGGCCCTCGAAGGTCAGGGCGACCATGCCGGGGTGACGGTATCTGTGGATGGTACCAGTATTACCGCGGTGAGTGCGTCAGACGGATCATTTACCCTGACGCCGATTTCTGAAGGCAGTGCCTATACGCTGCAGTTTGTAAAAACGGGATTTGAGAGTACCTCGCTCACGGATGTAGCGGTGGTTGCCGGGCAGGTCACAGCGCTTGCCGGCCCCATAGCCGTGCTGGCCCCACCTGTGGCGCCCACCGGGGTAGGGGCGGTTTACCTGAGCAATACCTCGGTCCAGGTGACCTGGAGCGCGAGTGTCTCCGGGGATGTGGCCGGATATGACGTGTACTATGGTACGGCGTCAGACCAGATCGATACGCAGGCAACCGGTTCGCTGGTGACCGCCCAGACTGCCGGCCAGTGGACGTATACGGTCACCGGGCTTACGACCGGGACCGGGTACTGGTTTGCGGTACGGGCCGTGGACGGTGACCAATTGGTGAGCCCGTTGTCCGCCGGATTTAAACCGGATGCTTCGGGCAGCATTGGCGGGACGGTAAATCTTGAGAACGAGACCGACCATGCGGGTGTGAGCATTTCGGTGGACGGGACCAGCATCACGGCCGTAAGTGCTTCAAACGGGGCGTTCACCCTGACACCGCTGTCGGCCGGGTCATATACGATCCGCTTTGCAATGAACGGATTTGCGGTAGATAGCCTGGCAGCTGTCGAAGTGATCTCCGGGCAGACAACTGTCCTGGCAAGCGCAATTGTATTGAAGGACTTTCCGGAAGCCCCGACCGGGGTTGCGGCGACCTACCAGAACACGACCACTGCTATGGTGACCTGGAGTGCGAGCAGCTCCGGTGATGTGGTCGGTTACGATGTCTATTATGGATCGGCCGCAGACCAGATCGATGTAAAAGCGACGGTGACACCTGTTGTTTCCCAGACCGGCGGGCAATGGACGTATACGGTTACCGGCCTTGTGGCTGGCGGCGACTACTGGTTTGCTGTTTTAGCGATTGATGGGGACGGGCTTGCCAGTGTGCTGGCCGATCCAGCGGCCCATCCGGAGCGCATTGGTGAGATTACCGGCACAGTACAGCTTGCAGGGCTGACCGAATATGCTGGCGTGACAGTCTCTGTTGACGATACCAGTGTAACCGCTGTGAGTTCAGTTACAGGCGCTTTTATCCTGTCGCCCCTGCCGCCAGGAACCTATACCGTTCGGTTTACCAAAGCCGGGTTTGTGGATGCAGCGTTATCCAATGTGCAGGTGATATCCGGAAATACTACCGCAATTAGCAGCCCGGTAGTTTTAGATGCAGTCGTCATTTACGGTGAAATTGAGGGTATCTTGCAACTGGAAGGCGGAGCAACCCCAGAAAATGTGACGGTATCACTTGACGGTACCAGCTTGTCCGCGCAGAGTGCGGCCAGCGGTTATTTTATCTTATCGGACGTGCCTGCCGGCACCTATGATCTGACAGCGTATAAGGCCGGGTATTTTTCTGCAAAGCTAACCGGGATCAGCGTTACAGCCGGTGTAAAGACATCTTTGTTTGCATCTTCCATCCTTCTGACCAAAGCACCAGAGCCGCCAACCAATGTTACAGCCCAACAGGCCTCCGGTTCATCAGCGACCGTTTCCTGGACGGCCAGCGTTTCCACGGATGTGGCCGGTTACAGCGTTTACTACGGCACGAACAGCGCGGCCCTTGACCAGCAGGCCAACAGTGAATTGATTGACATGCAGGTGGAGGGCAGCTGGCAGCACACGGTAACCGGGCTCGAAAAAGGGGTGACCTATTTTTTCGGTGCCCAGGCAGTGGACAACGATGATTTGACCAGCGCTATAGTGCCCACAGATGGCAGTGCCAAGATTACCCTGGTGCCGTCTTTTGCGGCTACCGTACAAACGGGCGGCTACCAGTTCAACCTGGCGTCGGATATCGTCTTGAACAATGCTGGAACTAAAGGATACGTCAGCAGTTTGTACAATGCCTGCCTGCTTACAATTGATTTCAGCGCCGGCACACCCAATATCAGCAGCCAGATCAACCTGCCCGGGTCATCACGCTCCCCACAGGCCATGGCCGTCAACCCGGCCCGGGAGACCCTCTATGTGGTGGACAACCAGAGTAGCCCCGGGGCCCTGTTTTTGCTGGATCTGTCCAACGACACCTTTGATACCACCCCGGTAACGGTTGGGTCTTTTCCGCAGAATGTGATTGTTTCAGCCGACGGCAGCAAAGTGTACGTCTGTGCCAACAATGATACCGTCACCGTGATCGACGGCAGCACTCATGAGGTGGTTGCCACTATTCCCCTTGGAGAGGACGCGGATCCTTTCGGTATGACCATAGCGGATAACAAGTTATATGTGGTAAGTACATATGGATCCTACAAGGTATTTGCCATAGATCTTGACAGCCAGTCTGGCACCTATCACACAGTGATCGCCAGCATCCCGGTTGGGACCGGGGCTTACCAGGCCCAGGCCCGGTTTGACGGGGCTTATGTCTATGTTTCCCACAATACCGCGGACGGGAAGATCTCTATTATCGATACCGCCACCAATACCACTCTGGCGCAATCGATCACCATTAAGGAAGAGGGTGAGGTTACCAACAAGAACCCCAAAGGGATGGCGGTGAACGGGGATCTTTTATATGTGGTGAACTGGGGCGACAGCACCGTGACCATGATTAACACATCCAGCAACACGAAGCTGGCACTGTCCGAAAGCCTCTTATCGGCCGGGAACAGTCCGGTTGATCTGGTTGTCACGGCTAATGGAGAGAATCTGTATATTGTTCATAGCCCGGTGGGCGGAAGTGTGGAGATTTTGAGCTACTAGGAACAGTTGATAACTGTTCAGGTTTTTAGGCTATAGGCTGACAGACTGTTAGGAAGCACGGAAGGGCAGGAACAGACGAACGTTGAACATCGAACTTCCAACGTCGAGCTTTAAATTAAAACCAATAGAACCAATGGAACAAATTCAACCAATAAGACCGGTTACTATTTATTGGTTATTGCAAAGAAATTGCGGAGCGCAGCGACACCACATTCGATGTTCGAAGTTCAATTTTCGATGTTGGGCGTTCCGGTTTTATTTGGGCTTACTTGCAAGAGATTCTCGGTAAGTTTGTCTGTTACGTGGAGATGGCACAAATGTTCTCAGTGAGGTGATATATGATTAAGAGAGTGATCCTTCTTGTGGTATTAATTCTGGTGGTTCCGGTAGTGGCTTTGTCTGGCCCGATACCTGATACTGGACAGGCTAAGTGCTATAGCAATAATAGTGAGATCCCTTGCCCAGCACCAGGAGAGCCTTTCTATGGTCAAGATGGAAACTATCAGATCAATCCCCCCTCCTATACGAAACTTGATGCCAATGGAAATGGTTTGCCGGATGATGCGACTGAGTGGGTAATGGTGCGAGACAATGTTACCGGGCTGATTTGGGAGGTCAAGACAGATGATAGTTCTATCCATGACAAGGATGACACTTACAACTGGGAAGATGCCGATGATATCTTTGTTGAGCAACTGAATCTTCAAAAGTTTGGTGGATTTCAGGATTGGCGCATGCCTGAGGTCAAGGAACTTGCGTCCATTATCAGCATGGGAAGAAACGGTCCTGCCGTAGACACGTCATTTTTCCCAAAGGTGCAATCATCCCAGTACTGGTCCTCTACTGTCGGCGCATATAATGGCAATAGTTCGTGGTACGTTAATTTCTCAGCTGGGGTTTCCTTACCTGTTCATCAAATGGATAGGCACTATGTCCGTGCTGTGCGTGGTGGCCAGTCTGGATCATTGGATAATTTGGTCATTAACGGTGATGGGACGGTAACAGACACCTCTACGGGGCTCATGTGGCAGCAGGAAACCGACATCCAGGCAGACTGGGAGTCGGCACTGGACTATTGTGAGGCATTGTCGCTTGCAGGGCACGACGACTGGCGGTTGCCAATTATTAACGAACTGCAGAGTATCCAGGATTATTCACTGTACAATCCGAGCGTCGATACAACGGTATTTCCAGGAGCGATGCCTGCCCCTTATTGGTCCGCTACTCCCCACGTAGCAAGCAGCGTTGCGTGGATATCGGATCTCTACTTCGGCTACATAAATGACAAAGATAAGCCAGTTAGCAACTATGCACTCGCCATTCGTGGTGGCCAGAATCGATTATTGGATCATTTGGTTATTTTGGCTCCCAAACAAGCCGCCCGGTGGGACATCGGAACGCTGCAAACCATTGTCTGGGATGCGGCAGGAATTTCTGGCAATGTAAAGATCTCTCTTTCCCGTGAAGGAGGAAAATCTGGCACATTTGAAACCATTGCCGAAAGCACACCCAATGACGGTAGTTTTACATGGACCGTAGCCGGACCAGAATCATTCAACTGTGCTCTAAGGATAGAACCTATTGATGATCCAGCCAAAGGAACAACTCAAAGTCTCTTCACTATAGCCACATTGAAAAACGCTTGGATATCATCAAAACGGTTCGGTGGGTTGGACAAATATCAACTAACATTGAACAGGCTGTATACAGACGGAGTTTTTTACCTGAATACTACATGGTCAGTGTCGGATGAAACTATTGCCACGGTTGAGCACGGTATATTAACAGCACTTCAAAATGGACGTGTTGAAGTATCGACCACATACGAGGGAGTAACGTATACGAAAAGCTTGTTCGTCTATACGACTCTTGAGGATCTTGAAAGTGAGCCAAACAACATAAAGGCGTCAGCATATTCTCTTAACGATAGTGCATTCTGTGAGGGACGCCTTTACGATGGAGATACGGACTATTTTCAGTTTTCCTTACCCTCAGCGTCTACCCTTGATCTTGGTTTTCTGTCTCACAGCACATCCGCAGATGTTCTGGTGGAAGTTTTTGACAGCAATGACGTGCTAATGGCATCAGGTATTTCCACAAATGGCCAGTCTCTGACCTTCCCGCTAGGGTTACCCACGGGCGACTACTACGTGAAGCTTACAACTTCAGGGGATATTGATCAGGACAAATATTATGTCCTTACATACAAGAGTTTGAATGCTCTGCCAGTAAAAACCGAAGCTCCCATCACCATCGGAGGGACCGCTCAGAGTACGATATACAACCTCGATGACACATCAAATTTCACCTTCTCAATCACCCATGAACAAGCAATAAAGCTCTCACTCACCCCCTCAAGTGGTCACGCAAAATATAAAATCGAGGTTCTGGATGCCGCATTGAATGTTGTCGAAGAGGTGGTTGCACTTGAAGGCATGCCGGTGAGAATTGAAGCCATACTGGCTGTAGGTGCCTATAAAGTCCGAGTAACGCCTATTGCCGACATAGATGCGGCAAATCCATTCACTCTCGATCTGTCTGAGAGTACAAGCCAACTCGAGTCCGAACCGAACAACACTTACCAAGTATCTTCCCAATTCGACATAGCTCAACCTGTTATCGGGCGGTTTACCGACAACTCTGATAGTGATTTTTATATCTTTACCCTTGAAACCCCCAGATACCTGACGCTCGATTTCTCATGTCCGAACAGCGTGAAAGACTTTTTCATATCCCTGTACAAGGATTCAGATCAGAACCTGATCGATGGAATTACAGCAGAGAACGGTAGATCTACTTCGCTCGATATGGGGCTCGGGGTTGGCAGGTATTTTCTAAAGGTTTCAAGCAATGGCTCTGATGGAGACTCTGTGAACTATTATAGCATCAGTTTGGCGGATTCTGGACAAACCGACCTTGAAATCGAGTCCAACAACACATTAAAGTTCGCCAATGCCATCGAAAAGGCCACTCCCCGGAAAGCAAGGGTCTATTCAAGCCAGGATGCGGATTACTACGGATTTCATTTGCCAGTTTCTGATATTTTCGGTGTCAATTTTTCATCTGCATCCCAAACAGGGGACTATAAAGTCAGCTTTGTTGATGAAAATGACCAGGTTTTCGATGAGTGGATTACAGAAAATGGATCTCCCTTTACCCTATATGCCAACAAAGCAGCAGGGAACTACTACATAAAAGTCGAAAGTAGCGGAGATGTAGACCAATACAACCAATACGAAATTAGCATAAGTACGGATGCAGCTATCGTTGGGGTAAAACAGGTGGTTAATGTTTCAGTTACCGGAAGTACTGCTGAAATGAGCATCACAGACACACAAACTTTATCTGCTACTGCCAGTTATTCAGACGCATCAACTGAAAGCGCCTCAGGTGTCATCTGGACCTCATTGGACGAGAGCGTGGTAACCTTAGCTGCTTCAGGCTTAGTGATTGCAATAGGGGAAGGTAGTACCACAGTTATTGCCACCTACGGCGGTCTTTCTGGTCAATACGATATCAAGGTAGGTGCTCCCCAGTTCGTGTATGACCAACACCACGGCAACCTGATCCTGGTTGCCGGCGGTGGGGTCGACGCTGCCAACACACTCAGAGACTCAACTCAATATCTCTCTGATCTCGCTTATGGCAGATTCAGATCAAGGCTTTTCAGCAACGATGACATCCACTACATTAATCCCATGACCTGGCATGATGTTGATGGTGACGGTTACGATGACAACATCGTTGATGACGGAAGTCCCACTGTTACCGAGTTTGGAAACTCCATCACCAACTGGGCAGCAGCCCAGAGCACAGATGGACCTCTTTATGTCTATCTTATAGACCACGGTGGCATCGATAAGTTCAACATATTCCCCAATGAGATTCTCGGTGCGGCCCAACTAAATACCTGGCTCAATGCCTTCCAGGATGCCACTGGCAGAAAGGTGGTGGTTGTCATCGAGGCCTGTAAGTCTGGTTCGTTCACCGACGACCTGACGGCCGACGGTTACGAACGGGTGGTGATCACCTCCACTGACAACCTCAACGCTTATCTTGATCTTGACGGCAGGATCTCGTTCTCTCAGTTCCTCATAGACAGCCTGTACGCGGGAGACTCACTGAACACCTCTTACCAGAAAGCCAGGACCAAACTCAGCAACATGGGCCTGCCCTACAGCCAGATGGTGCCGAAGTTGGCAGAATCGCCAGCGCTGTTGGCTACTGATCTGCACATCGGGGGCAGCTTTGCCATTGCCGGGCTGTATCCGGAGTTTGCAGAGACCAGCGCAAGCCAGACAGTTGCCGCCAACCAGGCCCACACGTTTTTTGCCACCTTGTCCGACCTTGAGGATATCGACCACGTGTGGGCCACCATAATACCTCCCGGCTATACTGCCCCGGAGATAACGGATGACCTTGAATCTCCTGAGGTTACTCTGCCCAACTTTGACCTTACCGACCCGGACGGCGATGGCCGCTACGAGGGTGATTATAGCGGGTTTGTCTATAATGATGTCTATAAGCTTACCTTTTATGCCAGTAATGCCAACGGCAATGTGACTGTGTCCCCGGCTATAGATGTCACCGTAACCGGCGGCACCGGACTCGATAGTGACGGCGATGGTATGCCAAACGATTGGGAGGATCAGTACACCCAGCTTGACAGCGCTGTGGATGATGCGGCCGCAGATCCTGATAACGATACCCTGACCAATTTCCAGGAGTATCAGCACGATACCCATCCGGGCACAGATGACACTGACAGTGACGGCATGGACGATGGTTGGGAGGTCTCCTGGGGCTTTAATCCCAAGCAGGATGACAGCAATCTGGATGCAGACCAGGATGGGGTAAGTAATGTCGTAGAGTTCAATGACGGCACCAACCCGATCGATAACAATTCATATCTTGACCATATCCTGCCCACGGTTACATCCATATATCCATTAACAGACGAAGTGCATGTCAGCCGGGATGCAAACATCCTTGTGAGCTTTGATGAAGCTATGAACACCGGTAGTATCTCTATCAATAACTTGACGGTTCAGGGTGCAGTAAGCGGCCTGCATGTCGGGAGCATCGCCTACGATGCGGTCAATCAGAAATTGACACTGGTGCCTGATGATCCGTTTGAATACGGCGAACTGGTTAACGTCACGGTCAGCAAGGATATAACCGACCTTGCCGGTAACCCCCTGGATGGGAACGATAACGGTGCGGCTGACGGTAGCCCCGTTGATGATTATGCCTGGAGTTTTACGGTCGAGGATAGCCCTGCCGTAACCCCGACCAATCCGTATGATACGAATGCCGACTGGACCATCGGTGATTTTGAACTGCTCGATGCCATCGATGCCTGGGCCACCGGTCCCATGGCAACCCTGATCGGGCAGTCCTGTGATGTCGATTTTTATATGCTCGACCTGGTCGACCTCTGGAAGCTCAACGTTTATAACTACGATGACCAGGGGGGGGATCCTTGTTTTCCGTGGATACCTTAAGCGAGGGGCATAAGGCGAACGTTGAACGGCGAACTTCCAACGTCGAACTTTGAATGAAGGTCAAAGTCAAAAGCAATAATTTGACACGGATTTCACGGATGACGTGGTGGCTGCCTGCGGCAAAAGGGAAAGAATCAGTGATTTATTGTTCTTGGCTAATGGTTTCTTTTGATGTTGCTAATAGCCTACCGCCTAAACTGCTAAATACCTACGCAGATAGATAGGCGGTAGGGGTTTAGGCTGTTGGGCAATGTTAAGTTCCAGGTTTTGGCGAAAAAGTTGTACGCTCCTTGTAAATATACAAATTACTATCTTTGGAATGAAAAGGGCAATTAGCAACCGGAGGGGAATATGAGAATTAGTAATATGTTTATTTATTGTTATCTATATGCTGTTTTAAAAAAGATTCTTCTCAATCGCCATCAAATTTCATTGCATAGTATTTTTTGTATCACCTATAAAGTAGGGTTTTTACTTTTTGCTATATTTGTATTTCAAATCTTCACTGACAGTATAGTTTATGCCCAAACTCATACTACTGGAAATATAAGTGAGGATACTACATGGACTGCTGCAAATAGTCCATATATCATTGTTGGTAATATATTAGTTAATAGCGGCGCGATATTAACTATCGAACCAGGAGTAATTGTAAAAGTGGATCCAGGTTTTTTATTGACAATTGAAGGACAATTGATAGCCCAAGGATCAGATACTAACAAGATTGTTTTCACATCTAATTCCACGACACCATCTGCAGGAGATTGGGGTTACTTATTTTTTCACGAACCTCTTATTGACACAGCCTACGATATTGATGGTAATTACCTAAGTGGTTCCATTTTGGAACATTGTATAATTGAATATGCAGGGAGCAACAACTTCGGAGCAGTTAGAATTACTAACGCTCACCCTTTCATTAATTATTGCACAATTAATAACAATGCCTCATCCGGAATCTATGCGGACTCCTTATCTAGTACTTTTAAAATTTCAAACTGTTTAATAGCTTATAACTCAAGTGGAAACAGAGCTAATAACATTAACGGAAACAATGGTGGAGGTATATTTGCCAGCGGAGGTGATATACTAATATTATCTAACACAATAGAAAGCAATTCGACCTTTGCAAAAAGACCACTTCGGGGTGGAGGAATATATGCTCATGGAAGTACAGTGATGATATCTGGAAATTATGTCAATGGGAACAGTCTTCTTGAAGATGTGTCAGGCTTTAATGAAGGGGCATATGGCGGAGGAATAAGTGTGAGTAGTAATGCTACTGTTCAAAACAATATCGTTAGCAATAATGTAGTATCAGCATTTTATAGTCATAGTAAAGTTGGTGGTGGCGGAATAGATGGCGGAGAACTAGTCGTAAACAATATTGTCTATAATAATATTGCAAGAACTCATGGTCATAGCAAAGGTGGAGGAATTTACAATTCTAACAAAATATCTAATAATGTTATAATTAGTAACTCTTCATTGTCCGGGGGCGGGCTATATTGTGATAGCGGCCAAGCATCGAATAATATAATTGTTTTTAACTCCGCATATGACCAGTGGAGGCCAACTATAGACGGTTGGGGCGGTGGGGCGAGGGGCGCTTGTGCATTCAATAATAACTTAATATTTGGAAATGAGGCTCTATATGGGGGCGGCGTATATTATTCTGGAAATAGTTTTCATTATAATACTATAGTAGACAATTTATCTAAAGAATTTAACACTATTCAATTAAATTCATATCCTACTATGAACTTTAATAATTTTATGAGCAATAAGTCTGGCTACATTCTCTTCAACGATATCACATATGGAACAAACAATATTGATGGAAATAACAACTGGTGGGGTACTATAATAGATTCTGAGATTCAGGAAAAAATATATGATTGGTTTGATGATGGCACAAAGGAGATCATTGAATATGTTCCATATCTAAGTGCACCTAATGCATCAGCACCAATTTCACCACCTTCAAACCCAATAGTAACCATTGTTGGAGACAATATAAATGTGAGCTGGAAAGCTAATCCTGAATTAGATATTTCTGGCTATAAAATTTACTACAATAGCGAAACGGAATACTCTTACAATAATGTAATTGATGTTGGAAATATTACTCAATATACGTTCTCTGATTTACCGATGGACACTCAGTTTGCTGTCACCGCATATGATAGCGAATATGATGAAATTAATGATAATGTAAACACCTTTGTAAATGAAAATCAAACACTTGGTCATGAAAGTTGGTACTCAATTGCAAGGCACCTAAATCGTATTTATGTATCAGCAAAAAAATTGGATAATAATTATCAATATAAATTGGAGCTTATTGGTGAACACGGTGAAGGGGAATTTAGTTTGGCAGAGTCATGGTCATCATCAGACTATACCACTGCTACTATATTGGGTAACATTTTGACTGGGCAACAGAATGGTTGGGTTAAAATTTCAACTAATTATATGGGGAGAGCTTATGACGAAAGACTTTTTGTATACGTAGATGTTGATGGTATGGAAATCGAGTCTAACAATTCAAATCTAAGTGCATCTGAAATGACAAATGGAGTCTTTTATAAGGGGAGCTTGCCTGAGAATGATATAGATTATTATAAGTTTACTATCATAGATGACTATATAATTGATATTGGCTATCTTTCATCAAGTAGTGTAGCTGATATGTCGATTAGGGTTTATGATGAAAACGATAATCTTATGGCCAAAACCTCTTCCGTTGACGGAAGTACTAGTTGTTTTTCTTTGGGGCTTTCGGCCGGGAGTTACTATATTGAATTAACATCGAATGGAGATGTAGACCAAGACAATTATTATGTAATGACTTATAAGGTTCTCGACAGTCTTCCGAATAAAGATACTGTTTCATTGAACCTTGGCGATACTATTGAGGGATCTAATAACCATCTCAACGATGAATCGCTTTTCTCCTTTAACATTACTGAAAAAAAACCAGTAAAAATTTTTCTCTCTTCAGGAGGTGTTAAAGAAGGATATCTGGTCGAGGTATTAAATGGCGAAGAATTATTGATCGATAGTATTGAATGTATTGACAAGCCATCGGTTCATATAGAATCGATTTTAGAGATCGGAAACTATCTTATTCGTGTTGAACCAATTAGTCACGCAGATCCAACTAACCCCTTTACTATTAAGCTCAGCGAGAGCCTATCTCAACTAGAAGTTGAACTAAATGACTCATATGAATTATCAACAACATTCAAAACCGAAGAGCCAATTTATGGGCGGTTATCAAATGACCAAGATCAAGACTTTTACACCTTTAATCTAAATACCCCTGCATATATAGAGTTGACCTTTTCTTGCGCTAACAGTACTGGAAATTTTTACCTTACTATTTTTAAGGACTCAGACCAAAACCTTATAGATGGTGTTAACTCGGTTAACGGTCAGGACATTTCTCTCCATATGGGTCTTGGCGCTGGTAGATATTTTGTAAAAGTTTCTTCCGATGGTTCAATTGTGGATTTTGATAATTACTACCGCTTAGGTATAGAACCTTCAAATCAAACAAATATTGAAATTGAGCCCAACAACACTCCTAAATTTGCCAATTCTATTGAAAAAGACAGCTATAGAAAGGGACGCATTTTCTCTGAGAACGATTCTGATTATTACGGGTTCCATCTTTCAGAAGTTTCTCTTTTTGAAATTCAGTTTCGATCGACATCAACGACAGCTGACTATTTTATTAGTATTGTAGATGAAAACAATAATGCTATTGATTGGCGAACTGCAATTAATGGTGAAGCATTCATAATGGAAGTATATCAAAATCCCGGAAATCTCTATTTAAAAATCGAAAGCAATGGTGATATTGACCAGTTTAACCAATACGAAGTTAAATTATTATCAGAATCGATTATTGAGGGCCTTAAACAAATCGTTAGCATTAATATCTTGGGTGCTAATGACATGAATATCAATGAAACTCAAACTTTAGCCGCAATTGCTAACTACTCAGACGCCACAGGGGAAATTGTTTCAGGGGCAACCTGGACTTCTATAGACGACAATGTCGTGACAGTCGATGCATTTGGTTTTGTTACAGCTGTTACGGAAGGCAGCACTGCTGTTATCGCAACTTACGGTGGTATTTCAGGTCGATACGATATTAAGGTGGGAAGTCCACACGTAGTCTATGACCAACAACACGGTAACCTTATCTTGGTTGCCGGTGGTGGCGTCGACGCTGCCAACACACTCAGAGACTCGACCCAATACCTCTCCGATCTTGCCTACGGTAGATTCAGGTCGAGGCTCTTCAGCAACGATGACATCCACTACATTAACCCGATGACCTGGCACGATGTTGACGGAGACGGCTACGATGACAATATCGTTGATGACGGAAGCCCTACTGTAACAGAGTTCGGCAACTCAATCACAAACTGGGCAGCAACCCAGAGTACGGATGGACCGCTTTACGTATACCTCATAGATCACGGTGGCATCGACAAGTTCAATATTTTCCCCAATGAGATTCTTGGTGCTGCCCAACTCAATACCTGGCTCAACGACTTCCAGGATGCCACTGGCAGAAAGGTGGTGGTTGTCATCGAGGCCTGTAAGTCTGGTTCGTTCACCGACGACCTGACGGCCGATGACTACGACCGGGTGGTGATTACCTCCACCGATAACCTCAACGCCTATCTTGACCTGAACGGTCGGATCTCATTCTCACAGTTCCTGATCGACAGCCTCTACGCAGGCGATTCATTGAATACATCCTACCAGAAAGCCAGGACAAAACTCAGCAACATGGGCCTGCCCTACAGCCAGATGGTGCCGCAACTGGTAGAATCGCCTGCGCTGCTGGCCACCGATTTGCACATCGGGGGCAGCTTCGCCATTGCCGGGCTGTATCCGGAATTCGCAGAGACCAGCGCAAGCCAGTCAGTTGCTGCCAATCAGGCCCACACGTTCTTTGCCACCTTGTCCGATCTTGAGGACATCGACCACGTGTGGGCCACCGTGATACCGCCTGGATATACCGCCCCGGAGATTACCGATGATCTCGAATCCCCAGAGGTGACTCTGCCCAACTTTGACCTTACTGACCCGGATGGAGATGGACGTTACGAGGGGGACTATAACGGGTTTGTCTATAACGATATCTACAAGCTCACGTTTTATGCCAGTAATGCCAATGGCAATGTGACGGTGTCATCTGCTATAGATGTGACCGTAACAGGCGGCACCGGCCTGGACAGTGACGGTGATGGCATGCCCAATGACTGGGAGGATCAGTACACCCAGCTCGACAGTGCTGTGGATGATGCCTCTGCAGATCCTGATAATGACACCCTGACCAACTTCCAAGAGTACCAGCACGATACCCATCCGGGTACAGGTGATACCGACAATGACGGCATGGACGATGGTTGGGAGGTCTCCTGGGGGTTTAATCCCAAACAGGATGACAGCAGTCTGGACGCAGACCAGGATGGGGTCAGCAATCTTGTTGAATTCAATGACGGCACCAACCCCATAGACAACAATTCTTACCTTGACCACATCCTGCCCACGGTTACATCCATATATCCAATAGCAGACGAAGTGCATGTCAGCCGGGATGCAAACATCCTTGTGAGCTTTGATGAAGCCATGAACACAGGCAGTATCTCTATCAGCAATTTGACGGTCCAGGGGGCGGTCAGCGGCACCCATGTGGGCAGCATTGCTTACGATGCCGTCAATCAGAAATTGACATTGGTGCCTGATGATCCGTTTGAATACGGCGAACTGGTTAACGTCACGGTTAGCAAGGATATAACCGACCTTGCCGGTAACCCCCTGGACGGAAACGATAACGGTGTCGCGGATGGCTCTCCAACTGATGACTATGCCTGGAACTTTACGGTCGAGGAGATTCCCGCTGTAACGCCAACCAATCCGTATGATACGAATGCTGACTGGACCATTGGTGATTTTGAACTGCTCGACGCCATTGATGCCTGGGCCACGGGCCCGATGGCCACTTTGATCGGGCAGGCCTGTGATGTCGATTTTTACATGCTTGATCTGGTCGATCTCTGGAAACTGAGTACCTATAGCTACGATGACCAGAGCAGCGATCCCTGTTTTCCGTGGATACCTTAGGCGAAGGTATAAACAATGAACGCCGAACATCGAACATTGAACGTCCAACGTCGAATAAGGTATTCTGCCGTTGTTAAAGTAGAAAGACCACATTCAATTTTGAATTAAGAAATAAGGTCAAGGGTGAAAACAAAGCAAAATTAGTTATTTGGTATTGGTTAAATGAAAAAGGGTGGAGCAAAGCGACTTCAGTATTCGACGTTCGATGTTGGACGTTCAATGTTCGACGTTCAGGCACTTAGTTTTTTGGTGTTCAATTATTTAAAGCAGAGGTTTTTGTCTCATGAAAATCAACAAGACTATCCCCGTAAGTATCACCTTTCTATTTATTTTACTCCATGCCTCAATGGCCTGGGCAGCCGACCTGACCTGCACCCGCTATTTGCCGCAGGATTCTTCAGGTTCCCAGAGCATGGCCATTATCTTGCAGATCCAGATGCCCACCGAAAAACCCAATGGCGTCATCATTAAAGAGGTCATTCCTCCCGGTTGGCAGGTAATCGGTGCCTCGCCCGGGTATGATCGATTTGATGGTGCCAGTGGAGAAATAAAGTGGCTGCTCATGGGCAGCCTGGCAGATGAGTTCAAAATCGAATATCAAATCTTCAGGCCTGCAGGCAGCAAAGCGGGGCAAGAATTTTCAGGCAAAATACTGTACACGGATTCAAACCGCAACCGCTACAAGGTAAACATTACAGGTGACACCTCATTCGATGAATAGATACCGGATTGACTACAGAATACGGCTGGTCTTACTGCTGGTTGGCATGGCTTTTATGCCTGTTGCCTCGGTTTTTGCCACAACCATCAACGCTACCCGTGACCTGCCGGAACAGATTGAAACGCCCGGAAGTGTCCCCGTAGCGTTGAGCATCCAAATTGATGGTGATCTTCCCAATGGCATCATCGTCAAAGAATACATCCCGGACGGCTGGCAGATAAACACGTCAAGCCCTTCCCACAGTTCCTTTGACCCGGCCACAAGGTTGATGGAGTGGGTTTTACTGGGCGGCGCAGTCTCGCAGGGCACAGTGGTTACATACGAGCTCCAGATCCCTGCTGACGAGACGGGTATACGCTTTTTTCAAGGATACGTGCTTTACAACGATACCACCGGCACCCCACGGACCATAGAAACCGGCGGTGATCCGAACACATCCACCTTTTACCAGAATCTTACACTTTCTCGGAGTCTGCCCCAGACGTATGATTCACCGGCGTATCTTGATGTAACCCTATCCCTTGATGCCCAAGGTCTTAAACCCAACGGATTGATCATTGAAGAGTCAATTCCAACTGGGCTTGAGCTTGTTTCATCAAATCCGACCCACAGTGCCTATAACTCAGCTACGGGCTTGATCAAGTGGATCCTGGTTGATCAGGAAATCACGCCTCGAACAATTGCCTACCGGGTCCAGTTGCCGGGAGGGGTAAACTCGGTATTGAGTTTTTCCGGGATCCTTAAATACAACGATCCGGCCGGGCAGGCTGTCACCAGTTCTGCAAATGGTGACAGCGCCGTAAGTTTTGCCGGCACGACCCAGCAGATTACCGGAACACGCTACCTGCCAGAAACCATTACGGCCGGATCAACGGCTGAAATCGCGTTAGGCCTGTTTGTAGGTGGAACCGCACCCACCGGTTTGATCGTAAAAGAAACCATCCCTTCCGGGTGGAATATAACCGGATCACAACCCACCCATGATACATTTGATGCTGCGACCGGCGAGATCAAGTGGCTATTCAGCGGGACAGACGTTGGATCTAAAACCATTTCCTATACTGTTTCTGCACCGGGAGATGCTGCCGGCAGCCAGACCTTTTCAGGCGAACTGCTCTATAATGATGTGACGCAGGCTGAGCAGACGGCTTCTATCGTTGGTGACAGTCTGGTAGGTACGAAAACGGTATTGCCTGGTGATGTTAGTGGGGATGATATAATCAATATGGCCGACGCCATCATAAGCCTGCAGGCCATTTCCAATATCTCTATCCAAAACATTTATAGAAATGCGGATGTGAACAGTGATGGGAAAATCGGTCTGAAAGAAACGATATATATCCTCCAGAAAGTGTCAGGTTTGAGATGATACAGGAAACTGCCCTAACCCTAATATTTCATGAAACTCTTTGTCACCATTTTCTGTAAGACAAGACCCCAAAAAGTTTCACCTACAGGGCACGACCGAGGCAACGCATTTAACGAGTTATCAGGGGCTTGCGGTAGCAAGAGCGATGGCGCCGTAAAAAGCCCTCTGACCGTCATGCCGGACTTGATCCCTGCTTAGGTCGGGATCATCGACCGGCATCCAGAAGTACCTGAAATCACTGGATCCCGGCATTCGCCGGGATGACAAATCTAATAGGATTTGGACTTTTTATGGATCCATCAAGAGTACACCTTCAGAATTGGTCGCATTTTGGTCGCAAAAAGTGTCTCATTGGCCAGGTTTGGCGACCAAACGAAAAAAGGCCTCTGGAACCCAGAGGCCTTAAATCATTGAAAATATGTGGTGGGCCGTCTCGGAATCGAACCGAGAACCTACTGATTAAGAGTCAGGTGCTCTGCCTAATTGAGCTAACGGCCCAGAAACGTAAAATCGCTACCTAACAAATTCTAACCGCGGTTGTCAAACCCTTTTTTTCGATTCCGGTTGATTTGAATTTGGATGGGAATATTGGATTTAATTCTTATGTTTACAGATAACCCGGGGGGTATGTACCCACTTCTATCGTCGCCATGGCGGCTTCTCATGCCGCTGTTTGTCTCTTTTGGGTTTCTTTTTCCAGGGGGGCGTATTTTTACCACTTTTTCCAGGCGCTGAATCAACCCTGCCATCAGACTTGAGTTCGATGGTGTAACTGCCGGGCTTTTTTGGTGCGGTTGGCACCAGGTCGGGCGGGGCGGCCGGATCCGGCTTCTCCTTGGGCAGGGGGGGGCCGGTGAAACAACCGGCCGGGATGGATGCAGCCGTATACAGCCCGTCACCGCTGGTAAAATAACGCACCCGTTGGGCCAGTGTCTTTTTGACCTGGACGGTGAGCAGAATCGGTGAACGGTCGATGCGCCGGCCCAATCGCCGGGCAGTTTCAAGATCGGCGCTGAGGACCACATCCCCATCGGATTTCATAACCCCCTTGGCGGCCACAAACGGGTACGCTTTCTGGCGCACGCAGGTGTACAGTAATTTGGGAAGCTCCGCCACGGTCCGGGAGGCGGACAGGTGGGTCCTGTTTTCAGCTCTTACCAGGTTGTCCCTGATCTCTATGAGCGGTGGGGTCAGGGTAAGCCGAACCTCTTCCAGGTGCGAGCGCCGGACATAACCCCAGCCCTGCTCTTCAGAGAAGACCTTCAAAAGTTCCTTGATCTTGACAAAGCCTTCCCGGTCGGGTACCAGGCCGAATTCTCCCGGACGTCGACCCAGGATGTACGCCAGCATTTTGGCCAGCTCTTTGGGTGCTTTCCTATGCCCCATCGGGAAGTCCCGGCCGGACTTTTAAAATGGTTTCTTTGCGGATTTGGACGGTGCCGGGTTTGGCACCACGCGGTTTACTGACGTAAGCTGCCTGGGTGCAGGCCACGGGCGTTACCCCGCCGTTGCGAGCCTTGCTGTGATAGGCCGCCACAGCGGCGGCGGCCTTGAGGGTCTCTTTGTCGGGGGTTTCACCGGGGAGGGCTCTTAAAAGCACGTGACTGCCGGGCATGCCGCGCACATGAAACCACCAGTCAGCGGGCCGGGCTTCCTTCAGGCTCAGGCGATCGTTGTCGACGTCCGTCTTTCCGGCCTGGACCGTCCATTTACCGGCTATGGTATATTCCCAAACCTTAACGGGGGAGGGCTGATAGGCCTTTGTATGTGTCATGGCACTTTGGGTACAATGTCAGGGATATCTGGTAATATGGATGTTGGGATTCTGCATCCAGCGATCAAACTGTACCCGCAGCCACCTTTTAAAAGGGGTTCGGGTGGTCGGCAGCAGCAGGAGCAGGCCGGTGATGTCGGTCAACAGGCCCGGGGTCAATAAAACAATGCCGGCTACAAAGATGATCACGGCATCCACCAGATCCTCGGCCGGGGTTTCTCCCCGGTTGAGTCGTTCGCGCACCCGCAGCATGGTCTGAAAACCCTGGGCCTGGGCGAGGTAAGCCCCGGCGAACCCGGTGATGATCACCAGCAGCAGCGTATTAATGACCCCGATGGCGGTTCCGATCTTAATTAAAAGCGTCAACTCGATCATCGGAATCAGGGTAAATGCGAGAAAAAGTTTTAACAGCATATGGATTGCGTCCTCCCTTATGGGGTCCTGTTTGCTTGCGGAGAATATGGGGATGATAAGAGCGGGTGTCAAGTCGGTCTAAATGAGCGCCCTTTGCGATGAAGCTTCCATATCTATAGCGGTTACATTTTGAAAACCCCGGGGTAGTTTTCGACCTCTCTGGCCGCGCTTGCCCACGAAATCAGCCAGGTTGCCGGGCTTCAGCTTCAAATAGCGCTTGCCGGCGTGCACGATCAGGTTGTGGCCTATGGGTAGAGCCGTCAAAGTGATCAACAGTTCCTCTCCGGCCCTGGCCCGGGCGGATGGTATATTGATAATTTTGTTGCCTTTGCCCCTGGCGAGGGTCGGCAGGTGGTTGAGTGCGTAGACCAGTATGCGGCCCTCGTTGGTGATGGCCACCAACTGGTCGCTTTCCGGGTCGTTGACGGAAACCGGCGACAGGGGGCGGGCGTTTTTGGGGAGGGTCAACACCGCCTTGCCGCTGCGGTTTTTGGTGAAAAGATCGGCCAGGGAGGTCACAAAGCCATATCCCGCATCACTGGCCAAAAGGATCGGACGTTGGGGGTCTCCGGAAAGCACCGCTGTAAACCACGCCCCGGAGGGCAGGTTCACACGACCGCTCAAAGGTTCGCCCTGACCACGGGCAGAGGGCAGGGTGTGGGCCGCAACAGCGTAACTGCGCCCGGTGGAGTCCAGAAAAACCGCCATTTGGTTGCTGCGGCTGTGGGCTGCATCCAAAAATCCGTCACCGGATTTATAATTCAGGCCGGCCGGATCGATTTCGTGGCCCTTGGCGGCCCGGATCCAGCCCTTTTTGGAAAGGATCACTGTCAACGGTTCCACCGGTAAGAGGTCGGCCTGGGTCATGGCCTGGGCCTCTTCGCGCTGTACGATGGGTGCGCGCCGGGCGTCACCGAAAGTTTTGGCGTCGGCTTCGATTTCGCGGCGGATCAGGGTTTTCATCCGTTGGGTTGAGTTCAGGGTTTTTTCCAGGGTGTCCCTTTCGGCGGCCAGGGTCTCCTGTTCACCTCTGATTTTCATCTCTTCGAGTCTGGCCAGAAAACGCAGCTTGAGTTCCAGGATGGCTTCCGCCTGGGTAGCGGTCAGATTGAAGCGGGCCATCAGCACCGGTTTGGGCTTTTCTTCGCTACGAATTATGGCGATCACTTCGTCAATGTTGAGGTAAGCGACCAGCAGGCCTTCCAGGATGTGCAGGCGATCGGTGACTTTATCCAGCCTGAACTGGAGGCGCCGTCGGACCGTCTCTTTTCTGAACTGCAGCCATTCGGACAGCAGGCTTTTGAGATCCTTGACCTGGGGCCGGCCATCCAGGCCAATCAGGTTTATGTTGACCCGGTAGGTTTTTTCAAGATCAGTTGCGGCGAACAGGTGCCGCATCAACGTCTCCACGTCTACCCGGTTGGAACGCGGTACAATGACAAGGCGGGTGGGGTCCTCGTGGTCCGATTCGTCGCGCAGGTCAACGACCATGGGCAGCTTCTTGGACTGCATCTGGGACGCTATCTGCTCGAGCACTTTAGCGCCGGAGACCTGGTGGGGCAAGGCGCTGATAACGATGTCGCCGTTTTCCCGGTAGTAGACCGCCCGCATCCTGATTGAGCCGGTTCCTGTCTGGTACATTTTTAAAATGTCGGCGCGGGGGGTGATAATTTCAGCCTCGGTGGGGTAGTCCGGCCCGGCAATGTGCTCGCACAATTCCGCGATATCTGCCCGGGGGTTGTTGAGCAGGTGGATACAGGCCGCGGCGACTTCCCTGAGATTGTGCGGCGGGATGTCCGTGGCCATACCGACGGCGATGCCGGTGGTGCCGTTGAGCAGCACGTTGGGCAGCCTGGCCGGCAAAATGGCCGGTTCGTCAAGGGTGCCGTCAAAGTTGGGAAGCCAGTCCACGGTACCCTGCCCGATCTCGGAAAGCAGGACATCCGCATAGGGGGCCAGCTTGGACTCGGTATAGCGCATGGCGGCGAACGACTTGGGATCATCCGGCGACCCCCAGTTGCCCTGCCCGTCCAGCAGGGGATAGCGGTATGAAAAGGGTTGGGCCATCAGGACCATGGCTTCGTAGCAGGCGCTGTCTCCATGGGGGTGGAATTTACCCAGCACATCACCCACGGTGCGGGCCGATTTTTTGTACTTGGCCGAGGCTTTTAAGCCCAGTTCCGACATGGCATAGACGATTCTGCGCTGGACAGGCTTGAGGCCGTCGCCAATGTGGGGTAGGGCGCGGTCAAGGATCACGTACATGGCGTACTCGCGGTACGCCCGTTCCGTAAACGCTTCCATGGGAAGCTGTTCGATGCCGTCGGCGGTGAAGGTGGTGGCTTGGGACATGGTATTCTCTTCCCGGTTCTTCTTCGGTTTTGCCAAAGAATAGGGTTTAAGGATTTAAGAGTTTCTCGTCAAAAAGGGTCCAAGGGTTCGAGGGGTCAAGGATTCAAGGGTTTAGAAGGCTAAAAACCTATATCTGGGTTTTAAGGTCTCACGATGTTGCCGGAACAAAGTTCCGGTTGGTTTTTCACTCGGCCCCTTGATTCCTTGGATCCTCGAATCCTTCTCAGTTAATATTTCCGCTGCGTTCCAGCCAGAGGCGGCGATCGGCTGCCCGCTTTTTTGCCAGCAGCATATCCATGGTGCCCAGGGTGTTGATATCGTCTTTGAGCGTCAACTGCACCAGTCGGCGCGTGTCCGGGGCCATGGTGGTTTCGCGCAGCTGGATGGGGTTCATTTCACCCAGTCCCTTAAACCGCTGTACGTTTATCTTGGCACGCGGTTTTTTAGCCCTGATCTTATCTATGGTCGCATTCTTTTCCGCTTCGTCCAGGGCATAGTGTACGTCTTTGCCCACATCGATCCGGTAGAGCGGCGGCATGGCCACAAAAATATGCCCGTTTTCAACCAGGGGCATAAAATGTTTTACAAAAAGGGCGCACAACAGGGTCGCAATGTGCAAGCCATCGGAATCCGCGTCGGCGAGGATGCAGATTTTCCCGTAACGCAGTCCGCTGATGATGCTGGCGCCCGGATCAACGCCCATGGCCACCGAGATGTCATGAATCTCTTTTGATCCCAGAATGGTGCCCGAATCCGCTTCCCAGGTATTGAGGATTTTACCCCGCAGGGGCATGATGGCCTGGAACTGCCTGTCCCTGGCCTGTTTGGCCGACCCGCCGGCACTGTCACCTTCAACCAGAAATAATTCGGCCTGCAGGGGGTCCTGGCCCACGCAGTCAGCAAGTTTGCCGGGCAGGGCGGGGCCGCTGGTAATTTTTTTACGGGCCACTTTTTTACTGCTGCGCAGCCTGCGCTGGGCGCTTTTGATGGCCATTTCGGCCAGCCGTTCACCGGTGTCGGTGTGCTGGTTGAGCCAGAGGCTGAAGGCGTCCTTGACAACGCCTGAGACAAATTTAGCACATTGCCGGGAGGAGAGCCGCTCTTTGGTCTGCCCTGAAAACTGGGGGTCCTGCATTTTGGCTGAGAGGATGTAGGCGCAGCGGTCCCAGATATCATCCGGGGTCAGCTTTACGCCCCGGGGGATAAGTTTGCGGAAGTCGCAAAACTCCCGTATGGAGGCCAGCAGCCCACTCCTGAAACCGTTGACATGGGTGCCGCCCTGGGGGGTGGGGATGAGATTTACATAGCTCTCGCAGACCGTGTCCCCGTTTTCCGGAAGCCAGGTGACGGCCCAGTTCACGGTTTCACCGGTGCCTTCAAAGCCGCCTACGAACGGCGGGTCCGGCAGGATCAGGTTCTGGGCGAAATTGCCCAGCAGGTATTCACTGAGGCCGTCTTCATAATACCAGCGCTGGGTCTCCCCTGATTTGACATCTGTAAATGTCAGGGTGAGTCCCGGGCAGAGGACCGCTTTGGCCCGCATCACATGTTTGAGCTTGGGAATGGAAAAACGGGCCGAATCGAAATATTTGGGATCCGGCCAGAAATGGATGGTGGTACCGGTGTTGCGTATGCCGACGCTGCCGACAACTTCCAGGATCTGGAAAATTTCGCCGTTTTCAAACCCGATGGCGTATTTTTTGCCGTCCCGCCTGATTTCCACGTCCAGGCGGGTGGAGAGGGCATTGACCACCGAAACACCGACACCGTGCAGTCCCCCGGAAAACTGGTAGTTCTTGTCCGAAAACTTGGCGCCCGCGTGCAGTTTGGTCAGGATCAGCTCCACACCGGTGATCCCTTCCTCCGGATGGACGTCCACCGGCATGCCGCGTCCGTTGTCGGTCACTTTCAAAGAGTGGTCCGGCAGCAGGGTGACATCGATCCGCGTGGCAAAACCGGCAATGGCCTCGTCTACGCTGTTGTCAACGACCTCCTGGCCGAGGTGATTGGGCCGCAGGGTGTCGGTATACATTCCCGGTCTGCGTTTGACGGGATCGAGACCATTGAGGACTTCAATCGATTCAGCTGTGTAGTTGTTGGCTATCATGGCGCTGCTCTTTCATGGGATTGCGACAGAAAACAGGTTGATTTTAATACCAAAATCAACTTATATACATCAGGTTGTAGGTGCATGCCAGATGGTCTACCACATATTGGATACCAAGATCAAATGGTTTGATGGGCACCCCTTGAAAACCGCCGGGACCGGAAATTCTGCTAAGTTTGAAGGCCGCCGGTGTTACCTTTTCACGTTTACAAATAGGCGCGACCCTTGAAATCAATTGTTCTGATAAATCCGCCGATTGCCAAAACCTGTGAGCCGCCGGCCGGGATTGCGCGCCTGTCTGGCGTCCTGAGATCGAAAGGCCTGGAATGCCAGGTCGTCGATGCCAGTATCGAAGGGGTGAACTATCTGCTCAACAGGCCGGCTACCGGGGAAGACACCTGGACCCGGCGGGCGAATAAAAACCGGGAACAGAACCTGAAGGTCCTGCAGACACAAATGGGGTACGCCCATTTTGAACGCTATAAAAGGGTGGTGGCCGACATCGGTCGGGTTCTTGAAAAATCGATACCGGACTACCCGCAGAAGATCGGGTTGGCCAATTACATTGACCGCCAGCTTTCGCCGGTGCGCAGTCGGGATCTGTTGCAGGCCGCGGCAACTCCGGAGGCAAACCCGTTTTACGACTATTTCACAGAAGCAGTTTTGCCCATCACCTTGAACCCGGCCGTGAATGTGGTGGGGCTCTCCCTGGGGTTTTTGTCCCAGGCCCTGTGCGGATTTGCCCTGATCGGGCTGCTAAAAGCCGCGCGCCCGGGTTTGAAAATTGTCATAGGGGGCGGGTTGATTACCTCCTGGGTGCGTCGGCCCGACTGGCAAAACCCGTTTACCGGTCTGGTGGATCAGGTGGTGGACGGGCCGGGGGAGAGGGAGCTTTTGAACCTGCTGGGAGAAAATTCAGAAGTAACGTGTGCCCGGCCTGATTATTCAGATCTTGATAAAAACCCCTACTTCAGTCCCGGTTTCATCTTGCCGTACTCTGCCTCCAGTGGATGCTACTGGCACAAGTGCTCTTTCTGCCCGGAACGCGCCGAGCAGAACCCCTGGGCGCCCGCACCTGTCCCGGAGGTGATGTCCGACTTGAAAGCGCTGGTGGACAGGCATCGGCCCGAGCTGGTGCATTTTCTGGACAATGCCATCCAACCGGCCCTTTTGGGCGCACTGGCCGCGGCACCCATTCAGGTGCCGTGGTACGGATTCGTGCGCCTGACCCGCCGATTGTGCGACCTTGATTTTTGTTATAAACTCAGAAAGTCAGGCTGTACAATGTTGAAAATCGGATTGGAATCAGGGGATCAGGCGGTTTTGGATGCTCTGGAAAAGGGGACGGACCTGGCCACGGCTGCCCGGGTACTGGATAACCTGCATAAAGCCGGGATCGCTACCTATGTCTATCTTCTGTTTGGAACCCCCCAGGAAGACGCCCAGGCGGCCGGTCGGACGCTCGATTTCACCGTCCGGCACAGCCGCAAGATCGGGTTTTTAAACCTGGCCCTGTTCAACCTGCCGGTCCACGGGCCGGATACCCGGGAGATCGAGACCCAGGCGTTCTATGCGGGTGATCTCAGTTTTTACAGGGATTTTAACCATCCTCTGGGGTGGGACCGTGCCCGGGTTCGCCATTTTATCGAAAAGACCTTCAAAAAACACCCTGCCATCACCCCAATTCTGCGCCGGGATCCGCCGGTGTTTACATCCAATCATGCCCCGTTTTTTGTATGAGGTTCCGGGTTCAGGGTACAGCGTTCCCCGTTTTAACCGGGATGACACCCAACGGGAATTTTCGACCTTTTACGGATTCATAAACGTTGAACGCCCATCACCCATTATCCCTCACCTATAACCCGCTCTTAACTCATGTTTTCTTCAATTGTCTCAATGGCATCCTGGGCTGCTTCCTGCAATTCTTCTTCCGAGGTGGTGGCTGCAATATTCTCGAGAAATGGCAGATGGGTCTTGTCACCGGCCTCACCGATGACATGCAGGATGTCCCCCTGCACGGTTGTATTGACCCCCTCAAAGCGCTCTGCCAGAGCCGGGATCAGGGTTGCGGCCAGGGGTTGATCGGTATAGGCAATCTCTTCGGCCGCCACCATCGCCCCCAGGCGGATCGACCAGAGTTCATGGGTGAGCAGGTCAATGAGCGCCGGAAAAATGGTTCCAGCTGTGATCATCATCTGCGCCAGGTCAGAGGCCCGGCCGTCGTCGATAAAACTGCGCAGGGTCTGGGGGCCCAGTTTGTTCGGGTCCCGGTTGATGATGGTTTCAATCAACTCAGGCATGTCCACTGCCCCGGTCCATCTGAAATCGGTGTCCAGGATGACTGTGGGGACCGATTGAATCAGGGCCGTTTCCGACATTTGCGTAAACAGGGTGCCGTCAATCACTGAGATGGAAATATTCGTATTGGCCTGTACCAGAGGCAGAAGTTTTCGGACGGTTTGCGGACAGTGCGGGCATTGGGGGGCAATGTATACCTGCAGGCGGGCCGGGATATCCAGGGCTTCCAGTTCAGGAAACCCTGCCGCGGCCGCATCCACAGGTGCGTCCTGATTGTCGAGTGCTTCCAGGAAGGGGCCCAGCTCCGGCCCCAGGGGGACGGCCTGGTATTGCAGGCGGCGGCCGGCCTGGATTGCGGGTGGTTCCGCGTCCGAATCGGGGGACCTTTGCTTGAACGTCATCTCCGGGGCCATAGCGGTCAGCGCATCACAAAATTCACCCAGCTGTCTGGCGGGTTCACTGTTGTCGGCAATCAGCGCCAGTTCGGTAGTGCCGCTCCTGTTTTGAATCCACATTTCAATCTGCTGTTTGTCGGATGGGGTCATGGACGTATTCCTTTCACGTTAATCGGACAGGCGGTCCCAGAAGGCGGCGCCTTCGGATTTTTTTCGCCTCGAGCCACTGTTGGAACGCGGTGCGGTTGGGCCTGAACCGGTCAAACGGGTCACCCGTTCTTCAACGGGCGGGTGGGTTGAGAAGAGGCTGGCCAGTTTCTGGGCCGACAGGGGGTTCACAATGAACATGTGGGCCGTGGAGGGATTGGCATCCATGGTGCGGGTGCGGCTGTAGGAACCCAGCTTCTCCAGGGCGCGAGCCAGTCCATCGGGCCGGCCGGCGATGGCTGCACCGGTACTGTCGGCCAGGTATTCCCGGGAGCGTGAAATGGCCATTTGGATCAGCATGGCCGCCATGGGTGCGATGATCGACATGGCAATCAGGCCGAAGATGCCCATACCGCCCTCATCGTCATCGGAGCGCATACCGCCAAAAAGAGCTGACCAGCGGGCCATGCTGGCCAGCATCATGATCGCCCCGGCCATGGTGGCCGCGACGGTGCCGATGAGGATATCCCTGTTTTTCACATGGGCCAGCTCATGGGCGAGCACCCCTTCAATCTCGTCTCGGTTCATCAGGTTCAGCAGCCCCTGGGTAACCGCCACGGCGGCGTGTTCGGGGTTGCGGCCGGTTGCGAAGGCATTGGGTTGGTCTTGGGGAATGATATAGACCTGGGGCATGGGCAGCTGGGCCCGGCGGACCAGGGTCTGCACCATGGCATAAAGCTCCGGTGCCTGGGCGGGGGTGGCCGGCTCGGCCCGGTACATTTTCAGGACCATTTTATCAGAATACCAGTAGCTGAAAAAATTCATGCCGCCGGCAAAAATCAGGGCAATCAGCATGCCCTGTCGTCCGCCTAAAAGCTGCCCGACGAACAGGATAAACACTGTCATTGCCATCAGCAGGATGGCTGTTCGAAATTGATTTCCCATCTGTTTGTGTTTTCCCTCCTAATTTACGTGAATCCGGCTGTCTGTAAATTTATCAACTATAAACCTGATTCGTTAAAAATCAAGGCAAATTGGGACGGAACAAGGCTTGACGGGGGGTAAGGGGTTGCATATACTTCCAGCGGTATAGACAAGACTACTACAAAGATGTGAAAGGTACAGCCAATGACTTTAACAGCACTCACTGCCGTCACACCGGTTGACGGGCGGTATCGGCGCACAACCCGGGCCCTGGCGGACTACTTTTCTGAAGGCGCCCTGATCAGGTACCGGGTAAAAGTGGAGATCGAATATTTTATCGCCCTGTGTCGCCTGCCGCTGCCTCAGTTGGCCGCGTTTGACGAAACAAAATATGAACAATTGCGGGATATATACCGGGATTTTAACGAAGCCGATGCACAGACCGTGAAGGCGACTGAGAAGGTCACCAATCACGATGTCAAAGCCGTGGAGTATTTTGTAAAAGAAAAATTCGATGCCCTTGGAATTTCAGAATTTAAGGAGTTTATCCATTTCGGGCTGACCTCCCAGGATATCAACAATACGGCCGTCCCCTGTTCGCTCCAGGATGCCTGGCAGGCAGTGTTGAAACCGGTTGTGGATGATGTGGTCGGGGCCCTGGAAGAGAAGGCCCGGGCGTGGACAACGGTGCCCATGCTGGCCCGTACCCACGGCCAACCGGCGTCACCCACCAGCCTCGGCAAAGAGCTCTACGTTTTCGTGGACCGGCTGCGTGGCCAGCTCGAACAGCTTGAAAATATTCCCTATGCCGCCAAGTTCGGGGGGGCCACCGGGAACTTCAACGCCCACCATGTGGCCTACCCGCAAATAGATTGGATCAAGTTTGGAGATGACCTGGTGAACAACACGCTGGGCTTGCAGCGCTCCCGGGTGACCACCCAGATCGAACCGTATGACAACCTGGCCGCTTTCTGCCATGGTTTGATTCGCATTAATACCATTCTGATCGACCTGGACCGGGATGTATGGACCTACATCTCCATGAACTACTTCAAACAGAAAATTAAAGCAGGCGAGATCGGCTCCTCGGCCATGCCCCACAAAGTAAATCCCATTGATTTCGAAAATTCGGAAGGCAACCTGGGCGTGGCCAACGCCGTCCTGGCTCACCTGGCTGAAAAACTGCCCATTTCCCGACTGCAGAGAGACCTGACCGATTCCACGGTCACCCGGAATGTCGGGGTCCCCCTGGGACACATGCTGATTGCCCTGAAATCGCTGCTTCGGGGCCTGGACAAGCTGATCATCAACCAGGATGCGCTGCAGGCAGACCTGCAGGCCAACTGGGCGGTGGTGGCCGAGGCACTCCAGACGGTATTGCGGCGGGAGGGCTACCCAAAACCTTATGAAGCGCTGCTGGCGCTCACCCGCACCCATACCGCCATCGGACCTGCGAGCATCCGGGAGTTTATCGAAACCCTGGACGTATCCCCTGAGGTCAAGGCTGAACTGCAGCAGATTACACCGGAAAACTACACCGGCATATATGCTTTCTAAAAAAGGATTACCAGCCCATGGGACTGCGGACCAAAACCAAAGCATGGCTTATAAAAACCTTGACCAAAAGGGATGTGGCCGATCAGTTTGCCTGCTGGGAGCGCCTCTACGGCCAGTTTGACCTAACGGATTATCAACCTCATTTTATCAGCGGACTTCCCAGTGAATCCGGCGTTTACCACGGCGAAATCATCAAATGGGCCCGGGATCTCAAACCGGGGCGGGTCCTGTTTGCCGGTGAAAACAAAGCGACGGCCGCCCGGCTCCGGGAGATCATCAACGCCGCCAGGGTCTACACGACCGGGTTGGGTGACACAGACTTTAAATGGGATTTTGAAAAGGAGATCCCGGTTATTGATACCCCCTGTGACCTGGTGGTGAGCCAGGCGATTCTGGAACATCTGCTGAACCCTTACAAACATGTACAGGACCTGAGTGATCTGCTTGCAGATGGCGGACACCTGATTTTACACACGGTCATGCCGGGTTTTCCTTATCACCGCCACCCGATCGATTCGGTGCGCTTTTTCCCCGACTGGTTTGAGGAGACGGCTCAAAGAATAAACTTGACGGTCATCAGGAAAAGAATCATCGACACCCACATATTTTATATGTACCAGAAAGTATAACGATATTCACACCCAAGCAGCATCTACCGGGAGTGTACGATGGGGCCTCGAACCACTACCTGGAAACCACTGCAAGCTGCCAAACTGGCGGAGATAGCAACCCTCTTTAACAACCTGTTTCCCCGGGACCCCTACCCTGGGCTGGCCGACGAGATATCGGTCTACTGGGTAAGCATGCTGCGGTCTGTCTGGGAGGCCAAATCTCCCGATTTGAAACAGAAAGACACCCGTTACTGCCCCGGAGACCCGCTGTCGCGGATCGAGCAGAAAACAGTTGTCATTGCCTACGCGGACAGCGTCCGGGCAGCGGGTGAAGCGACCCTGGAGACACTGGACAGTTTTCTGGCGACCTATTTTCCGGCCATTGGCGGGCTGCACCTGCTGCCGGCCTGCCAGGTGATGGCCGAGCGGTTCAATGACGGCTATTTTTCCCAGGTGGTTCGAGACAGGGTCCATCCGGCTTTCGGCACAAACCGAACCTTTGCGGCCCTGATAGCCAAGTATTTTTCCATGGCCGACTTTGTCCTGAACCATGTGGATATCGCCAATCCCAGTTTCCAGGCCTACCTTGGGGGAGATGACTCTCGGCAGGACTGTTTTTACATCTTTTCAGAAGACCAGTACCAGAGGAGGCTCAAACGCGGCGATTTCAGCCGGATTTTTCGCCCGCGCCCCTTCCCGCTCTTTACAATCTTCAGGCGTAAACCAGATGATGCAGTTTGTGCAGCTTTGAGTCCGCACGACAGAATGGTGCATATGCAGGGGCTGCTCGGAGGGCCGTTGCCGTTGCCGGTGATCGGTCTGCTGTCCATCTTCAACAAACTCAAGAATGACCAGATGCTGCTGGATGATGATTACCGGCAAATGACCGAATTTATAGATTTCCTGGATAGAGAAAAGCCTGCCGACCCGGAACGGATTTTGACTGTCTCCGCCACCCAGGAGACCCGCCGGACGCCGTATATTTTGCGTGAAAGGCTGCAGACACCCCGGGATCTGTTAAGAGCCCTGGGCTACGACCGCCAGAGGGCCGCAACCTGGGCAGCCCGGTTCGAACAATTGGAGTCGGAAGTCTTCGGCGTTGAGATCCGGGCTTTGACCACTTTCAGTCATGTACAGGTAGATCTGAACACTGCCACGTTTCCAGGCCTTAAAATGCTGGCTGATGATTTTTCATGGTACCTGGGCCTGGACCTCAACATGTTGCGCCTGGATGCGGCCAATTTTGCCTTCAAGCGCTGGCAAAGCACCTGTTTCGGACTGCCCGAAGTAAAGGGGTTGATGAAAATTCTTTACCTTTCCATGGCCTGTGTCGCCCCCCGGATGGTGGCCAACCTGGAGGTCAATGATACCTTATCAAGTATCCTGAACCAGATGGCTGCCAAAAAGAACCCCCCACCCATGATGTATGATTTTCACCTGGCCGGGATGCTGCCGGCGGCTTTTATCTCCAGAAATGCCGGTCTGTTCAAACGTATTTACAAAATGATCGCAGGCTATGATCTGCCGGCCGACACTGTTCGCTTCAGCCTGGCAGAGAGCCATGACGGCAAATCGGTCCGGGGCAGCCTGGACCTGTTGACCCTGGCGGAAAGACAGGCCCTGGCGGATACGGCTGAGGCCAACGGCGGCCGGATTAAGTATAAAGGGGTCCCCCAAAGAAGGCTACCCGGCACTGAATTCCAGGAAATCTGCAGGGCGTCCGACCTTGACTATCAGCTGGCCGTCCAAAGGCTGTTTAAGCCAGGTGAACCCGGCGAAGATACCCTGGTGCTTAAGGATGCAATCGGAGATGTCAACACCCTGGCCGCGGTCCTGGGTGTCCATCCCGGCCGAATGGATTCAGCGGGTCCGCTTAAATACCTGGTAAACAAGATTTTTAGGGGGCGGGAACCCTATGAATTGTGTGTCGCAACCCGCGATTGCCTGCCAAAACTTGTGGACCCACGGTTGGAAACTGCGCGCTACCTGGCTTTTTATACCCTGGCTTTCGCCTTGATGGGCCGGCATGTGAAATCGGTCTATTTCAATGACTTGACTGGTATTTCCAATGATTACAAACGTTTTAGGGAAACAGGCGAGCTAAGGGATCTAAAAAGAACCAAATCGGAGTTGGCCACCCTGTCCGGGAAACTGGCAGATCCAAATGCCAGCGAGTACACCATCGGTCGGGGACTGAATCACCTTATCGCCCTGGTAGATTCTGATCCGTCGCTGGGCGTCCAAGGCGGGGAGGCCCGGGCCTCGGTTGCCGGACCAGGGGGATCACCGGACCCTGTTGCGCTGGTTCGCTGTGGAAGTGATACCCCTACACTGGTTGTTGTCAACCTGACCCCAGAGCAGGTTGACGTGAGCCTGGGTTCCGACAAATTCGATCTCCCCCAAGATCAGGCTTTGTATGATAACATCGGCCAGCGAACCCTCCGGCCGACGTCTGCCGAAACCCTGTCCCTGCAGCCCTTTGGGCGTCTCTGGCTGACAGCCCGAAAAATTAAGATATTGCCGCAGCTGATGTTGACCTGAGCAGCGTGTTACTTGCGGTTGTTCAGAGCGGCCTGAAAAGCTTCGGTAATATTAATGAACTGGTCGGGGTCGCCCCCCTGATCGGGGTGGAGTTTCAGGGCCATCTTACGGTAATAGCGTGTCAGTTCCCGACGGGACATTTTGCGTGCCTGGTCCGGTGAAAGACCCAGGATGCGGCTGGCATCCGCCATGTTCATGACCGGCCTGGCCTTGTCAGGGAACCGGAAGCGGCGTCGGCTGCGCATAAAATCCTGGACATAAGTCGATGATAAATCCGCATCCGGAAAGGCGTTGTCGAAGTACATGACCACATACCGGACAAGATAAGCCGGCAGGCCTTTTTCCAGGCTCAGGCCGCCCCAGAAGTCGCGGTCTGCGTGCAGTCGGCAGATGGCCTTGATGAATTGCAAATCCATTTTAATCTCGTCCATGGCGGCTGGAAAGCGCCTGGCCAGGGGTGAAGTGAAATGTGTGGCAAGATCAAAGATAACATACGCGTAGGTTTTAAATTCGTGTGGTTTGAGCACCTGTTCGGCCGCCAGGAAGTGTTGCTCGATTTCATCACGGGATTTATCGCTGAGAACCCGGAACAGCTTGCCGGGCAGGCGGCCCACACGGCCCTGGTCAAGGGTACCTGTTTTTAGAAAGAGTATCCGGCGCCGGTCAAAAAGATGGTAAATCGTCGCAGGTTCCTCCGGGGCAGGTTTGCGGGGTACTTTACCGGAGTGCCTGAAATGGCGCAGGATCCTTTGTAGCTCGGGTTTTAAAAATCGCCACAGCAGGTCGTCCAGGCACTCTTCGGCATCGGCCACCCCCTGGGCTTCCAGTGCTTCGATGAGCGATTCGTCAAAATAGTAGGCATTGCCACCCGGGTACCTGATAAACCGGCTGGGGTCCGGACCCAGTGTAAACAGATCCCGATATTGCAAGGTTCCAGTGTCCCGGAAAGATTCGCGAAGAGTGAAATTTGAGGTGCCTTTAGAGTCTGTCCTGGCAAGGTACACGGGAAGGCCTTTACTTTTCCTCCCGGTTCTTAAGATAACCGGTGGCGACCATCTGCGGGTCCAGGTTTACAAGCGAGGCGTAAGCACGGAGAAAATTCTTCAGGTAAAGGGTGGACGGCAGGTTTTTGAAATCGTCGGCTTCAATAGCCCGGATGGTAGAAATGCTTATCCGGGTGGCCTCGTAAATTTCTTCGGGCGTCAGGCCCACTTTCTCTCTGACATTTTTTAGATCGCGCCCGCTGATGACCTCGGCTGCAGCCATATCCCTGGCAATCCGGCTGATGGCAGCCGCGCTGTTTTTACTAAGGACCAGTGAATTGGTCAAAGCGGCCTTGCGGGTGATCTCCGGCGTCCCGAAAAGCGGGACGGGTTTATTAGGCGGGTTTTCGGACAGGCGGGTCGGGTCAAGTAAACCGGCGTCAACCAGCGCCTGGTCATAGGCCGTACGACGGGCTGTATCACCCAAAGTCCTAAAGGCTGTTTCAAGCAAATCAAGAATCGCCTGACGTTCGGTATCTGTAAACAGGGAATAGGTCGCAAGGGAGTCATCCGCGTACAGGGCCAGCGAATTTACATAGGCTCTTTTGATCTCAAAAAGAGTTGCCCGGGGGGATACGTGCAGCCGTTCATAATAATTTAATTTCTTTAAATTCTGCATGTCACGAAGGCCTGTCGCCGGGTGTTTGGCTGATGGACAAAAGCTCCCGGGTAATGTGTTTCAGGTCGTTGGCGGTTTCAGTGTACGGGTATTTTTGTACAAAGAGCTTTTTGAGAATAATACTGTCATGCACCCGTTCATCATAACCGATGTTGCCGAGGAATTCAAAACTCGAATAAAAATGACGGTTGCACACGATTTTGATCTTTTCGCCGAGTGAGGAGTCGTCTGTTTTCCTGAACTGGTTGAGGATCAGGCTGAACTGAAACCGGGCCAGGGCCTGGCGCAGCAGGTCTTCTTTCTCCGGGTGGTATTTCAAAACCTGGTCGATAACATCCGGTGTGTTCAGCAGCCCCAGGCGGGCCATCTTCAGCGATTCCTTCACGGCCTGGTGGCAATTGTGCTGCTTGACCAGTTGCTTGAGTTTGCGCAGGTAGAGGGAGCGTAGAAACCTGATCGTGTTTTCGATGGAGGTCGGCTCCGGGGTGAAGACCAGGAGTCCGGTCCGGGCGGTTAGAAAAAAGTCCAGGGTGTTGTAGCTTGTCCCGGCTCCGAGGTCCAGCAGGACGTAATCGCAGGGCAGGTTTCTCAAGGCCCGGATAATTTTCATCTTCTGCTGGTGGTAGAGGTTGGCAATTTCCATGGAGCACTGGGTAGAACTGATTAAAAAAAGGTTGGGAATCAGCGTGGGGATAATCGCCTCGTCCAGGTTGGCAATAGATTTGTTGATGAAGCGGTGCAGGCCGTTGTCGGGTGGTTTGAGTCCGACCATGGTGTGCAGGTTGGATGCACCCAGATCCAGATCCACCAGCACCACCTTCCGGCGTTGTCTGGCCAGCAGGGCGCCGAGTCCGGCGGTGATAAAGCTTTTTCCGCTTCCGCCTTTGCCGCCGCCAATTGGAAGGATTTGAGTCATGTGCCGGGGCTGCCTGTTCGCTCAAGGTTAAGGGGTACACAATAAATCAAATTTACCAGATCACCGGGATTCTAACACCTCGCGAATAGTACGGGCGAGTTCAGATTTAACGATGGGTTTCATTATCAACCGCCTGATACCGATTTCGCGGACCCTTTCTTCATCAATGAGTTTGCTGAAACCGGTGCAGAGTATGACTGGAATATCCGGTCTGATCTTTAGAACTTCCCGGGCCAGGAGATCGCCGGTAATACCCGGCATAGTCATGTCTGTGATGACCAGATCGAAGGCCTGGGGACTTTTTTCAAAACTTTCCATGGCTGCGATGGGGTCGCAGGCCGCCTGGACCCGGTATCCCAGATTCTCCAGCAGCCTTGTCAGCATCCTGGTAATCTGATCTTCATCATCTATGAGCAGGATGTGCTCTTCGCCTTTGTGAATGGTCGTGCTGGCATCTGTATCTGCCGCAATCTCTTTGTAAATCCTGGGAAGGTAGATATTAAATGTCGTACCATTGCCGGGCTCACTGTACACCTGGATATCGCCATCATACCCCTTGATAATACCGTGCACAACCGCAAGACCCATGCCGGTGCCTTCACCGGCCTTTTTGGTTGTGAAGTAGGGCTCAAAAATACGTTCAATGATATCTTTGGAGATACCGGCACCCGTGTCGCTCACCGTGAGCTTAATGTAGGTGGCCGGTTTCTGGCCGGAGGGGAGATCGTCTGCCGCAATCTGGATTTCTTCCAGGCTCACCGTCAGGCTGCCTCCTTGCGCCTGCATGGCATGAAAGGCGTTGGTGCAAAGGTTCATGACCACCTGCTGGATCTGAGTGGGATCGGCCAGAACGGGCCCGCACGCCGGGTCAATCTGCGGAACAACTTCAATTGTCGCAGGCAATGTGGCCCGCAGCAGGTTAAGGGATTCTTTAACGGCAGTCTGTATTTTCAAGGGAATGCGTCCCTGGTGGTCCAGGCGGCTGAAGGTGAGAATCTGCTCCACCAGCTTGCGGGCGCGCTGGGCTGCAGTCATGATCTCATCCAGGCTTTCACGGGCTGGGGACCCTTCGGCGACTTCATCCCGGGCCATTTCCGTGTAGCCCAGAATGGGGTAAAGGATGTTATTGAAATCGTGGGCTACACCGCCGGCCAGCGTGCCGATGGCTTCCATTTTTTGGGATTGGCGAATCTGTCTTTCAAGTTTTGTTTTTTCTTCTTCATAGTTGAGCAGGGAGGTTTTCATGGAGGCAAAAGAATCTATCGTGGCCTGAATTTCTTTATATATCGAGCTGACCGCGTGGATATTGTCAAGTTCATGGTTCCGTATCGCCCGGGATTCGTGTTCGAGTTCGGCTATGGGGGTGATGATGCCGCGTGCCATGATAAGGGCTATAAAAGTTGTGATTATCGATATGGCAATGGTGACATAAATGTTAAATAACCGATTGGTTTTAATCTCCCCGAGGTAATCATCTTCCGGCAGATAAACACCGATGATCCAGGGCCACTGCTTGTCTGAAAATGGGGAGAACATGACATTGTAGAGCTTGCCGGATTCCTCGAATTTGGCAAACAGGGGGCTGTTGATGATCAGTCGGCCGGCCGCGTCTTTTTGCCAGGTGACTGCGTTAAAGGCTTTCCGGCTGAGCGTGTCATCTAGCTCACCAATTTTAACAAGTCGTGTTTTGCCCGGCGACAGTGCGTTGGCCTGAGTAATCTTGGCCAGGTCCGGGAAGGCCACCACATCCATATTGCGGTTCAGCAGGAACGCTTTGCCATTTTTTCCGATACGTAATTTCGCGATGAAAGTGGACAGCTGGTCAATTCTGATGTCTACCCCGACGATTCCTTTAAGGCTTTTGTCGGGCAGATGCACGGGACCGGCTATGGTGATACCGGGTTTCTGGGAGGTGAAGAACACATACGGATCCGTCCAGACAATATCACCTTCCCGTTTTGCTCTTTTATACCAGGGGCGTAAGCGTGGATCATAGGCGTCATTCGGATCTTTTTCGCGGGCGATGATATTTAAATCGGGGTCCCGAAAGATCAGGTCAACCTGGCGGACGCCCTCAGATTGCCTGATAATCTTCGTTCGATAGCCACCGGGCGTATGCACTGCACTCCGGCGCACATCATAAAAGTCTCCATTGGGTGCCCCGAAATAAATGCCGGCGAAATGAGGATAAATCGCCATCTGGTCAAAAAAATATCTTTCCAGGGCTTTGAACTTTTTGCTGTCGTGGCTCACGACATCAGCTGATATGAGTCGTTTGGTGAGATGGGCGGCACCCTGGGCCAGGGCCAGGTGATGCTTCGACTGTTCCATGGCGAATTCAGCGATATTCTCCATGATGTCCCGGGCGTGCCCCAGCAGCACTCTCTGGGAGGTGACATAAGACGAAGTGACCGTAACCGCCTGGGTTCCCCAGATGATAACCAGAAGCCCTAAGATCAGTGCCCACCGAATGGAAATTTTCATGGGGGTCCTTTTCAGATGAAGGATGCGGGTTATTGTAACCGCGGTGCTTTTATAACATAAAGTGCCCGGTAAGCTCAAGGGGCAGTGGCCAGGCGGAATGTTGCCGAAAAGCGGGGCTATATTTCAAGAACCATCAGGCGGTATGTATACCGCCCCGGGTAGCATCACCGCGTTTTCAAATCCACAAAGAGGGGGATGACGTGCACATCGGCCGTCCGCTCAATGGTTTCGCCGCAATACCAGCGGTCTATCTCAACCCGGTCGTCCAGCCGGGATTCAATTTCTTTTACAATGCCGTTCACGTTGATGACGGGGTGCCGCATAAAGACATTCGGGAGTCCGTAGGTCAGGTTGCAGACCAGGCACTTCCCCGGTTTCGAGGTCAGGCGGAATTCAAACGCCAGTTGGTTTGCAGCACCCTTTTTGAAATCCAGGCGGATGTCAAAGGCACCTTCGGATGCATCTCCAAAAAGGGCTTCAAAAAACTGGTCGGTTTTCTCCGGCGGCATGAGTGTGTCCAGCAGATCGCGCGAAAAAACGACAGGCATTTCAGATGGGGTCATGTTACCAGGGGCTCCTTATTGTGTGGTTTTCTATTCAACCCGCAGCCGCACCGGCTATAAGACGGCCGCACTTTTCAATGCTGCGTTGACACCAGTCAAACCTGCCACGGTGAAAGCCGTCATCCCCAGTGAGGCTGCGGTGTCCACATTGGCCGTGTTATCGTCCATAAACAAGGTTCTTTCCGGCCGGCAGTCCAAGGCTTTAAGGGCATTCAGGTAGGCCGCCTTGTCCGGTTTTACAAGACCGGTCTGAAAAGAGGGAAAGTTGTTGTGAAAATGTGATGCCAGGTCCATTTCAGAACAGATCCTGTTCCAGTGCAATGCACTGATATTGGATAGACTGGCCAGGGTAAAGCGGGTGGCAAGTGACGTCAGGAGTTGCTGCGTACCCGGATAGGTCCTGGATGGCCAGTACAGAAAAGCATTGAGAAATTCATCGGCCGGGACCGCGAGGTCGAATTCGGCCAGCATGGCCCGACTGAATTGATCCGGCGTTGAGCAGCCGCTTTCAAAGGCCCTCACGGCGGGTGAGGTCAACCACTTTTCCCACAACTGGTCCGGGGTGAAGCGGCCCTGGGTCCATTCAATCATCACCGGAACCCCGGTCAATTCAATGAGAACCCCGCCCAGGTCGAACATGATGACATCATACGGTTCAGCCTGCATGGCCATACCTGTCCCGGTGCACCTTGAATCTTTCCGGGGCTGCGTAGTACACCCCCAGAATATCAACAATATCACAGAAAAAATCAAGTTCTTCGAGGGCCAGTTGGACATTGCGGTCACGTGGATGACCCTCAAAAGTAATAAAAAACTTGGCTGTATGCGGGGATACGCCCACCGGGATGTAGCTTTCCAGCTTGATCAGGTTCACCGCATTGGTTGCAAAGCCGCCCAGGGCCTTGTACAGGGCCGCCGGCAGGTTGCGCACTGAAAACAGCAATGAAGTGATTACCGCACCTTGTTCGGGTTCCGGATCCGCCTTTGTTTTTGAAATCGTGACAAAGACGGTAGTGTTGTCGCGGCTGTCCTCCATGTGAGGACGGATGTTCTCAAGACCGTATATCTCTCCGGCAAGTTCTGAGGCCAGGGCTGCTTTTCCCGGGTTTTGCCAGGTGGCCACATCCTTGGCCGCCAGGGCGGTATCCATGTAGTTATGGATGTTGAGCCCCATTTTTTTCAGGTTGTGGCGGCACTGCATCAAGGCCTGGGGATGAGAGTAGACATCTTTGATCTGGGGGAGCGCTGAGCCGGGTGGAACAAACAGGTGATGCGCAATTGCCTGGAAATTCTCGGCCACAATAAACACTTTTTTTCCGGGCCAGAGATTGTGAATTTCGGCCACCCGGCCGGCCTGCGAGTTTTCAATGGGAATCATACCCAGGCCGGCCCGATCGGATTCAACTGCGTCAAAGACTTCGTCAAACGTGTGGCACGGCAGGGTTTCCAGTCCGGGATAGGCCTTGCGGCAAGCCAGGTCGGTGTGCGCTGCATAGACACCTTGAAAAGCTATAGTTTTTTCATTTGCCAAAGTTGAGTTACTCCTGTGTATTAGGATTGATTTCCAGCGGCCGCACCCCATGCAACCTGCTTTTGATAAAATGAACCCACCAGACTTCAGCCTCCAGAATTCATCACGGTCCTGATTTTGGCTGACAGGTCTTTCAGGGTAAAGGGTTTCTGGATAAACCCGTTGCACCCGCGGTCCAGGATTTCGGCGGCTTCTCCTTCCAGGGCGTATCCGCTGGACAGCAGGATTTTCATCCCGGGGGCAACCACTCTTAAATCATCAAATGTCTCACCGCCGCCTTTCCCGGGCATTATAAGGTCCAGTATGACAAGGTCAATGTTTTTGTGCTCCCGGGTTGCCAGTTCGATGGCCGCCTGGCCGCTGCCGGCCGTCAACACGCTGTAGCCAAGGTGTTCCAGCAACTCCCGGGCCACATCCAAAATCATCTGCTCATCATCCACCAGGAGTATGTTGCCGGATCCTTTCTCAACGGGCAGGTCTCGCTGGGGGGCACGGTCTGCCTTCTCCCCGGAGGCCGGGACATAGATGTAGAAGGTCGCCCCACATCCTTTGCGGCTTTTAACTTTGAGGGAGCCGCCATGATTTTGAAGGATGCCGTACGCCGACGCCAGCCCCAGGCCGGTGCCCCGGCCCATTTCTTTGGTGGTGAAAAAAGGATCGAATATTTTCTCCAGGGTTTCGGCATCCATGCCTTCGCCGCTATCAGTGACTGTTATCAACACAAAGGGCCCCGGGAGCACACCCAGCAAGCGGGCCTTTTCCGGATTTACCTGACTGTTTTTAAGGTGGACGCTAATCTTCCCACCGTCGGGCATGGCTTGCCAGGCGTTGACAAATAGATTCAGGAGCACCTGTTCGATCTGGCTTTGATCGACCTCTACAGCCCAGATGTTTTCAGCCGGCTGCAGGGTCATGGTCAGTTCTTTCTTGGTGCGTGCAAACATGCGGGTTGTGCGGCTGGTCAGGGCGTTCAGGTCGGTGGCGCGGACATCGTATTTGCCAGCCTGGGCAAATCCGAGCAGTTGTCGGGTGAGTTGGGCGCCGCTTGCGATGTGTTGTTCAATGTTTTTGAGTCGCCTGAAAATATCACCGGTCGGTTCTGCGGTTTGCATCAACACCTCGATGTTACCCTGGATGCCCATCATCAAGTTGTTGAAATCATGTGATATACCTCCGGCGAGGGTTCCGATGGATTCCATCTTGGCGCTGTGCCGTACCTGGGCTTCCAACTTCTTTGTCTCGGCTTCCATCCGCCGGATTTCTGTTATGTCGCGGGTGATTGAGAAGACATGCTTTTGCTGGTCAAACAGGACGATTGTGGCGGAAATCTGACCGATAATCAGGCGGTTGCCTTTAAGCCGGAAACGGGTTTCATAACGGTCGATATTACCTTGACGGCCGATTTCAAGCGAGACATGTCTGCGGTCACTGCTGGATTCCCAGATTCCCAGGTCTACCGGAGAGTTGCCCAGCAACTCTTCCCGCGTGTATCCAGTCATGGATAAGAACCCCTCATTGACATCCACATAGGTACCATCGTCGTAACGGTTCAGTGCAAAGGCATCCGGACTGGTTTCGAAAACCAGCCTGAATTTTTCTTCGCTTTCCCGCAGTCGGCTGAAAGACCGGATGTTGATGATGCTGGTGGCGATCTGCCCGGCAATGCCTTCAAGGAAATTCACATCGCTCTGATAGTAGTTCCTTTTCAGGGTTTTGTGGTCCAGCAGCAGGATTCCCAGTGGCTCGTCGTCAAAAATGACCGGAACACAGATAAAGGAGTGGGATCCCAGCAGGCGCGCGAATGCCACACTCCGGGAAGGCACTTTTACGGAAACGGAGGCCAGGTCATTGACCAGGATTGATTGCCGTTTTTCCAGCAAGGTGGCCGCAAAACGTTCAGGGTGACTTTGATCCAGGTGGCCTGCCGCCCCGTTCAGGAGGGCCTGTTCGGCTTGATTGTACCCGAATTCGGCTTCCAGTTTGATTCGCCCACTGGTGTGGTTCAGCAGCAAGATTGCCCCGCGGTCAAACCCCAGCCGCGTTTTGATTACCGCCATGACCGTAATTAAATACTGCTTGAGATCAAAAACCTTAGCTGTTTCCTGGCCGAGTTTTTGAACCAGCAGCGCATTGTTGTACATCAGATCCGAGTCGGCATGAGGTTCTTCGATGCGGACTGCGTAGTCTTCAAGTGTGGTCTTTAATGCCTGAATTTCGAAATGATCGCTCAATAATGCAACGGCCAGGGAGAGAACCGCAAGGGCCGCCACCGAAACTCCCCAGGCCTGCAACGGGAGGCCAAAAAAGAGCCCCGCGGCCAATAGCCCCGATCCGATTCCGACAAGATGCTTCGTCTTTTTCAGCGTAAACGTGAGTGAAGGTTTCCAACTGACCATGTACACGCAATGGCGACCTCCGGCATGTCGGCATTCCGTATGAATCACTCGGGCAGAACGGTTCTTGAGCAGGCCCGCTAGGCCTTCCAGAATCCCCAGGCGATTTTCACATTGAAAGGGGGCTTCATCAATGCCAGCCACAGGGCTGGCTGTGATTTTGGTTTTAAGCGGTCCCAGGGGTTCTATCTTGAGGGTGGCGCCCCGGCTCATCAGGCGGTGGAGTTTTTCAGCCCGCCGAAAAACAACGGCGGGCGTAACAATCGCAAGGATGAATTGCCTGATTTTGCCCACACTTTTTGAACGGGCCGCAAAACGGCCGGCGGCTGTGGATATCTGCGGATCTCCGGTTTTTGTAACCATGCGGGCATGCATCAAGTTGGCCTGGACCTGGCTGTACCAGAAGCCGGGGTCATCAACCTCGGCCGGTTTGATTCCTGCCGGTTCAAAAATGTCCTCGGGATGGATATCGGGGTAATGCCGCCGCAGGTAATCAAGATAGACTCGGAGGATGCGGCTGCTGTAAGCCGGGGTGTCGTTGTCGGGCTGACGGTTTTTATCGGACTTGTCTGGGGTTGCCATCTACTGTTCAACCTTTTGCCTTTGATTCACAGAAGGTCAGGTTTTTCCGTGTGGTTCAATATTGGTCGGCCATGTCCTTCTGGCAACCTGTTGCCTGGCCCTCGGGCCCTAAATCAGTCCCGCCGAGGCCACAGCCCTTTCCAGTTGTTCCAGGCGGTCTTCCAGACTGCCGGTGTACCCCACCGCTACCCTCAGCAGGCCCGGGCTGAGTCCCATCCGGTCCTGGTCCTCGGGTGCGATTTCAGACGAGGTGGACGATCCGGAACAGGACATCAGGGTGTCGTAGTATCCCAGCGACACCGCGATATAACCAAAACGTTCACGGTTCTGGAGGATGGACATCAGGTTTTCAGCACTCTGCCGGGTTTGACAGTCGAGCGTCAGCATGCCGCCGTAACCATAGCCCCGGTTCATCATTGCGGTTATCAACAGATGCTGGGGATGGTTGGCAAGACCGGGATAGACAACAGGGGCACCCAGTTCAGCCAGGCGCTGGGCAAGTACCATGGCCCGACGGCCGTGCTCCCGCATCCTTATGGGCAGGTGTGGCAGCCTCTGGATGAGGTCGAAGGCCACCCTGGCGTCCATGGTGGGGCCCAGCAGCATTACCCGGCCAGTATGCAGGTCCATGAGTCGATAGGCGAACTCTTCGCTGGCACAGACTGCCCCGGCGATGACGTCGCTGGCACCGTTGATGAATTTGGTCATGGAGTGGACCACGACATCCGCGCCCAGCCTGGCCGGGGAAATCATCACCGGCGAAAAGGTGTTGTCCACCACCAGGGTAATATTGTGAGCGTGTGCCAGATCCGCCAGCGCCGGAATATCGGCGACGGTTAAGGTCGGGTTGCCGATGGTTTCCGTATAAATGACCCGGGTATCAGGTGTGATAGCGCGTTCAAAGGCAGTCAGGCTTTCGGGCGGCACAAAAGTTGTCTGGATCCCCATCTGGGGGAGGGTTTTGTCAAGCAGCGCGTGCGTCCCGCCATAGATGGTGCTGCTGGAGACAATGTGGCTGCCCTGCGCGCACAGTTGCAAGAGGGTGCAGGCGATGGCAGACATGCCGCTGGCTGTGCAGATGGCCTTTTCGGTGCCTTCCAGCGCGGCCAGGTACCGGCCAAGTACGTCCAGGGTTGGGTTGAAATGGCGACTGTACAGGAAGCAGCCGCCTTTTTCCGGTCCCCGGAGGCCTTCGAATATTTCCGGCATCGTTCCGGGTTCCAGGACGGTGAAGGTGGATGAGCGCGAGATGGAGGGCGTCACGCCGCCGTGCTCGCCGAATTCCCGGCGGACGTCCCACATTTTCTGTTCGGGATTATAATCTATCATCCTGGGCCTCCTCAGGCTAACAGTTCGAGTGTTTTTTGGGTCGCTGTCACAAGGACCCCTGTGTGGGCCGCCAGGTCAAGTACGGTAATGCGATCCCGGATGGTACGGCCGGTTTCGGCGGCCAGCCGGAATTCAGCGGCCGACAGATTGAGCGCTTCCAGCGTCAGCGGGTAGCCTGTGCGGCGTATCAATTCCAGATAGTGTTCGGGTGAGCGGCAGCGGGTGAATACCGCCTTCATGTGCGGCCAGTTGGCCGGCAAGAGGGTGTCAAACGCCGTAAGGCGATTGGCCTTGCCGGCAAATTGTTTTTCAATTGCGGGTGCTGCGGCCCCCCAGGCCCCGGCAATGCGTCGGGCATCAGAATCAATGATCGCGCGCGCGTCCATTGTGAGGGTTTGCAGCTCAACTCGGGCCAAGAGCCGGTAACACATGGCAGACAATATGATGCCGGCAGCCACTTGGAGGCCGTGCAGTTCGGGTTTGCGACCGGTGATATTTTCACGCATGTCCAGGAAATGGGAGAACAGGTGCTCGCCTCCGGAAGCCGGGGCGCTGGACCCGGCCAGGCTCATGGAAACGCCTGAAACCAGGAGGCTTTTAAAAAGTCCCATAACAGCCGCACGATCACCGCTGTTTATTTTCTCAGGTTTGTCAATGTAGCTTGTTTCAGTGGCGGAAACGAGGGCACCGGGCAATGTGCAGTGGGTGCCCTGAAACAGCAGGGATTCACACTGCCAGTCAAGGTCCGATACGGATTTGGCGAGGATGTCACAAAACCCGGATTGGCGTAGCCGGCCGGGAGCGGCCACAATGACCTGGGGGTCCGCGTAAATTCTCTCCGGCGGTTTGGCTGGCAGGGTGCGTTTGACGCCGTCTATCTCGATGGCGGCAATTGACGAGGTGTAGCCGTTCATGGAGGGTGCCGTCGGGACTGTCCAGTAGGGGATGTCCAGCCGGGTGGCGGTATACTTGCCGATATCATTAATGGTGCCGGCACCCACGGCGACGATGAGGCTGTGGCCGGCTGCCGCCTGGGCCGCCAGGTCCACCACCCGGGCACTGGCATGAACCTGGTCCGGAAGGTTGCACCAGTGGTGCTGGATGATGTATTTATCAAATAATTTTAATATGGTAGATCCAGCTGCGGCGTGGGTATGTACGTCATCTATCAGCAGGATCGGTTTGTCGGCGGCAGCCCGGAGACACGCTTTGGCCAGGGCCTCATAAGCCCGGCTGCCTTCTGCCAGGCGCATGGAATACACAGGATGGGGCTTGCCGCAGGAGCAAAGCGTCCCGTAATCTTCCGGGTCCACAAGCTGTGTGTTTTTTAGGGCATCAGGATTCATTTTTCAAAGCCGTGATGGCTATTTTTCCCTTTCGACCAGGCCCTTGACAAACCAGCGCTGCATGGCCAGGACCACCAGGATCGGCGGGAGCATTACAATTAAAGAGCCGGCCATGGCCACGTTCCAGAACGGAAGATCGTCCGCCTGGGGAATCAGGTTCTGCAGGCCGATAACCGCGGTCATCATATCCGGGTTTGTGGTGATGAGCAGGGGCCAGAGATACTGGTTCCACCCATACACGAATTCGATGACCACGAGTGCGGCGATATTCGTTTTGGACAGGGGTAGCAGGATACGCCAGAAAAAAGTCATGGCGGAAGCGCCGTCCATCTTGGCAGCCTCACACAACTCTTCAGGAATGGTCAAAAAAAACTGGCGGAATAGAAAAGTACAGGTAGCCGACGCCACCAGGGGCAGGATCAACCCTGGATAGGAATCCAGCAGGCTCCACTCTAAACTGATATCAATCTCGTGTCCGGCGAACCAGCCAATCAAACCATCCAAGTGCAGGAACGTGACAATGGCCTGCAGGGGTCCGAACAGGTTGGCTGCCATCTCGTAGGTTGGCAGGATGCGAACTTCCACAGGTAGCATCAGCGTACAGAAAACAGAGACAAATGCCAGACTCCGCAAGCGGTAGTCAAAGTAAACAATGGAAAACGCACCAAACAGGGAGACAATGATTTTTCCCAGGGTGATGCCGGAAGCCATGATAAAGGAGTTGGTCAGGTTTGTGCCGAGATTGCCCTTTTCCCAGGCAGTCGTCATGTTGACCCAGAACTGGTCACCGGGAATAAGGGGCATAGGGACCCGGGACACCTCTTCAATGGGCAGGGTTGCCGCGATGATGGCATAGATAATGGGAAATCCGACAACCACAATCCCGGTTACCAGGAAAATGTAGGTCAGGGTGTCCAGAACGGGTGTTTTTTCAACCATGCGGCCTTACCTTTGCCATGTTTAGGTCACTTCAAACTTATCAGTACTTAGACGGTATAATGAACTTTGCGTTCCACGTACTTGAACTGAAACACAGTGATGACCACAATCAGGCTCATCAACACAATTGACTGGGCCGCTGATGAACCCAGATTCAAGCCGATAAATCCATCCTGGTAGACTTTGTAAACCAGGATATTGGTGGCGCCCCCCGGTCCACCCTGGGTGACTGTGTGGATCACCCCGAATGTTTCGAAAAATGAATAGATCAAATTCATGACCGTGACAAAAAACAAAGTGGGCGACAGGAGGGGAAATGTAATCGCCCAGAAGCGTCTAAACGGAGAGGCCCCATCCATAACGGCCGCCTCGATCAATGATTGCGGCACGGCCTGCAGGCCGGCCATGAAAAAGACAAAATTATAACTGATTTGTTTCCAGGCGCTGGCCATGATGATCATGATCATCGCGTCGCTGCCCCGCAATACCGGGTTCCAGTCTGTGCCAAACCAGGCTTTTATGGTCAGCGCGACAATGCCGTAGGACGGGTGCAGTAAAAACAGCCACAAAATACCGGAGATGGCCGGGGCCACAGCATAGGGCCAGATGAGCAATGTCCGGATTACCGCCTTGAAGTGCAGCGCCCGGTTGGCCATGGATGCGATAAACAGGCCCGTTGAAATTGAGACCGCAGCAACTGCAGCACTGAACATGAGTGTGATGGCAATCGATTTCAGGTAGAGGGGATCTTTGAACAGTATGATGAAATTTTCAAACCAGATAAACTTGTTGTGCAGCCCGAAGGGGTCAGAGCGCATCATGGCCTGGTAGAGCCCCTGGAAGGCCGGCCAGTAAAAAAAGGTCAGCGTTACCAGTACCTGGGGCAGAATCAAAAGGTAGGGCAGGATGCGATTGGTAAATATTGAACGTTTTATCATTGGCCAGGGGCGATGGTCTGTTCTTTAAAGGTAAAGCCGTCCCCCCTCTCAATTGCAGACAGGGAAGACGACTTCATTCGGTTTATAGCCGCTTATTACTGATAGATTTTTTCAAATTGGCGGAGCTGAGCATTGCTGCGTTCAACCGCATTGTCCAAAGCCGCCTGGGGAGACTTGGTATCGTTCCACACCAGTTCCAGTTCCTCATTTATGATGTTCCGGATCTGGATGAAATAGCCCAGGCGCAGGCCGCGCGAAATGACCGTGGGGTCGCGGCGGGTCATCTGTTTGATGCCGACTTCCTGGTAAGGCTGTTTGGCATAGTAGCCCTTATCCTTCAAACTGCGGTAGGCGCTTTTGGTAATCGGGAAGTAGCCGGTCTCCATGTGCCAGTATTCCTGCATTTTGGGTTTGGCCAGAAAGTCCAGAAAGGCAGCCACACCGGCATAATCCGCCTTTTTATGTCCCTTCAAAACCCAGTTGGAGGCCCCGCCGATGATCGTGTTCTGGGGTGCTTTCATCCAGCTTTCCACCGGAAGTGGTGCCACGTCCCAGGTAAAATCCTTGACTGCTTTTTTGAGTTTGGCGATGCCGCTGATGGAGTCGATATAAACGGCTGCGTTCTGGGCGAGAAATTCGGATTTGGGTCCCTGGTATTTCTGTCCGCCGTAAAAGAAGCGTTTGTCGGACATCCAGCTTTTTAAGCGCGTGATGTGGTTGACGACTTTGTCATTATTAATGAGCAGTTCACAGTCCAGTCCCTGGTACCCGTTGTTTTTTGAGGCAAAGGGGATGTTGTGAATGGCGCTGTAGTTTTCAATCTGGGTCCAGGATTGCCAGGCGGTGACCATGCCGCCGGGCACGCCGGAGTCAACGATCGTTTTCATCATGTCGCCCAACCGGTCCCAGGTTACCGGGGTATCCTTGGAGAGAGGCGCCAGGCCGGCTTTTTTGAATAAATCGACATTGTAGTACATGACCGGCGTGGAAGAGTTGAAGGGCATCGACATGAGGTTGCCCCCGGCGTCCATATAGTACGAGAGCACCGGTTGCAGATAGTCACTCCAGTCCACGTTGTAGCCGTTGTCTTGCATGAGCTTGTATACCGGGTAGATGGCGCCGGAAAGCATCATGGTCTGGGTGCCGACTTCAAAGGACTGCAGCAGGTGGGGGTGCTTCTTGGCGCGGATAGCGGCAATGCCGGCATTGACGGTCTCGTCATAGTTTCCCTTGTTGGTTTCAACCACAACGTATTTCGTCTGGGAGTTGTTAAATTCCTTTACCATGTTCTTGACCACTTCACCCCGGGCGCTGCGCATGGCATGCCACCATTGAATCTCGATGGGCCCGGCAATGGCTTGAGAAACAGTAAAAGCCACGATCAAAACTGACGCGATCAGAATAACTTTTCCTTTTTTCATCAACAATCCTCCTTGTGTTTCAAGTTTAGGATAAACCCGTAACCTCATTGTCAATCCACTTTTAGGCTGTGCACTAAAGGTGTGAGTTGTATGACAGGATCTAAAACTACCTTTACTATTATGAGAACCGTTGGCATTGGTCAAGGAGTTAATGGGCAAATCAGGGCAACGCTCCCCTGTGCCCTTGTACCGGGTTCGGGTGTCCCAAAACAGGGCTTGACTTACGGGCGGCAAACATGGTTTTCATGGTCTGCCTGCGCCTGTTGTTGTACGCTTGCGCATCTGGTTTGCAAAAATAATAATCATCGGTAACCCCCCAGCTTTGCTGGGGAGACTCTATGAGTTTGACAGTTCTGGGATATAACGAACTGCTGAGGCGATGATTATTATAAATTCAATGACCGGCGGTACGTTTGAAAATATCTGTTTTTTAAGACCGCTGTAGCGGTTAACAATCCATTCCTCCGGCTTTGCCGGGGGTCATTGGATCTACGGAGAATCCATTCATGGCCAGCGTCAGCCTGCAGAAAGTCACCAAAGCGTTTGGGAAAACCGAGGTGGTCCACGGCATTGACCTTGATATCGCGGACAAGGAGTTTGTAGTCCTGGTGGGTCCGTCCGGATGCGGAAAGTCAACAACTTTGCGGATGGTTGCCGGGTTGGAAAGAATCACAGCCGGCCAGATCCGGATAGACGACAAGGTGGTGAACGAGGTGGCCCCCAAAGATCGCAACGCCGCCATGGTTTTTCAAAACTATGCCCTGTATCCCCACATGAATGTGTTCAAGAACATGTCTTTCGGACTCACCCTGCAAAAGATGCCGGCGGCCGAAATAAAAGAGCGCGTGCAGACTGCCGCCCGCATGCTGGAGCTGGAGGACTTTCTCAAACGAAAACCGCATGAACTTTCCGGAGGCCAGCGCCAGCGGGTGGCCATGGGCCGGGCGATCGTGCGCCAGCCGTCCGTTTTTCTGTTTGATGAACCGCTTTCCAATCTGGATGCAAAGTTGAGAACTCAAATGCGGCTGGAGATCAAGCAGCTTCACCGGAAGGTGAAAACCACCGCCATTTATGTCACCCATGACCAGATTGAGGCCATGACGCTGGCAGACCGGATGGTCGTCATGCGCGACGGCTATATCGAGCAGGTGGGCCGGCCCATTGACATTTTTCAGAAACCGGTCAACACCTTCGTGGCCGGCTTTATCGGGTCTCCGCCCATGAACCTGGTCCCGGCCGCCATCAAAAAATCGGTAAGGGGGCTCTGCCTGCAATTCGATGCTGAATTGACCATCCCGATACCAGAGCGCCCTGGCACCAAACTCAGTGAAGGGCAGTCTGTGGTGATGGGCTTGCGGACTGAAGACCTGACCCCGGAAGATGACAATGGTAATTTGCCTCCGGAATGGAAATATGCGGGAACCGTGGACGTTGTGGAGCCGCTGGGCAGTGAAACCAACTTGCACATTGATCTTTGCGGGGTGAAAGTTGTGGCGCGCAGTGATGGACGGCGCAGGATTGATGCCGGAGAAAAACTGAATCTGGCCCTCAACCTTACCCATCTGCACATATTTGATGCGGCCACCACGCTTTCGATTTACTGACCGGCCAAAGACCGCCTGGCGGCCTGATGCCTGTCAAACACCATCCTTGAAAATATCCAGGATGCCGGGCATATTTAAAAGTTCACAGAATCACAAATCGATCTGGAGCAGTGATGGCGCTATCGGAAAATACGATTCCTGACCGCGTGGCGACAATCCACCTGATCGCGGCCTGCGGCACGGCCATGGGGGCTCTGGCCTGTATCCTCAAAGAACTGGGCTATGCTGTGACCGGTTCCGACCAAAACGTCTACCCGCCCATGAGCACCTTCCTGGCGGAAAAGGGTATTGCCCTGCAGAACGGGTTTGATCCGGGGAACCTGGCTTACGGACCCGATCTGGTGGTGGTGGGCAATACGGTCAGCCGGGATAACCCGGAAGTTGAAAAGATGCTTGCCATGGGACTGAACTATTGTTCTATGCCCCAGGCCCTGAATCGTTTCCTGGTGGGCCAGGGGAAAGCCCTGCTGGTGACCGGCACCCACGGCAAGACAACCACCAGTTCACTGCTGGCCTGGGTTCTGCAGACGGCCGGGTACGACCCCGCATTTATGATTGGCGGCATCCTTAAGAATTTTTCCAGCAATTACCGCATCGGCCAGGGCGGGTATGTGGTTATCGAAGGTGATGAATATGACACGGCCTATTTCGACAAGGGGCCCAAGTTCCTGCACTACCGCCCGGCCGCGGCCGTGATGACGAGCGTTGAGTTCGACCATGCGGATATTTTCAAAGACCTTACGCACGTGAAGGATACGTTCCTGCAATTTTCTTCCGGTTTAGATCAAGACAGCCTCCTGGCCGCCTATGACGCCGATGACAATGTGACCGCGGTTCTGTCCGGCGCCAGTTGCCGGATTCAACGCTATGGCGAACACCGCGAGTCCGCCTGGCAACTTGCCGGGGTGCAGGTCGATCCACCCCTGACGCGATTTACCGTTCGGTATGCAAACCAGGTGTGGGGGCGTTTTGAAACCCGGATGACGGGCAGGCATAACCTGCTCAATGCCCTGGCGGTTATCGCGGTGGCCCGTCACATCGGAATTGGTGCAGATGCCGTCGCCCGGGCCCTGGCAACTTTTGATGGCATCAAACGGCGCCAGGAGGTGCGGGGGGAAGTCAACGGTGTGACGGTGATGGATGATTTCGCGCATCACCCCACGGCCGTGCGCGAGACCATCCGGGCCGTCAAACCCTTTTATCCCTCCGGGCGGCTGCTGGCTATATTCGAGCCGCGCACAAATTCCAGCATGCGCAGTGTCTTCCAGGATGTGTACCCGGCCGCATTCGACGCGGCGGATCTTGTCTGTATCCGGGAGCCGTCGCTGCTGGCCAAGATTCCCGCAGGGGAGCGGTTCTCGGCCCGGCAGCTGGTTGCGGATATTGCAAAAAGGGGGGTTCCGGCCCGCTATTTTGCGGATACGGAGGGTATCATTGGGTTTATTGCCGGTGAGGTCGCGCCTGGTGATGTGGTCCTGATCATGTCAAATGGCGGGTTTGATAATATCCACGAAAAACTATTGAAAACATTAAGAAATATCACCACTATTTGAGATTGGGGTCGCCTGGGGGTCGTTTAGGGCGCTTGGTTCGTCCAGAGAATCGACCTCATTTTTAAACTTTCCGGGTAGCCAGTGGGTGTAAATATCAAATGTAATCTTTATTGAGCTGTGCCCCAGTTGGTAGCTGACATCGCCTATATTGTGGCCCCTCAATAACCTGATGGTGGCGTAGGTATGTCTCAGGTCGTGCAGCCGGATGTGTTTCAATTTTGCTAATGCCAGACACCGTTTCAGTCCATTTCTAAATGTTTCCCGATGGCAAATCTTACCGTTGCGCCCTGCGAAAATATATTCAGACATCGCCCGCCCCCTTTTTAAAGATAGCTTTCTTTGGGTTCTTTCCAGGGCCTTTAGCGTTTCTGTCATGTGGGGTGTGATGTCCACCCGCCTTTTTTTGCCTGTTTTTGGCAGGGTGATTACTCCGTTTCGATAGCTGCGATTGATGCAAAGCTGCCTGTTTTTGTAATCGATGTCTTTGAATTTAAGCGCCTGCAACTCGCCTATCCGAATACCAGTTCTACAAAGACACAGCAGGTGGGGGTAGTACCAACCACCAATAAAGGCTTTTGACGCATCCAGAAGCCTGATAGCTTCTTCATAGGTCAACGGATCAACCGCGGCCTTCTTGCCACATCCACGGATTTGTAGATTAATAGTTGGGTCAGCCGGTATGATTTCCTCATCATAGGCGTATTGGAAAACTCCCCTGATTGGCGCACGGATAAGGGCCACCGTGTTTGGTTCCAGCTTCTTGAGAAGAAATGACAATAATTTTTTAATGTGTTTTCGCTTTATACTTCCGATATTCTTTGATTTAAACTCAGGGTAAATATGTTTTTTAAGGTTGAACTCATACGATTCAATGGTGGATTCTTTCAGATCGGTGAGGGTTAAAAGCCAATCTTCCGCAACCCTTTTGAATGTCGGCGTAGAATCCGGCTCCAAATTAAATTCGTTGGTCGCTATTTTTGCCCGTATTTTCCTGGCGATCCGTTCCGCCTCGACCTTTTCGCCAATACACTTGGTTTTTTTGCAGCCGTTGCGGTAAACATAAATCCACCAGGTACCTGACCCCTTGACCTTTTCTTTTACATGTACGCCCATAGTGCCCCTTCGTTTAGGTATTTATCATTTCCTGTATAATGTCGTCATCACCTTGGGCAATAACAAAATTTTCAAGGTAATCATCAAGATCAGATGTCTTTATCAGGATAAGCTTACGTGTTCGTCTTGCATGCCGCAACCCTTCCTTTACCCAATCACGGATAGTGCGTTCTGATACGTCGGCATAATGAGCAGCTGTTGAGATCCGCATCCATTTTTTGTGTAAATTTTTCATAAATAGCCTTGCTGCAAGAAAGTGGGCTGTAGCCGAGTTTATTTCTATGTCAAAATTCGTGTTAGCCTTGTTTTATGGGGTTCTACGTGAATTCAACGGGTCTTACCTAATGTGAACATCAAAAGTTTCACGTAGGATGCCTGATTTTAGCCGGTTTAGCCTGGTACCGTGGCCGGGCTTACCAATTCCAGGTTGTCGGGCAGTCCCAATCTTGACCGGATACTTATGATTTCGATGATTTTCTGTTGATGTCGGTCAATCTTTTCACGTTTTTCCTTAATGTTCTTGGCGAACTCGTTGCCCGACTTTTCAGAAACCTGCGTCATGGCTATGAATTTATCGAGGGCCTTAAAAAAACTGAGATTTTCAATTGCCGTTAATTCATCTTTTTCCATCGAGGCCGCAATCAGAGAGGTGAAACAGCCGTAGGTTTGTGCAAAATGCTTTTCTTCCTCAGTACAAAGGGCCTTGCAGCGTACCAGGGGGCATCCTTTTTGTTCTGATCCAAAGGCATTTTGTATAATTTCCCACCAGCAAAGAACATTCCGGTTGTCGTTATGTTCTCCTGGGTTGTCCAGGAACTTAAGCCATTTTGCGGTGCAGTAGGCCCAAAGGTTTGGCAGGATTTCCCAAAGGTCGGCAATGGTATCTATTCCGAGTTCTTTTAAAATTTCACGCCGGATCTGGTATTCAGTCCGGATTATTTTGCCTTCGTCCGGATCTTTGTCGATCCCCCAAATATCGTACATCCACATTTTATCGTTCTTTTCCTTGATCTCAGCGGGTTTGTCGTACATCCGGGCCATCATTTTACCCCGACCTATGGTGATCCCCTGAAGTTGGTTGGGCTGAACCATGTGGAGATCATACTTTTTAGCGTAGGTTACCTGGTAAGCTAATAGGGAAAGGTTCCAGATACCGTCACAAAGATGCGTATCAGCGCACAGATCCACACGACTCGGTTTAACCCATTCAACGATGCCACCGGCACCGTCAATAAAAGATATAACGCGATTAAGTGCCTCTTTCGGCCCGATATGCCATAAGGCTTCTGATCGAATTTCAATGAGAACAGACGGCTTTTTTGTAGGTTCAAGCCAATTACCAATAGATAGCTGGTATTCCTTCCCAACTATTACCCATTGATAACCACGTCGACCGAAAGGCTGTACCAGGCCGGTCCATGCATCGACCTTTCTATAATCATAAAGGTCAATCGGGATAGGTTTATCATCTGACTTGGCTTCTTTCTGTTTTTCTTCAAGCTTTTCGAAAAATTCACGGTCAATCCATTTCACATTCATGGATATAAATAATGAGTCTATCCCATGAGAAAGGACCACTGATTCAGTTGGGATAAGTGAGAGTTCCGAATTTGAGGGGTGCCTGTTAGACGTCTGGCACCCTTTCTGCGGGTTAGCCATTGATTACCTCCACTTTTTGATTCGAAAGGTATAAAGCAGTATAAGATAGACAATTATCTTTATGACAACACGGGCCATATATAATTCTACAATCAGCTAAAGTTAATGCTTCCATGCCTTCAGTATCGGCAATTTTATAAAGAGAGCCGTACTTTTCATGAACAAGATAATTGTCAACATCTTCTAAACATATTTGACAAACAGACATACTTTTCTCTCCTGCATTTTTGAACCTGATAGACTTAATGAAGTAAAAATTGAAATCACAAAGGGCAAACAAAATAATAACGATTGAAATATCCATTCCTTTTGCCCCGCCGTATCTTACCTTCAACCCTGGCAACACTATAAAGTTCACACCCACATAAAGGACAATAACAGGTACCGATGCGCTGACACTTAAGCATATCTTCGAAAGTACCAAACTTATATCCACATCCACACATAGGCCTAGATATTTTTTTACGACCACTTTCTTCAGACATTTTTCCTCCGCTTCGCTACGGTTCCGGCTGCGGTTTGACGAAAAACCCTAACGGGTGTTTTCATCAAATCCTCACTCGGTTCAAATGTGAATTCGTTTGTTTTGGTTATAAAGGAGACAATTTCATTGTTTGATGCCGTGTTTGAGAGCTTTTTGAATAACAACGTAACCGACCAGTAAAACCGATATCTCGATAAATACACCGCCGATGGTGAAAAGCTGGTTGATGAAAGCCGTTAGATCAAAGCCCGGTGGTATCTTGATCATACGGTTACCCCTTTCACCCAGGCACCACAAAAGGCTGTCATGGAAAGGGCACCCACTAAAAAAGAAATGATCCTGGAAAGCTCGATGTTAAACTCATTGTCCACGGCTACCTGATTGATATTGGGCGTATTTAATCTAATCCTGGTGATGTCTCCGGTAGAATTGTCAAAGGTGAAGACAGCTTTGCTTTGATTGTTGTAAAGGCGTTCAACAACGCTGCCCAGGTGATCACCTTGTACCCAGTGCGACTGGCCGGCGACCCTTATCCTGGTCCATGTATCCGTATAGCTGTTGTCAATGACATATCTTTCAATTGTTCCGGTAACGGTACCGGCATCAGCAACGGCTGCGGACGTGATAATTAAAATGGTTAGCAGTGTGGTTTTCATAGGTTTTCCCGGATAGTTTTCAAAGTAGCTAAAATGGTATTGATTATCAGGCCGAGTACAAAGCATACAATTACAAGACCGGCGCCATACCCGAAATAATCCCAATCAATGGCTATCATTCGTGACACCTCTTTTTCCTGATTGCGGTTTCAAGTGTGATTTACCTTTCATTCTCATACCTTCCCAAAGACTCCCTATATCGTTTCCGGTGAATGGGTTCGCTGAAGGTGCCTTTTGATCGCTGCCAGTTTCTGAAATTATTGCGGGCGTCCTTTTCAGTTAAGGACATATGCATAAATTTCCAAATGACGATGCCTGCAAAAATAATCAGTTGAATAATCAAAATGCCAAGAATCAAGGCGGTAAAGTCACTGGTTATCATCGCGGTCAATATGTTCTGGACCATGGAAAACATATTGTTTAAAAGGCCGGTGGCGGCTGTATGTGCTGGGGGCATTTTGTATCCTGTTGTAAACTCCGGGGGAGAACAAGCCCCCCCGGATGTTTTCGGTTACCGGACGTAGAAAGTCCGTTTGATGAAGGCATAACCCACGAACAGCAGGTTTACGCCAATGAAGGCGACCAGCAGCGTGCCTACGGAAGTAGACAGGCCGGATACGTCAACTGCGGTAAAAAGATCTGCGGTTGTCATAAAATCACTCCTTTTTTAAAAATAAATGTTACCTGTTAATTGCACGAAATATCACCATTGCGCCGAATACGATCAGCGCAATACTCAAAACTCCGGTAACCGCTGTGGTGACATCTACTCGAATACCGTCAAACATCGTTGACGTGATTAACGGAGTCCATGTCGGCATTTTCTCACCTCCTTTCAATTAAGTTGTAGTGTACAATCGTGGGCCTGACCAAAATGGAAATATCGAATGTCTTTAACGTGACATCTCTTTTTCCAAACTTCATGGCCCGGTACAGGCCCTCATTCGATTGCACGGTTCTTTTGTATCTCAAGCCACCCACAAGAGCGGTTTCACCGGCTTTTATGGCTACATCCGTTTTTAGGTTTCTAACGGTTGTAACCGGTCGTTTGATTTGGACATCCTCGTTGCCGACATTGATAAATTCGATAACGGTCTGGATGGTGCTCTCAATTTCAAGACTGACCAGATCATTCAAAACGATGGGCTTTAATTTTAAGACGATTCCAGAATCCACTTCGCTAAACTTGAACCCCTGGACAGCGTTGTTGCTGTTCTGGTTGAGTGATCCAACCGTGATTTCCTCGATGTAAGGAATCTTCTCACTGACATCCAAGATGCAAAGTTTTCCGTTCACCGTGGACAAACGGGCGTTTTGTAAAACTTTAAGGTTGGCCTTATCGGACAGGGAATGAAACAGAGTGCTGAACCTGAATTTGTCATCAGCAAAGGTGAGCTGGTAACCGCCGGCAGCCAGGCTTTTCAGAACAGCTTCGGTGGACCCGACTGTTTGAGAAACGGATAGGGCTAATTGTTTCCAATCAATCCCAAAAGATTCGTTTTCCGCGATGGCGTTTTCAATAACGGTGATGTCCATGTAGCAAAGTGTCACCAGGCCGTTTTTCAGAAAGTATGATTTTACTTTGGAATAGGTTTTAAAGTCTGTGACAAAGGCGATCTTTGAACTGGATACGTCATAGTAGGGATTTTCAATACCGATAGCTTTTAAGGTCTCTATCAGGTGTTCATGGATACCGGGGAACATGACCGTGATGTAAACCGGTTGCTTTTCGGTGATGATCACCGTTTTTCCGTGGACCTGGTAGAACAGGCCGTGGGATTTTTGCAGGGAGCTTAAAAACTCTTTCACATCGCCCTTGAAATAAGGCAAGGTGACCAGTCTTTCTGATTGAATGTTGGATATGATATTGACGCCGTTATCGTTTAAGATCTCAAAAAGCTGTTGCAGGGTAACCGTCTTTATCAAACTTAGATTGATTTCTTTATCCGGGATATTTGTCAGTTGATCGTCATTGGATACGACTGAATCAATATCAATCTCCTTGGCAGTATAGGCCATGGGGCGGTAAGGGTTGTCCTTGGGGATCTTGATCTTATCAGTCTGAGCGCAGCCTGTGAGCAGGATTAGGACTGTTATAAATAGCTGTTTCATATGCAGGGTCCGGACTGAGATCCGGGCAAGTGCCCGCCTACGGCTGGGGGGTCACTTACCCGGATCTCGGTCCTCTTTCGTTTTCACAATTGTTTTGGTTTCGGTATCAAGCCAAAGGTATTTTTGGTTTATAAATCCCAATTTGACATATCGATTCTTTTTGTCTTTTTTCTGAGCATTGCCCGAATTATCCCGGTTAGTCTTTTTAGTTTTAAAATCAGGTGTAGCCATTTGTATGAAGGCATTTTCAGTTTCCTCGGTGTTGTTTAATTGTTCCTGCATATCGGCCTGAGCCTTGCCGGTTCCGAATATGTCACCGGTGGCTATGGAGCTTTTTGAAAATGTGTACAAAAATATTACCAGAACAATGGGAATGATAAGGAAGATGGGCTTTTTAAGAATATTGGCGTGTTTCTGAATGCCGAGTTCTTTGATATCTTCACCGACATAGCTTTTATAGCAGGGAAATATTTCAGGATCGTATCTGTGCTTTTTGATCATCAGCGGGGCGCAGTCGGTCTCACAACCGGCGTACGCTTTAACACTGTAGCTGTTGTCCACCAGTTTTCCGAAAAAGTTGATTTTCTTATAGCTGTAGATCCATTCAGAAAGGGTCCGGACGGTCTTTTCACATTGGGTAATGCGTTGGGTGATAAGAATAAGATCATGACCGGCTTTGCGATGTTCTGAAGCCCACACACCGAAAGCTTTGTTTTCCGGGTTTTTCCAGTCCCGCGCATGGAACCATTTATGAACCTCGTCCAGGATGATCATTGAACCGGCATCCACGAACTCCCAAAACCGCTTGATGTCCTTCATTTCGATAAATTCAAGCAGCTGTGAGAGTTGGAAATCATCTAACCCGGTAAAGGTTTTAATGGCTTCGTGGCATTCGGGTTTGTCCAGGCCGTCCACATTTGTATAGATCTTGCGGCCCTTCTTGAGATTTGAAAGGAGTTTCCTGATCACATCGTATGTTTTGCCGCTGCCGGGCACGCCTTCATACATTACGATCATGGTTAGACCCTCGTGGCCACGGACGGTATCAGGTTGAGTAAAAGGCGGATCGTGATAGCAGCCGCTATCATTGACAGCATCACAGGCAGGTTAAGACGGTTTAACAGCCAGATTAATTGCGGGGGCAGGTTGATCCATTGTCCAAAACTTTGGGTGATGGACTCTGCAATGTGGATCGAGGCAAAGACCGCCTCAATCACCAGCAAGAATGCATCCATCATGAAATAGAAGATGCTGGAAATTATCTCGATGATACCGTCCAGGACCCATTCGGCCAGGCGCTTTAAAATATCGACAAAGTTGTCTATGAAATCCCAAAGTTTATCTAACATCGGTTATCCCTTTTTAAGCAGTATGATCCGGATGCATGTCCAACTGGTCAGGATCATCAAAACAGTGGCTAAGACTGACCAAACGTTATCGAATTCGTTCAGATCAAATGTGCTGGTGGCTTCAGTCTTACCGCCCCATTTACCGATATTGACGGTTAGATCGGATACGTTTGAAGTCGGCAGGCCATCAAAAAAGCTCATGGGTACTGTGAAAAGTTCGGAAGATTGCACGTTATCCATGAACCCTTGGTATCTGGTCTGAAAACGTTGTTTGACTTCATCAAACTTGCTGTCATTCGTGTAATCGTCCTGGTTCTCCAGGGTGGGGCCGGTATAGGGTCCGGAGCTTTCATCATCGCCGGGTTCACCCGGTTCTCCGGGGTCCCAATTTTCAAGGTTGTCGTTAAGACGGTCTATGCCGGTCTTGATGTCCTTCAGGTGCCCGGTTTGTTCGGCACCATTTTTGACGCCTTCACGCAAAAAATCGTTGCTGGTTCCTAATTGTCCGGATAGTTTTTCCTGGTTGCTGATGATTTTACCGGTGTTGTTGGCGGTCGCCTCTGATACTTCCCGGTCACTTGAAGTGCCGTCTACCGCTGTACCGGTCTCCATGGTGGGGGCTTCCGGCGGGGCTTCTATGGTCGTGCCGGTACCGAATGCCGCGGTCTCCACCCTTATCGAAGATTCTTCAGCCAGGGCTTTTAATGCAGCATCAGAAGTTTGTTCGCTGTAGATGTCTTTAAATTCCTGGAAGCTTAAAGGTGGCGTGTCGTTGGGCAGGATAGATGTTTTTTGACCGACACAGGAACTGATATCGCCGTGATTTAAGTAGGTGGTCTCTCCGTTGGTGCCGACAATTTTGTATTTGATGAAGGTTTTAGCTCCGCTTGAATCCTGGCAGTTGCCAAGCTCCTGGGCGGTGAATTCTACATTTTCATCAGGGAAGGGGTCGTATATGGCGGCAATGCCATCACCATCAAAATCGGCATAGATTTCATCCAAAATACATGAACCGCCACCGGACCCGGTTGTCCATATGTCAGAATACAAATTGCAGTAAAACACTTGTTTATCGTGGTTTATTATTGTCCAACCCTGCCATCTATAGTAGTGGAACACCTTACAAAATCCCCCAACGCTATAATCATCCGAAGTGCCATCCCATTCTGGCCCAGGTCTTTGATTTTCGATACATGCTGACAAATCGGATGTATCGCAATGAGCCATGTTTTCTGATGGGGCCGGGATCTGATCAGCGGGTGGGTATAATGATTGGCAGTTTGGGTCGACTATTACATCGCCGAAAACTGGTGAGGCTGTGATCAGGGTAAGCAGGAGTATGGTGATTATGAGCGTCTTATTCATGGGATTTTGTGCAGCCCGGCCAGCTGGGGGATTGACCGGGCCACTTGTCGGGTGATCTATTTGGGTTTGATTTCCTGATAGTTATATCCGCAGCGGTCACCAGAGGCCCAAACACGGGGGTAAACTTCAATATCTACCTTCTGGCCGATCTTGCGGCTGTTTGCAGTTGAACGGACTTCTTCAGGTCTGCCGCCTCTGTCATCCTGGATGAAGTATGTGAATACTGTGAAAGGGTCGAACTGCTTGCCGCCAGGCTTTGGACTGATGTTCTTTTCTGTTAGACCGATGATTTTTCCGCTGACACTTACCATTTTAATTCCTCCTTTTTGTTGAATTCGTAATATGCATAGAATTTGTCCAGGAAATCCCTGGACTGGCCTTGATTGTGGCTTTGTTTTAAAAGTTTCAGGTTGGTTACCAGCTGTTTTAGAGTGTGGCGATAATAGGAACCGTGGGTGTGAATTTGGATCAGCTTGCTTACACGGTTTAGGTTATTTTCAAGGTTTACTCGGAAAATACGGGTGGTATTCATTGGAGCACTTAATATGCAAATTGGCGGCATAATCGGCCTAAATTGAATTGGTTTTTTCCTATCTGTTTGACTTTTCATGTAATTTTTTAGTAACAATAGATAAATTGTATAAGTATTCCTATTTCAAATATAGGTTGCTGGATACATAAATACCTATAACTGTAATAATGTCAAGAAATAAATAGGCAATTATATATTTCACGGTGGGCCATATGGATAAGAAGGGCGATATAATTAAACGAATTCGAAAGCAGTTAGGTTTATCTCAAACTGCATTTGGCAAGATTATGGGCGTTACTCAAGCATCCATATCTGATTTTGAAAAAGGAAAAATCAATCCATCCAAAACATTTTGGAAATTTTTCCAATATAGATATTTGGATAATGTTTCTGAAAGGGCCATTGTAACATCGGAAGATTCGACCAATGCGCGTCTTAATAATGCAGAATTCCGTCTTTCCCGAATTGAAAATAAATTAGATAAAATTCTTGAAACCTTTATTATTCCAGATGGTTCACAATGGAGCAAGAAATCCTCTGGGGAATGGTAGCGCGCCCGATCGAAATTTGTGGGCAGATCGTGGCGCGCAATAAAGTTGCTTTTCTAAGGTGGTCGAAAACCGGCGAGATTTTATATGTTGCTACCGCTGATAGCGGTATTGCCCAATCAACTAAAGGCGCTGTGATTGGCAGTAATATTTCTGACTTTCTGGAAAAGCCTGCACTATCCCATGCCCTCGATACTTTAGATTATGTCATTAAAAATAAAAAAGCATTTCAACACGGTTTTGTTATGAAACATAAGGGCCGTTTGGTTAATCGAATAATAAGCCTTTATCCAGGTCCAGAAAAAGATAGGGTTTGTGGATTCATTAGAACTTTGAAAAGTAGAAAACCTGAACCAATTCGTTGAAATCTGATACAAGATAATTATCGAACATCACATGGAATATTGTTCGTTGATATGTTTGCTTTCTGGCAAGATACATGTCTCTGAACAACCTAAAACAAAAAATCAACATCTTGTGGTGATGAGGCTGCCCCATACCGGAAAAGGCAATATCGGTCCAGAAGACACACGTTTTGTTGTAAAAGGAAACTGAATGTCAAATTAATATTTTAGTGCCACCCTCACTACCGGTAGACCACTGACGGAAGCCATGTCACCAGTTGCGGGAAAAGGGCAACAATCAGCAGGCCGATGAGCTGGAGAATGATAAAGGGGATGACCCCCTTGTAGATATCCGCAAGTTTGATTTCGGGTGGCGCCACGCCTTTAAGATAAAACAGGGCGAATCCTACCGGTGGTGTTAAAAAGGAGGTCTGCAGTGTCACAGCCGTCAGCAGTAGAAACCAGATCATCTCCGGATTTTCTACGACGCCGTACCCTTCTATGGTAAGACCGAGTTTAGCAACCACCGGCGCCACCAGGGGTAAAATGATCAGCGTGATCTCCACCCAATCCAGAAAAAAACCAAGCAGAAACACGCAAAACAGAATAAATGCTATTATGCCGTATGGGCCGAACGGCAGACCGGTCAACATCCGTTCAATAAATTCGTCTCCGCCCAGCCCCCGCAGCACCAGAGCAAAACAGGTCGCGCCGATAAGAATGCCGAAGATGTAGGCCGTGGTGTTATATGTAGAGTGCAAAACCTCTTTGAGAACACCAAGGTTGAATTTCTTATAGCTGGCCGCCAGCACGGTGGCGAACAGGGCTCCCACGCCACTGGCTTCGGTAACGGTGGCAATACCCATGAAAATGGATCCCAATACCGCCACAATCAGCAGCGCCGGCGGGATGACGTTCTTAACAACATCAAAGATCACCTTCCAGGATATTGAACGCCGGTCCGGCGACAGCGGTGCCGCATCTGGTTTGATATAGCAAAAAGCCAGGAGATAAGTCACGTAGAGACCGGCCAAGATCAGGCCTGGAAAAACAGCACCCATAAACAGGTCGCCTACCGAAAGGGCCAGTTGGTCGGCCATCACCACCAGCATGATACTGGGAGGAATCAGGATACCCAAAGTGCCGGCGCCTGCCACGGTGCCCAGCGCCAGGGTTTTGGAATAACCCTGTTTGAGCATGGCCGGGATGCTCAAAAGCCCCAGCAGGACAACCGAAGCGCCGATGATGCCTGTAGAGGCGGCCAGCAAAACCCCGATCATGGTTACGGTGATGGCCAGGCCGCCCCGGACCTTGCCGAAAAGTTCCTGGGCGGATACCATTAATCGTTCGGCAATCCCTGAGCGGTCCAGCATCAGCCCCATGAAAATGAACATGGGCAGAGAGACCAGTACCCAGTTGGCCATAGTGCCGTAAATTCGAGTAACCGCCAGACCAAAATAACCGAAATCAACACCGGTCAAGGTATCCAGATACAGGTCGGAGAGATACCCGACACCGGTGAAGATAATCGATGTCCCCATAAGGCACAAAGCCACCGGGTAACCGCTGAGCAGTAACCCGATGAAGGTCAAAAACATTACAACAACAAGATAATCAGCTATTTCCATCAGTCAGTTCCATCAGTGCTCTTAAATATTGCTTGTAGTGAACGGAGCATACGGGAAAAGGCTGCAAGGCCGAACATTCCAAAACTCAACGGAATGACGGCCTTTATAGCCCATGTGAACGGCAGCCCCAAGGGGGCCCTGGATCTTTCGCTATGTACCCATGAGTCCAGGAAAAAATCGTAGCTATGATACATAACAGCCAAAATAAACGGCAAGAGCAGAAAAAGCGTCCCCAGCACGTCTATCCAGTGTTTGGTCTTTGCAGAGAGCCGATTGTGAAGAAGATCCACACGGACATGCGCATCGGTGATCAACGCGTAGGAAAGCCCAAACATGAAAGCCAGGGCGTACAGGTGCCACTCCAGTTCTTCAAGCAACACCAGCCCGTGGCCGAATCCATATCGAAGCAGGACCTGCAAGACGATAATCAGGACAAGCAGGCCATTGGCCCAACTTAAAAAATGGCCTGTGCTCAGTATGAATCGATCCAGTTTGTCAGGAAGGCTCTTGTTCTGAACTGTTTTTTCCATAGCTACTTTTTCCATATACTTATCAATACCTCAATCCAAAGCCTAATTGGTAGGCAGGTGGGCTACATTTTCATAGGGGGAGGTTGATTCTGAATACGCCTTGTAATCTTCCCATACCTTTTTGAAAAAGGGATCTGAGGCCGATTCTTCTACCATAACCTCGTCGAATGTCTCTTTGAACAGTTTCAGCATTTTCGGTGACCAGGTTTTATTTACCGTGCCGTATTTGGTTATATTCTCTTTAACCACAGGACCCTGTTCAGCGTGGGATTTGGCTACCGAATAGGTGTTCACCGCCATGGCTGAAATTGTCATCGCAGCTTGTTGACGGGGGCTCATCTTATTGAACGTGTCCTTATTAATCAGGAGTTCGCAATGGGTCATGGGCTGGTGCCAGCTTGGGAAATAATTGTATTTGGCTACTTTAGCAAAGCCAAGCTTGGTATCGATAGCCGGTGTAGAAAACTCAGTGGCATCCAGAGCGCCTTTTTCCAGGGCTGGAAAAATTTCGCCGCCGGGAATGGTCGTCACGGAAGCCCCCAGTTTACTCAACACTTTGCCCCCCAGACCAAAAAAGCGAATTTTCAACCCTTTTAAATCCTCGGGTGAGTTGATCTCTTTGCGGAACCAGCCGGCGGTTTCCGGAGCGAGAAAAGCCAGGGGCAGCACCTTGACGTTGTATCCGGCCTGGTCGTACATCTCCTGGTACAATTTACCGCCGTTACCGTTGTACAGCCATCCTAAATAATAGGGGATTCCCTGTCCGAAAGGAATAGCGGTGAATAACTGGCTGGCCTTGATTTTACCGGTAGCGTAGCCTGACACCCAATAGCCTCCGTCAATTTTACCAGTGGAAGTAGCATCAAGGATCTCAAAAGCGGGAACCAACTTGCCGGGATCATAAATTTTGATCTTAATCGTTCCCTCACTGAGAGATTCTACGTTTTCTTTAAATTTGACAATTGAATCCCCCAGGGTGGGCAGTGCAGTGCTGAATGCAGTGGGTATTTTCAGTAAGAATTTCTTTTCAGCCATCACCTGTCCAGCGCAAAAAGTCATGACCAGGGTAATACATAGCACAGTTAAAGCAGTTTTTCTGAGTTGTGTCATTGATAGCCTCCTTGTCCAATGTTCTTGTTTGAATGTAGCAAATTTACGACACGTATTGAACTTGCTACAGTATTCCCCACCGATTCGTATCGGATAGCGGTGATATTTGTTTTAATCACTTTTTAAATGAATTACGCATTTCGCGTTTGAGAATTTTCCCGGCCACATTTCTAGGAAATTCTTCCAAAATCCTTATGTGTGCCACGCGCTGGAACTTGGCTCCGACATGCTCATTAGTCCAAACTTTCAGTTCATCGGCCGTTGCGTTGCCGGTCGGCATCAATATCACCGTGGCTACCGGCACCTCCCCCCATTTTTCATCAGAAACACCGAATACCGCTACTTCACTTACAGCGGGATGCTGGACGATCACTTCTTCGATATCTCGCGGATATACGTTGACCCCACCGGAGATGATCATATCTTTGATCCTGTCCACCAGGTAAAGGAATCCGTCTTCATCCACGTAGCCCAAATCACCGGAGTGAAGCCACCCGTCGATAATTGCCTTTTGAGTCAAATCATCGCGTTTGTAGTACCCCTCCATTAAAATAGGTCCTTTTCCGCAAATCTCCCCAACCTCATTGGCAGGGAGCGTTTTATCCTGATCATCTACAATTTTCATTTCAAACAGGGGCGGCGGAACACCAACTGATTTTGGTTTTTTATAATAGTCGTTTTTATCGAGAACAGTGACGAACCCCTCAGTCAATCCATAGAGTTCATAGAAGCGCCCAGGAAGATCGCGGGTCAGCGCTTTTTTGTGTTCCATGTGCAAAGGAGCCCCCAGTGCCAGTATCATTTCCAGTGATTCCAGTTTTTCAGGATCATAGTTGGGAGCGTTGAGCATGGCGATGATCTGGGCGGGGACCACCATAATGTGGGTTACTTTTTCCTTCTGGATGGTTTCGATGTAGTCAACAGGGTCAAACTGGGGCAGAAGAATATAGGTGGCACCTTGAAAAACCGTCGGCATCAGATCCACAAACGCACCGTTGAAGACAATGGCACCGGCATGCATGGTAATACTTTCAGGTGTTAGCCGAAAAGCGGACGCAAAAGAGGTCCCGTAAGCAATGCGGATGGTGTGCGTATGGGCAATTCCTTTGGGAAGTCCGGTGGTACCGCTGCTGTACATGATGTTGAAGAGGTCATTTCCACTGGTGACTACACCTTGGGGTTCCTGGCTTTCAGCGGCTGCTTTGAGTGCATGATAGTCATGAAACCCATCGGTATTGGTTGTGTCGGTTAAGATATACCGGTCAGCGGGAATCTTGGCCAAATCGCCCCTTATCTGGTTTAGGATATCCACAAAAGAAGTATTACTGATAACCAGTTCTGCATCCGAATCGTTGAGCAGGGAACGCAGAGCACTTGCCAGAAGCAATGTGCTCATGGGTACCACCACAGCACCGATTTTTGCTGCGGCCCAGTAGATCTCCAGAAGCTCGATACAGTTTGGCAATATGGTTACAACCTTGGTTCCTTTTTGGACACCCAGCTGCAGCATGGCATTGGCCAGACGATTGATATTTTCGTTGTACTGTCGATAGGTGAGCCGTTGGTTCTGGAAAATGAGGCCAGTATGGTCAGGCCTGTATTTGGCGTGCCGTGTAAAGATAGAGCCAATGTTCATGCAGCCTCCTTAATTATGGCGAGACAGTTGCTTACAAATGATGAAAATACATAGAAAGTAATTGGCAAGAAGCATGCCTGAAGACGGTTATAAAAATTAAATGCTATATCATGCTTAAATTACAAAGCAATTTGGGTGATGGCTTTGATGACTGGTATGGCCATGAAATAGTATCGCATTGAATAATTGTAGCATATTTAATACATTTATTAACTTTTTCGGGCTGGAAGCATCGTCAGGGCGCTGACAATCAGGCTTCTTTGTTTCGGCATAGGAATTGCTAATATCTTCCGCTAAAGATGCATTTGTTTCTACAAGTTGCTTGTTCCACGCGCAACTACATCTCATTTTACTAAGGAGTATTAAATGTTACCTGTCGAACATTCAGTCGCTGTCATTACCGGCGGCGCCAGTGGCATCGGATTGTCTTTGGCTAAATTCTGGGCTGAAGCAGGGGGGAAAGTTGTGTTGGCTGATCTGGATGCTGATGCACTGGAAATCGCCAAATCACAAATCAGCGGTGATGTGGCAACCGTTGTGTGTGACATCACAAAAGAAGAGGACAACCACCATTTGGCCAAAACAGCCATAGATACTTTTGGCGCAATTAATCTGGTGGTTCCGAGTGCCGGTATTATCAAAGATGGTCTACTGGTTTCACCCGACCGGGAAACGGGTAAAGTGACACGTAAAATGTCACTCGTAGATTTTCAGAAAGTATTGGATGTCAATCTTACCGGTGTTTTTCTAACCGTACGCGAGACCGTGGAGCAGATGGTTAATCATCGCTGCCGCGGATTGATCTGCCTTATTTCTTCTACCGGATCACTTGGAACAGCCGGCCAGATCAACTACTCGAGTACCAAGGCTGCCGTCTCTGTGATGCCGAAAGTGCTGACGGCAGAGTTTTTCCGACGGGGTATTGCCCACCGTATTCGCTGTGTGGCAGTGGCCCCCGGATACGTGGCGACCCCGATTCTTGAAGGTATGAATCAGGCTGCCCTTCAGAAAGTTCTCCAAAATGTACCTATTGGCCGGTTGGTTGATCCGATTGAGATCGCATCCCTGGTAAAGGAGCTATACCGAAATGAAGCCCTCACCGGAGATGTTTATTATGTTCATGGCGGTTTGCGTTTGGGGGCACGAGGATAAGAACGATTGCACATTTGTGTCAAGTCAGCGTACCGGTACGATAGTACCACATATCATTAAATATAAAGGAGACACCATGAGCAAAGTCAGCATCACTGGCGCCTACAATACCAAATTTGGTTATTTTGCAGCTAAAAACAAAGAAAACGGACAAGTGAAGGACACCAAATCATACTATGAATTGATTGCGGAAGCCGGGCAAGGCGCTTTGCAGGACGCAGGAATTGAAGCCAAAGATATTGACGGCGTTTGGATCGGGACCTGCTCGCCTTCACGATTTATCAACCAGGAGCATGTGGGACCGTTGGGGCTGGAGGTTGCGCCGGAACAGTTTCGATTTTTGCCAACGACCCGCACCGAAGGAGCCTGTGCCAGCTCCTCAATCGCCCTTTACAACGCCATCTTTGCCATTGAATCGGGAAGGTATGATCGTATCCTGGTTATCGGCGTTGAGAAAATGAGCCTCCTGGACACTCCAGGGGTGACGAATGCTTTAGCCTGTTCCTCCTACTGGCCCGAAGAGGGGGCCAGTGGCGTAACTTTCCCGGGGCTGTTTGCCGAATACGCCAAAGGGTACATGGATCACTACCGTTATTCTTTAGAGGACATCCAAAGAATGTTTGCCGCTGTTTCCGCACTATCTTATAGCAACGGTATGGAAAACCCTTTGGCCCACTTTTCCAAAGGCAGCCCGGCAGATCGCCTTAAGCTGTTTACCCCTGAAGCGATTTTAGATTTGCCGGACAAAGGCAAGGGCAGCAACCCGACCATTGCCCATCCATTAAGGCTCCACGATTGCTCGCTTATTTCTGATGGGGCAGCAGCTCTTGTCATTACCAGAACATCACAAGCCAAAAAAGAGAGCCAGCGTGTAGTAGAAATTGCAGGCGTGGGCTTGACTACGGAGAGATTGCCCCTGAGCGTGCGTCCGAATATGTACGAATTGACTGCCGGAAAATTGGCTGGCGAACAGTCCTTTAAGGAGGCTGGAATTAGCATTAATGATGTGGATATAGCGGAAGTTCATGATTGTTTTTCAATCAATCAACTATTGACCACGGAGGCTCTGGGTCTGTCCGCCGACGGTCAGGCTGGATGGGATTACCTTGATGGAAGATTTACAGCTGATGACCGCTGTCCGGTCAATCTATCCGGCGGACTCAAATCCAAAGGGCATCCCGTTGGGGCAACCGGATGTTCAATGCACGCCCTGGTATATAAACAACTGATCGGTGAGCCCATAGGCATGGCGCCTTCTAAAGTAAACCCCCAAATCGGTGTGGTGTTTAATGTGGGAGGTTCAGCAGCCACCAATTGCGTCACCACGCTTCGCCGGCTGCAATGATAACGAGTGACCCTGGCCGTAGTTGGTATACAGTGATAATTGTCTGGGGAAAAAATTGCGAAGGCCTGATTTGCCTTGCTTTCAAGGCGATTTGCATCATAATTAATACAGTCGACTTGAAAAGGGCATAACAATGAATGTAAAAACAAATCATGATTTGCATCCAATCAGCCAACCCGGCTTTTTTAAACGCCTTTTGGACAACATGCAGATTGGCATCATTGTCATTGATGCCGTTGGCCAAATTATCTATATCAACGACACATACGCAAGATTTGTCGATGTTGATATCGAACTGTCGCTTGGCAAACATGTGACTGAAGTTGTTGCTAACAGCCGCCTGCACATCGTTGCCAAATCGGGTGTTGCTGAAATCAACCACCCCCACAAGTTCAAGGGAATGGGCTTGGTGGTGCAGAGAGTGCCAATTAAACAGTCGGGTAAAGTCATAGCTGCTCTTGGCCTGGTCCTTTTTGATTCCGCCACCACGGCGCACAAACTTGCAGAGAAGGTCGCCTTTCTGGAAACAAAGATCCAGCAATTTCAAAATGAACTCGCCTCCATGTATTCTACCCGGTACACCTTCAACCATATTATTGGCCCCAGCCCATCCATGCAAAAACTGAAGCAGGAGGCGATGCAGGTGGCCGCCCATGATATGCCTGTTTTGATCACTGGCGAGTCGGGCACCGGCAAGGAGCTTTTTGCACAGGCCATCCATGACGCCAGTCCTCGTCGAAGCAATCCCTTTTTGCGCGTCAATTGTACAGCTTTACCCAAAGATCTGTTGGAGTCGGAGCTGTTTGGTTACGAAAAAGGTTCTTTCACGGGTGCTCATCCAAAAGGAAAACCCGGGAAATTTGAGTTGGCCCATATGGGTACCATTTTTCTGGACGAAATCGGTGACATGCCAATTGAAATGCAGCCCAAACTGCTTCGTGTTTTGGAACTCAAAGAATTCGAGCGTATTGGCGGTGTAAATATTGTCGCGTCTGATTTCAGGGTGATTGCAGCCACCAACCAGGACTTGAATCGCCTGATGAAAAGTGGACTTTTTCGCAGGGATCTATATTACCGGCTTAATGGTGTTCCCATTCAAATTGAACCCTTGCGAAAAAGACCAAGTGATATTCTTCCCCTTGCCTATCATTATATTGAAAAAACGATAAAAGGTCCAACCGGAAAAGGTATTCGCATTCATCCTAAAGCCTGTCTAAAACTGGAGCGATATGATTGGCCAGGCAATGGGCGTGAACTGTTGCACGCTATTCAACGGGCGATATATCGAGCCGACCAGAAAATGATCGCTCCAAAACATTTACCTGAGTATATTCGCCACTCCGTGCAGTTCCCACATAAGGAGTCAGATGCAAGCCTAAGCAAATACCTCCAGGGAGCAGAAAAGTATGCTATTCGCCAAGCCTTAGACCAGGCCAATGGGAACAAGACAGTTGCCGCCAGAAATCTTGGCATCCATCGCACGCTTATTTATCGTAAAATGAAACTACTGGGCATGTGAAAGGTCGCTCCGGAAACACGCTTGATAGAGTTTGTCTTCTACTTCTCCCACTTATCTACAGATAAAAGCTTTATTCCGAGTTGACCACAATATGCGGGTGCAGGCGGAACAGGAAAAATAGACTGTCAAGTGGTGACAACTGCTATTATGTTGCCAACTACCCTATCTTACCGAAAGTATAGAAGATACAAGC
>CAZWPX010000011.1:0-88357 GCA_964636125.1 uncultured Desulfobacterales bacterium | reverse complement strand
TTACAGCATTTACCTCATAATGCCCATCGGTTAGCTCGGTGCGACCCTATGCCGCTATACCCTCGACCTGCTATTGCGAGCGCGATTATTTTCGAAAAAAACCATCGAGAATTATCATTTCACCATAGGTTCTATCACGCCCTCTTGAATCGATTATCACCTTTCTAATTTTTTTCAATTTATCTGTCATTATTAATGTTTGAGCGTGATTTTCTGAATTTAGAAATATATAGTCAATTTTACCAGTAACCAAATAGAGTGAGCTAGCAATCAATGACCCGTTAACCTGGACTTTCAAATCTGATTGCTTTTCAAGTAACAAAGACAAGAAAGGCTCTATCGATTCATTTCCTAAAAGGCCCATACTGCTGATCAGATAGAACAATTCTCCTTCAGCATTCCGATCATGTTGGATCTTGTTATACCGCTTTCTAAGTTCATAATACGTATCTTGTTCACCGATCGCGCCAAGCACTCTGTAGTATAGGTTACTTAGATGAAAGTTCTTCCCTTCAACATAATTGATCAATAGCACCTTACCAGCATCCGTACCTTCTGATAGTTTATATATTCGGCCTAATGTGAAATATAAACTATCAGAAGGTTCATCGAGCCCACCAGCAACGGTAAAGAGAATATCCACACTGTTGAAGCACACTAATGCTGATAGAGATATTATTACTATTAGGCTGCATAAAATGATGACTCGTTTACTTTTCCTTTTCATCAATCACCTTTTTATTCACGTATTATGAGAGGATCGTCTACGGGACGCCGGTTATAGTGGTTAGGATCTCCAATATACTTATCAACCTCAAAAGATTTAATAATGGATTGGACTTTTTTGCCAAAATTACTATTACCTATGTATTCTCTGCTAATTTCATTGCCACACTTGTCGTAACACACATAGAAATCTTTTATGATCACCAACCTTGCCTCATGAACTGTGTATCGAACCCTATATTTGAAAAAATCTATGTGACTGATTGCTTCGTCGGGAATCGGAGGAAAATATTTAGTAAATTTTGAACCTATTTCGTATATTGATTTTCGGCCTAAAGCTTTATAGTATCCGATCTTTTCTTCATCGATTTGTGAATTGCCTATAGCTTCCCCCAGTCCGTTAATCCCAATTATTTTGCAATCTTTAAGTCCGTAAAAGTCAAAATTATTTATCGGGTTACTATTTGCATAGCCGAAAAGGTTAATACCACCGTTCAACCCAATCGGATCAGGCTTAATGTACCGTCCAATGGAAGGATCATAGTACCGGTAGTAATTATAATGTAAGTTACTCTCGTTATCAAATTGTTGTCCCGGAAACCTGAAATCATTTCCCAGGGTATTAATCGATACCGTCGTATTCCCAAAAGGCTCTTGTGATCCTTCCCAAATTACCACCTTATCACTGTCAATCACCCTCTGTGGCGTTCCCAGGTGGTCATTGACGTACCAGCATAGCGCATCCGGCCCGGTGGCGGCAACTACCGATTGGTTGAGGATGCCGGTAATGTCCATCAATGATGCCAGCATAATTGGATCGAGTTCAGGCGGAACGCCATCAAACCTTTTCGGATGCGGGTTTCTGGTATCATCCAGAGCAAGCAAATCGAGCGCCAGGTCCACCGCGGTCTCATCCCCGGCCAGTATATTCACCACATCCGACCAGTATTGAGTCCCGGAGTAATCCACCCGGAACTTGTAGGCTCCCGTCGGTACCAGAAAGGCTGCCTTGCCTTCCATATTGGTCCGCTGCATCCGGCCCAGATAAGATCCGGCCTGTGTAAAGAGATAAATCGGTGTGTCATCGACATCAAAGTCCGTTACGTGGAGATTGGCATATCCATGTTCAATGTCCACAGCGGTATCCTGTGATGTGAAAGCATCCGACCAATGCTGGCCGCCAAGACCAGACTTTCGGGGTCGCACCGAGACAACCATCTGTAAATTCGGCAAATAGGTTAAATTACTGTCTTGTTTTCGGCCTTAGGTTACACTTTTGGGCACCTAAATAGGCGCTTTAAGAACATGGCTGTTCTTTCTGACTTGAAACATCACACTTTAATGTATTGGGGTCTCTCCTTAGATAATTTTGATTACCGTATCTTGATTGGGTTTCTTTCAATTCGTGGTGGGAATCGCAATCGTTTAAAACCTGCCGTCCTCGTGCAAGAATTCCTAACTTCTGCTTAACATTTTCTACAAAATCCTGGCTGCCGGTAGCTATACTCTGAGTCCAACGGCTGTCCCTGACTGTCAACTTCTCATTTATAGAAGCGTCGATCCATTTTCTATAGGTCCTGGCAAAATCTTCATAGCTCTCGAAATTATGCAGAAGCATCAAGCGTTGATAATCAATAAGGCGGTATCTGCTTTTGGGTCGTAAAAGTTCATTATAGCCCGTCCACGGCCATTCGGACGGATGGGATACCACACCGGCCCGCACCATGTTTAAATCGATATAGATCATGCAACGGATCAGGTGCTGCTCCTTCTCGACTGCCGTGGAATGGTATCTGTCTTCCCAGAAGGCTCCATTTCGGCTCTTTCTACGATTGTACTCCTGACCTGTACGCCCTGCGATTAACTGCATGGCTCTGGGGATAGCATCTTTTCCGGCACCATCGAATACGAGAAGATGGACGTGATTTGAAGTAACTGTGTAGTTCAAGATAATCAAACCGAATCGCTTTTTTGCTTCGAACAGTAGTTCAAGCCAGCGACTACGATCTTCTGCAAACTTTAGTAAAAACTCTCTTTTGTGACATCGGTGAGTTAGATGATATACGTGGCCGGGAATGTAATAACGGTGCGCACGCGCCATATACCGGATTTCTCCTTAGAAGGGGTTTTTTAATACCAAAAAGGGCTGTTTAAGCTAGTTTCTGCCCTCCTTTTACAGCATTTACCTCATAATGCCCATCGGTTAGCTCGGTGCGACCCTATGCCGCCCTATGCCGACTATGCCGACATGGCCCTATGCCGACTAGCCGACCCTATGCCGTCTACCCTATGCCTTTAAACACTGCTTTCCGTTTGTTACCCAATTTTCTCAGTTCTGGTGTGTCATGGTCTGGTGATTAGGACAATATTCAGGTAAAGATAGAAGCAGCCCAATAGCCAAATGAATATTACAAAGTCAATCAACCCCTCATTCATAGTGGATAAAATGCCAATCTGCATTCAGCCTGAATGTTTTAAACCTTTTTTCATTTCAAAGACACAAACATAATAGATAATTGGCCCGACGAAATAAGCGATACCACCAATAAGGATGACCCAGAACCAAGCCCTTTTAATTTTCTTTCTTATGAAGTCACTCATACCCCAGTGGCGAAATAAGTATCCCCACATGAAGAATATTCCAAAAATAAATATTATAGCGTGGAGAAAAATCAGATAGTCCTTTAATTTGTAGACCTCGAATTCGGGAGAAAGATATGGTCCAATACCAAAGTTAATAAAATGCCCAATAAAAATATAACTGATTAACAATCTAAATATTAATTTCATTTCTACTTTCCCATTATCGCCAATAGATTCATGTGAATTTCGATATTCACAGCATTTCCAGCAGATGTATAAGGAACTGTACCACCGAACTCGATTTTTGGTTTAAAATTGTTTAGTATTTTTGCATTTTTTTGCTGGATAAAAGAAGTCCAACTCAAATCGCCATTTTTATATACTGGCCCGATATGAATTCCAAAGGACTCTACAGTAATTAAAGCTTTTTCTTCTGAAAAAGGTTTTAGCTTTTTATCACATATCTGTCTTCCTGCTATATCATGGTAACTGGCATCAATCTTAGTTAATCCGAACAAGTTTATTTTTGCACTCACGCCTACACCACCTGCCATCTGGCTACCATCAAATACTGATAAGGCGTATTGTTTTACCGTATTAAGATATTCACCCCATGGTATAGTATTTGGCAGTTTTACATCTGGTGGAGGGCCACCATTATAGCTTAAACTTCTAGAAAACCAGTCTAAATGTCCAACTGCAGATTGTAAGCCCCATGGATCGATTGCTGTAATTGGGTTTTCATGTACATAAGAGAATAAATTGATGCCTCCATTAAGTCCGACGGGATCTGTTTTTAAATATCGCCCAATATTGGGATCGAAGTAACGGTAATAATTATAGTGCAACCCGGACTCGGTATCAAAGTACTGACCTGGAAACCTAAAATTATTACCCAGAGTGTTGACCATTACCGCTGCCTTACCAAAAGGCTCCTGCGACCCTTCCCAGACTACCGCCTGGTTCGCATCAACCACCTTCTCGGGCGTTCCCAGATGGTCATTAACATACCAGTGTAGCGCATCCGGCCCGGTGGCGGCAACTACCGATTGGTTGAGGATGCCGGTAATGTCCATCAATGATGCCAGCATAATTGGATCGAGTTCAGGCGGAACGCCATCAAACCTTTTCGGATGCGGGTTTCTGGTATCATCCAAAGCAAGCAGATCCAGCGCAAGGTCCACCGCAGTCTCATCCCCGGCCAGAATGTTCACCACATCCGACCAGTATTGAGTCCCGGAGTGATCGACCCTGAACTTGTAAGCTCCGGCAGGCATCAGAAAAGTAGTATTTCCTTCCGAATCAGTCTGCTGCATTCGGCCCAGATAAGATCCGGCCTGGGTAAACAGATAAACCGGACTATCGTCAACATCAAGGCCAAAATCTGTTACGTGGATGTTGGCATACCCATGCTCGATATCCACAGCGGTATCCTGTGATGTGAAAGCATCCGACCAATGCTGGCCGCCAAGATAATCCGCCCTTACTTTGTAGGCCTTGTCCGGAAGACTGAATACCACCTGCCCAACTACATCGGTCCGGGCATTGATGCCTCGATAGGAACCTGAGTCCGTAAACAGGTATACCGGGATATTTTCCAGAGGATTACTCTCCACACCGTATACCTGGTTGATCGAGATAGACACATCAGTATGCGCGATAGTCAACGCATCAGAAAGCAGCCCCGGTATCGAGCAGACATTAGACCAGAACTGGTACCCCAGGTAATCAGCCCGGAACATGTAGCTGCCCTCCGACAAGCTAAAATTCACCTGGCCGGAACTATCGGTCCGGGCATTGATCCCCAGGTAACCGCCTGCTGGCGAGAAGGCATAGACCGGCACGTCCACCATGGGCACACCGGCAGCCTTTTGCACCGTCAATACAAAGTCTCCACCGCCGGTATTTAGATCGATGGCGTTAACCTGATCTGCCTCAATGGTTTCCGTAACCCAATATTGGCTGCCCTGGTAATCAGCCCTGAACTTGTAGTCACCGACCGGCAGAACAAACTCCACAAGCCCGCTGGGATCCGTGGCCCCATTGAGACCCAGGTATGACCCGGATGCGGTAAATACATAGACCCGGACGTTGTCCAGAGCCGCAACCCCGCTCGATACGGTGATATCAGCAGTACCCTCACTGACAGTGATGGTTTGATTGGCCTGGTTAAAAACCTCAGACCAGTACTGGCCGGAGAGGTAATCCGCCCTGACCTTGTAATCAACTGCGGGCAGGTTGAATGTTACCTGGCCGGCAATATCAGTTGTGCTGTTAAGCCCCTGGTAACTGCCGGAGGCAGTAAACAGATAGACCTTTATGTTCTCGATGGCCTCGTTAACAGCCCCGTTTTGCTTATCCACTGTGATGGTTACATCACTGTGCGCGATAGTCTGCGTATGAGCTCCGCTGTCCGGTACGGTAAAGACAGGTGTCCAGAACTGGTAGCCCATGTAATCACTGCGGATATTATAGCTGCCGTCGGCCAGCTCGTACACGGATTCACCTTGTGCATTGGTAGCGGTCGTGTGCCCCAGGTAAGACCCGGCATCGGTAAACAGGTAATTCTTTACGCCGGCCATTGCCAGGCCAGGTTCTTTTTCAACTGTCAACGTGAAGTTGCCGCCGCCGGTGGAGATCTCGACCGGGTTGGACTGATCCGCTACCAGGAGGGTGTTGCCGCTAAAATACTGGCTGCCCAGGTAATCCCCCCGGAAGTTGTAGGTTCCGGCCGGCAGCCGGTAAACAATGTTGCCCTGGGCGTCGGTTGTGCCGTTCAGATAAAGATAGGATCCGGTGGAACCAAAAACGAACGTGTCCACATCCGCCAGGGGATTCCCCAGCCGGGTGGTAAAGATCTGCACCCGGCATTCGGGGATCGTGACGGCGGTATCCTGCTGGACGAATACCCCGGACCAGAACTGCTGAGACATATAATCGACCCGGACCTTGTACTCTTTGGACGGCAGATTGAAGGTTACCCGGCCCTGATCATCCGAGGTTGCGTTAATCCTCAGGTAGCTGCCGGACGGCGTAAACAGGTATGCTTTTACACCCTCACGCGGTTGAACATCGGCATCGTCCTGGCCGGCAACAGTGATCACAACATCCTGATGCAGGATTTCCAGATCGATCCCCGCGTCCGTGGTTACGCCGGTGACATTCGTCCAGAACTGGTAGCCCAGGTAATCGGCCCGGATTTTGTAGCTGCCGGACGGTACTGCAAAGCCGGCCTTGCCCAGGGCGTCGGTTGTACCGGACTGGCCCAGATAAGAGCCACTGGCCGTGAATAAATAGGTTCTAATCCCGGCCATGGGCAGATCCTGCCCTTTAGAGAGTGTCAGGGTCAAAATGCCGCCACCGGTATCAAGGGTAAAGGAATTCGCGCCATCCACAATGGTCACAGTTTCAGAATAGAACTGTCCGCCCGTGACATCGGCCCGGAATTTATAGCCCTGGCCTTCCGGCAGCACAAAGGTCACCTCGCCATTGGCATCAGTGGTCTGATACTGGCCCAGATAGCTGCCGGCTTCGTTAAACAGGTAGACCCGCACTCCGGCCTTGCCCAAGCAGCCCTGGGTTACCTGGACCGTAACAGCATCTTCGGGGATGGGTACAGCAGTAGCAATCAGACCAGGCACGGCTATCACAGGCGTCCAGAACTGGTCTCCCAGATAGTCAGCCCGGAACTTGTAACTGCCATCGGCAAAATCATCCAGGCCAAAGGCGGCTACGCCATCGTCCCCGGTGGTGGCATATTTGCCGGTATAGGCGCCACCGTCGGTAAAGGCGTATACCCGGATCCCGGGCAGATTACGGCCGGCATCGGTTGCCACCTGTACCGTGATTTCACTGATCCGGGTCGGCGCCACAGCAGCCAGCCGTTCGACTCCCAGGTAGATAAACTGGGCAGCGAATACACCAGCCGTGTCTGACTCTCCGATCAGGTTGCCGGCCAGGTCGTAATGGTAAATGGTGGTGTCGCCACCAGTGGTCTTTTTAATCCGCTGGCCTTTGCCGTTGTAGACATACTCACCCACCGTGGTTCCCTGATCAGTGATCCGGATCAGGCGGTTGTTGAGGTTGTAAGCCAGGGTCTGCTGACCCTTTGAGGTTGTATTGCCGGCGGCATCGTAACCGAAAATCTGCGCATTGGGCCCAGTGATACCGGTGAGTTTGTGTGTTCCGGGTTCATAGGTGTAGGCGTCGGTCTGACCATCCAGGGTCCGGGTCTGCCGGTTGCCCACCTTATCGTAGGTATATCCTATGCTTCCATAGATACCCGTTGCACTGTTCAGCCGGTAAAGATCGTCATACCCGAAGCTCTGGCTGCGGGCGGCATCAAGGCCATCTGTGATGTCCGTGATGTTGCCGACATTATCGAAGTCATACGTGTAGTCCATCAGGCTGCCAGCGGAAAGATTCTCCAGCAGGTAACGCTCATTGAACTGACGGGAGACGGCCGTACCGCTTCCCATGGTCATGTCGGTCAGGGGGCCAAACGGCAGGTAGGCGATATTTTCAGCTACCACACTGGTTGTCCCGTCCTTGGTCGTGGTTACCCCGGTGACGTTGCCGGCAGCATCTCTTGCATAGGTTACCAGACGTCCATCAGGATAGGTTATATCCGTCAACAGACCGGCGGCATCATAATCATAGCCGGTCGTATAGGTAATCCCGTCGACGGTCTTTTGTTCAGAATCCAGGTTCCCATCTACGTCATACCCGTACACATATGCACCCGATGGATCGGTCATGCCGGTCAGGCGGCCGAGTCCGTCGGGACCTTCATCGTAGCTGTAGGCGATGTTCTGGGAGGTATCTGAGAAAATAACATCAGTAAGACGGTTAAGAATGTCGTACACATAGGTCGTCACAGTGTTGTTGGCATCTGTCTTGGACTCCAGATTGCCGGCCAGATCGTATAGGTAGGCGGTGGTGCCGGTATCCGGTGATATTTCTGTTTCAACCCTGCCAAAATCGTCGTACTGGTAGGTCGTGGTCAGGTTTTCGGCATCCTTTACGGATGTCAGGTTGTCATGGGTGTCATACCCGTAGGTAGTGAGCGTGTTGCCCGGCTGGGTGACATACTCAAGCCGATTGAGATCATCATAGTCATGATCCGTAACCTTACCGTTCGCATCAGTCAAAAGGTCTATATTGTTGTTATTGTCATAGAGCAGTTCCGCATAGGTCCCATCCGGGTAAACCGTTTTCCAGAGCCGGTTGACCGGGTCATATTCAAAATCTGTGTACTTTTTCAGTTCGCCGGTGGTGTCGTGGATCTCCTCCCTGTTTCTTTTGCCTTCGGAGTTATAGCCATAAACGATGTAGTTGCCCAGCTTGTCCGTGATGCGGGTATTATTGCCGGAGTCATCGTATCGGTAAACAATCTGCTGTCCATTAGGCAGGTCCAGTGTCTCTAATTGCCCGATTTCGTCATACCCGTAGACGGTTGTCAGGCTGTTACGGGTACTGTGAGTCATGCGACCAGCCGTGTCATAGTCCAGTATGGTAACGACATTGTTGATGTCAGTTGCTGACTGCGGTTTGCCATAACCGTTATAGCCGGCAAATACTGTTTCTCGATTCAGTGGATCGATGATCTTTTCCAGTTGTCCCCGGTTAAGTCCCTGGGCCGGATCGTTGGGATAGTATTCATACCGGACAATGTCGGCAACTGTGGTTTTCGGACCGTCCAGATAGGTGAGCTGGCCGTAGCTGTTGTAGTCCAGCGTGGTTGTAATCGATGTCTGGGTACCGTTGGTATACCCGGTTACCGTTACACCAACGCGATTTGCGTTTGCATCGTAGCTGAAAGTAGTGACGGTGGTGCTTCCGGAGTTGGCCACGCTCTGGCGGGTAATTGTGGCTACCAGGGCGTAATCGGGATGATAGGTGTAAATGGTGGTACGCTCGTCAGCCGTCCCCACGGCCTCGGTTTTGGTCAGGACGTTACCACGGTCGTCATAAGTGTAACTTGTGACAGCGCCTTCGCCATCCGTTTCCTGGCTCATTTGAAGACGGTTGTTTAGCAGATAACTTTCACCTATAGACGCCAAGCAACTACCGCAACCGGCACCAGATGAAGATTTGACCCGGCCGATGCCGTTGTTAACATGCAGCTTGAAAGTTGTTGTATTCCCGAGAGAGTCTGTTACGTGTCGGTATAAATTGGAGTCGTAGGTTACCTCAACACGATCAGCACCGTTGGCTCGCTCTGAGGCTATAGCCCTATCATTTGCGTCATAGACGGCTGTGAGAGTACGGACATTTTTTTCATTCGTGATTCCGGTAAGGTTATGGATGTCGTTGGCATCGTCATAGATATAAGTCCTAAAGGTACCTTCTGGGTTATTCACACGATAAAGGTTGTTATTTGCATCGTGCTGGTAGGTAAAGTTACCAACCGGTGTCACCAATGTGTCGAGTTGGCCTTGTGCGCTGTAATGAAACTCTATGCGCCGGCCAAAATTGTCTTCCACAGAATATGGTCTGCCATCCACATGGGTTATCGTCTGGGTATTTCCATTACGATCCGCAATTTGGATGAGATGGCCAGAGGCATTAAAAGAAAGGGTTCGTCCGTCCGGTTCCGTGAGTGTGTGTCCTTCTGCTGCTGCAACAATTTTTCTTACATGGTCAGCCTCAGAAACAAAAGTTCCTTGTCCGTTGTCCCTGAAATGGATTTGGGCACCATCTGCCTCACGTAAGATGATAGTGCCGTCGGATATTGCTATTTTTTCTGAGTAACTGACAGTCCAGCCATAGCCATAATCCCAATGATCACTGTTAAGACAGTAATAGTGGAACATCGAAATGTAGGGTGCGCCCCCCCCAGCGCATTTGTCATAATTATACCAATACATATATCCATTGGTACTATCTGTTCCGGTTCCTCGATATCCAGGGTCCGGGCAGTTTGGGTTGTTGGCTTCATACCAGGCTTCACCCGAGGTTATGCTGGGCTCCTGGGTGACTGTCATGGCCCAATCACCTCCATATGGTTCCGGAGGATTACATCCTATATTGGCTTCGCTTTGGCTGTTATAATAACGAGTAAAACCGAAAGGAAGACCTGGTCCGGATAGTTGAAAGTCAACTTGGCTTTTGTATTTGTTGCCGGTGGCGAAATTGATGGGAAATAGTGTTGATGGATAAATATCGTTCGTTTGAGCAAGTTTTGTATCATTATTTCCAATAGAGGGTCTGGTTTCACAATTGCCACCGCATTCCCCCAAATTTTTTGGTGCTATCAGTTCTGTGTTGCTATTAAACGTTATTGCTTTTCCGACCCTTTCACCGTTTAACCCATAGGCATACACGTGTATCGTGTGGTCACCGCTGCTCGGTGTATAATTGACTCTATGCTCGAAATAGTAGTCGGTTTGGCGTCCTACAGATCTGTAATCAACCCCTCCCCATGGGCTAATCATATCCTGGCCGTCAAATAAAAGGGCATACCTGCCATAGTCGTTGGCGTCTCCGGCAGCAAAATTGATGTGCCCTCTTATATAAAATGGCCCAGTGGGCTGCCCGGGATCATAGATTTCGATGATAGGATTGTTGTTTGCAGTGAAAGTTTTGGTTTCGCTCTTACTTGCGCCGTTGGGAGTAGCTGCGTTTACAGTGAGGGTGTGCTCGCCGCTGATCAAACCGCCGGCGAAATTTACCCTGTGAGAAAATTCATGGTGGGTTTCATCTACAGTTTGCGAATCGATACCGCCCCAAGGGCTAAGTACATCCAGGTTTCCGTCAACAACCACGGAATAGTAGCCTTCGTTGTAATAGTTATCATCACCGATGGCTTTGAAATCAATCGTGCCCTCGGCATTAAAATAGCCTCTGATGGTCCCTGGCGGATCAATGTGGACCGTCGGAGTATTGTCGATCGAAAAACTGCCAGTGGTCACAATGCTGACACCGTTGGCAGCAATCGCCTCAACCCTTATGGCGTGTTCACCCTGAGTCCAGTTGATCGAATCCGTCCGATGACTGAATTGGTATGGCGTTTCGGTCACAGATACAAAATCGATGCCTCCCCGTGAGCTTACGATGTCTATCCCGTCCACGGTGACACTGTAGCGGCCGAAACCAGTGCCGCTGCCGTTACGCTTAAAATCAATGGTTCCGGTCACATAGAACCAACCTTCGGGTTCCTCGATCGGGTTGATATTCACCACAGGGGTGTTATCGACCTCAAACATATCGGCTCCGGACCCGGTGGTGGATTTTGAATCGAGGGCATGGACACGAAACTGGTGGGAGCCCTGGGCCAATATCCCGGCGTCCTTATAGCCTGACCACTGAAAAGATCCGTTACCGTTACCACGGCCGATTTCTGCCTCAGTTCCACCGGGGGGTGTATGATAGACGTAAAAGGAGCCGCTGTCATTTGTCGTACAGACCGGCGGATCTGCCTGGTTGCAATTTTCATAGGCAGTGAATGAACCGGACACTGTAATATTGGCCCGCCAGTCATCACGACTGACTGAGATGCTGGCCGATGTGGCCCCAGCAGGCCGTATAGATAGAACAAAAATGACCAGTACAAGAACAAGTGCCAAAACCGGCCTATTGATTTTGAAAATAGTTGCTGCCAGGTAATTCAGTGCGTGCCTGTATAACTTCTTGCAGTCACCAGTTGCCATATCTCCTCCGTCTTCATAAAAATCATTTTGAAATGAGCAAAGGGAAGTTAAACTTTGACATGCAACTGCCAATCAGCAAAGAATGTGCCATCTCTTTACTACCTGATATATATGGATAATTATTTCTACTTCGCCAGATATGCACAGTCTATTGTGAACATTTGCCCTGAAAACTGTGCAGGCCAAGCAGTTCAGTACAGACAATCAAATCGGTGCCAGGGTACGCGGCATACACTATTTGGCAGTAAAGGAAGGAAAATCGATATACGGTTTCGCGGATTCAGGAAAATCCTCAGTATTAATCTTGCTATTTGTAATCGCGATGACAATTCTTCATCCGGGTACCCAAATCACGCAATTCATGGGCAACCACTTCAAGTTGGTTACTGATTTTTGTCTTCATGTTTTCGGCTCTTTGCAGGGTTACCACTTCCACATAACTGGATCTTCTTCCAGGTGATCTGTCACCGTTTTACCAATCCGGTCAATATTTTCCAATTCATCAACAGACAGGCGCGCACTGGCAGCAGCCGCGTTCTGGGCAACCTGCTCAGCACTGCGTGCGCCCGCAATGGCACAGACCCCCGGTTGGGCCACCACCCAGGCCAGGGCCAGTTGGCCAAGGGTAATTCCCTTCTCACCGGCCAGGGGGCGCAATTGTTCCAGGGCCGCCTGGACACGGTCAGAGTGCGGTGGATTGAAAAGCTTGTTGGCCGCCCGGTGATCGCCTTTGGCAAACGGGTGGTCCGGTCCGAATTTACCGGTGAGCAACCCCTGGGCCATGGATGAGTAGGCCAGGACGGTCATTTCGTTGTCCCGGCAAAAGGGCAGTTCCTCTATCTCTACCTGGCGCCAGAACAGGGAGTACGGCGGTTGCAGACTGTCGATTCGGCTGTGGGTCATTGCCTCTTCAAGTTGTTCACTGGAAAAGTTTGATACCCCTACAGCCCGGATCTTACCCTGGCTTTTCAACTCTTGCATCGCTTTCAGGGGTTCATCCAGGGGAACCTGCGGACCACCAAACGAACCCGGGGGCCAGTGGATCTGGTACAGGTCGATATAGTCCGTACCCAGGTGCTTCAAAGAACGGTGGCAGGCCTTGAATACATCCTCGTAAGCCAGGTGGCTGGAAAAAACTTTGGTCGCAACAACAGCCCGCTGGCGATCTGCTCCCAGGGCTCGCCCCAGGACAGTTTCCGAGTGCCCGCTTCCATACATTTCGGCGGTATCAAAAGTAGTCATGCCGTTATCCAGAGCCGCCCGGATCGCCCTCTCGGACTCACGATCCTCTATTCCGGCCCACATCTGCTTACCGGTTTGCCAGGTGCCCATGACAATCGGTGAGATCTCAATATCCGTCCGGCCAAGTTTACGTAATTCCATGCCAAACCCCCTTGAAAAGTGCTGATCCGTCTGTTTAAAACCCGGCTGTAAAACCTGTATTGGAAAAGCATAATCAGCCCGGAGGTGGTTGTCTACCATCCTGTTGTCGGAATATTGACAATTTCTCTTTTTAGAGATAAGGCTCCATAATTTGGGCAAGGCGTTATAAGTGGAAGCCGCATCAAGCTGGCCACAAGGTGCGACATAGCAAAATTTCGCTCCGACAAATTCAAACTAGTGACGGTATAAGGAAAAGTTTCAATGCTGGTCTCGATTATCAAAGCAATCGCGGTCCTGGTAGCGGCCCTGATTGTGGGAAACAGTTTTCTGGACGAATTAAAAAAGGCCCGGGCCCTGAACCTGCCCTGGTTTAAACCCTACCTGACGCTTCCAGGTATTATTATTCTGGTCGTCATCATAGTAGTCCCGATCATTCTTAAAATCATGCAGGGGTCATAGCGGGCATTTAAATCCAACAGGAAAATAAGATGATTACATTACTTGATTACGGCGCCGGCAACGTCCGCAGTGTCATCAACGCCATTGAAAGCCTGGGTGAAACGGTAAAGATCACCGGACGCAGTGACGAAATTGCCAACGCTGAAAGATTGGTCTTCCCGGGTGTCGGGGCCTTCGGGAATATGATGCAGATCCTGAACCGGAAGGGCTATGTAGAACCCCTGAAAGCGTTTCTGGCCGGCGGTCGCCCCTTTTTCGGCATCTGCCTGGGCATGCAGGCCCTCTTTGAAAACAGTGCTGAGGCCTTGGCAACCAGAGGGTTGGGCATTTTTAAAGGTGCGGTAAAACGCTTCGACATCGACCTGGCGGTCCCCCACATTGGCTGGAACGGAATCAATCCCCGGAAACCATCCCGTATTTTTAACGGGTTGCAGGGGGATGAAAAATTTTATTTCGTACATTCCTATTACATTGCCCCGGAAGATCCGGAAGTGACGCTGACCACCACTGATTACGGTATTGAATTTGCCAGCAGCGTGCAGCAGGGCAGCATCATCGGCACCCAGTTCCACCCGGAAAAAAGCGGCCGGGCCGGGCAAAAATTGCTCGATAATTTTTTAGCCATCGACCGGGATAAAGTGCGCCCCCCTGAAATCCAGACCCGCACGAAACTGGCCAAGCGGATTATCGCCTGCCTGGATGTGCGCGCCAATGACCACGGTGACCTGGTGGTGACCAAAGGCGATCAATATGATGTCCGTGAGAAGGGTTCGGTGAGAAACCTGGGCAAACCGGTTGAACTGGCTGAGCGGTATTACCAGGAAGGGGCGGATGAAATTACGTTTTTAAACATCACCGGATTCCGGGATTTTCCGCTTGAAGACATGCCCATGATCGATGTCCTGAAACAGACTTCCAAAAACGTTTTTGTGCCCCTTACCATAGGCGGCGGGATCCGGGACTACACGGATGCCAACGGCAAAACCTACACATCCCTGGAGGTGGCGGCAGCGTATTTTCGCTCCGGGGCGGACAAAATTTCCATTGGCAGCGATGCCGTTATCATTGCCGAAGCGTACCTTGCAACCGGCCAGAAAACAGGCCGGAGTGCCATCGAAGCAATCTCGCGGGTATACGGCAACCAGGCCGTGGTCATCTCGGTTGATCCGCGCAGGGTTTATGTCCACTCTCCGGATGAAGTCAAACACACCGTGATCAAAACCTCTCAACCCGGCCCGGCCGGTGAAGAATACTGCTGGTATCAGTGTACCATCAAAGGCGGACGCGAAGGCCGCGATCTGGACGCAGTCACACTGGCCAAAGCGTGTGAAGAACTGGGTGCCGGAGAGATCCTGCTCAATTGCATCGACAGGGACGGCACCAATTCCGGCTTTGATATCGAGTTGATCAACACTGTTAAAAATGCCGTCACCATACCGGTGATCGCATCCAGCGGTGCCGGGAGTGCCAGGCACTTTGCGGAGGTGTTCAATCGTACCGCAGCCGAGTCCGCCCTGGCAGCCGGAATTTTTCACCGCCGGGAGGTTCCCATCGGTGATGTCAAGAAATACCTTGTGAACAAGGTTGAAGTTCGCAAACAGGATCTGTAAAAAGAGAATTGGAGGCTATCCATTGAAAACACACCGAACCTTAAAACAATTCCTGATGCTGTGCATTGCGCTGGTGCTGCTGCCCGGGCTTGTCCAGGCCGGTATCGAGTGGGAAAATCTGCGCGAACTGAAGCTTAAAAACCAGGCCCTAGATGTGACTGCTTCTTTCGATGGAAAGCTGATCTTTACCCTGACCCCCGGGGAAATCCTGGTCTATGCCACAGACACCGATACCTTTCTGGAACCGATCCCGGTGAACAGGAGCTTCACCCGGATCGCCTACGCCAATGATGAAAAGCTGATTGTAGCGGCCGCCGATCCGGCCAAACTCAGTGTCATCAAGTTTGACCAGGTCTATACAATCAACATCTCAAACCGGCCTGCAACGGGCGCCCAAAAGCCCAAAGTCACCCTGGTGGTGTTCGATGACTACCAGTGACCGTATTGCGCGCGACTCGAAGCGCTTCTCCAGCAGGTGCTGGAGCGATATCCAAACGACGTACGCCTGATTGCCAAGCAGTTCCCCCTGTCCAGTCACCGTTTCGCCTTTAATGCCGCCATGGGTGCCATGGCCGCCCACAACCAGGGAAAATTCTGGCCATTCCATAAGGCCCTGCTGAAAAACCACAACGCCATTGACGATGAGAAAATCCAATCTATTGCCAAAGATCTGGGACTGGACATGACCCGTTTCAATGGTGATATCAAGTCGCCCGAGAACCGGGCCCAGATCCTTGAAGACGTGGAAAATGGTCGCCAGATCGGAGTCCGGGGCACCCCCTCGGTATTCATCAACGGGAAAAAAGTAAAAGGCAATCAATTGGGCAACCTGATCAGCCTTATTGCAGAAGAACTGGAGCGCAAGGCGAAGCCTTCCAAAAAATAATACGCCCCGACCAAAGAGGATAAGTTGTAACTGTTAAAACTGGTCTTCTTCCGTAGAGCCATGCAAAGCGCCCACAGATGTCTCTCCGCTGGTAAAGTCTCCCAGTTCATGGCAGACAATCGATTCAAGTGTGTTGATGGCAGCCGTTTACAGGTCCGGGTATCGAATTTCACTCAAGAACCCTTTTCACCCAGGCAGTACAGCCTGATAAGTCTCAATTCCGTGTAGCTGACCTCACCCTCCAGGGCTGCAAACACAGGCTGGAGATAGTCCGTCCCGTGGGTGTCAATTTGCCTGATCACCCCTTTGATTTTTTCCGCCGGCAGGCTGGATGCTTCCAGAATTCCATCAGACCGAATGGGATTGCCCTCTGCGGCATAGCGCGTCAGATGCCCCAGCACGGTGTCCAGCTTAACCTGGTACGACGCCATAAGGTCCTTAATGGAACGCCCTTTGTTGTAGCGCTCCCCCACCTGGCAATACCGCAGTTGTCCGGTCGTTTTCGGCTGAACAGGTTTCGCCCTGGTTTGGATCGTTTCAGGTGCATCAATATCATTGAGCTTACAATACTCGGTAATGATCTCAATAAAGCGGCGCCCATATTTCTCATATTTTGTCCGGCCGACACCATGAATTGCCAGCAGGCTTTCCTGAGACTGCGGATAGGCGGACGCCATTTCCGCCAGGGATCTATCGGCAAAGACTACAAACGGGGGAATATTCAGGCTCCGGGCAATTTCCATGCGTTCCTGCCGGAGTAATTCAAACAGATCCTGATTGTACTTAAACAGAATTTTCCGGTTTCTGTCAGCCGGTGACTTTTCCGGCTCTTTGGCTGCAGGTCGCCCGAAAACCGTCTTTTCACCTTTAAAGACGGCCCAGGCCTCCGGGGTCAGGTGCAACCCCCCGAATTCCATATCCTGGGTCATGAACCCCTGGTGCAGGAACTGCCAACCCATGGACTGCCACTGTCGTTTGGAATAATCGCGACCGATCCCGTAGGTTGACAGCTGATTGTGACCCAAACTTACGACCCGCCGGCCTTTTGACCCCCGCAGCACATCAATGATGTGATTCATCCCGAATCGTTCGCCGGTGCGCTTCACACAGGCCAGAAATTTCTGGGCCTCCACCGTGATATCCTCCCGGGCGGCCTGGGTTTCGGTACAGTTGTCGCACATTCCGCACCGGCCGGCATGGGCCTCTCCAAAGTAGCCCAGCAGGGGAACCCGCCGACAATCGACAGATTCAATCATACCCAGGAGCGCATTCAGCTGCAGGTTGGCCACCCGTTGTTCCTGCTCGCTTTTTTGGGCAATGAAATGTTTGATCTTGTAAATATCACCGTACCCGAACAGCAGCAGGCATTCCGCCTCGAGACCATCCCGGCCGGCCCGGCCAATCTCCTGGTAATAGCTTTCAATATTGCGGGGAATATCATGGTGTATCACGAAACGTACATTCGACTTATTGATACCCATGCCAAAGGCCACCGTGGCCACGATAATCTGGACCTCATCGCGCACAAATTTCTCCTGATTATCCTTGCGCACCTCTTCCCCAAGCCCGGCGTGGTAAGGCCGGACCGAAAAACCCTTGCGGTCAAGCACTTCGGCCAGGCTTTCAACCTGGTTGCGGGTGGCGCAGTAGATAATGCCTGATTGATCCGGGTACCGGCGCAGGAAAGCAATGATTTGCCTTTTACCCTTATTTTTCTGAGAAACCTTGAGAAACAGGTTCTCACGGTTAAAACTGGCCAGAAATTCCCCTGAGTCACCAAATCCCAAAGATTGCTTGATATCATCCCGCACCCGGGTGGTGGCAGTGGCCGTCAGCGCCACGCAGACGGCTTTATCAAATCGCTGCCTGACCTCGATCAGCTTGCGGTACTCGGGTCTGAAATCATGCCCCCAGTCGGAGATACAATGTGCTTCGTCAATGGCCAGGCAATCAACCTTGACACGCTCCAGCAGCTGCAGGATGCCTGGTTTCAGCAGTGTCTCCGGGGCCACGTACAGCAGTTTGGCCTGCCGGGCCCGGATGGCCGCCAGGTTGTCCCGATATTCCGACCCGGAAAGAGAACTGTTCAGCAGAACCGCGTTCACACCGGTTGCAGTCAACTGCTGGACCTGGTCTTTCATAAGGGAGATCAAGGGGGAGACAACCACGGTCAGGTTGCTGAAAACCAGGGCCGGTATCTGGTAGCAAATGGACTTGCCGCCCCCGGTTGGCATGATAACCAGAGCATCACGCCCTTTGAGAATGTTGTCAATAATTTCCGCCTGCAGGGAAATGAAGTCATCATAACCAAAAGTTTCTTTCAATATGGCAAGGGGGGTATCCGGCATTTATCAACCTTTCGCAACTATCTAACCCAAGCGGGTATACCTCTCCGGTAACGACCACGAAATGGCAATTCAGCTGCCGGCAGCAGCCGGATTATCTATTTTGATTTTTTCGAAATCGTTTAAAGAGCGCATCAATCCGTTCCGGGGGCAGCGCGCCCTCGGCGCGTACAGCGGCCTCGATGGTTTTACCTTCCGCATGGGCTCGGTGAGCAATATCGGCGGACTTGTCGTATCCCAGGTCTGGGACAAGGTAGGTGGCAAGCGCCAGGCTGTTCTCAATGGTTCCAAGGCATTTTTCAGTATCAGCCTGAATACCACGGATACATTTTTGTGTAAAGACATCCGCAGCAGAGGAAAGCAGCGCTATAGAGTGATGCAGGTTATAGATCATGACCGGCAGCATGGCGTTTAATTCAAAATAGCCGCCCTGGCCGGCCAGGGTGACAACCGTGTCGTTGCCGATAACCTGCGTGGCTGCCTGAATAACCGCCTCGGGAATGACCGGATTGACCTTGCCCGGCATGATCGAAGAGCCGGGTTGTATGGCGGGCAGCTGGATCTCTCCCAATCCACTGCGGGGACCTGAAGCCAGCCAGCGAATGTCGTTTGCAATTTTAGACAGGCTGACCGCAATGGTTTTTAATAGCCCGCTGGCCGCCACCGCGGCATCCCGGGCCCCCTGGGCTTCAAAATGGTCCTGGGCTTCCTTAAAGGGAAAACCGGTTTGCACCGCCAGGCGTTCGATAACTTTATTGGCAAAATCCGGGTGGGTGTTCAGTCCATTCCCGACAGCCGTGCCGCCCAGGGGCAGTTCGGCCAGCTCGGCCGTTGCATTGGCAGCCCGGGCAACCGCTTTTTGCACCTGGTGGGTATAGCCTGAAAATTCATCTCCCAGGGTTATCGGCACCGCATCCTGGAGATGCGTTCGTCCGATCTTGCCAATATCCGCAAAGGCGCCGGCGCGCTCCCAGAGGGCAACCGCCAGCTGTTCCAGGGCCGGCTCCAGATTTTCTTTAATGGCCATCACCGCCGAAACATGCAGCGCCGTAGGAATCACGTCATTGCTGGACTGCCCCAGATTGACGTGATCATTGGGATGCACCGGGTCGCGCCCGCCTTTTTTACCTGTCAGCAGTTCATTGGCCCGGGCGGCAATGACCTCGTTCATATTCATGTTGGTGGACGTTCCGGAACCGGTCTGGAACACATCCACCGGGAACTGGTCCTCAAAGCGGCCGGCCATAACTTCATTACAGGCAGTTTCGATTGCATCGGCCAGGGGCCCAGCCAGCAATCCCAGGGCTGCATTGACCCGGGCGCTAGCCTGCTTGACAAGAGCCAGGGTTTTAAGAAAACGACCCGGCAACACCTGCCCGCTGATGGGAAAGTTTTCGATCGCTCTCTGGGTGCCGGCGCCGAAATAAGCGTCCTGGGGCACCTGCAGCGACCCGAGAGAATCTCGCTCAATTCTGTTACCCATGGTTTAGCCCACCCATCTGTCAGCCCGCACGGCCGTCATCACAGGGTTCATCAAAGCCATCTGCCCGTGAGTGCTCCGCGGTGGGTGTCACCACACAGGCGTCCATGTCATTTCCGGAAGCAGTCAGGGCAGCCAGGGCACTGTCGTAGTCCGGCTCCTCGGTATGCTCCGCAGCCAGTTGGGCATAGATGACTTTGCGATTTTCATCGATCACCACCACTGCCCGCCCGAACAACCCCTGGACAGGCCCTTCAGTAAAAGCCACTCCGTAATCATCACCAAAAGAGAGGTCTTTCATAACCGAAGCCGACAATGCGTTTTCAATACCCTCGGCCCCGCAAAAACGGGCATGCGCAAAGGGCAGGTCCCGGGAAACGTTGATAACCCTGGTATCCGTATGCTTGGCAGCCTCGGCATTAAACCTTTTGACCGACAGGGCGCAGACCGATGTATCGATACTTGTAAAGATATTCAGAACCACTTTTTTCTCTGGAAAATCGTCCAGGGTGATATCTGCCATATCTGTTCCGGTAAAAGTGAAAGCCGGTGCCTGGCTACCGACTGCCGGCAGGTCGCCGGATGTGTTCAAGGGTTTTCCTTCCAATGCTGTCTGTGCCATCTTATTGTCCTCCTGTGAATGTAAACATACAAAATCGGGTGAACATCGTCCGTAACTTGTTTATAATGGCAACAACCGTGCCATGTCCACAGGAAGATCCGTTCAGCACCCAACAATTTACAACGTATTGTTTTTATTTTATTATATACAGTTTATGCGTGCCGGGCCAACATGCTTTCGCGCGTGCAGGGCACCGGGTAATACACATTGCAGCTGTTTGAGACAGTCTGTCTCTGCGAACTGATACAGTTGTTTCACCCCTGCTGATCAGACACCACACAAGGAGATGCCGCTGCCACAGACTCAACCGCGACTGTTTTCAATGAAACCCGATGCGTTGGGTTATTGATTTACGTCAATGACAGCAGACGTTTTGGTCCTTATATTTAAAAACAGACATAATCCAGCCGGGTCTCACAATGGATAAACAGCAATGCGCCCCACCAGCGGCCAGACGAGAGGGAACATGACAAAAATTGACCAACTGGAAACAAGACTCAAAGAAATTGAAGAGAAGCTGGAAGATGCCGAGGGCCGCCTGCCGGCCCATTCGGTCCGGCCCTGGCAGATGGCGGCCCTTTTCCAGCTGGAAGAGGAAAGAGACGCATTGTCTGCCCGGATACGGGAGCTGCGCCGGGGCGATTCATAGTGAAAGCCCAGGCCCAGGCTGCAACGGCCTACCCGCCCCTGCCCGTGGCCGATCTGGCCACCGCCGCCAATAGGGCAGGCGTCGATTTTGATGGCCGCCGACTCCGCATTCCTTTTTTCGGGGTTCCCCATACCATAACCCGGACGGAAATATTAGACCCCGACGGCCGGCGGCCAACACCACCGATTATAGCGGTGCTTCGAGATTACGTACTTCATCGCCCCGGGGTCAGCCCCCGAGGAAACCACTTCGTCTCCTATCGAGAGCTGGACGGGGCGGGCCCCCTGGCGGTCAATTTCGCCAACAACACCAACAAAACCATTACCAGCACCTTCTCCGGCCAACCGGATGAACTCAAGCGTGCCGCCGCCGCGCTCTCCGGAATCGTGCGGCCGGACACGCAAGGCTATGACCTGTTGATCCGGTTTGAAGCCCTGCCCGGCGTCCCGATCCACCTGCTGTTCAATGATGCGGAGGCGTCATTCCCGGCCCAGTGCAGCCTGTTGCTGCAGGCCACAATCGAAACCTACCTTGATGAACGCGCCATCTATACCCTGGGCACTTTCCTGTGCGGTCGACTTGCCGGCAGCCGGTACGATTCAGATTCCTAAAATGAGCGTTTCATATTTTTGAAATATTTAATTCACGAATATGGCACCCGCTGGGATTTCCAATTTAGGAGATTGAATATTTCTAATATCGTATGATAGTCTGTGGCAAAGGAAACGCCATGCATAACGGATTTGCCACCAGGTCGGCCACAGCTGCCCTGGCAAACCAAAACAACAGTATCGCCTACAATGAACTCGGGCCCCGCAAACTTTACGTGAGTCAGGCGGGCTTCGGGTGCAATCGGGTCAGTGGCGGGGTCCGGGCACACGCCAACGCGCTGACACGTGCCCTTTCACGCGGTGTGAATCTTATTGATACGAGCACCAATTATGCAGACGGCGGATCAGAAATACTGGTTGGTAAGATTTTAGATGGCCTGTTCAAGGCTGGATCGCTTGAGCGGCAGCAAGTTGTGGTTGTGTCCAAAGTCGGATACCTGCAGGGTCGGAATCTTGACTTGAGCCGCCAGAAAACAACCGCCGGCCAGCCGTTCAAAGAAAGGGTGCCCTACGGTGCCGACCTTGAACATTGTATTCACCCCGGGTCAGGGGTGTTTTTGAATACCTGGCCCAGCACGGAGGCCAGAACGAAAATCTCAATGCCTGGATCCGGGCCCATGAAATCTGCCTTGAAGCGGCGTTCGGCGCCGTAGCCTCCATCTACGCAGCCGACAGTGCCCGGCAGAATGCAGCCCTGAAAAGGTCCCTGGAAGCGGCTGATCCGGATTGGGCGGGCAAGGGTTCTTTCAGCCAGAAAGCGATCCGCACCATCCGGTCCACCGCCGGTGTGAACGCTGTCCTGCTAGGCATGCGCCGCACGGCTTACGTGGATGATGTTGTAACTGAACTGCAGGTCCCCATCGGGGTGCAAGAACGCCGAAGGTCATGGGAGCAGGTTTTGCCCGAATACTTCATGAAACTTTTTGTGCATTTAAGTGTTCAAAGGAGAATACAGCATGAGTGACGCTAAATTTGAAAAGGTAACCCGTTCTGAAAAACCACTCTACGGGCCCCGCAAGCTGATCCTGTGTGGTTTTGCCGCCATGCACGAAGACAAATTCCGCCAGGTAATGGCGTATGCCGGCCTTGGGGAGGTGGCGGTTGTGTGGGCTCCCGCAGAGAGGGCTGATGATGAAATCGGGCAACTGCTGACACTGCCTGATAACACCGGCAGCGGTAGTGATTCTGAACTTCCGCGGGCCATTATCGTGGCCGGTATCAGTGAAAATGAACTGCACAACCTGATGAACACCTGCCGGGCCGGTGGAATGAAACAGGCCCTGTGGGCAGTGTTAACCCCTGTTTCAGAGGCCTGGACACTGCGCCAGTTGATCGCCGAGCTCGAAAAGGAAAGGGAGCAGCTGCAGTCCAGGCAGTGAACTAAGACCTGGCAACCTCGGTCAGGGTGCCAGCGCAGCGAGTTCCCTGAACGGTGCCATGCCGGTACGCGCCACCATCTTTCCGAGGCGTTCACCTCTCTTGCCATTTTCCCGGTAGAAGACAACCACGCGGGCAATCAGGGCGAGAGCCGCGGCATCATCAAGCGCCGTCGCCAATTCCACAGCAATTCTCGGCTTGGGCCCCACATTGCCGCCAATCAGCAATGTCCACCCCTCACCTTTACCCACCAGGCCAATGTCGCGCACCACAGACTCCGAACAGTTCAGGTTGCATCCTGACACGGCCATTTTCATTTTATTGGGCAGGGCCATGCCGTGATATATTTCATCAAGTTTCAACCCCATGGTGAGGGCATCCTGCTTGGCCAGGCGACAGTACTGGATACCCGGACAAGCACGAATGCTGCGCACGCACAGCCCCACGGCAGCACCTCTATCCACCCCGAGATCCTGCCAGGCACTGTCAATATTATCTTCCCGGAGACCGACCAGCGCAAACCGGGTGGCACCCGTGATTTTGATCAATTCGACATCGTATTTCTCGGCAACTTCTGCAATTTTCCTTAAAAGTTCAGGGGTCACCAAACCGCAGGGAATATGGGGTGCAATGGCATAGGTTTTCTTATCCCTTTGCAGAATAGTGCCTTTCTCTCCAAGTTTTAACATTCACCCTCCAAGTAAAGATTGCCAAATATAAACGCACTTTTTTAGTTTTCTACCCATGGATATCACAAAATTGTATAATTTTAAGCGCGAATCCGGTATAATATTTTTTTCTTAATTGTCATCACCTAACCCCCGTCAAATGGAGAAACCATAATGAAAAAGGCATGTATATTTGCGGGTTATCTTTTTCTGGCCATTACCCTGACTACACTTTCAGGATCTGCTGTTCAGGCGGGGTGTACCCAGGGCGACTGCGCAAACGGGCCCGGCATTTATACCTGGCCTGACGGCGGTAAATATACCGGGGGGTTTTTAAACGGCAAGTTCCATGGCCAGGGAACCTATCTCTGGGCAGACGGCAAGGCCTACATCGGGGCTTTTAAAAATGACAAGCGCAACGGACTGGGCACCTACACGTGGCCCAACGGGGCGAGCTACACCGGTGAGTGGGAAAATGGAAAAAAGTCGGGCTACGGTATATACGCCTTTCCGGATGGCAGGCAGAGCATCGGGCTGTGGGAAAATGGAAAGCTCGTCCAGAAAATGGAGGCGTCTGAAATAGAAATATTTCTTGCCCCCCCGCAAAAGCAGTCTGCCTCCGTCAACACAGTGACCGTGGACACCACCCCGGCTGCGACACCGCCGGAAACAATCGCCACAACCGCCGCAGCGGATGCCGCAAGCGCGGATGCCGACCTTGAGAAACAGTTGGCTGCATTGGGTGGAGACCTGACCGAAGAGACATCTGGGCCCGCCACCGGCGAGGAGAGCCTTAAAGTAACAGAAGCCTCGGGAACCACTGCCGGCGGGCCCTTTTTGCTCTCGGTTCAAAACCTGCTCTTGCTGGACGGCCGAAAATTCAAGACCTGGGAAAATGTTCCCCTGCTTGCAGTCGGCCCCATTAATCCAGTTGGCACGTGCAGTGTGAAAATTGTCGCCGCAGAATCGGATAAATCGGCCGGTAAACTGACGGTTAATCTGGAAATAGAAAACAATTCAGCTTGCGCTCTGGATTTCAAAGGCTTTATCCAGGCTGGAGAATATTATACCCAGGTGGTCGCCTGGTCCGGAGACCAGTCCCTGCCCCCCCAGAGCCAGAAGAAGATCTCCCAGACCGTCATGCTGGACAAGGATGCCCCGCGCTCCAAAATCCACTTTAAGCTGCAGGGTGAAGGCTGTCGGATGTGAGCATACCCGCCTGCCTGGCAGGCTTGATTTAGAATCACTGTCGTCGTTCACACTTTGATCAGGCTTCACCTTCGGTGGGTGTATCGGTGCGCTTGCTATACTCCTCATAAACCAGACGAATGCCAGCTTCAAGGGATAGGGTTTGCTGCCATCCAAGCTGTTTTAACCGGGAGATGTCCATCAATTTACGCGGTGACCCATCCGGCCGGGCGGCATCCCAGAGGGCCTCACCCGCATACCCGACGATGCCGGCTACCAGTGCGACCAACTCCCGGATAGAGATTTCACGTCCCGAACCGATGTTTAAAAAAGAGACCCCCGACTCCACCCTCATCTTCTGAAACACCGCGTCGTCAAGCTGCATGACAAACAGGCAGGCTGCGGCCATATCCTCCACGTGCAGAAATTCCCGGAGGGGTTTGCCCGACCCCCACATCACCATCCCGGGTTGCACCGGCCGGGCATCAACCTGGGTATCAAAAATAGCCCCATGGCCCCTATCCACTAAAATAGCATCAAGGCAAGCCCGCACATCCCCTGGAATCGGCCCGTACCGCTGTTGGTCTGCCAAGAGCGCCCCAACGTCTCCCTGCCCAGCCAGCCTGGCCAGGTGCAGTTTCCGGATAATGGCCGGCAGCACATGCGACTGTTCAAGATCATAATTATCATTGGGCCCGAACAGGTTGGTGGGCATCACCGAGCGAAAGCCTGTCCCATACTGGGCGTTGTAAGCTTCGCATAATTTGATTCCGCTGATCTTGGCCACGGCATAGGGTTCATTGGTGGGTTCCAGAGGGCCGGTGAGCAGGGCCTCCTCACCCATGGGTTGGGCAGCCAGGCGGGGGTATATACAGGAACTGCCCAAAAACAGCAGCTGCCGGACCCCGGCTTCAAAGGCCTGGTGGATCACATTGGCCTCGATCATCAGGTTCTGATAGATAAAATCGGCCCGGAATGTATTATTGGCATGCACCCCCCCCACCCGGGCAGCCGCCAGAAATACGGCATCGATCTTCTCAGTTGAAAAAAACTGCCGCACCGCCTGCTGGTCAACCAGGTCGAGAGCCTGCCGGGTACGGGTAATGATGTTTTCAAATCCCTCACGCTGCAGTTTCCGCACCAGGGCGGACCCCACCATCCCGTTATGGCCGGCCACGAATATCCTGTCACTGGTCTTCAACATAATCTGCCTACTCGTAATAATCCTTGATTTCAAAACCCTCCTGCTGGCAGAGGGCATCCCGGCGGGCCTCTTCCAGGTCGACTTTAACCATCTCGGTTACCAGTTCCCGGAATGTAATCCTGGGTTCCCAGCCCAGTCTGGCCTTGGCCCTGGCCGGATCACCAAGCAGGGTCTCCACCTCGGTCGGCCGAAAATAGCGCGGGTCCACCCTGACAATTGCGCGTCCGCCTGAGATGCCCTGGGTCTGGGCCCCCTGCCCGCTCCACGCCAGGGGCAGGCCGAGTTCCCCGGCGGCTGTTTCCACGAACTCCCTGACGCTGTGCTGGACACCGGTGGCGATCACAAAATCGTCCGGCGCGTCTTGCTGGAGCATGAGCCACATCATCTCCACGTAATCCCTGGCGTGCCCCCAGTCTCTTTTGGCATCCAGGTTCCCCAGATACAGGCAATCCTGGAGGCCAAGTTTGATGCGGGCCAGGGCGCGGGTGATTTTGCGGGTCACAAAGGTTTCTCCGCGCACCGGAGATTCGTGGTTAAAAAGGATCCCGTTACAGGCAAACAGGCCATAGGCCTCCCGGTAATTGATTGTGATCCAATAGGCGAACAGTTTGGATACGGCATAGGGCGACCGGGGGTAAAAAGGCGTCGTCTCCGTCTGGGGAATCTCCTGCACCTTGCCGTACAGCTCGGACGTGGAGGCCTGGTAAAAGCGGGTCTGCTTCTCAAGGCCCAGAATCCGGATGGCTTCCAAAATCCGAAGGGCCCCCAGGCCGTCGGTATTGGCCGTGTATTCCGGGGATTCAAAGGAGACCTGGACGTGGCTCTGGGCCGCCAGGTTGTAAACCTCGTCGGGCTGTACCTCCTGTACAATCCGGATCAGGTTGGTGGAATCGGTGAGATCCCCGTAGTGCATGAAAAAGTTCACCCCGGTTTCGTGGGGATCTTTATACAGGTGATCCACCCGATCCGTGTTGAACAGGGATGCCCGGCGCTTGATCCCATGCACTTCATAGCCTTTTTTCAACAAAAACTCAGCCAGGTAGGCCCCATCCTGGCCGGTTATCCCGGTGATCAGGGCTGTTTTTTTTGACATGTCACTTTCCTCTGTAGAGTTCTTTTAATTTGTTCAGTTTCTTCACCCGGTTGTACCGCATTACCAGATCCAGCCACTGCCTGAAGAGGGGCTGCAGGTCTTCGATCTGCGCGCCGCGCCCGCGGGCAGGAAGCGCTTCCAGGGCCGCCACCAGGTCCGGGCGTCCCGGTTCCTTCTCGAGCAGGTAGCGATAGACACGCCGGGCTTCTTCAACATTACCCTGGTCGGCATGAACCCGGGCCATGGTAACCGTATAAAAAGGTTGGTCTGCTGTCATGGCTGTTTTTCCTTTGCGGCCGGCCTGGCCGACCTGGTTTCCGGCAGGTCGAACCTTACGATCACCTCATCCCTGCCAATCATGCCCAGCTCCTGCCGGGCCACATGTTCGATGTAGGCGGGGTCCGTTTTGAGGCGCTCAATCTCCCGGCGCAGTGACAGGTTCTTGTCCTGCAATTGCCTGTTCTCCTGCTGCAGTCGCTCCCGCGCCTGCTGCAGACGGTTTACTTCCACCAGTCCACGATCACCGAAGATGATAACCAGCAGAATATTGAAGAGGACCAGGGCGACAAGCGCCAGCAGGATTTTATGACCATTACTCACTTTGAATCCAGCCTGAGTCAAGAGAAGCTGCGTGGGCGACACTTAACAGTTTTTACCTGACCATGCAAAACAAAAGTTACGGGTTCCGCCGGTTGCCTATGATCTTGATCAGCGCCTTTAACTCTGCGGAACGGACCACCCACGACAGTGCGAAATAGAGAATCAGGCCAGCTACGATGGCAAGAGCAAGCCCGATTGCCACCGGGAAAACCACCGCGGTCTCACCTGCACCGACCCGCGGCCGCAGCAGGTAAAGACCAACGCACATGGCCAGGGAACAAGCCGTCGCCCTGCCGGCGGCCGCACAGATACCGGTCATGTCCAGGGGGCCGAGCCGGGCCCGCAAGGCCCCTAAGAGCAGGATGGCATTCACCGCCGAGGCCAGGGTGGTGGCCAGGGCCAACCCCACGTGTCCCATGCTGCGCATGAGAACCAGGCCGCAGGCAACGTTCACCCCGATGCTGGCTACGGCAGTCCAGACCGGTGTGCGCGTATCCTGGAGCGCAAAAAAGGTCTGGGCTGCCAGCCGCGCCATTGTAAACGCCCACAGGCCGCAGGCATAGTATAAAAGTGCCGCCGCCGTTAATCGAACGGCCTCCAGGCCGAACGCGCCGCGCTTGAACAGCAGGAACACAATCGGGTCCCGTAAAAAAATCAATCCGAACATGGCCGGTATGGTGATAAACAAAACCAGTTTAACAGCAGACCCGAAGGAGTGCTTTACAGCCGCCAGATCACCAGCCGCCGCCTGTCGGGACAAACTGGGCAACAGCGCCGTGGCCGTGGCCATGCCCACGATACCCAGGGGGAACTGAACCAGTCGGTCGGCATAATAAAGGTATGAGACACTCCCCTGGGACAGCAGGGTCGCCAATTGGGTATTGATCAAAATGTTGATCTGGTAAACAGTGGCCCCAAAAAGCGTCGGCAGCATCAGCCTGCCGATTTTCTTCAAACCCGGGTGGTAAACTGTAATCCCCCGGCCCAGATCAAGGCCGAAATGATACAGGAACGGGACCTGCAGAAGCAGCTGCAGGATCCCACCAACCAGAACGCCCAAGGCCAGCCCCACGACCGGCTGTTCTAAATGAGGTGCGCTGAGCAGAGCCGCACCGATTACGGACAGGTTCAACAATACCGGAGAGAGAGCCGGTGCTGCAAAATGGCCAAACACATTCAAAATCGCCATACTCACAGCCACCAGTCCCACAAACAGGATATAGGGGAACATGATCCGGGTCAGCTGCGCGGTCAGTGCAAAAAGAGTCGGGTTATCGCCAAACCCCGGTCCCACAATCCGCACTATTTCCGGTGCAAACCAGACCCCGGCCACGGTGAGCATACCGAGCAGAAGGGCCAGTCCCAGCAGTGTCGCCCGGGCAAGCTTCAGAGCTTCCGCCTTACCTTCCCGCTGGAGGGTTTCGGTAAAAACAGGCACAAACGCCACGCCCAGACTGCCCTCGGCAAACATGCGACGCAGCAGGTTGGGAATTCTGAAGGCTACGAAAAAGGCATCGGCGCTGGCACTGGCGCCGAATAGCCAGGCAATGACCGCGTCGCGGACATAACCCAGAATCCGGCTCAAGAATGTGGCACCGCCCACAATCCCGGCCGCCCGGGCGACCTGCTCGTTTTCGGGTCTCGGAGAGTTCACGACAACAGCCTGTGCAGGCAAGGCGCCTGGGGATGCCGGCCGTTGTTTTCTAAAGATGAACTGTAAAAAAAACAATAAGCGCTTGACATATCATTTATGAGTTTGTATGGAGTTCTTTTTACATGTGCTATTACTAATTGAAAGGAGCGAGACCGTTGGCTAATCATAAATCCGCTTTGAAACGCGCCCGTCAGAACGAAAACCGCCGGCTGCGCAACAAAAGTGTAAAAACCAGAGTAAAATCCATTGTAAAGAGTGTACGCGCTGCAGACGACAACGCAGCGGAAAAACTTGACGAAGCCAAATCCATCATCGACAAGGCTGCAAAAAGGGGCATCATCCACAAACGTACCGCTGCCCGCACTATTTCCCGTCTGGCAAAACACGTCAATGCTGCAAGCTAGAAATCATCGGTCATGCTTCTATAAATAAGCTCGGCCATGCGTTTGGAGAGCCTTTCAATGGCCGTTTGCCTGTTTAGTTCTGTCCTGGTTTTATCGACAGCCACATCATAGGCTTCATAATCAGACAACCCTTTCCGGCGCCATAGCACAGTCCCATCCGGGTGTTCCAGCATCATATCTACTGTGAGGGTCACCCGCCTCTGGGAGGCTGTGCTGGTGCCCGTGTGGGCAATGTCGGTATCCTGAACCGTCTGGACAATCCCTGCCAGAACTGCATCCGCGCTGTCCGGTTTGGCAATCCGGGAGCTGTCGCGGCGGGTGACTTCATAGATAATATCATCTGTCAGGGTGGCCTGAATGCCGATTTCCGAGGTCCGATTTTGAAGCATCAGGACGCTGATCGTTTCCGCATCACCAGGAATACTACCACCGCCGGAAAACCGATAGCCACACGCCGGCAGCAGCAAGCCGGCCAGCAACACCCCGCTGCAAAGCCATCTCAATCCATTTAGCCTGTGTTTCATTTTTAAACCACTATATTGACCAGTTTGTTTGGGACAACGATTACCTTACGAACGGCTTTACCAGCGATGAACTTTTGAACATGCTCATCAGCCAGGGCCAGCGTCTCTATCGTTTGTTTGTCGGTATCCGCCCCGCTGGTAAACTTGCCGCGCAGTTTCCCATTTACCTGGATCACGATGGTCACCTCATCCTGGACCAGGGCTTCCTTTCGAAAGGTAGGCCACGGCGCCGTCAGGACACTGTCGCTCTCCCCCAGGGCAGCCCACAGCTCTTCACAGAAATGGGGTACCAACGGGGCCAGCAGAAGGACAATCGTCTCCAGGCAAAACCGCATCACCTGTGCTTTTTCTGAATCTTTTTCATCCAGGCTGCAGGCGGTCCCGGACAGGGCATTGACCAGTTCCATCACTGCGCTGATGGCTGTATTGAAGTGAAACCGTCTGTCAATATCCCGGGTGACCCTTTCAATGGTGTGGTGCCCGAGCTTATAGGCCGCCAGCAAATCAGGGGGTAACGCGTTCAGGACGCCGCTATATGGTTTGGCGGCCTGGATGCCTGGCATCAGGGCCGCGGCCAACCGCCAGACCCGGTTGAGAAAGCGGGCGCCGCCTTCCACCCCCTGTTCGCTCCACTCCAGGTCCCTTTCAGGGGGGGCGGCAAAGAGGCAGAAAAGCCGTGTGGTATCAGCCCCATAGCGATCCAGCAAGAGGTTGGGATCGATCACGTTCTTCTTTGATTTGGACATCTTTTCGACCCGGCCAACCGTCACCGGGCTGCCGCACAGCGTGCACTCGTTTTCCGCCTCGCCGGCGGTTACTTCCCCGGGCAGGACGAAACCGTGCTCCGGGCAGGCCAGGGTCTCTTTGCAGACCATGCCCTGGGTCAACAGGCGCGTGAAGGGTTCTTTGTACTGCACCAGGCCCAGTTCCTTGAGAACCCGCGTAAAATAGCGGGAATATAAAAGGTGCAATATGGCGTGCTCCACGCCGCCGATATACTGGTCCACGGGCATCCAGTAATCTACCGCCGCGGTATCAAACATGGCCGTGTCGCAGCGGGGACTGCAGTAGCGTTCAAAGTACCAGGAGGATTCCACAAAAGTATCCATGGTATCGGTTTCCCGACGGGCGTCGGAACGGCCGCAACGCGGGCAGGCGGTTTTCATAAAATTTTCCAGGTAGGGCAGCGGCGATTTACCGCCGGCCAGCAGATCCGCATCTTCGGGCAGTACGATGGGCAGATCCTCTTCCGGAACAGGCACAATACCGCAGGTGTCACAATGAATCATGGGAATCGGGGCGCCCCAGTAGCGCTGCCGCGAAATACCCCAGTCTCTGAGCCGGAAGCTGACAGTTTTCTGGCCCAGCCCCTTTTCGTCCAGGTACCCGGTAATGGCGGCAATGGCCTCCTGGTTCGGCTGACCATCAAACGGACCGGAATTTACCATGGTACCCGGGGCTGCATAGGCGGCCTCCATTGAAGCCGGGTTGAGCGTCTCGCCGTCAGGCTGCACCACCACGACAATATCCAGATCGTATTTGCGGGCAAATTCAAAATCCCGCTGGTCATGGGCGGGGACGGACATCACTGCGCCGGTCCCGTATTCCATCAGCGCGAAATTCGCGGTGTAAATCGGCATTTTGCGGCCGCTGACCGGGTTGATGCAGTGTGCACCGGTAAAAACCCCTTCTTTGGCATAGTTTTCAATGGCCCGACTGGAACGATCCTGCAGGGATATCCGCTCCACAAATTCAGAAACCGCCGACTCCTGGGTGCGCCCTGCGGCCAGTTGGCCCACCAGGGGATGCTCCGGGGCCAGGCACATGAAGGTCGCGCCGTACAGTGTATCAGGCCGGGTTGTGAACACGGAAATTTGTTCTCCCGCGCCTTCTATCTCAAACTGAATCTCAGCCCCGAGGCTTTTGCCAATCCAGTTTCGCTGCATGGTGGTCACTTTGTCCGGCCACCCCGGCAGTTTGTCACAGTGAACCAGCAGGTCTTCAGCAAAATCCGTAATTCGGAAAAACCACTGCCAGAGTTTCTTCTGCCTGACCGGTTTGCCGCAGCGCCAGCACATCCCGGCCTCGACCTGCTCGTTGGCCAGCACGGTCTGACAGGGATCACACCAGTTTACAAAGGACTCCTTGCGGTAGGCCATCCCTTTTTCAGCCATTTTGAGAAAGAGCCATTGTTCCCAGCGGTAGTACTCCGGCCGACAGGTTGCCAGTTCGCGGTTCCAGTCGTAACTGAAACCGATGCGTTTGAGCTGGGCCCGCATATTGTCAATATTTTCGTACGTCCACTTGGCCGGATGGGTATCGTTGGCAATGGCGGCATTTTCGGCCGGCATGCCGAATGCATCCCACCCCATGGGGTGCAGGACATTAAATCCGCGCATGCGCTTGTAGCGGGCCACCACGTCTCCGATGGTATAGTTGCGGACATGCCCCATGTGGATTTTTCCGGAGGGATAGGGAAACATCTCCAGGAGGTAGTATTTTTCTTTGGAGGGGTCTTCAGTCACCTTGAAAAGGCCGGAAGCCTCCCAGGCCGCCTGCCACTTTTGCTCTATGGCTTGGGGGTTGTATCTCTCTTCCATCGCATCTGTTCCTCTCGCGTCACGGTCTGAATATCTGCCTGGCCGGCCAGGCCCGTATCCAGTTATCAGTGTGTTATTACAAACAGTTCAGCCCACAGGCCCTGCAGGCGGTTGGTGTGCCCCTAAATGCCACAACCCCGTTAAAATAGCAAGGCTGCATCCATAAACTGTTTGACTTGTCCGTACCAATTACATATTCATTCAAAATACAGGCAGATACGTAATTTGCCACGACACTGAGAATATCCGGAGCACGCTACGCAGACTCCGGTCTGACCGGGACAGTCCCCGCTGCTATCCCTGGCCCGAAAAACCATTCTTATCAATAAATACATTAAGGAATCAGATACTTTTATGACATGCAAAATTCTCATCAACGCAGTCGATGCCGAGGAATGCCGCATCGCCAAACTAAACGACAGCAAACTTGAAGAGTTTCATATTGAAAGTGCTTCGCGCGAAATCACACATGGCAACATCTATAAAGGCACCATCACCAGGGTAGAACCCAGCCTGCAGGCTGTTTTTATCGACTATGGCGCCGAACGTCACGGTTTCCTGCAGAAACACGAAATTCACAGCGATTATTACCAGGACAATCCGTCCGGCAACCGGAACATCACCCAATTGGTGCACAAAGGCCAGGAACTTCTCGTACAGGTGACCAAGGACCCGATTATGAAAAAAGGGGCCATGCTCACCACCAATATCTCCCTCCCGGGACGGCATATTGTCCTGATGCCGGGAAGCACAACCCGCGGCATATCACGGAAAATCAGCGATGAAAAAGAACGCACCCGACTTAAAACAGCTATCGGAAAACTGACACTCCCGGAAGGCTTCGGGCTGATCGTGCGTACCGCCGGCATCGGCTGTACCAAGACCCTCCTCTCCAAGGATTTGAGCCACCTGATGCGCCTGTGGAAAAGTATCAAGGACCAGGTCATGCAGGAAACCGCCCCCGCGCTGCTTTACAAGGAGCGCAACCTGGTGGTTCGGTCCATACGGGACTATTTTACACCCGACATCAATGAGATCCTGATCGACCACAGTGATGTATACCGGGAAGCACGGGATTTTGTGGGGATCATTTCACCCAAACACGCCAAAATCGTCAAGCAGTACAAGGGTGAAAAACCCATTTTCTCTAAATTCCAGCTGGAAAACCAGATCGCTTCGATCTACGAAAGCAGGGTAAATCTCAAATCGGGAGGCTCCATCGTCCTGGAACAGGCAGAAGCCCTGGTGGCCGTCGATGTCAATTCCGGAAAGGCCACCAAAGCCAAATCCATAGAGGAAACCGCCCTGCAAACCAACATAGAAGCCGCTGAGGAGATCGCCCGGCAGCTGCGGCTGCGGGATCTGGGTGGACTGATTGTTATCGATTTTATCGACATGCGCGATTCTAAAAACAAATCCGAGGTTGAACGCACCCTAAAAACCCATGTGAAAAATGACAAGGCCCGGACAAGAATCGGCCGCATATCGCAATTCGGCCTGCTGGAGATGTCCCGGCAGCGTATCCGGCCTTCCATTGAGTACGGGCGCTTTGAAACCTGTGCCCATTGCAACGGTAGAGGACTGGTCCTTTCAGCAGAGGCCCTGGGTACCGGATTCTTGCGGCAACTCAGCCTGGAATTGTTAAAACCGGGGACAACCGCAGCGCGCGGGATTGTACCGCTCTCTGTTGCGGACTATATCCTCAATAAAAAACGCAAGGAACTGCTGGACCTTGAGCAGCGCCGGCATGTCAGCATCACCATAGAAGGCGACATGAAAATGGTTCCCGGTGAAAACCGGATCATCTGTGAAAAATAAGGAGAACGATGACCACAAGCACCCCCACCACCAGTCGAAATGACGATCAACCTGGCGACCGTCCGAAATCCAGTCGCAAAACAGTCACCGTTGTCATTACCGTAGGGCTCCTGGTGGCTCTTTTCGCCGGGCTGTGGTTCTTGCGGCAGCCGGAAGAAGCTGCCCGGGAACCCGTTCAGCCGCCCACCGACAGCAGTACATTAAAAGTCCAGGACCAACCTATTATTGAATACAATAAGGCCCGCAAGGACCGGCTGATGGAAGACCGCAAGGCCTCTTACGGCATCAAAGAGGGCCTGGACATGATCGTCAAAGAAGGCGAAGCGATCAAAGTCGGTGACCAGACGGTTTCGGTCAGGGAACTGAGCGAATCCATCCAGGCCCGAGAAGGCGGCATTACCGAAAAAGACCTGACCACCGCAGGCGTTACCGGCTCGGGGGCCTATGGTATCTATGTCGTCAAACCGGGGGACAACATCTGGAACATTCACTTCAAGCTGCTCAAAGCTTACCTGGTAAACCATAACATTACCCTGCCGGAGGAATCCGACGAACCGGACCGCGCAGGACACAGCTCAGGGATTGGCAAGCTGTTGAAATTCTCAGAAAATATGGTCTACATTTACAACCTTAAAGAGCGGCAACTGACCGCAGACATCAACCTGCTCCGGCCGTTGACAAAGATCGTTGTATACAAAATGGACCGGGTTTTCGAGCTGCTCGATCAGGTGGACTACCACAATGTCAATCGCATCCGCTTCGATGGCGAAAATATCTGGATACCGGCGGATTAATGCACCGACTGCGTGTATAGACTGATAAACCCGGGAACGGATTCGAGACCACCGGATGGAAGCGGGAGCTGAAAAACTATTTGACGCGGCTTTCCATATCCTGTATACATCCCCATTTCCAGGTCTCACCATACTATATAAAGAGGCCCTCATTTTTAAATACCTGCGGTTGCCGGGATCAAGGCCCGCTGCCTCGGGTAAGCCTTAAATCAGGAGGATTTAAACTTGACCAGTATAGCATATGCGATGGGCCAGGGCGGCGGAGCATCCGCCCAGGCAGGAGCAGGCGGTTTCACTTCATTTATTCCGCTGATCCTGATGTTCGTTATTTTTTATTTTTTACTGATCCGACCCCAGCAGAAAAAAGCAAAAGAGCATCGGGAAATGATTGGCAGCCTCAAAAGAGGCGACCGCATCGTAACCAGTGGCGGCCTTTACGGCCGGATTACCGGATTGGATGAAAATACGTTAACTGTCGAAATCGCGGACAAAGTCCGGGTTAAAATTGCCCGGGGTAATGTTTCCGTGCTCGCATCGACATCGCCGCCGCCGAAAAAAGAGAAAAAATAGCCCGGGGAAAAACATCTCCAGTTCGCGTCCGCAAGCCCCGTGTGAAGCACCGCGTTTCGCGGCACTCTCACACCGGGCTTTTATATGGTGTCGGGCTGACTTTTTCCCGGAGGGTTCTCATTCGTATTTGGTAACTGCAACCCAAAACTTTTCAGACAGAGGATCAGATCATTGAAAAACATTTCATGGAGACTGGTTGTTATTATTGCGGTAATTGTGACCGCAATTGTCTACGTCCTGCCGACCTTTAAACCAGGCATCCTGCATGGTAAAAAGATTAACCTCGGCCTTGATCTCCAGGGCGGCATGCACCTAGTGCTTGAAGTGGACACCGACAAGGCGGTTGAAGGCCGGATTGAGCGCCTGACCCACGAAATTCGCGACCAGCTCAAAAAGGAACGTATCCGCTACCGGACTGTGGAACATGTCGATAAAACCAATATCTTAATCAAGATCAATGGTGATAAACACATTGAAAATTTCCGCAAGACCCTGGACACGGACTTCCCGGACCTGAGAATTGAAAATGAAAATCTGGCTGCCGACACCCTCGAGATGGTGCTGAACCTGCCTGAAAAAGAGACGGACCTGATTAAAAAATCCTCCACGGACCAGGCCCTGGAAACCATCCGCAACCGGATTGATCAGTTTGGCGTCAGCGAACCGGATATCCGCCGTCAGGGTGAAAAGCGGATTTTGATCCAGCTCCCGGGAATCAGTGACACCCAGCGGGCCAAAGACCTGATCGGAAAAACCGCCCTGCTTGAATTCAAACTTTTGGATGAAACCCGAGATATTGAAACCGCCCTGGAGGGTTCCGTACCCCGGGGCAGTGAGATTCTTTACCAGGTGACCGAAGACCGCGAGACCAACCGCACCACGAAAACACCCCTGCTCATCAAAAAACGGGCCGTTCTGACCGGTGCATCCCTGACCGATGCCAGGGTTCAGATCGATTCGCAGTACAACGAACCCTATGTATCCATAAAATTTGATAAGAAAGGCGGGCGTATCTTTGCCCGGGTGACCGAACAGAATGTGCAAAAACGCCTGGCCATCGTGCTGGACAACAAGGTCCACTCCGCTCCGGTCATCCAGGATAAAATCACCGGGGGAGAGGCTCGGATTACCGGCAACTTTACCACTGAAGAGGCCCGCGATCTGGCCATCGTGCTCAGAGCCGGCGCCCTGCCCGCACCGGTCACCATTCTTGAAGAACGCACCGTCGGGCCGTCACTGGGGGCCGACTCCATCAAAACAGGTCTGATCTCAATGCTGGTGGGCGGTATCCTGGTGATACTGTTCATGATCGTCTACTACAAAGGCTCCGGCATCATAGCGGATTTTGCTCTTATATTGAACATCCTGCTGATCGCCGGCGGGCTGGCCGCTTTTCAAGCCACGCTGACGCTCCCCGGCATCGCCGGCATTATCCTGACCATTGGCATGGCAGTAGACGCCAACGTGCTGATTTTCGAACGTATCCGCGAAGAGATGGCCCTGGGGAAAACCCCCTGGGCTGCTGTGGATGCTGGATTTGAGCGGGCCACCCTCACCATTCTGGATGCGAATGTCACCACCCTGATTGCCGCCCTGGTTCTATTTCAGTTCGGAACCGGCCCGGTTAAAGGTTTTGCGGTCACCCTCTGCCTGGGTGTAATTGCCAGCCTCTTCACGGCACTGGTGCTGTCGCGCTCGATCTTCAACTATTTCCTGATAGGGCGGAAGATTCGCAATTTGAGTATCTAAAACCTGTACGTCCGGCACTTTATCAAGACGCCGGGTCACCATAAAAAGCGCCATAAAGGACCTGATCTATGCAGTTCATTAAACCCGACATTAACAAGGACTTCATTGGGAAAAGAAAAATTGCCTTTGTCTTATCCGCCGTGTTCATCCTGATCAGTTTTGGATCCCTGATCGCTAAACACGGTCCGCGCTATGGCATCGATTTTGCCGGCGGAACCCTCATCCAGGTAAAATTTCAGGACCCGGTTACACTGGACACCGTCAAATCGGGACTGGCCTCCATGACCCTGCAGGGCTCTTCGGTTCAGACTTTCGGGGACAGCGGCGACAACGAGTACCTGATCCGCACCGATAACTCACTGACGACCGGTGAGGACTTCACCGGCCGGATCAGGTCAGCCTTGGCAAGCGCTACGGGCAGCGCGGTTGAAATACGCAGGGTTGAGATGGTGGGTCCCCAGGTGGGCAAAGACCTGCGTGAAAAAGCACTCTTTGCCATGTTCTGTGCGCTCTTATTTATTACCATCTACATTTCCGGCCGGTTTGAACTCAAATGGATGCTCAGTGGTGTGGTGGCCGCCCTGCTCTTTTCCGCAGTCTATGCCCTGGGTCTTTTCGACGTTCCGATCCCCTATTTAATGGCCGCAGCCCTGCTGGTAACCCTGGTCCTGTTCTGGTTTCTGGAACTTAAATTCGCCATGGGTGCAATTGTGGCCCTGGTGCATGATGTGACCATCACTATCGGTATTTTCTCACTGTTCGATAAAGAGTTTACCCTTCCGATCATTGCGGCCCTGCTGACCATTATTGGGTATTCGCTGAATGACACGATTATTGTCTTTGACCGCATCCGTGAAAACCTGCGGCGGTATCATAAAAATCCACTGGAATTTATTATTAACAAAAGTATCAATGAAACGCTCAGCCGAACCATACTCACATCCATGACAACCCTCATGGTGCTGCTGTCCCTTTTCATATTGGGCGGCGGGATAATTCACGATTTTGCGTTTGCAATGATTGTGGGTGTTTTAATCGGTACCTATTCATCGATCTTTGTGGCCAGTCCAATTTTGCTGATTTGGCAAAAGAGGACCAAGTAAAGAAAACCGACACACCGAGGCTGTGTCATAAGGTTGCATAAAAATGGAACACCTGATCCCGTGGTTTAACCTGAAAAATGTACCCGGGATTGGGAATCTGCTCTTCAGACGGCTTGTGGACCAGTTCTCCTCGCCCCGGCAGGTATTTGAGGCCTCGCGTGAGGAGCTTGCCACCGTCGAAGGCATCTCGGCCAGGCTGGCCGCCTCCATTGCCGATCACAGACAAGCGCCCAAGCGCATCGAAACACTGCTCGCGGCCATTGTAAAATCCGGGTGCCGGGTGCTGACTTTGAACGATGCCGAATATCCGCGGCTGTTGCGACAGATACCTGATCCCCCACCCTGCCTGTACATCTTGGGGAAACTTGAACCGGCAATGCAGGCCATTGCCGTGGTTGGGTCGCGAAATGCAACCGGTTACGGCAGATCAATTGCCCGCCGCCTGTGTGCAGACCTCGCGGCCTGCCGGCTGACGGTTGTCAGCGGTATGGCCCTGGGTATTGACACCTGTGCCCACACAAGCACCCTGCAGGCCGGCGGCCGGACTGTGGCTGTTCTGGGCTCCGGATTGAACAGGATCTATCCGGCGGAAAATCGCAAACTGTTCAGGGCAATTGCTGAGAGCGGAGCGGTCGTATCTGAATTTGATCTTGATGCCCAGCCGGATGCCAGGCACTTTCCGGCCCGCAACCGGATCATCAGCGGCATGGCCCTGGGGACCCTGGTTGTGGAGGCCACGCTGAAAAGCGGGTCGCTCATTACCGCCCGGCTGGCCGCCGAGCAAAACCGTGAGGTGTTTGCCGTACCCGGGAGTATCCAGTCGTTCAAAAGCACCGGCACCCACAGCCTGATCAAGCAGGGGGCCAAACTGGTTGAGAACGCCCGAGACATTCTGGAAGAACTGCCGATTGACTGTCAGCTACAGGCTGTGGCTGCCAGCAGCCAGCGGGCGGCACTCCCGTCCGGCGCACCGAGTGTGTCACCCGGGGAGAACCGAATTCTGGCTGAACTGGATGTATACCCTGTGCATATCGATACGCTGGTACGCAAGCTTGAACTGGAAGCAGGAGAACTTGCGGCGACGCTGCTCCAACTTGAATTAAAGGGCCTGGTAAATCAGAAACCGGGCAGTTTGTTCAGCCTTCAGGCCCGCGCGGCGGGCTTGATTAAATAACCGGATGGCTCCGGGGCTGCACTTTGTTTATTCAGCCAAAATTTACACTAAGTATTGAGGAATTACCGTGTCCAAACCACTGATCGTCGTTGAGTCCCCCACTAAAATCAGAACCATTAAGAAATATGTGGGCAAGGATTACAATGTGGCTGCCACAGTCGGCCATATCAAAGACCTCCCCGCCCGTGAAATCGGGATTGATTTTGAAGATAATTTTAAACCCAAATACAAGACAATTCCCGGGAAAAAGAAAATTATCACAGAGCTGAAAAAATCCGCAGGTGATACGGCTGACATTTACCTGGCACCCGACCCCGACCGTGAAGGCGAGGCAATTGCCTGGCACACTTCTGAAGTATTGAAGAAAAAGGGCCGTAAATTCCATCGGATTTTATTCCATGAGTTGACCAAGAATGCCGTTCTCCAGGCCCTGGACAAACCGGAACCGCTGGACCGCAGCAAATATGAAGCCCAGCAGGCACGCCGGATTCTCGATCGCCTGGTGGGCTACCAGATCTCTCCCATTCTCTGGCGGAAAGTCCAGGGCGGACTCAGTGCCGGACGGGTTCAGTCGGTGGCGGTCCGCATCATCTGTGAACGCGAAAGAAAAATACAGGCCTTTACGCCCGAGGAGTACTGGTCGATTACCGCGAATCTCGAAGGGGAAACCCCCCCGCCATTTGCAGCCAAGCTTACCCGGGAAAAGAATAAAAAAATAGCCATCCCCGATGGCACTACTGCCGACAGAATCGTTGCGGATCTACGGCAGGCCGCCTTCAAGGTTGCCAAGGTCAGGCAAAAGACCATAAAACGCAACCCGCTGCCCCCGTTTATCACCAGCAAACTGCAGCAGGAGGCCATCCGTAAGCTGCGCTTTTCAGCAAAAAAAACCATGGCCGTTGCCCAGCAGCTGTACGAAGGCATTGACATCGGGCCCGGGGAACCCGAAGGTTTGATCACCTACATGCGTACGGACTCGACCCGGATTTCTGAAGAAGCGGCCCTCGAGGCCATGCAGCTGATAAAAGAGTCCTTCGGTCCGGAATACGCCCTGGACAGCCCCCGGCAATTCAAAAACCGGAAAAAAGCCCAGGATGCCCATGAAGCTATCCGACCCACCTCGGTTGGCAATACACCGGAAAAAATTAAATCCTACCTGACCAAAGACCAGTTCGCACTGTATACGCTTGTCTGGAAGCGATTTGTCGCATCCCAGATGCAAACGGCCCTGATCAACCAGAATTCCATTACCATCCAGGCCGGCGACTACCAATTTTCAGCCTCGGGCTCGACCATCAAGTTTCACGGTTTCATGCGGCTCTATAAATCGGTTGAAGAAGAAAACCTCCAGGCAGATGAAAAAAAGAAAGGCCTATTACCGGCGTTGACCGAAGACATGCCGCTGGGCCTTATAAAACTGGACCCAAAACAGCACTTCACCCAGCCGCCGCCCAGGTTTTCGGAAGCTTCCCTTGTAAAGGAATTGGAAGAAAACGGCATCGGACGGCCGAGCACGTATGCAGCCATCCTTTCCACCATCCGGGACAAGGGGTATGTCGACCTCATTAAGAGGTACTTCCGTCCCAGTGAACTCGGTTTCATTGTCAATGACCTGCTGGTTGATAACTTTCCCGAAGTGTTTGATGTGGACTTCACAGCCAAGCTTGAGGACCAGCTGGACAGCATTGAAGAAAATAAAAGTGCGGCCAGTGATATCCTGACGAAATTCTACACACCCTTCCAGGGCCACCTGGATAAAGCCGCTGACCAGATGTTGAGCATGCGCGGCGTAGGGATTCGCACCGGCATGACCTGTCCGGAATGTAAACAGGATGAACTGCACATCAAGGTCGGCCGTAACGGGCATTACCTGGCCTGCAATGCCTACCCGGATTGCCGCTATACGCGTAACTACAACCGGGACGAGAAAGGTCGGATTGTCCCCGTGGAAATCCCGAAAGAAGAGATCACGGATAAAGTCTGTGAAAAATGCGGCAAGCCCATGGTCCTCAAACAGGGCCGCTTCGGCCCCTTCCTGGCCTGCAGCGGTTACCCGGACTGCAAAACCACCCTGTCTGTCTATGCCAACGGAAATGGGAGTGCCACCGGTGTGAAATGCCCGGAAAAGAAATGTACCGGCGAACTTGTCGAAAAGCATTCCAAACGCGGCAAGGTCTTTTACGGCTGCAACCGTTACCCGGACTGCAACTATGCCACCTGGGACAAACCGGTTGACAGCCCCTGCCCGATCTGCCAGGCACCTTTCCTGGTAGAAAAAACCACAAAGAAAAAGGGCACGTTCCTGGCTTGTCTGAGCCGGGATTGCGGTCACACGGCGCCGATTGAGTAAAAAAGAGTTTGACACGCCCTGACCTTAGTGTTATTTTCCCGAGATTAGTGACAGACAAAAATAAATTATGAAAAATCTATCCATTATTAACAGCCTCGGTCTAATTATCGTCCTCGTCGTGGATATTATTATCCGCAACGAGGAGCGGGGGTACATAATGGCCTAATTTCATAATCCAGCTTATATGAAAAATCCGTTATCAGCCCTCAGGCCGATAACGGATTTTTTTTTGGGTAAAGAAAAGGAATGTGTAAAAATGAAAAGTGATCATGTCAAATCAGGGATTGAGCGGGCCCCGCACCGGGCACTCTTCAAGGCCATGGGTTATACCAACGAAGAGATCAAAAGGCCCCTGGTCGGGATTGCCAACTCGGCCAACAGCATCATTCCCGGCCACATTCAGCTGGACACCATCGTTGCAGCCGTTAAGACAGGCATCAGCATGGCCGGCGGCATGCCGGTTGAATTCGGCACCATAGGTGTGTGTGACGGCATTGCCATGAACCACCAGGGGATGAAATACTCCCTGGGCAGCCGGGAACTAATTGCCGACAGTATCGAGGTCGTTGCCACCGCCCATGCTTTTGATGCCCTGGTACTGGTGCCCAATTGTGATAAAATTGTTCCAGGGATGCTCATGGCGGCTGCCCGGTTGGATATTCCGGCTATTGTCATCAGCGGCGGCCCCATGCTGGCCGGGGACCACCCGCGTAAGCCCCCGGGCAACCGGATTGACCTGATCACCGTTTTCGAAGCCGTGGGCGCTGTACGATCTGGATCCATGACAGCGGCTGAACTGGATGAAATCGAAGACGCTGCTTGCCCCACATGCGGTTCCTGTGCCGGCATGTTTACAGCCAACTCTATGAATTGCCTCACCGAGGCCATCGGCCTGGCCCTGCCGGGCAACGGCACCATACCCGCTGTAATGGCGGCGCGCACACGCCTGGCCAAGCGGACCGGCATGCAGATCATGGCCCTGCTTGAAAATAACCTGACACCCGCCAAGATCCTGACTCCGCAGGCATTTGAAAATGCCCTTACCGTGGATATGGCTCTGGGCTGCTCCACTAATACCGTCCTGCACCTTACCGCCCTTGCCGCTGAAGCCGGTGTCCCGTTTGACCTCGAAATGATTAACCGGGTCAGTGAAAAAACGCCCCATCTCTGTTCCATGAGTCCGGGCGGCAGTCACCACATTCAGGACCTCAACCGGGCCGGCGGGATCGGGGGGGTCATGCACACCCTGGCGGCATCCGGCCGGATAGACGGTGACTGCCTGACTGTTACAGGCGCAACCGTGACTGCAAATCTTGCTGCGGCCGGCGTGCGGGATGCCGATGTCATCCGGCCGGTGGACGCGGCTTACCATGCCATGGGCGGCCTGGCCGTCCTGTTCGGCAACCTTGCCCCCGAAGGGTGCGTGGTCAAACAGTCGGCGGTGCGCGCTGAAATGATGCACCACAAAGGCCCGGCCCGGGTGTTTGAAGATGAGGAATCTGCTTCCCGGGCTATCATGGCCAGTGAAATCAATAAAGGCGATGTGGTGGTCATTCGCTATGAAGGCCCCATGGGTGGACCGGGCATGCGCGAAATGCTGACCCCGACCGCTGCCATTGCCGGTATGGGACTGGATGCCGACGTGGCCCTGATTACCGACGGCCGCTTTTCAGGCGGGACCCGGGGTGCCGCCATCGGTCATGTTTCACCGGAAGCGATGCAGGGCGGGCCCATCGCGCTGGTCGCCGAAGGTGACCTGATTGAAATCGATATCCCTTCTAAGCGCATATCTCTGGTTGTGGAACCACAGGTTTTGAAAACCAGGGAATCCGCCTGGCAGCAGCCTGATCAAAAAATCAAACAAGGTTACATGGCCCGCTATGCCCGGGGTGTTTCTTCGGCCAGCCAGGGCGCAATTGTTCAATAATCTTAAAGCACAAAGGACATGCAAATGGAACTCACTGGCGCTCAGGTATTGATGAAAGTTCTGAAAGAGGAAGGTGTGGACACCATATTCGGATTCCCCGGCGGCGCGGTCATTGACATTTACGACGAAATCGTCAAAACCGATATCAGGCATATCCTGGTCCGCCATGAGCAGGGTGCGGTGCATGCCGCCGACGGATATTCCCGGGCCACAGGCGGGGTCGGTGTCTGCCTGGTCACATCCGGTCCCGGGGCCACCAACACCGTCACCGGGCTGGCCTCCGCTTACATGGACTCCATACCCGTAGTCGTCATTACCGGGCAAGTTCCCACGCACCTCATCGGAAATGACGCGTTCCAGGAAGTTGACATTGTGGGCATTACCCGGCCCTGTACGAAGCACAACTACCTGGTAAAGGACCCGCGGCAGTTGGCCAAAACCTTACGCGAGGCGTTTTTCATCGCAAAATCAGGTCGACCCGGCCCTGTTCTGGTGGATATCCCCAAGGATATCGGGGCCACCCAAATTGAGTATACCGAGCCCGCAAGCATCCGTATCAAATCTTACAATCCCAGCTACAAGCCCAATAAAAACCAGCTTAAAAAAGTAATCGAGCTAATTAAAACGGCTCAAAAACCGGTCATCTTCGCGGGCGGCGGCGTTGTGCTCTCTAAGGGTACGGAGGAACTCACCGAGTTTGCCCGTAAGACCCGGATCCCGGTAACCGGCTCCTTGATGGGCCTGGGAGCCTTTCCCGGTACGGATCCCCTCTGGTTGGGCATGATCGGCATGCACGGCACCTATCGGGCCAATATGTCCATAGGTGAATGCGACCTGCTCATCGCCATCGGGGTCCGTTTCGATGACCGGGTAACCGGGAAAATAAAAACCTTCGCATCCAATGCCAAGATCGTCCACATTGATATCGACCCGACTTCCATTCGTAAAAATGTCTCGGTCAGTATTCCGGTGGTCGGCGATTGCAAGATTGCCCTGGGCATCCTCAATGAAATGTTTGATCCGGAATACATCGCCCACCTTGAAACCAGTCGTACCGACTGGCTGGCACAAATAGCCGACTGGCGGGATACCAATCCCCTGGCCTATGACCAGAAAGAAGTCATCAAACCCCAATACGTTGTTGAAAAGCTTTATGAGCTAACCGAAGGCAAAGCGATTGTAACCACCGAAGTCGGGCAGAACCAAATGTGGGCCGCCCAGTTTTATCACTTTGACCAACCGGGCCATTTTATTACCTCCGGCGGACTCGGATGCATGGGATTCGGACTGCCCGCCGCCATCGGAGCCCAGGCCGCGTGCCCTGACAAGCTTGTTGTAGATGTGGCCGGTGACGGCAGCATCCAGATGAATATCCAGGAGATGGCCACAGCCGTGCAATATGGGCTGCCGGTGAAGGTCATTATTCTCAACAACCGTTACCTGGGCATGGTGCGCCAGTGGCAGGAGTTGTTTTACGAATGCCGGTATGCCTTCACAGACATGCAGCACGCCCCCGATTTTGCAAAACTGGCCGAAGCATTTGGCGCCGTGGGCCTGCGGGCCACCAAACCTGCAGAGGTGGAAACGGTTTTACGCGAAGGCCTATTTTCAGATAAAACCGTTATCATGGATTTTGTGGTGGACCGCGAGGAGTGTGTGTATCCCATGGTCCCGGCCGGTGCAAGTATCACCGACATGCTTTTAGTATAAACAGGATAGCTACCCATGGACAAACAGGCAGAAGTAAACATAGCAGAAAAGCACATCTTCACCATGCTGGTGGACAACGAGCCCGGGGTTCTTTCAAGAATTGTAGGGCTCTTCAGCGGCCGGGGTTTCAATATCGACAGCCTCTGCGTGGCGGAAACCATGGACCCGGAAGTTTCCCGGGTTACCATCGTGACAAAAGCCGATGGCCGCATTGTGGAACAGATCGAAAAACAGCTCAACAAGTTGATCAATATCATCAAGGTCCGTGACCTGTCCGGTCCCCAGGCGGTGCACCGTGAGATGGCCCTGATTTGTGTCAAGGCCCACGATTCACATCGTGCCGAAATCCTTCGTATCGTGGAGATTTTCAGGGGCAAGGTGGTTGATGCCGGTTTGGGACACTATACCATAGAAGTAACCGGCGACCCGGGCAAGATTCAGGCAATTTTGAACCTGTTAAAGCCCATCGGGATCAAAAAAATCGCCCGGACCGGCACCATCGCACTGCTGCGTGAACCCGCCTGAACAACAGGCGCGGTCGGCGACCGGTGACCATGCGTCAAACGATATTTTGCATTTTGCAGATTTAATGACTTTAAGTACCCAGAAATGGAAGATTGGAGGAAAAATGGCACAGATTGATTTTGGTGGAACGAGCGAAGAAGTCATCACTTCTGATGAATTCTCCCTGGAAAAGGCGCGGGAAATTCTCAAGGATGAGGTTATCGCCGTTCTCGGATATGGCGTCCAGGGACCTGGACAGGCCCTGAACATGAAAGATAACGGATTTAACGTTATCGTGGGGCAAAGAGAGGGAACCGCATCCTGGAACAAAGCCGTTGAAGACGGTTTTGTGCCCGGCCAGGCCCTGTTCTCCCTGGAAGAAGCCACTGAAAAGGCAACAGTCATTCAAAACCTGCTGTCCGACGCGGGCCAGACGGCCACCTGGCCCCTGGTCAAAGCCAGACTCAACGAGGGGGATGCGCTCTATTTTTCCCACGGGTTTTCCGTGGTCTACCGGGAGCAGACCCAGATCATCCCGCCGGAAAACGTGGATGTCATCCTGGTGGCCCCCAAGGGGTCCGGCCGCAGCGTACGCAACAACTTTCTGGATGGCAGCGGGATCAACTCAAGCTTTGCCATCCACCAGGATTTCACCGGCCGGGCCAAGGAGAGAACCATCGCCCTGGGGATCGCCATCGGCTCGGGATACCTGTTTCACACCACCTTTGAAAATGAAGTCTACAGTGACCTCACCGGAGAACGCGGTGTGCTCATGGGATGCCTGGCGGGTGTCATGGAAGCCCAGTACAAACTGCTCAGAAAGCATGGCCACAGCCCCAGTGAATCGTTCAATGAAACCGTGGAGGAACTCACCCAGAGCCTGATTCGCCTGGTGGCTGAAAATGGCATGGACTGGATGTTCGGAAACTGCAGTACGACCGCCCAGAGGGGCGCGCTGGACTGGGCCCCGAAATTCAGGGACGCGGTCAAGCCGGTATTTGACGACCTGTATGCAAGCGTTAAAACCGGGGAAGAAACCCGCCGCGTACTGGATGTCAACAGTGCCCCCGACTACCGTGAAAAGTTGGAAGCTGAGCTGGATGAAATCAAGAATACCGAGATGTGGCAAACCGGTGCGGCGGTCAGAGCGCTACGACCTGAAAACCGCCAGCGGTAATCACCCTGCAGTAAACCCGATATGCCGCGGATGACCGCTGGATGTCCGCGGCCGCCCGGGCCAAATGGAGATTTGCATGCATTCACCCATACTATTGTACGACACGACTTTAAGAGACGGTACACAGGGCGAAAATATCAACTTTTCCGCCGATGAAAAACTGGAAATCGCTCTGAAGCTTGACGACATTGGGTTTCACTATATTGAAGGCGGGTGGCCGGGGTCCAATCCCCGTGATATGGCCTTTTTCAAGCTTGCCCAGCGGGCAAGCTTCAAAAATGCCACGCTGACCGCTTTCGGGGCCACCCGGCGACCCGGGAAAACGCCGGAAGAAGACGGCAACCTCCAGGCGCTCTTAGAAAGTCAGACCCCGGCCGTGGCCATCTTCGGCAAAACCTGGGACCTGCATGTCAGCGGTATTATGGGTATTACCCTCGCGGAAAATCTGGATATGATCCGTGACTCGGTGGCTTTCCTCCATAAAAACAGTCGCGAAATCATCTATGATGCCGAACACTTTTTTGATGGGTATGCCGACAATCCGCAGTACGCGCTGGAAACACTCTGTGCGGCCTTTGAAGCCGGTGCCGGGACCCTGGTCTTGTGCGATACCAATGGAGGGACACTCCCCTTCCGGGTCGCAGAAATTGTAGACGAAGTGAAAATAGCACTCGCTGAAAAAACAGGCACCAATCCGGAAAAACTGCCCTGCAAACTTGGCATCCACTGCCACAATGATTGCGGAGTGGCGGTGGCCAATTCGATTTCAGCGGTGCACGCCGGAGCCACCATGGTGCAGGGCACCATAAATGGCTATGGCGAGCGCTGCGGAAACGCGGACCTGACCTCGATTATTCCGGTCCTGTGCCTGAAAATGGACCGGCCCTGCATGACGCCGGAAAACCTGGCCGGCATGAAGAAGCTGTCCCGCTTTGTCAGTGAAACGGCCAACATGATCCCGGTAAACTCCCGGCCTTTTGTGGGTGAAAGCGCTTTTGCGCACAAGGGCGGTATCCATGTCAGCGCCGTCATGAAAGATCCGCGCGGCTACGAGCACATGAACCCGGAGCGGATTGGCAACCGCCGGCGGGTGCTGGTGTCGGACCTCTCCGGTAAAAGCAACATCGAATACAAAGCCCGTGAACTTGGGATTGACCTGGGTGGCAATGGATTTGACAGCAAAAAAATTGTCTCCGAGATTAAGGATCTGGAGCAGCAGGGATATGAGTTTGATGTCGCGGATGGTTCTTTCAAGATCCTGGTCGAAAAATTCACCAACCAGTTCAAATCCCTGTTCGACCTGGAATCCTTTCGCATCACCATTGAAAAGGACAAGGACAAACCCTGTAGTGCCCACGCGACAATCAAGATCGCCGTGGAAGGTCAGGATGAAATTACCGCGGCCGAGGGCAGCGGCCCGGTGAGTGCGCTCGATAACGCCCTGCGCAAGGCTCTGGATAAATTCTATCCCCACCTGGATGCCATGCGCCTGGTGGATTTCAAGGTGCGGGTCATTGACGGGCGGGCGGGAACGGCAGCCCGGGTACGGGTACTTATCGAATCCCGCGACCAGAACGATGTCTGGAGCACCATCGGTGTTTCCGAAGATATTATGGAAGCCAGCTGGATGGCGCTGGCCGATAGTTTTCAATACAAACTTTCCAAACAGGATTAGATAGATGAAGTGTACAAAGAGAGGTCACCGTGCCGCAGGTTCCCTGGACTCCGTTCCAGACCTGCGGCCCATGCTTATTTCGGGCACGGCCGTAACCTTGTCAACGTAAACCATTGCTTTTGAGATAGCAATTACGACCTCGAAAAGGAGAACCACACCCATGAATGATAAAGTTATAATTTTTGATACCACCCTTAGAGACGGCGAGCAATCACCGGGCGCCAGCATGAATGCCGCCGAAAAACTGCGCCTGGCCATTCAGCTGGAAAAACTGGGGGTAGATGTTCTTGAAGCCGGTTTCCCGGCCGCCTCCGAAGGCGATTTTGAATCGGTTTCGCAGATCGCCAAAAGGATGAAAAAGCTTGAAGTGGCCGGACTTTGCCGGGCGTCCAAGGCAGATATCGATAAAGCCTGGGGTGCTGTTCAGCATGCAGTTAAACCCAGGATTCATACCTTTATCGCCACTTCGGACATCCATATGAAATACAAGTTGGACATGTCGCGGGAAGAAGTGGTTGCCGCGACCCGGTCCGCGGTTGAGTATGCCAAATCCTTGACCGACAGTATTGAGTTTTCAGCCGAAGACGGTTCCCGCAGTGACCCCGATTTTCTCTGCCAGGTATTTGAGGCTGCTATCGATGCAGGCGCCACCACCGTCAACCTGCCGGATACCGTTGGATATGCCATACCCGAAGAGTTTGGCCACCTGGTCCGCTACGTCATTGAAAACACCCCGAACATTGACAAGGCTGTCCTGAGTGTGCACTGTCACAATGACCTGGGACTGGCCACCGCCAACACCCTGGCCGCAATCAAAGCCGGAGCCCGCCAGGCGGAAGTCACCATAAACGGGATCGGCGAAAGGGCCGGTAATACCTCCCTGGAAGAAGTGGTCATGTCATTGCACACCCGGCCTAATTTCCTGCCCGTGGACACCAATATCAATACCGAGCAGATTCACCCGTCAAGCCGGTTGGTGTCCATGATCACCGGCATTATCGTGCAGCCCAACAAAGCCATTGTGGGCGCCAACGCCTTTGCCCACGAAGCCGGTATCCACCAGGACGGCGTGCTGAAAAACCCGATGACCTACGAGATCATGAAACCGGAAACCGTGGGGCTCAACACCAATAAACTGGTACTGGGCAAGCATTCCGGCCGTCACGCCCTGCGCTCCCACCTCAAGGAGATGGGTTACGATCTCAGTGACGATGAGCTGAAAATTGTATTTAGGAATTTCAAGGATCTGGCCGACAAGAAAAAGCAAATCGTTGACGAAGACCTGGAAGCTATTGTCACCGAAGGGCTGTTGCGTACCTCGGAAATTTTCGACCTGGCGTACCTGCATGTCAGTGCCGGCACAACCGTGCTGCCCATGGCCAGTGTGAAACTGGACATCCACGGCCGCAGCGTCAAAGGGGCCGGCTATGGCAACGGACCCATCGATGCGGTCTTCAACACCATCGCCAAGCTGACGGGGACGAATTCGGAACTGCTGCGGTTTTCCGTCAGCGCGCTGACAGGCGGCACCGATGCCCTGGGTGAAGTCACCGTGCGCCTGTCGGAAAACGGTCTGATCGCCCTGGGCAAAGGGGCGGATCCGGACATCATCACGGCCAGTGCCAAAGCCTACGTAAATGGGCTGAACCGGATAGAATATCTCAAGGCGCATCCCCTGACCGAAGCCCAGCACGTGTAGGCAGCGCTCCAGGTGAGTATTAGGTTGTCGAAGAACCTCTGTAAGCCTTGCGGAAGCAGCCCTCTGCGGGAACGGTTTTGGAGTCCGTTTGGTGGTGCTATCACTTTTGTTGGTACAAAATCGAAAACCGGAAAGGACAGCACGCGCCCTATCCGGTTTCAAGAGTGGTCTTATAGCGCTACTTTCCGGAATACCCCTTGCGCATCTTGCTATCTGCTTCGGCACCAAAGTTGTAGGTAAAATACATCTTGATAAAATCCTTGTCGGTGATCGTTCCTTTTTTCACGCCCTGGTAGACGCACGACAGCCCTTCACCTGGAATATAAGTTGTAACCGAGATCTTTCCAGGGGCCATGTCCGCATCCAGCCAGGAGGCGTACTTTTTGATATTGGCCTGCTGGGCTTTTACCATGGCCGGCGGGTTGGCATCTTCAATTGCTTCAATAAACCCGTTTTGAAGTTTTTTAGCGGTTGCTTTGCTGGTCAGGTAGTGGAGCACGAACTGTTTGACCTGTTCAGAGTTGATAATCGTGTTGGCATCACTGCTCGGGCTTTCCATATAGAAGCCGCCCGCGAATACTTTGACGAACCCGAATTTTTTCTTCAAGGCAACACCGTTGAGCGTAAGGGTTTTTCCGGCGACAACCTTTTCACCCGGAAACGTGACACCGGCAATCTTCTGGTCCCCCGCAACCCCTGAGCCGGTAAATACGAATAAACACAAACAGACAAGACCTGCGGCAATAACCTTTTTCAGCATTGGAAGCTCCTTTCCCCGAATAGTTGTAAATTGTACCATTTACCCCCTCCTCCCCCGAGGAGAATGTGATGGTTTTGCTATTTTTTCAATAATCGCTTGGCCCAGTCACTAAAATAAGGGTCTTTTGCCCCGGCCGCCTTTTCAAGCAGTTTTTTGGCCTCGGCTTTGTTGTCGCTGCCACCGATGTCCATGAGCAGTTCAGCGATATAAATATGCGCTTCGTCGCTGTCCGCAAAGTACTGCGTCTGCTGGTATTCCCGGTAATATTTCAGTGAGTCATCCTTGTCCTTCAGCGGCCACGGGAGCACAGCCCAGAATCTGCCCAAAGAGAGAATGGGACCGGCATCGTTGTACATTTTGTCCAATTGGTACGCCTTTTCAAAGCTGCTCTGGGTTTTGTCTTTGAGCCCCTCGCGCAACGCCGTGATGATGCTGACACCGTCTGAATAAATGCCGACGCTGATTCCGTAATAATAGTGCGCGTCCGGTTTGTTTGGGTCAACATCAATGGCTTTCTTGGCGTATTCCATCCCCTTCTTGCCGTACTCCGCACAAATTTTCTTCCAGCCTTCAACCTTTTGGCGCTTGGCTATGTTGCCGTAATCCCGATAGGCCCGGGCACATTTCCAGTTGGTGTCGTAATCCCCGGGATTCACTTTAAGCGCAGCCAGGTAAAGGGCAATGGCTTTTTTAAAATTGTCCAGTCCGCCCTTTTCGTAAAGCGCATCCGCCTGTTCCAGGGGAGATCCGGCCCAGAGCGCCTGGGGTGCAGCAATCAAACAGCCAACCAGCATGCAACACAGCATCCACCTCTTCATAGGGTACCTCCTGTCAGTAGTTGAGTTTTACCTGAGTTGAGCGTTTCATATTTTGAAATATGCCAAATTATAGAGTCGCGCATTGTAGGCCTGGCCTTTAACGTGCACATTATCTATCCGGGTATCTGCAAGGTGCCTTTCAAATCAGCAATATCATCGATCTTGTTTTCCACAAGGTAAGTGGAAATGCCGTCGATGATTTCCATGGTCACCGCCGGATTCACAAAGTTGGCAGTCCCCACCTGGACGGCGGCAGCCCCCACAACGATAAATTCAAGGGCATCTGCGGCTGTCATGATGCCGCCGATCCCGATCACGGGAATACGGACAGCACCGGCCACCTGCCATACCATCCGCAGGGCAACTGGTTTGATAGCCGGGCCGGACAGCCCGCCGGTCACATTTGCCAGGACCGGTTTGCGGGCCTGCAGATCAACCGCCATGCCGGTAATCGTGTTTATCAGCGAAATGGAATCCGCCCCGCCGGACTCAACTCTTTTTGCGATCTCCACCACATCCGTAACATTGGGGGAAAGCTTCACCATCAGCGGTTTGGATGTATTTTCCCGAACCTGGGCGACCACCCTTTCAGCCACGTCAGGATCGACCCCGAAAGCGACCCCGCCGGATTTTACGTTGGGGCAGGAAATATTCAATTCCGCACCGGCTATCTCTGCGACCGTATCGATACGCCGGGCCAGACGGGAGTACTCATCAATGGTCTTGCCATAGAGATTCACGATCACCGGCGTATCGAGTGTTTTCAGAAACCGCAGTTTGCGATTGATAAAAGCTTCGATACCGACATTCTCGAGACCAATGGCGTTGAGCATGCCGCAGGGGGTCTCAATGATGCGGGGCGGCGGATTGCCCTTGGACGGCTCCAGGGAGAGGCCTTTGACAACAATGCCTCCCAACCGATTCAGGTCAATCAGATCGTCAAATTCCTTACCGTAAGCAAAGGTTCCCGATGCTGTCAGTACGGGATTCTTGAGTGTAATCCCGCCGATATCAACGCTGAGGTTGGGGGATAGCGTCATCAACCAGCCCTCTTATTTCAATGGTAATTCCATAGCAACCGGGTGTCTGTACAGGGTTGCTTTTTAACAAATTTACTACTAAATGTGGATTAAAAAAATGAATGATAGCACATTTAAGGTTTGAGGAAAATAATGAATAGGATAAAAACCGACGCTGGCGACAGAATTCACTCGCGTAAAGTGGACATGGCTGTCTTTGCTCTGGATGCGGGTAAAATTGTCGTTGAAGGCGTTTTGAAAGATGAGCGGCACTTCACGTCCCACGTGATCACCGGCGAAACACGTCCCCCCGGCATCTTGCACCACATGATCATGCGGATGGTGGTCTCAGGGCCGAAACTTGTTATTGAAGATATCGAGGTAAAGATGCCCCAAACCCCGCGCAAAGAGTGCCGGGAAGCTGAATCCTCGCTGCAGCCGGTCATCGGGATGACCATCAGCTCAGGATTTACCAACCGGGTTAAAACGGCCCTGAGCGGCCCGATCGGATGCTCCCACCTGGTGAGCCTGCTGCTGGCCATGGCCCCCGCCGCGGTCCAGGGTTTCTGGTCGGATGTGGTACGCACACCCCACGATCCATCTGAATTTTCCCAGTTGGCCATGGATGTGGTGCTGGACACCTGCCATGTCTGGCGATCGGATGGGCCGGTGGTCAAAGAGTACCGCGAAAAACTGGGGCTGCTGCAGGACAATCTTACTGAAAACGCCCGCTGATGCGCCACCCGCATAGCGGGAGGCGTCAGGAAGGCCCCTGAAGGGGGCCGGGGAAATCAGCACTGCAAGTTCACTCCCCAAAGTTGCCTATAAGGTTTTAAACACTTCGGCCGCGGCCTCAAGAGTCGCGGCAATATCCTCTTTTGTGTGGGCAGCGGAGACAAACGCGGCCTCAAATTGCGACGGCGCCAGATAGACACCCCGGTCCAGCATCCCCTTGTAGTAAGCGGTAAACCGCGCCAGGTCACTGGTTTTGGCATCTTCAAAATTGGTGACCGGCTGATCCGTGAAAAACATTCCCAGCATGGAACCCACCCGGTCCACCTGGACAGGTACGCCGGCCTGGGCAGCGACATCCTGTAAGCCGTCGGCCAGGATGCCGGCAGTTTTATCCAACGCTTCGTAAAATCCAGGTGTTTTCAGCTCCTTGAGCGTTGCAATCCCCGCCGCCATGGCCAGGGGGTTCCCTGACAGAGTCCCCGCCTGGTAAACAGGCCCCTGGGGGGCGATCTGCTCCATGATTTCGCGCTTGCCCCCATAGGCGCCTACCGGCAGGCCTCCGCCGATCACCTTGGCCAGGCAGGTCAGGTCAGGTGTAATGTTGTACAATGCCTGGGCGCCGCCGGAAGCCACCCGGAAGCCGGTCATGACCTCATCAAAAATCAGAAGGGCGCCATGTTCAGCGGTCAGCGCACGCAGGGACTCCAGGAACCCTTCAGCCGGCCGCACGAGCCCCATGTTCCCGGCAACCGGTTCGACGATCACACAGGCGACGTTCTCTCCTTTGGCATCCATGACCGCTTTTAGGGCCTCACTATCGTTGAACGGCAGGGACAGGGTACTGGCCGCCACCGAATCGGGTACGCCGGGGCTGCCGGGAATACCGAGAGTCGCCACACCGGAACCGGCGGCCACCAGCAGGGTATCGGCATGGCCGTGATAGCAGCCATCAAACTTGATCACAAGATCACGCCCGGTAACACCCCGGGCCAGGCGAATGGCACTCATGGTCGCCTCGGTTCCGGAATTCACCATCCGGACAACTTCAATCGAAGGCACCGCTTCACAGACCAGGCGGGCGAGTTCGATCTCAAGGTTGGTCGGTGCACCAAAACTGGTCCCGCGTGACAGCACCTGTTCAATGGCCGCCAGAACCGAGGGATGGCGGTGTCCGAGAATCATCGGTCCCCAGCTGCCAATGTAGTCGATAAACCGGTTTCCATCGGCATCAAATATGTGGGCACCCTCTGCCCTGTCGATAAAAAGGGGATCGGTCCCCACAGACCGACAGGCACGGACAGGGCTGTTCACCCCACCGGGAATAAGTGCGATTGCTTCTTTAAACAACTGTTTTGAAATGTCTTTTTTCATTTTGTGGTCTCTTTATTAGTAACATTGCCCTCGGTTCAATCCTGTTGCGCAGGTATCTTCCGAAAGAGGGCCGGTGTAAGAAAGGCATTGCCTGCGACGCACGATTTTTACTATTTTCAACCTCACATTGTCAACCTTGCTGCACGTTTCTAAGTTGTCATATAGTCAAGACGGGTACCCGATTTCAAAAATCCCGGCCAGCCTTAACCGGGTATGCCTTTGTTCTGAAGGAATTCAGAAAAACTCTCCCTTTGGGGAACTTCAAACGCAACTGCATTCAAATCTTCGCCGACTGGCAGGCTGCCGAAGGTGTGGCACGCCGCCACAGCCGCATGAATATGTTCCGGTGGGGTATCCGCCGGGATCTGGTTGAGGTGGATCATGCAGCGGCCATCACGCGCCAGTCTGTCTATATAAAACTTGATCCGCGCCACAATGTCTTCAACCGGCCCGTCCTTGAGCAGCGCGGCATCAACCCCGGCAGCCACAACAACGTCGGACCGGTTGGCAAATTCTTTGACCCGATCCGGGCCAACTGCATGCAGGTCCGGGTCAAGCACACTCAAAGCGCCCGGACTGCAACGCAGCTTCTGTCCGAAAAACCGTTCGGGATCGCCACTTTTCGCATCCCCCCAGTTCCCGCGGGTGATCACATTATCCCCCAATTGGGCTCGCAGCCTCTCTGTGTAAGTGACCACATATTCATCCATCATATCAAGGGTAATCAACGGCGGGGAGGCCCAGGCATCACGCCCGTCCATCATCAGATCCGGCATACCGGCCTCGCTGCGCAGGGCTTCGATATGGGGTCCCAGGACGTCATCACATAAAAATTTGAAAAGCCGATGAACAAAGTCTGGCCGGGCGTACATGTCACCGACCAGGTTTTCGTAACCCCGGATGTTCACGGCCAGGCTGAAGGGAGCCGTAAAGTAGACCCGGTCAAGTTTCCCTGTCATCTCTAAATAATACCGGTTGACCGCCTGGATCCAGGGCAGCCGGCCGGACTTATAGGGGTCCGACGGCTTGAGTCGGTCCAGATCTGCGGGTGTTCTAATCAATGGGCGGGTGCGGTCGACGTCCGGAATGCCATCCTCGGGATAGATAATCTCTTGTCCCAAAGCCTCGGCCTCCACATTATACACATCCCAGAAATTTGAAGGCACATCGACCTGGTAGTATTCTGAGATGAGCAATTGCGTCTTTGCAAAGGTCTGCGCGTCCGTGAAGAAGCGCTTTGTGGATATGCCGGCCAGATGTGCGGAGTGATCATTGCTTTGAGCCCCAACCGCGATGTGCGTGCTCTTATCTGTTTGAGTCATACGTTTTCCTATTCCCCCGGTTCTGTTTAAAGCTCTTGTGAATATAGCCTTTTACTTATTACAGGTTTGTCAGATTTTAGAAACCCGCTGCCAACGTAGCCCTGCCGCGATATCAACATCCCGCACATGACATGAGAGCCGTATCGGCCGGACAGTGGAACCGTGTGAAGCTTTGCAGGCATAGCACACATGGGATGGATTGTCACAGATCTGCTAAAAGATTAATAAACGGGCAAACCTGCCGCTGCTCAGATTGAACTTGCCGTATCCCACGGTAAATGATAATTTCACACTGTTTTGAGATCTCCAAAAAACATCACCGTTTATTCAAAGGCTCGGTACAAGCATGCAAGGAATCAATACTAAACTGGTGAATAGTGGGCCCGATTCCATCCGGTCCAACGAATTTAAACACCTTGACAACGATGGAAAGTAAACACGTGCAGCCCCAGCATGATTACACCCGGCCGGATTTCTCAGCGGCCGCCCTGCTCATTATCGATACCCAGACCGGCACATTGAAGGGCCGGCCCTTTGAAATTCCGGGAACCGCCACCGCCTTGCCGGCCATGGGCCGCCTTGCAGCTGCATTTCGCCGATTCGCAAAGCCCATTATACACATTGTACGCATCTACCGGCCGGATGGCGGCAATGTGGATCTCTGTCGGCGGTCTGCAGTGGAGTGCGGTGAGATGGTACTCATAGACGGCACCCCGGACTGCCAGATTGCACCCGGCCTTCTGCCGGAAAATACCCCGCAGCTGGACTGCCCTACCCTGCTTGCCGGAGGCCTCCAGGCGGTATCTGCTAATGAAGTCATCATTTACAAACCCCGCTGGGGCGCTTTCTATGCGACTACCCTGGAAGATCATTTAATAGAACTCGGCATTTCCACCCTTGTTTTTGCCGGGTGCAACTTTCCAAACTGTCCGCGTACCTCAATCTACGAGGCCAGTGAGCGGGATTTTCGAATTGTCGTCGCCCGGGACGCCCTCTCGGGCCTGTATGACCGGGGGCAGCGGGAACTTGAAAATATCGGCGTTCGTTTTTTAACTGTGGAAGCAATCAGCCGGAAACTGGCGCAGACCTGACCGGGAGGATGATATGCTCAGAACGAGAATAGGCTACACCATGGCAGCCCTGCTCTTGACCATCTATTTTTGTGGGCCGACCGCGTTGGCCGGAACGGTACCGGAACAGATCGTTTTGCAGGCCAATGAAATATATACCGGTACAGTCGACGTCCAACAGACCCGTTATCTGAGGCTCAAACTCAGCAACCTTTCAGAAACAGCGTCCACCCTCCAGATTGCTTTTCTCAAGGATAAAATCGAACTGGGTGCTGATCGGGTTGGCCCGGTTGAATTCAGGACCTTTACCCTTGAAAAGCCAAAAGAGAGCCAGACGCGGACCTGGACGACCCTGACTTTCGACGCGTTCACCCTTGAAGCGACACAGGGAATCATACAGGCGATCGTTGAAAAATCCATGGATGTTCAGTAAGATTTCTGGGAGTAAAAGGCAAAAACTATGGCGGACGCTTACTCTCCTGAAAAACAGCGTGCCTTCGACCGGTTTCGCAGGCATGTAAACTCGGCCAAAGCGGACTTCTGGGAAGCAGTGCAGATGCCGCTGGTCCTGGATGCGCGCGAGGGGGCGCTGGCCAGGGATATGGATGGCAAAAAGCAGGTATTCAACCTGCACACCAATGGCGGCACTTTCAATCTTGGCCACCGCAACCCCGTCATCATTCAGACCCTGATAAAAGCCCTTGAACATTGCGATATTGGCAACGGCCATCTGGTCAGCCATGCCCGGGCCCGGCTGGGCCACCGCCTGGCCGCATTGATGCCGGGTGATCTGGATTACACCGTTTTCGGGGTGAGCGGCGGTGAAGCCGTTGACCTGGCCTTTAAAGTGGCCCGGGCCCACACCCGGCGCAGCTTGATCCTGTCCGCACGAGGCGGTTACCATGGACACACCGGACTGGCGCTGGCCGCCGGGGATAAAAAATACAGGCTGCCTTTCGGACCTAAGCCCCCGGGTTTCAAGCAGGTCCCATTTGGCCACACCCGGGCCCTGGAACAGGCCATGAACGCTGACACTGCAGCCGTAATTCTTGAAACCATCCCCGCTACGCTGGGCATGCCGGTCCCGCCGGAAGGCTATCTCATCAGGGTGCGCGAACTTTGTGACCGGGCCGGGGCCCTGCTGATCATGGATGAAGTCCAGACCGGTCTGGGACGGACCGGTAAACTCTGGGGTTTTGAACATTTTGATATCCTGCCCGATATGGTCATTCTCGGCAAAGGACTTTCCGGCGGGATCTACCCCATTACGGCCACTGTGCTGCGCGCGCCCCTCGAATCTGTGTTTCATGCGGATCCTCACATCCATGTGTCCACTTTCGGCGGGGCAGAGCCCGGCTGCGCAGTCGCTCTGAAGGTCCTTGAAATTTCTGCGGCGCCTGAATTCCTGGCGCATGTAAACACGCTTGCAGCCCGCTTCAAATCCGGGATTGAACGTCTGGCCGCAAAGCATGCCATCATGGAGGAACTGCGGCAGGTGGGCCTGTTCATGGGACTGAAATTGAAAGACGACAACTGTGGTCCGCTGCTGGCGCTGGCCGCCTATCAGCATGATCTTTTGATGGTGTATGCGAACAATGATAAATCCGTGGTCCAGTTCCTGCCGCCGCTGAATATTCGCACAGAGCAGGCCGATTGGGTCCTGGCCAGGCTTGACCTGGCCCTGGCTGATGTCCAGACATTCTACGAAAGCTGAGCCTTTTTATGACCGGAATCGACAAAGAGCGCCTCGAGCGCTTTGAAGCAGGCCTCGATCCACAGCACCTGGATCGCTCATCCATTCCAGCGAAGCTAATCGGTTTCGGGGAGATATCGGCCATTTTTCAAATCGGGACCGACACAACCTGGGCCTACAAGCGAATGCCGCTGTTCAAAACGATTCCCGCCGCTGAAAAATACGCCACCATGTACGCGACCTACTGCCAGCAACTGATCCGGGCCGGACTGCACCTGCCGGACAGCGTTACGCATGTCGTAGCCCTGCCGCACCGGCCCGTTGTGCTGTATATCGCCCAGCTGCAGATACCGGCTGACTGCATCGCCCACCGACTGATCCAGCAGCAGGATGCCCGCGAATTTTCAGGTTTGCTGGATCGAATCCTGCAGGCCCTGACCGGTTTCTGGCACTACAACCACACCCTGCAGCCGGATCTCGAACTGGCCATCGACGGTCAGATTTCCAACTGGGCCCTTGCGGAGAAAGACTCGCGGGAGATTCTCTACTTTATTGACACCAGTACCCCCTTCATCCGGGTCAAGGGAGTCGAACAGCTTGATCCGGAGCTCCTCCTGCAGGCGGCCCCATCTTTCCTGCGCTGGTTGATCGGGTGGCTGTTTGTTGAAGATGTGATGACCCGTTATTATGACCCCCGCCAGGTGCTGATCGATCTGACAGCCAATCTGATCAAAGAGCAGCGGCGTGACCTGGTGCCGGCCGCCATTGACTTGATCAATGTCCATCTGCCGACCGAACTGTCGCCGATTTCCCTGGCCGATATCGAACGCTATTACCGTGAGGACAAGCTGATCTGGTCTCTTTTCCTGGCTCTGCGGAGGATCGATAGAACCTTGACTGAGAATATTTTAAGAAGAAAGTACGAATTCATCCTGCCTGGCAAAATCAAACGGTAGACACCGGGCGGACAGGTGTGCTATGGCAAAACTTCCATTCACGCAAACGTCAACTATGCGGATCACAAGGGGGAGACATGCAGTTTACCGACTATCGCAATATCAATCACATGCTCAAGGAAACGGTCGATCGCCATTTTGATGTACCGGCCTATAAATGGTTCACGGAACCCGGCGTGACCGAAGCGGTCAGCTGGGGCGTTTTCTACGACCAGGTCAAGGGCGTGTCCAAAAGCCTGATGGCCCTGGGCGTTGAAAAGGGAGATAAGGTCAACATCATCAGCTACAGCTGTTTCCGGTGGGTGCTGTGCGACATGGGGATTGCCAGTATCGGCGCGGCCACGGTGGGTATTTACCAGTCCAACCTCGCCAAGGACTGCCGGTACATCATCGATCATTCCGACGGTGTGGTGATTTTCGCGGAAAACGACGTTCAGCTGGCCAAACTGAATGAAATCAAAGCCGATATTCCGAATGTACGCAAGGTGATTCTTTTAAACGGAAAATCCAGGGGTGACGACTGGGTCCTAAGCTTTGATGAATTTCTGGCCCTGGGCCAGGACACGCCCGATGAGGACTTCCAGGCCAGAGTCGACGCGGTGAGCCCGGAAGATGTCGCCGGTATTGTTTACACATCCGGAACCACCGGGATTCCCAAGGGGGCAGTGCTGACCCACGACAACGTGACCTTTACCGCCCAGTCGGTCAAGTTCAGCACCCGCATTATGGAAGGTGACGAGGTCTTCTTGTTCCTGCCCCTGGCACACGTCTTTGCGCGCACCTGCACATATGCCAGCCTGCTGGTGGGCAGTACCACCACATTTACCCGGAGCATGGAAACAATCGTGGAAGATATCGCCACGGCCCGACCGCACTGGTTTGCCAGCGTGCCGCGCATCTACGAAAAAATCTATTCCAAAATATTCAGTGGTGCGGAAGCCAAAGGCGGCGCGGCCCTTAAAATCTTCAACTGGGCCTGCGAAGTCGGCAATCAGGTGAGTGACTGCAAGCTCAACAAACAGCCGATACCTTTTGGGCTCAATCTCAAATACGCCCTGGCCACCAAGCTGGTATTCAGCAAGGTTCAGGCAGCCCTGGGGGGCCGTGTGCGCTGGTGCATCAGCGGTGCTGCCCCCATAAACCCGAGTATTGCCAAATTCTTTCACGCAGCCGGCGTCCTGGTCCTGGAAGGCATTGGCATGACGGAGAACACCTCTTTCACCAATCTGAATCGATTTGATAACTACCGTTTCGGCTGGGTTGGCCAACCCGGACCCGGCGTTGAGCAAAAAATCGACGAAGACGGGGAGGTCCTGTTTCGGGGCCGGAATGTCATGCGGGAATACTACAAGATGCCCGAGGAGACCGCGGAGACCATCTCCCCGGACGGATGGCAGAGAACAGGTGATCTCGGCGAAATCGACTCGGAAAATTTCCTGCGCATCACCGGCCGGAAAAAAGACCTGATCATCACGGCCGGTGGAAAGAATATTGCACCTTCAGCCATTGAAGGAGTCATCGCCACTTCCAAGTTTATCAACCAGGTCTGTGTCGTCGGCGACAAACGCAAATTTCTCTCCGCTGTTGTGACCGTGGACGCAGAGAATATTCAGGACTGGGCCAATGAACAGGGCCTCGCCTTCAACAGTATCGATGACCTGCTTGTGAATAAAAAAGTCGTCCAGCATGTGGAGGCCCGGGTAGCGGAGAAGAACAGGGAGTTCGCCTCCTTCGAAACCATCAAAAAAATTACCCTTGTACCGGAATTTACGATCGAAAACGGCCTGCTGACACCGACTTTGAAGGTAAAGAAGAATGTGGTCCTGGATCTGCATGCTGACCGCATCGACGCCATGTACCCGGAAGATTAGAAGCATAAAAAACGGCAGAAAGGTCAACCTTTCTGCCGTTTCAGCCGAAGTATTCAGCCGGCTTTGATTCTCCTCACGAGGAGCAGGGGGGAATCAGGTGACCCCCTTGAAGGGGGCTGACAAGACTTAAAATTGTCGCTGCTTGTTTTGGTCTGCCGGCAATGCCGCCGTTAAACCAACTTACCCAGTTTTTCCGCCACACTGTCAAACGCTTTGGCCACCGGCGAATCCGCGTGCTTGACCTGGATCGCAATACCCGAATCACCGCACGCCACCACACTGGGGTCAAACGGCACCCGTCCCAGAAAATCAAGACCGGTTTCTGCAGCTGTCTTCTCACCGCCGCCGGTACCGAAGGGATCGATGACTTCTCCACAATGCGGGCAGGAAAAGCCGCTCATGTTTTCAATAACCCCGAAGACATCCAATTTAACGGTTTTACAAAAATTAATTGATTTGCGGACATCTGCCAGGGAAACCTCCTGGGGCGTTGTCACGATCAAAGCTTTCGCATCGGAGATGGTCTGTGCCACGGTCAGCGGTTCATCTCCGGTTCCCGGAGGTGCATCGATAACCAGAAAGTCAAGATCGCCCCAATCCACATCACCAATGAACTGTTGAATGGCAGAGTACTTCACCGGCCCCCGCCAGATAATCGCGTCGTCCTTACCCGGTGTCAGTGATTCGATCGATATCACCGACAGATTATCCGAATACCTGACCGGGTTAAGCTTCCCGCTGGCGCTGACGTCCGGCATACCATCCAACCCCAGCATCCGGGGAACATCCGGACCGTGCAGGTCCACATCCATTAGCCCGACTTTGAAGCCCCTCTGGGACAGGGCCACAGAAAGATTCACAGACGTGCTGGTTTTACCAACACCGCCCTTGCCGCTCATGACAAGTATTTTATTTTTAATTTTGCCCAGGGCCTGGCCCACAGCAGCGTCTCTGGCATCCTGCTGTGCCTTCGGGTCCTTTTGTTTGGGCATGTCGTCCTGTATCTGTACCATGTTTCTTTCTCTCCCTTACTTGTTCGGGTTAGTCGGGATCTGACACCCGGTAAAACCTGTCGCTGCCACAGCTGGGGCAGCCTTCCGGGCGTCCGGTTCCCTGGGGTTCGATCCATTTATGACCGCAGGGACCACATGTAAATCTTCTTTCAAGGTCGGCAAGCTTGTAATTTCCCCCCTCAACATTGATAGCCTTGCCGTTGATCAAGGCATCCGCAACCGCGTACCTGGCTTTCTGGACAATCCGTCCGAATGTAGCCCTGGAAACTCCCATGCGTCGGCCGGCTTCCTCGTGCGACAGTCCCTGTAAATCAGCCAGTCGGATCGCTTCACGCCCATCAATCGTCAGGCCGATTTCCTCAAGCTCCACCAGCGGAATTCCGCGCGGCTTGAAATAGCTGACATTGGGGTTAAAAGCAACAATTCTTTCTTTTTGCGGTCGTGCCATGACGGCCCCTTTCTCCTTATGAGCATATACTCAGCAGGCGACAACATAATGATTCCCGAATCCATTGTCAAGCAGGCTGCCGGTCTGGTTTCGGTCAAAACCGGCGCGGTAGATCAACTGCCATCAACCGCGGCCCTTACAAACACGCTTCAGTTTTCCAGCAGCGCCAGATTGTGCTCGTTAAAAAGGGCCACCTGCCAGGCCGCCAGCAAGGCAGCAGTCACACCCTGCCCGACCACCTGTCTATGGTGGAAAGTGCCGTCATATATGCGGGTCGTACCGCAAGACGGGCTCCCGTCCTTCAAAACAGCTGCCCGGATGTTGAACAGTTTTACCGCCGCAAGTGCCCTTTGGGCCCCTGCCAGAAAGTACACGGTGACATCCTCTCCCCGGCAATTGAACACCTTGCGGCGACCCGCCAGGACATCCTGGCCGAACCCACCGGATATTTCCGCCGGATCTCTGGGGGTAGGCAAACCGCCAGCCGTTTCCGGGCAGAACAAAATGACCCGGCCCGCAGCCTTCCAGCGTCTGATGTGCGCATCAACCACCTTAGGCACGCCCCCATCGTATCTTGAGCGGCAGCCAGCAAGGCAGGCACTCACCAATATTCTGGCCTCCCCGGCCTTCTTTGCCATCAGTCAAGTTCCCCGATATCACGGTTAAGACTACCTGAGATATACCCCTCCAGATCCACGCAAACATGCTTATAACCTAGGGCCGTCAGCTTTTTGACCAGCTTCGTACGAACCGGCCCGCTTACCAGGCGTGAGATCCCGGCGGGATCAATTTCAATCCGCGCAACCGTATCGTGGTGCCGGACTCGACAACTTTCGAAACCCAGGTTGTAGAGAGCACGTTCGGCCTGGGCCACCATCGCGAGCACCCGTTTTGATAAAGGGGTCCCATAAGGGAAGCGGGAAGCCAGGCAGGCCATGGATGGCCGGTTCCAGGTGGGCAGGCCCATCTGTCTTGAAAGCTCGCGGATTTCCGTTTTGGTCAGGCCGGCTTCGATCAAAGGGGCCTGGATACCCAGCTCTTTTGCCGCCCTGAATCCCGGCCGGTAGTCATCCAGGTCATCGATATTGGCACCGTGCGCGACATGGGCAAACCCCTTTTGGGCAGCCTGGGCCACCATCAGGGACATCAGGTAGTGTTTGCACAGGTAGCAGCGATCGGTGGAATTGTCCGCGAAGCCCGGGACCTCAAGTTCTCTGGTCTCAACCACTGCCAGCGGAATATCGAATCCTGCGGCGAAGGCCAGGGCGGCCCGGTGTTCTGTCTGCGGGTGTATGGGCGAAATTGCTTTTAAGGCGATCATCTTCGTCCCCAGAACTTCGTGGGCCACCGCTGCGAGAAAGGCGCTGTCCGCCCCTCCGGAAAAAGCGACCGCAAGCGAATCAAATCTGCTTAACAGGTCGACCAGTTTGTTCTTTTTATCCTTGAGATGACCTGTCTGCATCGTTTCTCTACCCCCGCTGCGGCGTCCAGTGAGGACCGCTAATCAATGGTCACTGGCCCTAAATAAGTGTTTACAAACCATACCTAATTCGATATGTGGTTATTTATATGTAATTACAGCTTATATTCCAATTCTCTCTAATTTCAAAGGGGTTTTTTATGGGTAAAAAGAGCCTGATCAAATCGACTTCAAAGAAGAAAGCCGCTGCTAAGAAGATCGCTGCAAAAAAAGCTCCGGCCAAAAAAACAGCCGCCAAAAAAGCTGCCAAAAAGAAAGCGGCGCCCAAGAAGAAGGCTGCGCCTAAAAAGGCAACCCCTAAGAAAAAAGCCGCTCCGAAAAAAACAGTACCCCAGAAAAAGGCTGCTCCCAAGAAGGCCGCTCCCAAGAAAAAAACTGGGCCTAAAAAAACCGCTGCTAAGAAGACAGTGGCCAAGACCGTTGCTGCAAAAAAAGCTGCACCCAGGAAACCACCGGTCAAAAAACTCACGGGTAAAGCACTGCTGCACCAGAAATTCGATTGGCCCCGTACCGAAACGGTTTTTAAACCCGCACGCGCCTCCCAGAAATTTCCGGAGCCAGCGCCCTTTATTGCCGGAACGGATGAAAAAGAGATTCAGCGTATTAAAGCAGTATTAACACGTGCTTTCGATATGAATGCCATTAAGGAACAGGGACTGAAAGCTGCTGCGGAGAAGGCCGCCGCTGAGAAAGCTGCTGCGGAGAAAGCCGCCGCTGAGAAAGCCGCCGCTGAAAAGGCTGAGGCAGAAAAAGTCACGGTCTCTTATGACGCCGCTGCAGCCGCTCCGCCGGTAGACCGCACCGGTCAGTATGTGACCTTTGGGGCAGTTGGGGTTGCCGCTCTCCTGTTCTTGCTGGTTATCGGCGCCTCCTTGAACAATTCGAACAAATTCCATCTTAAACCTGCTGATGGGGCGCTTGAGATATGGCAGGGGAAATTTGCGCCCCTTGGGGAAAAGCTGCTGATCAGTCTCCCCGGTGTTCCGGCGCCGGCCGAGCCCCCCCAGGCTCAGTATGAAAAACAGGACGTCTTCCCGCTGATTTACGGCTACTATATCGACAAGGCGGATGCCCTCCTGGCGGCCCCTGGATTTCCGGACTTTGAAGGCATCAAAGCATACCTGGGCAAAGCACTCAAGTTTGCCCATACGCGTGAAGTGACACACTCCGTTTACGCCCGTATTGACGGAATTGACATTGCCATCTACATGTACAAGGCCAACGTAGCGGCCAGTCGGGCAACCACTGAAGATTTAAAAATTGCCCTGGATCATCTTGATTCAGCCAAAGCACTCAACCCGGATGAAAACCTGCTTAAACTGATTGAGCAGAAAACCGCGATCTTCAATGCCGCACTCACTGAAATCCAGGCCCGGACCGCAGAAGAAACCCGCCTGGCTGAGGAAGCCCTGGCCGCCCAGGAACAGGCCGAGGCTGAAGCGGCCGGATCCGAACCGGCTGACGGCCAGACGGCAGCGGCCAAAGGCCATTGATACCCATTAAAAATGATTTGCGCCAGTGATTCAAGCCCTGCACGCAGGCCTGGGTCACTGGCGGGACAGGTTTTTCCGGACCTGCCCACCCAATTTTCCATTAAATTTCTTCCGAAAGCATTGCCCCACGAAACCCCGTCCTCTGGACTGACATGACCACTCGACGTGCCCTCATAATCGTTCCTGTAACTGTGGTCCTGTTTCTGCTGCAATCTTATTTTTGGGTGCCCACCTATGATGAACAGACCCGGGGCAACCCGAACCGCCTGAACCAATATATTACCGCATCCATCGGTGACGCCAGCTTGCTCAATCCCATCTTGACGGCGGACTCGGCCAGCAGCCAGATTGAATCAATGGTGTTTGAGGGGCTCATCGACCGGGATGACCAGCTGCGCTACAGGGGCAGAGTGGCGCATAAATGGCAGATTTCTGAAGCAGCTTATTTCTACCTGAACGACAGGGCCCCCGGGCCAACCGGCAGCCGCACAGACGGGCAGCTTCTGTTGGCCTGGCTCCAAAAAGCACTTGCCCGCAAAATCCCCGAACTTGAGCATGTAACCGCGATCGACCTGTTGCCCCCACGGGCAGAAGTGCTCAGCCGCCAGGTCCAAATCTCCAAAGAAACAGTGCCTGTACGTATCCAGGTAAACGCGCCGGCCCGTATCCGGTTGTCACTGGACCGGGTCGACCAGGAACTGTTCAACCACCTGGCCGACCTGCTCGGGAACGAGTACTTCACCAGTTTTACACCGGCCAGGTATGTCACCACCCAGCCGGCACTACCGCTGGAACAGCACGCCGCCCTGTCACGGGAACTGGTGCCGGCCGTGGAACACAACCCGGTAATCCTGTTTCACCTGCGACCGGGAATCCGGTTTCATGACGGCCATGAACTGGACGCTGAAGATGTCCGGTTCACATACCAGTCGATCATCAACCCGCGCAATCGTTCACCCCGGCTGTCGGATTTTGAACCGGTGAAATCAGTTTCCGTGCTGGATCCGTTGACCCTCAAAATTACTTACAAACGTTTATACTCTCCAGCCCTGGGTACCTGGGGCATGGGCATTCTACCTGCCCACCGGCTGAGTGACCAGGCCCTTGCGGCGGAGGCCCGGGAGACCGGCAAGGACCCGGCGGACTTCACCCTGCGGCAGAGCCGTTTTAACCGCCGGCCCATCGGCTGCGGACCCTTTGCCTTCCGGGAATGGAAATCCGACCGTTATATTCAACTCACGCGCTTTGATGACTACTGGGAAGGGCCGCCCAATTATGGCACCTACACCATGCGGATCATCCCTGACCCCTTGACCCAGGAGATGGAATTTTATGCCGGCACCGTGGACAACTACCAGGTACTCCCCCACCAGGTTGAACGGCTGCAAACAGACGACCGATTCCGGCAATTTTCCGGAACCTCCTTTGGCTATTCATACATCGCCTACAATATGCGCCGGGAACCGTTCAATGACCCCCGGGTCCGGCGGGCGCTGGGCATGGCCATCGATACCAAAAAGATTATTCGCTACGTCATGTACGGGCAGGCCGAATCGATTACCGGGCCCTTTGTCAAACAGACTGATTTTTATAACCAGGCCGTCCGGCCGCTGCCTTATGACCCCCAGGGCGCTTTAAAGCTTCTGGCTGAAGCCGGCTGGCAGCGCAACACGGACGGCTGGCTTGAAAAAGACGGCCGCCGAATGGAATTCACCCTGATAACGAACAACGGCAACAACCTGCGCAAAGCCATATTGGCCATTGCCCAGGATGCCTGGAAACGGATTGGGGTCGATGTGCGGACTGATCTGATTGAATGGTCGGTCTTTGTTAAAAAAAGAGTCAATCAGCTGGATTTCGACACCCTGATCCTGGGCTGGTCCATGGGTATTGACCCTGACCTCTACCAGATTTGGCACTCCAGCCAGACCGGCCCTTTTCAACTCAATTTCGTCGGTTTTGCCGACCCCGAAGCCGATGACCTGATCCTGAAAATACGCAGGGAATATGAGCATGACCGTCAGGTGGCCTATTGCCACCGCCTGCACGAAATTATCGCAGCCGCCCAGCCCTACACGTTCTTGTATGTGGGCCGCTGGACCGCACTGCTGGACAAACGGATCGTTCGCCGGGAAACGGGCGTGAACGGAAAACCGGCCTATCGGCCCATCGAGCCGACGAAAACCGGCAACTATAATTATCACTTTAATCAGTGGATTAAGCTGCACCAACAGCCCACGTTGACCGACAGGGAGTAGAACCGGCATGTTGTCCTTCATAGGCAGAAGTCTCGTACAAAAGGTGATCACCCTCGTTTTTGTGGCCGTGATCTCTTTTCTCATCATTCATCTGGCCCCAGGTGAACCGAGCGAGATAGACCCCATGAACCCCAAGTTCACACCTGAAATCGTGGAAAGGATGCGCAAAGAGCTCCATCTCGACGAACCCTATCACGTTCAGTTTTACCTGTTTTACCGTGATTTGTTCACCGGCCGGATTGTCTCCTGGAAAGACCAGCGGCCGGTGCTGGGAAAAATCTGGGAAAGGTTTTTAAACAGCCTGCCCCTGTTCATCGTAGGAACCCTGCTCACCTGGACCTTCTCGTTTCCCATGGGCATCCGGTCGGCCATCGATCGGGGGGGCACCTATGACAAAACCACCACTTTTTTTGCATACCTGCTGATATCGATACCCGGTTTCTTTTTTGCCTATATCCTGATCATAGGGGTAGTAAACTGGCTGCATGTGCCGGTCATCGGCATGGCCACCTTTGGAAACGCAGACGCCACTGCCATCAGCCGTGTCATGGATCGTACCTGGCATATGGTACTGCCGTCACTACTGGGGGCCACCGGCGGCATTGCCGTGCTGTCGCGTTATGTCCGCAGCCAGATGCTGGAAATCATCAGCCAGGACTACGTCCGGACAGCCCGCGCCAAAGGCCTGCCCATGGACACAGTTTACTATCGGCATGCCCTGCGCAACGCCCTGCTGCCCTTTGTGACGATGTTCGGTCTGATCCTGCCCGGCCTGATTGGCGGCTCAGTCATCATTGAATCGATTTTCGCCTGGCCTGGCATGGGGCGTATGGCCTACGAGGCCATCCTGGCCAGGGATTATCCGGTCATCCTGACCGTTAACTTTCTCTCCGCTGTCCTTGTACTGGTGGGAACGTTTGTATCCGACCTGCTCTACATGGTGGTGGACCCGAGGATCAAACTCTGATGGGAACCCCTGCACCTGACCGGCCCGCCCCGGCCGCAGACAACAGCCAGATGCCGCCGCCCCGTTCGCCGCGGGCCGAGTTCTGGCGTTTGCTGCTCAAGAACCGTATGGCCTTTGCCGGCCTGGTGGTCTTTGTCCTCTTTTTTGTCGTGGCACTCCTTGGGCTGCTGCTGACATCCGGGACAAACCCGCACCTTGACCCTTCCACGGTCAGGCTTCAGGAGAAACTCCGCCCGCCTTTATCCCAGGCCAACACGGCATCCCTGCGGCCGGAAGAAGTACCGCCGCTCAGCATATACCTAATGGGAACCGATGATTTGGGCCGCGATGTTTTTGCGCGGATGCTGCAGGGCGCCTGGGTCTCTCTGACCGTGGGATTTGTAGCCGTGGGGATCTCTGTGTTCATCGGCGTCATCCTGGGCGGCATTGCCGGCTACTATGGTCAGCAGCCTGTCCGGCTGGGCCATATCCTGGCTGTGCTGGCCTTATCGGCTGCAGTCCTGCTGGCGGCCGCCGACCAGTTCCCGGCCGCGACCTTCGCGGCCCTGGCGGCCGGTGTTCTCTATTGGCGGGTCTGGCAAGATTCCCGGCAGGCAAAACACCCTACCCGGCGATCCGTATCCACCCGCCTGCTGCGTGGGCACACCTTCTCAGTAGATACCCTGGTCATGCGAATGGTGGACGTCATGCTCTGTTTTCCCACCTTCTTTCTGATCCTGACCGTGGTGGCCCTTTTACCGGCCAGCCTATATAACATCATGATTGTCATCGGCCTGACCAGCTGGATGGGAACCACCCGGTTTGTCCGGGCTGAATTTCTGGCACTGCGTGAACAGGATTTCGTGGCGGCAGCCAAAGCTTTAGGGGTGAGCGATGTCCGCATCGTTTTCCGCCACATGCTGCCCAACGCCATCGCGCCGGTACTGGTGTCGGCCACCCTGGGGATTGCTTCGGCTATCCTCACCGAAGCCGGGTTGAGTTTTCTGGGATTCGGTGTCCCCCCGCCGCATGCCACCTGGGGCAATATCCTTTCGGACGGCAAGGCATTTATCTTCGATGCCCCCTGGCTGACCTTTACCCCGGGATTCGTTATTCTGGTCGTGGTTCTGGCTTTCAACCTTTTTGGCGAAGGCCTCAGAGACATTTTTAACCCGAAACTGCGCGAACGAAATTAAGTGGCTGAATCAATAAATAACATACTGCTGGATGTCCACGATCTGCGCGTCTACTTCGAGGGTGACCCAACTGTCTCCCGGGCAGTGGACGGCATCTGCTATCGAATCCACCGCCGGGAAACTGTCTGTATCGTCGGTGAATCCGGCTGTGGGAAAACAGTGACAGCCCTGGCCATGCTGGGCCTGCTGCCGTCTCCACCGGCCCGGATCGCCGGAGGCCAGGCCCTGTTTGGCGGGGTTGACCTGCTGTCCCTGGGCGAAACGGGCCTGCAGTCCATTCGCGGCCGCAAAATCGCCATGGTCTTCCAGGAACCCATGACATCCCTGAACCCGGTGTTCACCATCGGCAACCAGATCAGCGAAGCCATTTTGGCCCATACCCCGATTGCACCCGGGGACGTCCGGGCCCGCGTCATCTCGATCCTGACGGATGTCGGTATCGACAATGCAGACCGCCGCTGCGATGACTACCCGCACCAGTTGAGCGGCGGCCAGCGCCAGCGCGTGATGATCGCCATGGCACTGGCCTGTGAACCGGATCTCATAATTGCAGATGAGCCGACAACCGCCCTGGATGTCACCGTACAGGCCCAGATACTCGGACTGCTGCGCAAGCTGAAACAGACGCATCACCTGGCGGTTCAGTATATCACCCACGACCTGAGTGTGGTGTCTGCCATTGCGGACCGCGTCTATGTCATGTACGCCGGAATTGTAGTGGAAGAAGCTGCCGCCGGCGACCTGTTCGCAAATCCGCGGCATCCGTACACCCAGGCCCTGCTGGCAGCCCTGCCCACCCGTGAAAAGAGAGGACAGCGGCTTTACAATATTCCCGGCACCGTGCCCCACCCGGCTTATAAGCCAGCCGGCTGTCCTTTCCACCCCCGCTGTGGCTGGCGCATCGACACCTGTGCAACCATCCGGCCTGACATGTGTGATTATGGCCGTGGGCACCTGGCCCGCTGCCCGGTTCTCAAAAACTCTCATGGGGGAAATTGAACTGATGACCTGGGAAACAGACACCGCCGCACCTATTTTGAAGGTGCGGGGACTTAAAAAATACTTTTTTATACGACGTGGACTCCTGCAAAAAACAGTGGCCCACCTCAAAGCGGTTGACGGGGTCGATTTTGATATCAACAATGGCCGGACCCTGGGGCTTGTGGGCGAAAGTGGATGCGGCAAAACGACCGTCGCAAGGCTCCTTTTACACCTGCTGGAAGCAGATGCCGGCCAAATCCTCTACAAGGGGCATGATCTGAACACCCTTACGGAGCGCGAATTCAAACCCCTGCGCAAAGAGATTCAGATTGTCTTCCAGGATCCCTACAGCTCTCTAAACCCGCGCATGACCGTGGGGGAATCCATTGCCGAAGGCGTGCGCCTTAACAGCATTATCGACCGGAAAGACCGCCGCAAACAGATCGACCGACTTCTCGACATGGTGGGCATGCCCGCCGCTTCCGCGGACCGCTATCCCCATGAATTCAGCGGTGGCCAGCGCCAGCGCGTAGGCATCGCCCGCGCCTTGAGTGTCGACCCTTCCCTGATCATCTGCGATGAGCCGGTTTCAGCCCTGGATGTTTCCATTCAGGCCCAGATCATCAACCTGCTCAAAGATCTCCAGGAGCAGCTGGCATTGAGCTACCTGTTCATCTCCCACGACCTGAACGTGGTCAGTTATCTCTGTTCACGGGTATGCGTCATGTATAAAGGTAAAATTGTTGAATCCGCACCGGCTGAGGCCCTGTTTGACAATCCGGGGCACCCTTATACCCGGTCGCTGCTGGCATCTATCCTGGAGCCAGGATCTGCGGCGGCAGCTGGCCGCCCTCCTGAAGTAACCCGTTCAAGCGGCAAACTCCCGGAAGCAACGGAGGCCTGCGGTTATCGGAACCGCTGCCAAGAGCAATCAAGTAGCTGCGGGCAGACCGGTAGCGAAATGATACAGGTCGCACCCGGGCACCTGGTCCGGTGCTCCCAGTCGGGCCCCTGATAATGACGCGAACCACCATAAAAAGGGCTATCAGCATCTGAGCTTTGAACGAAAAAAGGGAGAGTCGGACAAACATCCGCTCTCCCCTTTCGACAACTGTATAGATCCAGATTCTAACGTTTTGAGAACTGGAATCTTGCCCGGGCACCTTTCTGCCCATACTTCTTTCTCTCTTTTACACGCGGGTCGCGCTTGACAAAACCGGCTTTTTTAAGTGGTCCCCGAAAGTCCGGATTGGCAAGAATAAGGGCTTTGGTAATCCCATGCCGAATGGCACTGGCCTGGCCGGAGACGCCCCCGCCCAGAACTTTGACCTTCACATCGAATTCACCACTGGTATTGGTAAGCGCAAACGGTCTCGCCAGAAGGATCTTGGCTGTCTCAACCCTGAAATATTCGTCCAACGGCTTTTTATTTACCGTGATCTGACCGGTGCCCGGTGTCAGCCATGTTCTGGCAATGGCAGATTTTCGTTTGCCTGTAGCATAAAAAGAGTTCTGATTGTCCATTTAATTCCTCAGTTATACGCGGGTTTAAGTAACCAATGAGTATTTAGTTTGCAACAGCCTCAGGCTGCTGGGCCTGGTGAGGATGCGTGTCACCGGTATAGACCTTGAGCTTTTTGAAAAGCTTCCGACCCAGCTTATTTTTCGGCAACATGCCCTTTACCGCGAACCGGATCAGGTCTTCAGGCCGTTTCTCAAGCAGTTTTTCAGCCGTTATTTCCGTAAGGCCCCCGATATATCCGCTGTGCCGGTAATACACTTTTTGGGTGCTTTTTTTACCTGTCAGGATGATCTTGTCAGCGTTCAACACAACCACCGAGTCACCCGTATCCGCATGCGGGGTGAAGGCCGGATTGTGTTTTCCCCGAAGCCGGGCAGCAATGGTCGTGGCCAGCCGTCCCAGTACCTGACCTTCAGCATCCACAACCCACCAGTTACCCTTGTTGTCAATTGTCTTAGCGCTCTGTGTATATTTTTTCAACGTCATTTCTCCTATGTGTATCCCAGAATCTGGTACAATTATACAAAATTTTCTGACTTGTCAAGCCATAATTGGAAAAATTCATTAAAACCTGGCCGTCGCTCTTTTCAGCATTCAATATAAAAAATATAGTCATAATTTTAATGGGTTAGATCAGTAGCAGCAGTTAATACGCACTTGCACTATTCATTGGGGACATAAGTTCTCAAGTTCAGGCACACATAAAGCCGCCGGCCTTCACCTGGCGTCAACTGCTGGAAACCGGGTTGCCGTTTTTCACACAGGTAACCTGGGCATTGAGAACCCCTCCCGCCTCAACCACAAAATCTTTGCATTCCACCCGGCCCGAGCAATTGCCGGTTGACAGGATTATCAACTCCTCGGAAGCTTGTATTTCCCCTTGAAAGGTCCCACCGATGGTCATGCTGGCCACTTTCGTGTCCGCATAAACGGCACCTTCTTTGGCGATAATCACTGTGTCGCCTTCAAGGGTGCCTTTTATAGTCCCTTTTATGACGAGTTTACCTCGGGTGGAAATGACACCATCCACTGTCAGGGCTTTATCAATTATGGAGAAATCTTTGGATTTACGTTTCACGTCTCTTCCTTGGTTAGTGGGTGTAAACTAATGATTAAGGTGCCCGGTTTCTTACACACGCCCGGGTGCGGGTCCCGCGGCGCCCGCCATACACCAGGTTTTTAAAGCCCACGATTAATTGACGTCAAGCCGCTCAGGGCTGATCAGCGCCTTTGCCCGGTGCAAGGGTCAAGGTCCCCATCTCGATGTTTCCGCGGCGAAATTCCAGTCGATAAGCGATTGGATCATATGCCGTTCCGGGATCTGAAACATCTGCAAACAAGGGTGCCTTGAGATCCACCCGCCGGGATTTTTTCTCAGGTGCGCTCAAATATGCGCTGACCCCCTGGTTCTCCCTGATATTCGTGGACAGGGCCACCATGTGCAGGGCCCCTGCTACCCGGGTATCAATCGTGTTTCCCGGAAAAAAACACCGCAAAGAACCATCATCAAAGCTGAAAATAACATGCTTCAGTAACGGTTCCTCCAACTCAATGAACAACTTACCGACTTCCTTTTCCGCGAGGGTCACGATGACCTGGTACCGGCGTCCCTGCTTGTGGAGGGAATATCTTTTCCACAAATCTTTACTGGAGTCGATCGGGTATCCCCGGTCTTCGCCTGAATTATTCACCCGGTTGCCCACAAACCCCTTCACATTCACGACCAGGTCAGAGGGATCCGCCAGGCTTGTCAGGACGTCCACAATCTCAAAGATATCGCCCCTGATCATCTTTATGCGGCTGTAATTGTTGTACACCTGTGTTTCAGAATTCTTCTTGACCTTGAACAACAGGCCTGCGGCCGAGACCGCCCTCTGTTCAGGCGCAGTTGCAACCGGACGGGATTTTCGGGCCCCAATATCAATATAGACGCTTCCGCACGGATAATAATCCTTGCGCACCACTATCCGGGTGGGCGCCCTTATCGTGGTTGGCTTGCGCAGGTCATTGACTGTTCCAAGTCCGACCAGATCAGCACTGAGACCACGCTCATAATTTGCTTCAATGTGTGAAATGGTGACCGTGTCCCCTTCTGCGATATGCAGTGTTTGCTGATTCTTCAGGACCACCGGCAAGGTATCATTCACGGCAATGACCAGGTAATCGAGCAATGGTTTTTTAAGACTCATCCCGGGCGTCTGGGGAACCACACCCAGGACTTCCATAAAAGCGTTTACAGCCAGGTTATGGTGCCGGACTTTTAGTTCCAGGGGCAATGATTTGCTGCTCTCAATTCCGAATGCCGGGATTCCATGCTGGGTCAGGGCATAAAAAGTGGCTGATTTGCGTTGTTCTTTGTGCCGTGAGTCCTGCTCCGCGGTCCTGTGATTGTTGAAGCGGAAAAAATGTTCCGGATTCTTAATGTGCTGGTTAATCCGCTGGCAAACCTCACGGGCCAACACCTCCAGTTCAACAGGTTCCGTTTTGCCCGAAAATTGATACCGGCCGGCATCGGCTATAATTGATTGTCCGTATTTTTGTGGGTTCCGGGACGGGCTTTCCCACTTTTCTGAAAAGAATCCGGACCCGTCGTGCATATTTAAGAGGCAGTCACTTTCGGCTATTAACTGCTTCAGGATTTCGACCACTTCCGTTTCATAGCCTCTGTTCTGGCTGGTACCGAACTTGCGGTTCATATCTTCGTTGATCTGCCTACGCTGCAGTACAATGGAACGAAAGTTGGCCCGCGGTACGACAATCAGGTTGCCCCGGGCCAGGCTGATATCCGCATACATATCCACAGAAAGGAACCCACCGGGTTCATCCCCCTGAATACCACCGATCAACAGAATCGTTTTACCCGGCTGCTTGCCCCGGATCCGGTATACATTCAGTTCATGGTCGGTTCCCTGGAAAAACACCGTGTGCACCCTCTCCTGGGCAGCCGCCGGAGCAGGCAGCCCCAAAAGGACCCATCCCAAGAGGATCACTGTTATTTTTCGCATCTGTTCCCGGTTAAACATCACGTTCCTAGCGCCCTTGCCTCACGTTTAATCGGATCGATCCAGGAAAAGCCCGGTTGGCCCGGTCCCTGATCGCCCGGACCCATGGGATCACGAAATTTTAAACGGATTCTCAATTGAAAATTTCTTCTCCAGCAGCAGGTCGCCGGCACCTGAATAGACAAATACCGTCGCTTTACTAAAGGGTCTGGGGTCCTGCCCATAGATACTCTTGAACTTCACGATGTTGAACCGCGAGATGGAAAAATAGCGTCCCAGCCTGATCCGGGAGGGTTTCCCTTCCACAAGGGGCACTTTCGGATAGATCAGCATCTCGCTTCCATTGATTGAATCAGTTTCCAGAAGGACGAAGGTCCGTCCGGAAATGGCCCCAATCTCAGGATTGACATTAATCACCTTAAACTGGACGTTTAACAGATTCTGCCCGGGCTCGTGGATAACCTGCAGGTCCTGAATGTCCACCTTTATCTCCGGCGGCACCTTACCTTCTGATTCGGCCGGCTTGGGGAGCTCCGGACTTCCTGAGTGTGCAGGTTCTATCCGGGTCGGTTGCTGCTCCTGCTGAAATTCCAGGCCGCCCCCGGGGGAGAGTTCCGGATTTGCGGGTAAACTCTCTTCCATAAAGTCCGCTTCAGCCTGCCCTGAATTGGGGTCTGACCCCTGGTCTTTATTCAGCCGGGATTCAGCAATTCCCAGCCGGGTCAGCAGCAGTTCCTTCTCTGCGCCCAACGCCCTTACCTTTTTTTCGACCTTGACAAGCGCCGCCGTCAGCTGTTGGTTTTCTTCAAACGGCTTTTGGTAAAGCATAAAAATGCTGGCCGCAGCAGAAATGGAAACCACCATGATAAAGAAGGCGAGGAGCATCAGCCCCCGGAATTTTCGAATGGTAATAACTTCACCACGCTCACCGATAAACAGCAGCGTCCAGTGCCGTTTTTCACGGGTGCTTTTTGAAACTTTATAACTTTCTAATTCTTTGTGAACGTCTCTCGGAATATCTTCCATTTTCCGTCTTCCAATTTAAGAGTCAGGGTTTTCATCCCTTTGGTTGTATGCACGTTGGATTCATATGTCTGCATAAAAGTGACTGTTGCAGTGCCTTTGCTCCTGGTAATCCGGGTGTTTTCGGCCGACACGTTTATGTAACGATAAGTTTTGTTCAGCCGCGCTTTATAGTCAAGCCACTTTTGTTTATCCATCTGTTTTGATCTGAAGTTCATCGAATAACTGGCCCCGTAACCTTTGATATCCTTGCCGGACCAGGCCTGCAGCCACTTGTCCACAAGAGCCGCGATCGCCTCTTTACCGGTTTGCCGGGACCGCAGCGCCCGGGCGGTTGAAACCAGCGAATAGGTCGTGTCCACGCTTTCACCGGCAGGTGCTGTCGCCAGAAAGGTATCGCCCACAATTCGCGGGGTGTCGGTTTCAAAGGTCACGAAAATTTTGCGCCGACCGGCTACAGCAGTCAGGTCGCCCAGTGACAATTGCAGGTCAAACAGAACCACAAATAGGCCCCGATCCTTATAAATGCCGCGATATTGCAGGCGGGTATCTATGGCACCAGCTGAAAGCGGGCCGGCCTCTCTGTTGTCCAGCCACTGCATCCACCACGAGATCGCGGGCAGATATCCAGAATCGTAAAAAGCAAGGTATTCATGATAAGACCCACTGGCCAGCGCCCTGTTCCAGCCGGACAGAAACGCGTGCAGGGCTTTTTCCTCTGTCTCGGCCTGGGCAGTCGTCCTGTAGGACACTTTTTTGGCAATCAATATGGGGGTGTCCCGCAGGGTAATATGGGCGGAAAGCCTGTCTATGTCCCTGTTCTCCAGCGCGATACATCCATTTGAATCCCTGTCTTTCAGGGGGCGATTGGTCCCGTGCAGCCAGATGGCATACCCGTTGCGCCCGTGCCGCCGGTCCATTAAATTGGGATAATCCAGCGGGAACGCCCGGGTTCCGTACAAGGGTGCCAAGTCCTTGGCTTTAAATGCCTGGGTGAAAAAATAGGCGCCCGCGGGGGTTTTTTTATCCCCGCTGACCATTTTATTACCGTTGATCTTGCCGGTTGAGCACCGCATCGTTTCAACCACCTGGTACCGTCCATCGTATTTTATCAGGGACAGGCGCTGGATGCTCTTTTCAACCACCAGCGCGTAGGCCGGCAGATCGCGCCCGTCCATCGAGACCAGCAGGTCGGGGATTAAACCACCGCCATTTTCAACCGGCACAGCGGCTGCCCTGGAAAAAACAACCAGCACCAGGAGCAAAGCCGTCAGCAGGTGCCTTACGGTGCGCTGCAAGCGAGTCAAACGTTGCCCTCCTTGAGCAGGTAAATTTCAAACAAACAACGGTTATTGTTTTGAATGATGCTCACAATCCAATCCGGGGTAAAAGATTATCCGGGGCCAAACAAACTGTCTTGAACCTTGAAACCGAGATGGCGGTAGGCGGCTTCCGAGGCTTTGCGCCCGGACGACGTCCGCATGATCATACCGATTTTCAAAAGGTAGGGTTCAACCACATCGACCAGGGTATCGGTCTCTTCCTGCAAGGTGGCTGCAACTGCTTCGATACCCACCGGGCCGCCCTTGTAGAACTCTATAATGGTTTTCAGGTAGCTGCGGTCAAGTACAGTCAACCCGCGTTCATCCACCCCTTCAAGGTTCAATGCGGCCGAGACCGTTTTACGATTGATTTTTCCATCCGCGCGCACCTGCGCGAAATCCCGAACCCGTTTCAGGAGCCGGTTTACAATACGAGGTGTACCCCGGGAGCGCAGGGAAAGCTCCCCGGCACCCTCAGCATCAATCGGCATGTCAAGCATGGCGGCAGATCGACGGGTAATCTTAACCAGGTCCTCTTTTGAATAGAAATCCAGGTTCCTGAAAATACCGAAACGGTCACGTAAAGGTGCGGACAGCAGCCCCACCCGGGTTGTTGCCCCCACGAGGGTAAACTTTTTCAAACGGAATCTGTGACTGCGGGCGTGAATGCCCTTGTCAAAAACAAAATCGACCGCATAATCTTCCATGGCAGGGTAAAGAAATTCTTCGACTACTTTAGGAATGCGATGAATCTCATCCACAAAAAGGATATCGCCCTCCTGCAAATGCGTGAGAATACCCAGCAGATCTCCCCGCTTGTCCAGGGCCGGCCCGGAGGTGACGGTGAGCTGTCCGCCCATTTCATTGGCAATAATATGGGCCAGGGTGGTCTTTCCCAAGCCAGGCGGTCCGTGAAACAGGATGTGGTCCAGGGGTTCACTGCGCAGCCGGGCGGCTTCGATGGCTATATGCAGGGTTTCCACCACCTCCGGCTGGCCGATATACTCTGCAAGTGTTTCCGGGCGCAAAGAGAGCATCTCCGGCTCTTTGTCAGCCGGCTGACTCTCAGGTGCCAGCACACTTGTAAAATCTGCTCTATGGGTCAGGATGCCGTCAGTCATGGTGTAGATTCACCCCGGTAGACTTCTTCAAACAACTCTTCGGCCGTTGCAATATCAGCGTTGCGATTCATAGCGGCTGTGATCATCTGGCGCGCGTCGCCCGGGCGATGCCCGAGCTGCTCGGTCAATACTGCCAGAACCTGCTCGGCAAAGTCTTCGGTTTTGCCGGAAACCTTTAAAACCGGTTCGCCACCGAGCATGAACTTGTCCAGCTTGCCTTCCAGGGTTGCGATAATCTTTTGGGCTGTCCGGCTGCCAATGCCGCTCAGCTGTTTCAAAGCAGCCGCGTCCCGGGATTCTATTGAACGGGCTATCTCCTGAACAGGGGCGGTCATGGCCTTGGCCGCCTTTAGCGGCCCGATGGCTGCCACCGAAATAAACAGCTGGAAAAACTCTTTTTCCGCTTCGAGGTTAAACCCGATCAGCACCGGCTTAGGCTGTCTCTCGGTTTGCTGATAATAGATATACAGGGCCACCTCATCTCCGGTAGCCTTGTCGGCCAGTGAGGCCATCACGATGGCCGGCAGCAGGATTTCGTAGCCTACCTGGCCGGCCAGCACCAGAATCCGTTCCTTGTCTTTCTGGAGAAGTTTACCCTCTAAGTAACCGATCATATCTGTATAACCCTATGATTGCCAGCCCAATGGCATCCGACGCATGGTAGGGCCTTATGGGCTCGGGAGCACGGATAATCCTGCGCACAGCCTGCTCAAGCTGCTCTTTTCCGGCATTGCCGTTTCCGGTCAGAATCTTTTTAGCTTCACGTACCGCCAATTCCGCGACCGGTATCCCCACCTGGCTGCCAGCCAGCAGGATGACCCCGGTAACTTTGCCAAGATCGATACCCGATTTGGGGTATCGATTGAGTGAAAATGCATCCTCCACGACCATGAGGTCCGGCTTTTCATCGGCGATTAGCGCTGCGAGTTTTGTATAGATGCAATCCAGGCGGGTCGGGGTTTTATCCCGGGCGGGCGTCTGTATGCACCCGTAAGAATAGCCGCAAAGACGTGTGCCCTGGCCCTGAACCAACCCGATGCCGGTCGCTGCCAGGCCCGGGTCTATGCCCATAATCTTTACCACTATTTATACTTTTTCAGCTTCTTGCGGGCGATTTTGGCCTCGTTCGATTGGGGGTGCCGTTTGATTAATTCCTGCAGGATCAGCCGCGCATTCGTATTGTCCCCAAGATTTGAAAAAGCCAGTCCCTGTTTAAGCCGTGAGGCCGGCACTTTATTACCTTTAGGGTATTTTTCAATAACCTTCTGATATTCCAAAATCGCCTTTTCAAACCACTTTTCACGATAATAAGTCTCACCAATCCAAAATTGGGCGTTGTCCGCATGGTTGGAGTCGGGATGATTTTTCAGCAGGTCTTCAAATCCCTGACGGGCGGCTTCGAGTTTGCCGTCATCAAATGCTTTACGTGCCAGATCATACACCTCTTTGTCGGTTAAGCTGACAGCAGCCGGGATATCATCCGTTTTTTTGGTATCCGGCACGCCGGTGGCTTCGAGGTTGAGATACTGTAAGATTCGGTCAACTTTCTGATGGGTGACGACCAGCTGGGCTTCAATCCTTTCGGTCTCCATTTTGCGGCGCTCATCGACATCATCACTGGCACTGAGTTTTTTGACCACCTGGTGTTCCAGCACTTCCAGGGCGCCCCGCAACAGCTCAATCTCTTCCTGCAGCCGATCGATTTCGGCCCCCTGCCCGGCGGCTTGTTTCCGGATTTCAAGATCTCTTTTAGCCTGCTGGTCTTCAACCGCCTGCAGTCTGGAGGACAGATTTTCTATACGCCCGGACTGCTTCTCAAGGCCAGCCACGCGGCCATCCAGAACAGTTATCTCCTCCTGGGCCATGCAGCCCCCCATGAGGAAAACCGCACTCAGAATATACATTGTAGTCGATTTCATGGTCAGCCTTTCCTTACAGCCGTCTGGAGACAGCGCCTAAACAGCTTGCCCGCCATAAAGGCGGGCAAGCGGCTGCTGCATCAATTCATCTGGCGGGCAGGTCGCGTGGGCATTCCCAGAACCTGTCGTAGCCATTTACTCGAGTAGAAATTTGGCGCGTCTGTTTTCTGCCCACGCTTCTTCATTGTGGCCGGTAGCAACAGGGCTCTCTTCGCCATAGCTGACGGTGGTAAAGCGAGAGGGGGCAATGCCAAGATTGATTAGAAATTTTTTGGCACTTTCAGCACGGCGATCCCCCAGGGCAAGGTTGTATTCGGGGGTGCCTCTTTCATCACAATGGCCTTCTATAATCGCCTGGAACCCGGAATTATCCCGGAGATAATCCGCCTTGGCGCTCAGAACGCTTTGCGCCACCGGAGTCAGTGCAGAACTGTCAAAGTCAAAATAGATGCTTTCACTTTCGAACATGTTCTTTTCCATGAGCATGTTCCGCTGCGCGGTTTGTTCAGCGAGTTCGGCGGCAGCCTCGGCAGCAGCCTGCTGTTCCCGCTCCTGAGCCTCAGCCGCAGCCGCAGCCTGGGCGGCCTCTTCATCCGCAGTTTTCTGCTGCTCTGCTACAGTTGCGGAGGTGTCAGATTTTACAACTTTTTTTGAACATGACGCCGTAAACAACAATCCAGGTATGACCAGCAACAGGGCTAAATGTATCCAAAAATTTTTCCGCATTTTTCCTCCTTTTTAAGAACCCGATAACACTTTTGTATAAATGCCGTTTGAGGACCAGTCAGGATCAGACTGTTCCCCCGGCATTGACAGTAATCTTCTCTGATCGGTGCCGAAAGCAGTCATCACGTATATTCTGGACGGTCCCTCACGGGTTGAACTGAAAGCGATAAGACTTCCGTCGGGAGCCCAGGCAGGTGCCTCATTATCTCCCGATTCGTTGGTCAGCTGCACGGGGTCGCCCCCATCCAGGCTCATAAGAAATATATCAATGCGGCCCTTGCGCATCGCCGAGTACGCGATACGATCACCTTTTGGGGACCAGGCCGGCTGTGTGTTGTACTTCCCTTCAAACGTCTGCCGTTCGACCACTCCGGTATCAATTGTCATGATGTATATTTGCGGGGTACCGGACCGCTTGGATACAAACGCCATCTTTTTACCGTCCGGGGACCAGGCCGGTGATACATCAATCCCGCGCCTATGCGTCAATCTTTTAATAATTTTCCCGGTTCCGGTCAATAGATAAATTTCCTGATCACCGGAAAAACTCAAGGTCGCGGCAAGTTCAAAGCGCCCCGGGACCCAGGCCGGCTTGATGTTTAATCCCTTTTTGTCCAAAACATAACCCCTTTTCTGGGTTACACTTTTTATATAAAGATCCGGTTTGCCGCGATTGTAGGCCGTGTAGCCGATCCATTTGCGGTCTGAGGACCAGGCTGGGAAAAGGGTGATGGCGCTGTTACGGGTGAACTGGCGGGGATTGAAGCCGTCAAAGTCACAGATAAACACCTCTTTATTTCCGGTGCCCGTGGACAGGAAAGCCAATTCACTGTCAAAATAGCCCCGACTGCCGGTCAGGTTAAAGAGGATGGCACTGCAGAACCGGCGCATGACTTTTCTTAAATCCCGGGGCAATGCCCGGTATTTTTTCCCCACCAGCAATCGTTGTTTAAATGTGTCGAACAGTCGTAATTCCACCTCGACCAGCCCATTTTTTATGAGCAGCCCCCCGGTGACAAGCAGTTCCGCACCGATACCGGTCCAGTTCTCGAACTGGATATTCGGCCGTATAATGCCGGGGGATTCCGGGTCTGCCAGGAACGCCTCCGGATCAATCGGCTTAAAATAACCCGTAAAAATAAGGGTCTCCGAAATAAGCCCGATGGCTTCTGCCGCCGCCTGCCGGGCTTCCGGGGTTTTTTGGTTAAGTTTAAAATGCTGGACCGCCAGGGGAATTTTACGCAGAAACGGGTTGGTAATATCGATATAGTCGTAGCCGGCCCGGCTGGTGCCGGGTGAAACGGCCACCAGGCCGCAGGCCACCCAGAGCACGAGGCCCGGCAACATTTCATTTACAATCCGGCGTATGACGCTGCACACCCGGCTATCATTGGTTTTCCACAACATAATCATCCTGTTTTGCAGCCCGCCACCGGCCGGTTATCAGCGAATGCCCTCGGGTGTAAACCGGAGCCCGACGGGTATAAACGGTTTATTCAATCCCTCCGGATGCGGTTGGACGGGATTCGTCTTCATAATGGCCCTTCGCGCCGATTCATCCAGGTAGGCATTGCCGGATCTTTTATCAAACCAGATATCTCGAATCTCTCCATCCGGCATCACGCGAAACACAATTTCCGCGGTCAGGTCCTGTCCACTCCCGGCCAGGGACTGTGAAAATGCCCAGTTCTTCTGTATCTGGAAAGCGACCTCAACCCTATATATGTCAATAATTTCAACTATTTCTTTGCTATCAAGCTTCACTTTACCCGGAACACCGATCTGGTTGTCCGCGCTTGCCCGGGGTGAATCCTCAACCGGCTGTTCTTTCACCTTGCTGCGCAAGCGGTCTAAGGCGGCGGCCAGCGCGTTGACCCTTTCTTCTTCAACGGTCTGCTCAATGCGCGTCAGGGCACTTTCGACCACCTTGGAGGGCCGGAAGGTTTTTTTCTTCAAAGATTTAATGGTCTTTGGTTTATCAACGGCTCTGGCATCCTCCCGGGGGGCCAGACTGATGTCCGCCTTACTGGGTGCCGGCTTAACCGGCCGGCGGGCAGATGTTCCGGACTTGGCAGCAGTGGGAACCGGCTCCGCCGCCGTGGGCAGTGTGACCATGGTTACCCGGATGACCGGGGGCAGCAAGATTTTCTTTGATGTCCCGACCGGGTTCAGTATAAACAGGGCTATGATCAGGATATGGGCGGCGCAGGAGACTGAAAAGGGCAGCGCCAGAGCCTTCCTGTCCCCGCGGAAACTACCCGGTGAGTATACATGTGCTGCCATGCGGCTCCCTGCCTCCGATTACTTCGCCGCCTGAGCCTTTTCAAGCGGCAGGGTCACCATACCCAGTTTCTCTACACCCGCGGCCTTTATTTCGGCCATGACATGCACCACGGTGCCGTAAGGTATGTTCTTATCGGCCCGCAGGTAAACTTCCCTATCTGAGCGCCCTTCAAGGATTTTGGTCAGCTTGTGCCTTAAAGAATCCGCGGCCACGGGATAGTTGTTGATATGGACCTGGCCTTTCACATCGATGGTGACGATGAGGTGCTCTTTTTCAGAAGGCAGCGCTTCAGCGGTTGTCTCCGGTAAAGAGACATTGACACCCTGGACCATCATGGGCGCCGTTACCATGAAGATGATTAAAAGCACCAGCATGACATCCACGAAAGGCGTCACGTTGATATCCGACATCAGCTGTTTATTAGAGCCGCCGATCATCATTGCCTGTTTCCTCCGGCCATCAGAATATCCCGTTCAACAATATTTAGAAAGTCAGCTGAAAAATTATTGAGTTCGGCCTCCAGCATGCCGATGCGGTTTGAGAAATGGTTAAAGGCAATCACGGCCGGAATAGCCGCTGCAAGTCCGGCGGCCGTGGCCACCAGTGCTTCGGATATGCCCGGGGCCACCACCGCAAGACTGGCCGAACCGGTGAGCCCAATGCCATGAAATGAATTCATGATACCCCATACTGTCCCAAAAAGCCCGATAAAAGGGGTCGTATTCCCGGTGGTGGCCAGAAAAGGCACCATCTGGGCCATGCGGGTCATTTCGGCATTGGTGGCCCGGCGCAGGGCCCTTTTGACGTTACCCGTCCCGGCCCCCAGTCCATTGAGGTTACCCCGATCACCCTCGCCCTTCCCGGCCTTTTTCGGGCGTCCCCCCAGGCTGAGCCGGCTAACCTTATTGAGTTCAACGTAGCCGACCCTGAAAATCCTGGCCACCGGGCTGGCGCTCAATTTTTTAGCCATGGCAAATGCGTCCGAAAGATCCCGGCACTTCCAGAAAAATTCTACAAATTGTGAGGACTCCCTGAAGGCCCGTTTCAGGTAGCGGTATTTTACGATAATGATAGCCCAGGAGGTGATTGAAAAAAACAACAACAGCAACATGACCATCTGGACAACAAAGCCGGCGTTGCTAATCATGTAAACAAGGTCGAGGTTGGAAGACATTGGCTGTAACTCCGATAAGCAGTGTTCCCGACACTGCTGGTTTGCTTTGAAAGGATATTTTTTTAAGGCCTTAAAGGCAACCTATTTAAATAACAGCCACTTTTAAGTTTGGAACTAAGTAGCGGAACTAATCCACAATGTCAAGCGCAATAGTTCTTTAAGACCCGGCTGCCCCTATCCGGTGGACGGCTGCAGCGTCTTCACAAACAATCCGGTCGGCCCGTTTTGAATCGATCCGCCCAGGCCGTTTCGACCGGGCACGCCCAACCGGGCCACTATGGCGATTTTTCGGTTGCAATTCATACCGGCAATTCTTACACAGAAGTTCACAACCAACCCGGACACGGAAGCTTTGTACGATTCTTTCAGGAAAACAGATTTCTTTGTTGGTGCCCTGGTGCCAGGATTCCGGACCACCGGACAAAATGAGGAGAGTGTAAGTGATGAACATGGAACGAATTGCAGATCTGCTGTTTGAGGCTCACATGCTGCAAGCACTGCCACGCTCAGGTTATGCTTTTTTAGGCGCGGGCCAAGAGAGCGTTGCGGAACATACCTACAGCACCGCTTTTATCGCGCTGATCCTTTCAAAACTGGAACCAGAAGCAGACCCCGCGCGCCTGTTGTCCATGTGCCTGGTGCATGACCTGCCGGAAGCGAGAATCGGGGACCTGAACCATGTCCAGAAACGCTATGTATCCCCCGACGAGAACCGGGCCATGGCGGATACCGTGGCTGGCATCCCCTTCGGCAATGATCTGCAGGTGCTCCTGTCTGAATTCAATGCGGGCACATCCCTGGAGGCACACCTGGCCCGGGATGCCGACCAACTCTCCTTAGCCCTGAACCTCAAAGCGCTGCAGGACCTTGGCCATGCGTCACCTGCCAAATGGATCGAACGCCTCAAGGGTCGTTTGAAAACCACCCCGGGTAAAAAACTGCTGGCATCCATACTGGACCGCCCCAGAGACGCTTGGTGGCGGGATCGGCCTAATCAAGCCCCTGACCGCAGTCCCCAGGGCTCCCCGATGCCTTCAGGATAACATTGTTACTACCGAACTGCGGGGCTCGCCCTGTTCAGGTTAAACCGCTATTTTGAAAGACAGGTATCCAAGATGACCGGATAATTCTATTGACACCCGGGAACATAATATCTAAGTAATGTACATATAAAGATAACAATGTTACCCATTCAAATGAACGGAGGCAAACGTATGAACTGGTTTATAAAGACAGTGGGCACATCGGTGGGCAAGAAGTTCCTGAT
>CAZWPX010000010.1:0-96084 GCA_964636125.1 uncultured Desulfobacterales bacterium | reverse complement strand
TGCGTCGCTGCGCTCCACTGATTTTATCAAATTGGCAGGATTCCTTAACTTTAGAGCACTTCAAACTTTAGTTCACTTTAGGCACTTGCCTCAATTTTTCACGGCATAGCCAATTGTCTCTGACCTGGCCCTGAGGACCAGGTTTTCAAATGCAGAATAAATAAAAAACCTTCGGGCAGCCGGCGCTCAAGACCGGCTGTCGAAGGCTTTTGGAAGTCACTCTCCACGGGAGGTTTAACCCGTATATCCGCTTTGGATCTTCACCTGGTATTTCCCGCAGGCAGTTCCGGCAGACATCGCCCAAAGGTATAAATCGCCCATCACACCTTGGCGTATACACCCCGCGCTATGGACTTAATCTTACCTCGTTTGGAAAGCTTGTAGAGCGCGTTGCTCAGCTGCCTTGAATCAAGACCGGTCTTTGTTTTAAGATCGGAAATGGAAACACCTCCGTCGCTTTTATCGACAACCGCCATTACTTTAACAAGGACGGCACCGGTCTTGGGGCTCCCGGTTTTCTTCTTTGGCGGGGCTTTTACCTTGGCTACTTTCTTCTTAGCCGCCGGTTTCTTCTTTGCGGCTACTTTCTTCTTGGCAGCCTGTTTCTTCTTGGCAGCGACTTTCTTCTTGGCAGCCGGTTTCTTCGGAGCAGCTTTCTTCCGGGTCACCTTCTTCTTGGCAGCCGTCGCTTTCTTTTTGGCAGCCGTCGCTTTCTTTTTGGCAGCCGTCGCTTTCTTCTTGACCGCCGCGGCCTTCTTCTTGGCAGCCGCTGTAGCTTTCTTCTTGGCAGCCGCGGCCTTCTTCTTGGCAGCCGCGGCCTTCTTCTTGGCATCGGCGGCCGCTTTCTTTGCCTGGGCTTTCAGGTTCTTTTTAGCCGACTCAACCTGCTTGGAAAGCTGCTTCAGGATCTTCGCAATGTTGTCCACCTGCTCCTGTAAATTCGGCATGTTTGTCCCTCCGTAGTTTTGGGGTAACAATTCTGGATCTACATCGTGTAACTGGCAGTAGAAAAATTAAGCCTGTTTGAAGTAGTATAGGGCGAATAGGGATTTTGTCAAATTAATTATTCAATTCAGGAAAAACCACCAGACAAAGCCCCCCAGGGCTGCCAGGGCAAGGACCAGTTCGACGTAGGCCCGGTAATTAAACGCTTTACGGGAGACGCCATGCTTATCTACTTTGCCAACACGCCGGTCACACGCGGTGCACCGGGTTGCTTCAATGGGTATGTGGGTGTTGCACTCGGGGCACCTTTTCGTCGCCGATGCGGCTGAGGGGGTTTCCATGGCTTCTTCTTTCCTTCCATCTATAGGTTGCTACCGCTGTCAGGCCCAGCTGCCCTCATCTTCAATTGCAGTGCCTTGCCGAAGAACAGGCAGGCGGGCCCGGCTTTTGGGGCCCGGTTTGCACAAAGGTAAACCAGGCCTCACCCCTGCGGTCAGTTCTTGTATCTTTCCTCGATTACGATTTCATTATTGGCGCGCAGGTCCGTGACCAGGGCCGCGAAGACTTCACGCTTTTTCTGTCCCAAAAGTGATGTTTTGATGGCCTGTTTCTCTTTGTCAAAGGCATCACTGTCAGGAAGCTGACGCCCTTTGAAGCGGACAACGTAAATCCCTTTACCATTTTTTAGTGGTGCAGGGGATAACGGTTTCACCTCTGAAAGCCCAAAAGCGGCATTGGCGACCTGGTTTGAGCGCCCGATATTCGGAATCTCATCCGTCTTTTTAAAAAATCCTGTTTCACCGATTTCCGCCCCGGCGGCTTCGGCAGCCCGAGCCCATTCACTCGCCGGATTCTGCATGGTTTCCAGGAAAGCTCCAGCGGCATCCATGGCCAGTTTCTCCCTTTCCTGACGAGCCCAGTCTGAATTCACCCGCTCTCTGACCAGTGCCAGGTCCGGAACTGCAGCCGGCTTTTTACGGATGACCCGAATCAGGTAAAATCCGCCGTCTGCCTCAACGATGTCGCTTATTTCATTTTCGGCCAGTTTAAAAGCAGCTTCCATAAACGCAGCACCCTTGGTTTTCTCATTAGAGGAGCCGCTGCGGTCAAAGAAATCAGTGGTCACAACGGTCAGCCCCCGGGCCTTGGCGGCGGCCGTAAAAAATTCATCCTCATCGGCTTCCTGGTAGACATTATCCGCGAGATCATAGGCCAGTGTTTTTGACCCGGTTTCCACCAGGCTTTTTTTGATCTGCGCGCTGGCCTGTTCCGGTGTCTGGACAGACGCGGATTTAATTTCTTCGACCTTGATGACATGCCAGCCAAAGCGCGTTTTTACCGGGTCGCTGATATCACCCACCTGCAGGGCAAAGGCCGCCTCGGAAAAAGGTTTGACCATAGCGCCTGCTTGGAAAAAACCCAGATCGCCGCCCCGGGGACCACTCGGGCCTTCTGAATGCTCTTGGGCCAGCGCCGCGAAGTCCTGTCCCTCCCGGGCCAGTCGGGTTATGTCAGCCGCCCTCACACGCGTCTTTTCAATATCCTCGGCGGAAGCTTCGGGGTCAACTTTGAAAAGGATATGCCGCGCCCGAACCTGTTTGGGAAGGTTGAATTCATCCGGGTGTTCGTCGTAGTAGTCCAGGATCTCTTCCTGTGAAACGGCAACCGCCGCTGCCTGGACCGCCGGGTCGAAAAAAAGATATTCCGCCTGCACCATCGGCTGGGTCCTGTAGCTCTCTTTGGTTTCATCAAAATAGGCCTGCGCCTGGTTGTCATCCGGCCCTTCCAGGCTATATTTTTCAGGCGCAAACAAGGCGTAATCCACATTTACAGAACTGTTCCGCCAATTGTACCATTCCCGGGCTTCGATATCCGACACCTTGGCACTATCCGTCACAAATCTTCTGACTTTGGCAATGAGCATCGACTTTTTCTGGGAGGCTTCAAACGACTCGGGGGTCATCCTGTTGTTGGTAAGCAGGAGTTCATATCGCCGCTGGTTGAAAACACCGTCCACCTGAAACCCGGGGTAAGCGGAAATTGCGGCAATCAGCTGCGGCTTTGAAACGTTAAAATTCAACCGGCGGGCTTCATTGAGCAGCAGCCGCTGTTCAATGACCTGGTCCAGTACCTGCTGATCCACATTGAGCATTTTGAGAAGATCTTCTGACAGGTTGTTGCCAAATTGCTGGCGCAGCTGCCCCATATAGTTTTTATACGCCTCTTGATAGCTTTCGACGGAGACAGGCTCCCCGCTGACGGTCGCCACCCGATTTCCCTTCTGGGCGGTCCAACTGCCGACACCCCAGAAAGTAAAAACGATAATAATAGCTCCCAGGATGAATTTGACCATCCAGGTTCCGGCCTTTTTCCGCATCAGGTCGAGCATTCGGCACTCCTTGCATTCTGCTGATAAAATTCTGCCTGCCGCTGACCGGCCCCACCCGGAAAACACATATTTCCAGATAGCCCCAACCCAGACGCCTAGCAGGCGACAATTAAACACCATTTAAACTAAATCCCTGAATTTATTTCCTGACAATTCATTTGTCAACACCTCGCGCAATATCCATTTAGATTCCTTGCCAGGTTTCAACATTTGGGACAACTTTTCATTGACACCTGAAAAGATACCTGTTAATTGCCCCTTACTTATTGGGGCTGTAGCTCAGATGGGAGAGCGCATGACTGGCAGTCATGAGGTCAGGGGTTCGATCCCCCTCAGCTCCACCACAAGAAAGGTAGGAAGGTCAAGGTGTTAACCGTCTAGGTAGCCTTGGCCTTTTTTGCGTGAAGAGGCAGTGTCTGACAAATGTCTGCATGGTAGGTGTATGGAGCGGCGGCGGCGGCCATCATATCCATGGCATTATCCAGGTAGAACAATAAAAAGGTCGTAGCTGTATAAAAGTTAAATTTTTAGTGCCATACGGCAGGAGATCAAAGAGGCAACTCGTTGATTTTACACTTCTTTACTAATTTACCCACAAAGATGGGATAGTGGGAAAGCCGAGGATGCCGTATCTCCTGTGTTGCCAAAGGTTCGCAGTAAATTACTACAGCTTCACCCCTTATGCCTTGCAAATGAACGAATCAGGCTGGTTAGAAAACTGGGTTAGAAATCAGGTGTGCCGTTGAGCTGGTACTTGTATTTGAAGGTACAGCGGGTGACGCCTTCAACACCGGTGCCCACGTCGATTTCCGTAAACTGGATGGCCGCATATTGGCCACTGACGAAACGCAGAGCAAAAACATTACCCTCGCTGCCGGCTGAAATCCAAGTTCCGAAAGATGCATGGTCAGCGGGCATGTAGCCGTATTCGGGCACGCTTGTCGTCGCCTCGATCGTCCCGGCACCAAGGTTGGTGATGCTCCCCGCAGACATGTAGAAGCTTTCACCAGCCATCATCACATCGCCCGGCCCGACCCAGGGAACCGCTCCGGCTGCCACAACGACCTGCTCCGTGCTGAAGATGAAAGCATCATTTACGGTTCCATTATCGCTGTCCAAGCTTATGGTCCCGGAAATGACCTGGCTCGGCGGCGGGTCGGCTTCCGGAAGCGGGTACTTGTAACTAAAAACCGTGTTAAAGGGTTCAAAACCATCGGAATCGGGATCCACGGCATACTGTGTGAATTCGATGGCCGCATAGGTGCCGTCTGACAGTTTCAGGGCATAGACATACCCGATGGGATCCCAGGTTTCGGGAGGCTGGCTGGCAAAGGGTTCCACGCTCCAGGCATCATCAGTATAGCCAGTCGGGGGAACAATGGTGATATCGGCCAAGGAAATGGCATTCCCAAGATGCTGAATCCCGGTATTCGCGCCCAGAAAGATCGCATTTGTCTCCACGTAAAAGTCAACTGTGGCATCCCCGTGGGGAACCACCGCTGCCACCTGGGGGTTGACATTGAAATTGAACCCTTCGAATTCAACGCCGTTTCCCCAACCGTAGCTGACGATCTGAATGCCGGAAACAACGGTTGCACCGGCTGTGGACAGCAGATACTTGTAGCTGAAGGTTGAGCGCCTCGGATAGGTTCCGTTGGAATCCACGTCAAAACTGACCTCGGTATACTCAATGGCCGCGTAATTGCCGTCGGCCAGGGCAAACGCGTAAACATGACCCGTTTCCGCGACGACAACCTGGCCTTTTATGTATCCGCTGCCGGGCACATCCGTAATGCTGTCCAGGCTCGCCGGGCCCAGGTCAAGGAAACCCGCATCCGCAGCTGCTACTATGAGGTTGTCTTCCATATAAAAATCGCCCGCTGTCCAGTTCGGATCGAAGGAAATACCCGAAAGCACGGTCTGGGTGCTGAAGATATATCCCTGATTGTTGTCATGGGCAAAACTGGTCAGGCCCACTTGGCCGGTCTCCACCGGCGGAGTGCAGGCCACATTGCCGTCGCAGTCTTCGTCGATTTCGTTGCCACAGATTTCGGTAGTACCCGGATTTATGTCGAAATCGCTGTCATCGCAGTCACCGTTGTTGGTTACGTATCCTTGTACCGGTGAACAACTCTCTTGAGATACACCCGGATTACCATAACCGTCCCCATCTATATCCTGATAATAAGTGATGATGACGCCTTCGTCGATCTGACTATTGCAGTTGTCGTCGACTCCATTGCAGACTTCAGGAGCCATCGAGTTGACATCCGGGTCGGCATCGTCGCAGTCATCGGGTGCCGTAAATCCGTCCCCGTCGTTGTCGTAGGCAATGGGGACATTAAACGGATAGCTGGCGATGTGCCAGACCTCTCCGCCCTCCACAGGAGTGGCCACCGGGGGATCGGGCGGACCGGAAATCGTCACTTCCTGGAGATAGACGTTTGTCAGCTCGCCGGTAAAATTCGCTCCCGGTTGATAAGCGGTAACGTTCAGTTGACCGCCTACTGCCAGGAATGTCTTCTGGCACGGGCCGCCACTACAGCCGACATCGATGACGACCAGGGTATGCTCGTCGGCAAACACCGGGTTGGCCGGCAGGTTGAATATACCGGGATAGAACCCCGCAGCCCCATGATTTTCGAAAATCATAATGTTGAGAATATCCTCAGGTGAGCTGCCGGTGCCAGCCGAGTAATTCATCACGTTGAAGCCACCGTCGAATACGGCGATCTGCGGACTGCTGGCCGTAAACCCGTTGCGGTCGCAGGCCAGATCGGCCCCGCTGCAATCCTGATCCACCCCGTCGCCGCAGCGTTCCGGCACACCCGGATTGACATCCGGATCGGTGTCGTCGCAGTCGGTGTTGTCCGTTACATATCCTTCCGGAGCAGAGCAGGCGGCAACCGTGTCGTTCGGGTCTCCGTAACCGTCCTCATCCGCATCCCTGAAATAAGTGGTCAAAAGGCCTTCATCGACCTGGCTGTTGCAGTCGTCGTCGACACCGTTGCAAACTTCCGTTGCACCCGGGTTTACACCACTATCGCCGTCGTCACAGTCAGAGGAAAGGTTATACCCGTCTTCATCAAGGTCATCATCAGGGGTGCCCACATCGCAGTCATCGTCCTTGCCATTATAGGGAATCTCCGTTTCACCCGGATTTACAGCACTGTCATTGTCATCGCAGTCAGAGGCCAGGTTATACCCGTCTCCATCAAGGTCATCATCAGGCGTTCCCGCATCGCAGTCATCATCTTTACCGTTATACGGAATCTCCGTTACTCCGGGGTTGATGTCTATGTCATTGTCATCGCAGTCACCCTGGTTTTCTGTGTACCCGTCACCGTCATCGTCTATGTCGTCTCCCGGACAGACCGGATCATTTCCATCGCAGTCCTGGTCGATTCCGTCGCCGCAGATCTCGGTTGCACCGGGATAGATGGAGTTGTCAGCATCATTGCAGTCTGCAACATTGTCATGCCCGTCTCCATCAAGGTCATCATCAGGGGTGCCTGCATTGCAGTCATCATCCTTGCCGTTATACGGAATCTCCGTTTCACCCGGATTTACAGCACTGTCATTGTCATCGCAATCAGAGGAGTGGTTATATCCGTCTCCATCAAGGTCATCATCAGGCGTGCCCGCATCGCAGTCATCGTCCTTGCCGTTATACGGAATCTCGGTTGCTGCCGGGTTAATGGCCAGGTCATTGTCGCTGCAGTCTCCCTGGTTTTCAGTGTAACCATCCCCGTCATTGTCGATATCCTCGGGACACAGCAGATCAGTGCCGCTGCAATCCTGATCTATACCATCGCTGCAAGTCTCGGGCGCTCCGGGATAAATCGTATCGTCGCTATCGTCGCAGTCGCCATCGTTCTCCGTATAACCATCCCCGTCGTCGTCTACCAAATCTCCCTGGCAGATCGCATCGACCCCGTCGCAGTTCTGGTCGATCCCGTCTCCGCAAATCTCGGTTGCCCCGGGATAGATGGCGTTGTCAGCGTCATTGCAGTCACCCTGCAAATCGGTGTACCCGTCTCCGTCGTCGTCCTGATCGAGAGCGAATCTCAATCCCGCGGCAGACTGCAAAGCGCAGAGAACTTCCGGGAAACCGAGTTGTCTGTCGCCGTTGACATCGGCAGACAGGGAAATTTCGGTTCCGGTAAGATCATTCCTCACAAGTACCTGAAGCAGGAGAATCGCATCTGCAAGGTCCACCGCTCCGTTGTCGTCAGCATCACAGGGGAGAGCGGAATCATTGATCCGGATATTTACCGTAGCGCTATCCTCGAGCCCGCCATCGTCGGCCACCGTCAACTGAAACGTCAGCAGGGCACCCTCGCCTCCCGTGGCCTGCACAATAAACGTTGGCTTTTCTGCATTTGGGTCCGACAGGTTCACAGTGGGTGTTCCGCCGGTCTGCTCCCAGGCAAATGAGAGCGTCGCCCCTTCCACATCAACCGATCCGGAACCATCCAGCGTCACGAGAAAGCCTTCAGTCACACTTCGATTCCACCCGGCATCGGCCACCGGCGGGTCGTTGAGACTGTTGATGGTTACCGACACCGTAGCCGTGTTGGAAACAATGTCGTCGTTGTCCTTAACCAGGTAGGTGAAAATGTCAGTACCGAAATAATTGACAAAAGGCGTGTAGGTGATTTTGCCGGTTTGCAGATCGACCGCCACGCTACCGTATCCCGGCGCCGTGACCACGGTAACCGTAGACGGAACAATGAACCCGTCAATATCTTCATCGTTGACAAGCACATCGATCACTACGGAAATATCCTCATCAATCGTTTTGCCGTCATTTAAGGCTGTCGGCGGACTGACACCCTGCGCAAGCACCTGAACGGTGACCGTACCGGTATTCTGCAAGCCACCTATGTCTGTGACCGTCAGGCGAAAGACAAAATCCGCGCCCCCGGCGCCGACGTCCGGAACAGTAAAGCCCGCCACAGCCCCTGCGGGATTTGTCAGGGAAATCGTGGGGGGCCCCCCGGTCTGTTCCCAAAAATAGGCAGCTATGCCGTCATCGACGTCATAGGAATTGGAACCGTCCAGTGTCACGGTAACGTCCGGGCCCTCGACAACCGACTGATCCGGACCGGCATCGGCCACCGGCGGGTCGTTCAAAAGAGTGATGGTCAGGGTCACGGTGGCTTCATTGGACAGCACGTCGGAATCGTCCCGGACCTTATAGGTAAAGCTGTCACTGCCGTAGAAGTTTGACGCCGGTGTGTAGGTAATTTTTCCCGTTTCCAGATCAATGGTGGCAGCTCCGTGGGCAGGCGGTGTGGCTACCGTTACTGTGGCAGGGTTGAGGGTGCCATCGGTATCCGAATCGTTGGCCAGCACATCGATGACCACAGCTACATCTTCGTCCGTTGTTGCATTGTCATCCTGAGCTGTTGGGGGAATGATCCCCTCCATGAACACAGAAACCGAGACCGTATCCGTCCCCTGCAGGTTTTCGTTGTCGGTAACCGTCAGCTGAAAGGTCAGTTGGGCTCCTGCCGGTCCCACTTCCGGCGCCGTGAATGCGGGCTGAACAGCAGCGGGGTCTGAAAGAACCACGTCCGGCGTTCCACCGGTCTGCTCCCACAGATATGCGGATATACTCCCGTCCACATCTTCCGAACCTGAGCCGTCCAGGGTCACCGGGGTTGCTGCATTTAAACTCTGATCCGCTCCGGCATCGGCCGCCGGCGGGTCGTTCACACCGGTGACTGTAACATATACCGTAGCGGTATTGGTGTTGATGTGGGTGTCATCTCTAGCCAGATAGGTGAAACTGTCGCTGCCGTAATAATTTATCGCCGGTGCATAGGTAATTTTTCCGCTGACCGGATCAATCGTTGCGGTTCCATTGGATGGCGGGCTTACAACCTGGACGGTGCCGGGAAGAAGAACTCCGTCAAGATCCGTGTCGTTGGCCAGCACCTCTATGACAACCGGTATATCTTCATCGGTCTCAACCGTGTCATCCTGAGCAACCGGCGAAGATACCAGCAGGGCACTGTCGATGGATACCGAACTGGAATCTGTGCTGTAGCCCAGTAGGTCGAAATACAAAGTTGCCTGGGTGTCCTGGGTAATAGCGCTCAGATCGACGGTCAGGGTAATGACTCCGGCGGGAGTCCACTGGCCGCCGCTGGCCGGCGCTGGCGGGCTGCTGTTGATACTTACTTCGGAGCTGTAATTGATTGTTCCGAATTGGTTGTGGTATAAAAATGCCTGTATCTCCGGCTTTTCAGCCGTTGGTCCGACCAGCGCAACCCCGGTTTCATCCACCAGGCTGATCTGGAAAGCATCGATCGGTTCGCCGGGGGCATTAGCAGCCAAACTCAAGTCGGCGATGGTAATTGTCAGCGTATTGACCCCGCCCGGCAAAGTGAAACTCTGGCCGAGATAGGTCATCGCAGCGGAACCGCCTTCGATCAGTTCCGCCCTGCCGTTGACAATAGCCGTGGAACTCCCCTGCCATGCCAGTTTATCATCCAGGGGTTCGCTCACATCGAAACCTCCGTTGACAATGCCGGCATGCACCGATCCCGCAACCGCAAAGATCATCATTGCGGAGAGCAGAATCGCAGTTATTTTGTATCGTCTGCCACTCATGGTATCGTTCCAATCGTTTCCGAGAGTATCGCCGTGTCCAGAAGTGAAGGCAGGCGTCTTTGGGAAAGCGACAAGGTTGAACTCATCAGGTCACCCGTCACGGCCAAGTGTTCCCGGTCGTCGGTCAGATCCGTCGTGAAATCATCCCCCACGAACAGCCACGTTCCGTCGGTAGTTTTCACCGTATGGGCGGCAAAATCCGGGTTCTCAAGTTCAAAGCCGAGAATGTGGCCGATTTCGTGGGAAATGAATGTCAGCATGTCGTAATGGCCGTAGGCCGCCGAACCTTCCCTGGCATCCAGGGCGAAAGCGTCGAGGGTTGTGTCGAATTCTCTGTGGTCATAGGGCGTTTCGTCCACAAACCATCCCTGGCCGTTTGCATCCCGGTCCAGGGTGATGGTTCCGGCAAGCGGATTGCCTTGCGCATCGTAATCCGTGACCACCGCATAACCAAGATACCCGTCGGCCAGGTCTGCAAGGACGATTTCGATGCCTGGCAGTTCGTCGGTTCCAAAGGCCCCGGACCAGGTGTCGGAAGCCGCTTCAACCAGTCCTGCCGCGGCAGTTTCCAGGTCACCGCCCACCGGAACCGTTGACGTCGCGGACGAATTGTTCGAATCCCCGCCCTGCAAGGGGCTTGCCCCGCCGTCCGCGTCTATCTCCAGGCTGTAGCCGCTGCTGAAAACCGTCAGGTTCTCGATCCCGCCGACCTTGATGAAATAGGTTCCCGGCGCCAGATCCCGCAATGAAACCGCGGCAGACCCTTCTGTTCCGTTGACAGAGACCACTTCGTCACCGTTGGATGCCAGCAGCGTCAGTTTCAGACCCGGTTCATCGGTATTGTAGAGAACCCGGACCAGGTCTGTCTCTCCTCCCCTGGAGGCCAGCTCAAACCGGAACCAGTCGGCATCGGTATCCGAGTGCAGTGTCAGTCCGGCGGCAGTAAATCCGCCATCGGTCAGAGTCAGCATGGTTGCCGTATCCGGCCCGTTGTTGGATTCATAGGTATCCGCCGGCGGCATAATCATCGCGAAGGTTGTCGCGGTATTGTCAGCCAGGCTGGTCTCCGAACCGCTGTCCAGGGCAACAACCGCGCCGATGGTATACAGTCCGTCCGGCAGAGCGGACAGATCAAGGGTCCTCGTGTCCGTAAATTGCGAACCTGCATTCAAAGCGGCCAGACTCCCGGACGTAGTAAGCAGGGTATCGGTCGCGGGATCGATACTTTCGTCCGCCGAAGCATAGTAAGAGATACTGTATGTGCCGCTTGCGGCATTTCCGGAATTGTTCACCAGAGTCGATACCGAGAGTGCGGTATCCGTCGGCGTAACCCGGGTTTTTGATCCCTGGACCGATTCTGCCACAAGATCCGGTCCGGCAACATCGGGTGCCTGGATGACCATCGAATAGGGAACCACCCCTTCAAGACTGAACAGGACAACCCGGTAGACCCCCGCAGATATCCCGTCGAGGCTGATCTGCTCGAGGCCTTCGGAAACCCGGATGCCGTAAGCCACAATATCGCCCCCGGTGTCGATCAACAAGGAGTAGACTTGTCCGTCAAGCTCGTCGAAAGTCACGTCAATGGCATCACCCGCCGCCCCGTCTCCGATTATCCGGAACTGGGTCATATCCATGTCGTAAATGCTGTGGAGGGTCCGGCTGACTGTCGAAGAGGTCCCGATGATGACACCGGCATCCAGATACCCGGTGGCCAACTCAACAACCTCCTCCGCATCCGGATTGACTGCTACCGTAACCGGGCTATCGGCCGTGTTGTCATTTTCGTTGAGTTCATCAACCGCATTCAGCCGATCCACGAACACTTTCAGGACCAGGTTGGGTCCAAAAACGACGTCCGGTACATTCAGATCAAACAGGAGCCGCACTTCCCGGCCCGGCTGGAGAACATCAATGGTTTGTACCGGACTGACATCATACTCCGTCCCGCTGTCCAGGTCCATCAGAACCACTTCCACCTCAGCACTGTGGGCCGCCACGGCTCCGTAGTTGCTAACATTGACCTGGGCCGGTTCGAAGTTGTCTCCCTTGAGCAGTTCTGGAGGCCCGTAGAAAAATTCCACAGCCGGGTTGGAACGACTTCTGTCTTCACTTTCAATATAAAGGTTGTAATAGATGGATGCTTCTGTATCCGGCCTGACGGACAGGTAGTAGTCTCCGGCGGCAAGTCCTTCCAGGGAAAGCTCCACAACGCCGTTTACAGCAGCCGGTGTCTCGGCCAGGACACTTGTTCCGTCCGCATCCAGAAGGTCAACCCGGATAGAGCCCTGCAGGAACAGCCGTTCCAACCAGATCCGATCCGCGTCAGTCCCGGTTTCCCCAAGCTGGAATCGGTACAGGTCCCTGTCCACCAGGGAATGCAGGTTCAGGTTGTCATATGTCCGATCCCCAACGATCCCGCCGAGGTTGGTGGCGGTCACGAGGTGATCGTTGTTCTCGTACCGGTCCCCGGCCAGAATCACTTCCACCGGCAGCAGGGCTTCGTTGTCATTCCGGGCGGCCTCGATGAGCTGTTCCCGCCGATCCGCTATCACCCCGATGAAATTCGAGCCGGTAACCGTCTTTGGCAGGCTGACGGTAAAGGTGTCGGTCCAGACCTCTCCGGAGTTCAATGCCGGTACCGTGAAGGGCGCAACAAGGAGCCCGTCCCCGATATCGATTCCGTTGTCGGCACTCCAGTACAGTGCGCTCTCCGCCGGTCCGGAGGCTGTCACTCCGGCGTTGGTCACAGTCACAGTCACATCGAAGGCCTGTCCCTGCTTGACGGTATCGTCCGAAAGATCCGTTGAGATGTCGACTACCAGGGCGGCATGTATTGTCGTTGGTGCCACCACGGTCAGGTCATAGACCACAATGACATCTTCACTGCTTTCAATCCCAAGGGTGTATTCACCCGGATCGAGGTCCGCCAGGCTGAATTCGATATGGGTGGAATCGGTCCAGACGGCCTCGGCCACGAGAATACCTTCCGTATCAAACAGGTAGGCACGAACATCCGGATCGCTAAGTGTAAAGGCAAGCAGGACGTTGTCACCTTCACTGCCGGTTTCAATGGTTCTGAATTTGTAGAAATCGACATCGGTGCGATCGGTCAATTCCAGATCGTTTTCACTGTCGGTTCCGGAAATAATTCCAAGATCCGTGGCGGTTGTGAAGGAATCGTTGTCACTGGGAAGCTCTCCTTCATATAGCTCAATGCCGCCGAGCGCTTTGCCTTTGGGGGACCAGACCCACTCTTTATTATCCCTGTCGGTCAGGTCCGAATGCATCAGGAAGACCTTCTCCACCAGGTTGACTTTCACCACCCCTCCACCGGCGGAAACTTCTACATTTCCTTTCAGATCAAACGGAACGGTGATATTCAGTTGGTCCTTGGTCTTGGAAAAATCCCATTCGAAATTGATTCCTATGGAAGCCGTCAGCCCAATGGCACCGCCGAAGATCTTGACGTCCGTTCCCGGAATCGTTTTGTCGTATGATATGGCCGCCGCCAGCTCCGCACCGATGGTGGCGGTAAATTTAGCCATGTTGGGTTCGAAATCTTTTTTTGCGGTGACCCCGGCTTCGCTCTTCACCGTGAACGACATGGAAAGACTGCCGCCGAAGCTGAAGGCCACCTGGTCCGGCGATGCGGAAGGCGTTAACGGCAGTTCAAACTTATAAGCCAAACTGGCTTTCACGGTCACCGTGATTGAAAATCCGCTGCCGCTCAACTCGAACCGGTCATCGACCTTGAACCCTTCGCCCCGGCTGACGGTAATGGAAAGCTCGGGGGTGAACTCCCGGGTCCTGGCGAATTTCTTGCCCAGGACATCGACCCCTTCGTTCACCTGCTTGATGCTTTCGGAAAACCGGTTCAAAAACTGGTTGTAATCCGCCAGGTTGAAGGTGAGGGTCTGGTCTGCCAGCAGCTTGGTGAGGTCGTACCCTTTTATGTAGGCGATCCCGGTTCCCCAAAAATGAAAGGACTTGACCAGGGGCTCTTGGGGCTTGGTCTTGGTTTTACCGAATGTCAGCTGCACGCTCTCCCCGAAGTCCTGGTAGAGCATCTTCTTGTTGAGGCCGTAGTTGATGATCAGGTGCTCTCCAAACTTGATCCCGACTTTTTCGCCGGCACCGGCTTTCGAGTCACTCGGGAGGATTTCAGAGTATTCATCAATCCAGTTGACAGCCGTTGCTTCGTAGGCACCCAGTTCAGTATCAAAGATCAGCTGCCGGTCCCGGTCGGTATCGCCATCCGGCTTCAACCATGCCGGGATGGGAATGGATTCGATGGTGTATTCTTCCTCATGGGCCAACCCGCCGCCGGTGATGTTAAATTTCAGGGTCACGGTGTCTGCGGTCAGGTCTTTGCCCATGTCCAGCTCAAAGGTGTAAGCGTACCGGCTGGGATCGGGGATGGCCTGAATCGTCCGGTTGGATCCGCTCAGCAGGATGGACACACTGTCAACCCGGTTGAAATCGGACGGTTGCAACGTCAGGGTGAACTTGTTTTTCAGGTCCACGCCCCGGATGTACTGGCCGAACACCTTCGGATCAAGATTGCCGTCATATTGGGCCACCATGGTTCCGGTTTTGAACTGGAAGTAGGTGTCGTTGTTGGTCTCGATCTGCTCTTCGAACTGGTCGGTGCAATCCACCAGGATGACGTAATAGCGCTCATCATGCTTTTCCAGACTGCTGTAGAGCTTTAAGTCAACTTCCTGCTGGCCGCCGGCAATATATTTCTTATCCAGAGTCCATTCCTGGCCCGTTGAAATCACCTTGTCGGGATCGTAATCCGCGGTCTGGGACCAGTAAATCCCCACCTTCAGGGTCTTCTTGTCATCCGGAGTTTTCCCGTAAAAGGTGAAGGTCAGGTGAATCTTGTCGTTTGATTCACCGCTGATCTCCTTTGCTATATAAACCGCTCCGTTCGTTACGATTTCCGTGGGACCTGCCGGGCTCGCCCCGATGCCTGCCGGATGGGCTCCCGCGCCCATGTTTATAATGCCTTTGGTAAGATCGAGTCCCCGCTGGGTCTTCAATGTACTTTTGCTATCTTCATATTTCTTATTGGCGGCTTCGTTGAGTACAAATTTACCGTTGACGAATTTCCCTTCAGAATAATCAATAGCGGTCGGGTTGGGCTCCCCATCGGCATACCCTTCCAGGGTGATCTGGATATTGGTCCCGTCCGGACCGGTAATCCCCTTATCGCTCTGCATGGCCTCGGCCACCTCGATGAGCTGTTTGACGTCATAGTAGATCACATCGTTGGTGCCTTTATAGGTAGCAAAGAGAAATTTGCCGAAGGGATCGATGGTCAACTGATCGGCCCAGCCCTTGGGCACGTCTTTCGTCACCCCGATCAGTTTGGGATTTTTCCCAAAGGGATCTCTCACCACGCCGATATTGGAACCACGCCCCAGTTCGGGATCTCTAGTATAATCGTCAGGATCCCCGTTGAAAGTACAGTTGCCCAGCACCAGTGCATAGGTGGTCTTCAGTTTTCCCTTCTTGTACTCGTAGAACACCACATCCTCGATGTTGTTGATGTCCAGGTAGGCACGGGGCCCGCTCCAGCTGTAATACTGGGTCGTGATGATGTTGGTGGCAAACGACGGATTAAACAGTGACATGCCGGCCACCACAGGACTGTCCCGCAATGAGGACAAACCGTCTTCCATCTGGATGCGCTTTCTCAAAGACGGCTCGAGGTCCATTTGCAGACTGGTCTTTTCAACAACCTTACCTGCCCTGTCGAGGGTAACCAGGGCCAGACCTTCCTGATCTCTTCCCCGAACAGCGACGGCCACCTGGTAGGCCTCCGGTCCGGCACTGACACCGAAGGGTTTGTATCCGACCCCTTTCACGTTCCAGGTCAGCTTCGACAAATTCGGATGGGATACGGATTTGGGCAACACCGCGGTAAAGAGCCATCCGGCCTTGAAATCCCAATCTCCGCCGGTCCATCGCGCCTCGCCCGGGCTGGCCACGGCCAGGATGCTCGGCTGTCCTCTGTCACCTGGGATTACGGCGATACCGGTCATCCCGGTGAGTTTACCTTTTTTGGGCAGCGTGACTTTATGATTGGCGACCGAACTCCGGGTGTAACTGTTGATCTTGTACGAGAATTCATAGACATAGGGCTTAGCCCTATCCGACACGAACGCCCGGTTCTGATCGGGATCGATGGCGATATACCAGGGTTGAGCCCCCGGCAACAGCTTGATCCGGTCGATTCCGGGTGTTTCGGGATTCAGATCAATTTCCTGCAGGGACACCACATCGATAAAAGATATGGTCCCCTCCCATGAGTTGGTGACAATGGCAATAGTACCGTCGGGCGTCACCGCCACGTCCGCAGGTCCCTTGCCCACGGGAATTCTGACCTTGTTGACACTGGGCAGCGTGCCTGCACCCAGCGGGTTGATGGCCACTACCGCGTTTTCGTGCAGGTTGGTCACGAATACATAGCTGGGCGCAAGGACAGTGGGTTTAACTTCCGAACTCTCAAGAGACTTTGTCTTCTCCTGCGGGTCGATTCCCTCCGTCCAGGTGTAGTACTTGACTTCCCGGATCACCTGGACAAGCCATCCGGATACAGCGACGTTCTGGGGCAGTTTGACCGTTAAGGTTTCACCTTCCAGGGTCGCCACATTCATCTCTATCCGTTCGCTGGGCCGGTAAGCCCCCGACCCGGCTAGCATGAGCACTTTCAGCTTGTCTTTATCCGTCCCGAAATCAGTACCCTCGATGGTGAGGACGCCTTGTTGCACTCCGCTGGCATCCGGAGAGTACACAATGGCGGAGGATCTGATGTAAGGCGCCCATGGGTCGGTGCCGGGACTCTCCACGTTGACCACCAGGTTGAATTCGGTTCCGGGCTCGGCAGGAATCGGATAGTCTTTGTAGGTCACTACGTTGGTTTCATCACTCTTCTGGACGCTCGTGTCCACACGGATAACACGAACGAAGCTGGCGCCGGCAGGCAGAGGCATCGGTTTTTCCCATACCTCATCGGGACGGAAAGTGTACAGTTTTGCCCCGTTACTTCCGTAAATCTCGATGACACCGTCATCGTAATAAGGATCCACCGTTAGCCAGGAGGTGTTCTGAATCGATGCGACCAGGAAATTCCCATCGGTTTTCACGCCGGTATTCGGGGGCGAGGTGGTGTGAGCCTGGCTGGCGCTCACCTCGGCGATATCCACCAGTTCCCAGGCATCTTCGAATTCACCGGTTTCGGTCAGGATCTTTGCCGCCCGGAACACATAAACCTGGGTGCCGTCTTCAATACCCCCGGCTGGAACCGAAATCCCCAAGGCGGTTTCCAGGGTGGCGCCACCCATATCCAAGTTGAATGCTTCCACAACCGTAAAACCGGCCGGCGTTTCGAGAAAGGTGGGATCGGTCTGTGGGTCGATCTGGGTTACAGTCACGCTCTGGTCAGTCAGTTCTTCCGGCGGAATGTAGACACTGATGCTGGAACCGGCATCCGCTACCACCCCCCCGTCTTCACCCAGGTCGGAGCCGCTTGCGATATCCTGGGCAATGACGATCGGAATATCCTGGCGGATGGCGCAGTTGATGACCGTGATGAAGGTATTGCCCAATCCGAGGGTCTGGATCAGCCCGTCCGCCGTGACGGTGGCGATCACTTCATTGCCGCTGATGTAGAAAGTACCGTGGCTTGCCGGGGCGAAATCGATCACGGTCTCGGATGCGTCACGCACACCGAAGAGGACCTGACGGGTGTCACCGTTTTTAAGCGCATAGGCATCCGGATAAATGTCATAGGTGTCGGGTGATGAAACGTCTCCCACCAAGACAGCGGAAGCCGCATGGAGAGTACCTCGGGTAGCCACTACCGGCGTTGCACCTTCACCGATGGCCCAGATGTTGCCCACCTGGTTTACAACCACGACGGATTCATCAAGGGACTGCCAGCTCGCATACCCGGGCGGCAGCCAGACGTATCCACCGTCAGAGAACCGGCCGTACAGCTTGAGCAGTTCCGGCTGGCCATTCTCAAGGGCCACCACCTGATCTTCGGCCCGGAATTCGATCCGATCCAGGGTGGCATCCGACAGGGTGACGGCGACAGTGAAAGTGCCGGAGCGCAAACTGCCGTCGTCCGCCGTAAAATTGAAACTGACACCGGTTCCCGTGTACCCGGCTTCAGGTTTGAAAAATACCGAATGGCCGTCTCCGGACAGGGTCACCGAGCCGTGCAGCGGGTTGGACAGCAGGTAGAACAGATGGGATCCGTCCGGATCGCCGGTCAGGTCGGCCAGGTCGATCAGGATCGGAATGTCCGGATAGGTCTTGGCCGTGCCGTCCTCGGCTGTGGGCGCCCGGTTGGCCACAAAACCGAAATTGGTTTCAAGGAAATAGCGGTCCGGTCCGTTCACTGCACCGTCAAGATTGATGTCCCCGGTCGTATCTCCGGAAAGGATAAATCCGTCCATCAGGGTACTGTCATCGCCGTCCACCAGACCATCGCTGTTCAGATCGCCGGCGATACTGATTTCAATCCCGTAATTCCCGGTGGCAGCGGCATCCGCTCCCCCGATCTCAATCACGTAAAGGCCGGGGGAGGACAGGGTCAAAAGACCGAACGAGCGACCGCTTTCAACGATCCCCTGCAAGGTCATGGCACCCTTAATTGTGGGCAAAGCCGGATCCAGGCCTGAAGTGCCGGCCACCGCTATGCCCAGGGTGAAGAACCCGGAAGCCATGGTCGAAAACTCGTTTTCCGTCAGCAGGAAGGCAAACCGGTGGGATTCACCCGCCGCCAGGGAGCCGTTCAGGCCCTGGGAAACGGCATCGCGGATCCCGCCAATCACAGTATCGATTGCGTCTGTGGACTCGAATCGCCCGGAATCGTCATATTGCACCGTAAAACTGTTTTCACCGCCTGCATTGTCCCGATCATTCACCACCGCGGTCAGCTGGTGATTGCCATCCGGGTCGTAGGCATACCAAACCCGGTCCCCGATGCTCAAGTCATTCACCGACACCAGATTGCCGTCGGAATCATAGCTGTACCGGATCTGGGAGCCATCAAGAGTCGTCACCGCCGTAATCCGGCCGGAAGCATCCCTCTGGAAGCCGATGTGGCTGCCGTCGGAGGCGAATATGCCGGCATTGGTAACAGTCAGCGATACAGTGGCCATCTGGATTCTGCGAAGGAAGCCGTCCGCTCCATAGGTGTACTCTGTTCCGTCCGTTGCCGTGAGCCGGTAGGCGTTTTCTCCAAACTGCTCGGTATTGGCCGGGTTGTACGGCAGCCCGGTTCCCCGTTCGTAGTAGATACCGTCGGCCAATTCCAGCACAGCGTCACCGGTTTCCAGCCTCCAGCCGTTGCCGTTGTCTGCCGTCCACGCCGGCCGGTAATAGGTTACGCCGCTCTGTTCGGTGGACTGGGGCGTAAAGGTAAAGGCGGATACCGAACCGTCAGGAAGCGCCGCAAAAAGCCGGGTGCCCGGGCCGTAGCCGTTAAAAAGTCCCCGGTCCTCTGCCCCGGTCCCTTTCACGTTGGTGACCGGGTGCAGTTCCAGTCCCTGATAAGACCAGCCGTACCCGAAAATACCCTCGAACCCTGCGGCCAGGGAACTGTAGACCCGCTGGACTTCAACGGAAATCCCGTCCAGCACGGCAGACAGATCGATCCGGCCGGTGGCGTATACGCCGGACTTAATTTCCGTCTTGATCTCGATCGATCGGGTCAGGGAAACGGACCGGCCGCTGATATCCCGGGCCGTGAGCCGGATTTCATAAAAACCGTTCGGATGGACTGCGGGATCGAGTGTAAACAGGGTGCTACCGGCCACCGGGTTTATCCCGGTTGCCAGAATCCTGTAATTCCCGGTACCAAACGTGGCCATTTCCAGGCGCCAGTAATCAAGATTCGTGTCAGACACCGTGCCCAGAATGTCGGTAACATCGGTCAGTATGGAGCCACTGAAGGGTCGGATCAGTTCGATGCCCGGGGCCTGGAGATCCAACGCATCCCGGACCTTCACATCGGTAGTGGCAAGGCCAGTCTGCCCGTCGGTATCCGTTGCGATTGCCGTGGCCCGATAATGCCCGGGGCTGTTGAGGGTCACCTTTGCCCGTCCGAACCTGTCCAGCTGCAACGCCTTGCCATCCAAGGTTATGGCAAGCGCTGTGATATCCGCTATGCCTTCCGCTGCGGCATGGATCAACACGCTCTGGCCGGTCACGATCGGAAAACCGGGTGTCAATTCGATGATGACCTTCGGTACAATCGGAGTAAAAGAGACGACCAGCTTGACATTCTCGGAGATACTCAGATCCCCGTCGGTCAACGTGAACCGCAGATCGTACTCCCCGAGCTGGGTCGCAAGCGGCGTCCATGAAAATTCACCGGTGGACGCGTTCAGTTCCGCGCCGTTCGGCAGGCTGTCGGCCGAATAGATAAATTCGGTACCGGCATCCGGATCCGATCCCGGGATCAGCAGGGTAAACGGCTGATCCACGATCAGTACATGCCCGCTCATGGACTGGATGACCGGGCTCTGGTTAACATTGAGCACCTCGATGATCGCATCGTAGGTGTCAATCAATCCGCCGGCGTCTTTCGCCTCGAACCGGAATCCATACCGGCCCGCCATGTCAAAAGCGGGCAGCCATGTGAACTCGCCAGTTTCGCCATTGAAATTGATGCCCGCGGGAATGGCCACCTGGGAGCCGCCTCTGGTGACGGACAGAATCCGGTAAGTCATCGGATCTCCATCCAGATCTCCGGCCAGGATACCGACCGTCATTTCGATGCCTTCATAGGTGAACTGATCCCGTACCGGCACGAATTCCGGTGGGCGGTTCTGATTGGTCACCGTGATGACAACATTTTCACAGCTGGTTCCCAGTCCGTCTGTCGCCTCGAAACGCAGATTGTAGGTTCCGGCCTGATCATATGTCGATGTCCAGGAGAAAAGACCGGTGACGGAATCGAATGCGGCACCTCTCGGCAGGCCGGTAACGTTATAGCTGACCGTATCACCGTCGGTGTCCACTGCATTGAGCTGAAGCGTCAACGCCTCTGTTTCCTGGATAGAACAGCTGCCCACAGGCATCAGCAGCGGTTCCGCGTTCTCAGTTCGGGCTTTCAGAGTGAACGTCACACTGTGGGAAAGCTGATTGTCAGTATCCCCGTTACCGCTGTCGGTCACGGTCAGGGTGATTGTGTAATCGCCTTCCTGGCCGGCAGTGGGAGTCCAGGTGAATCGGGATTTACTGTATATGTCCGTTGCCGCGAAGGTCGCACCGGCAGGCAATCCCGTGGCCGTGTAATTGAGCGGATCCTGATCCAGATCGCTCACAAGGAGATCGAAAGCAATTTCGGTTCCCACCACAGCCACCATCTCGGGGGCAATGGGCTCGATAGCGGGCTGTGCATTGGGGGCATTCACACTGACGATAAAAACCTGCTGGCTGACAAGGGCCGCCTTGTCGTTGCCGTTTCCATCGTCCTGGGCATAGAGCGTAAAGGTGTGATCCCCCCGGTGGGTGGTCAGGGTGGGATTCACTGTCAGTATTCCGGTGCCGTCACCGTTGTCAGTGAAGGTTGCCCATTCCGGAATATCGTAACCGGGCAGGCCGGTCATCGAAAGGGTTATGGCGGAACTGTCCGGATCGTTGGCTGTAAAGACGTAACTGTAAGTTTCCTCCACATCCAGTTCCCGGTTGACGATCGGCTCGATTTCCGGCGGTGCGTTAAGGTCCTTGACCACGACCGTCAAAGTGGCGTTGGTAGTAGTCGTGCCTTCCGTACCAAATCCGTCTCCATCGTCGGTGACTGTAAACTGGATATTGTAGGTCCCTGCCTGGTTGAATTCGGGTGACCAGATAAACGTTTGTGAGTCCGGAGTAAAAACAGCGCCGTCGGGCAATGCCGATGTGCTCCAGGTCAATTCGGGCAGGAAAATATCCGCATCCATGGTGCCGTCCGGAAGCATGACGCCGACGCCGGCCGGATTGTCCGGATCCACTGCCGTAATTTGAACGCTCAATGTCTGGCCTTCGAACACCTCCCAGCGGTCCACGTCCTCGATGAATACCGGGCCGTTGACATTCTCTACGGTAATCACCGCACTCTGTAATGTTTTAGTGTTACCGTCGTCCACGAAAAATTCGATGGTATAAATGCCGTGCTCGTCATAAAGCGGTGTCCAGGAAAACAGACCGGAAGCCGGGTTGAAATCAGCACCGCCCGGGATTCCGTATCCGCCGTAAGTCAGAATATCGTTGTCCGCATCGGAAGCGGTGAGCTGAATGTCGATCCCCTGGCCTTCCTGGATGGTGCGGCTGATGATCTGTGCCAGTGCCGGGGCTTCGTTGCTGTTGGCGACCACGATCTGGAAAGATTGCCAACTGGTGGACACGCCGTCGCTGGCGTAAATCCGCACACCTTGGTACCGTCCGGCGGACCGTCCGTCAGTCTGCCACCATAGGACCTGGGCGCCGGCATCGAACAGGGCGCCGGGCGGCAGGTTCTCCGCCCAGTAGAAAACACTTGCGCTGTCGGAATCACTGGCGCCCACCGGCATTTCAAAAAGATCTCCCTCGACGATCTCCTGGTTGGCGATCGGCAGGAGTACCGGAGGCGCGTTTACACCGCTGACGCTCACCTGCCAGGACTGAACGGCAAAGCCGCCCAGGGTGTCGTAAACCCGGATTTCAAAATTCACTTCCGCAGCAGATCCGGCACCTGGCGTCCATGAAAGCAGGCCGCTGGTGCTGTTCAGAGTCGCACTGTCCGGGCTGGCCACCAAGAGGTAAGACAGCGCCGAATCATCGGTAGCGGTGACCTGGTAAGTATATGGGGTGCCGGCCGCTGAAGTCTTCCCGGGATCCGAAGTGATTTCAGGCGGCGGGTTAGCCCCCAGGTCCATGTTGACCCGGGTGATCAGGTCCAGAGCCAGATGATCCGGGTTGTGGATTGTCACGGTTTTCAGGACCGTCGATTCCCCGGCGGCCAGGATACTGTTGGCATCGCCGTCGATCAGGTCGAGGTAGGCATACCCCTGGTCCGTTGTCCCGTCAGAATTCACCACCTGGGCGGTGGAGCCGGCCAGCCCGGCAAAAACAAGCCGGAACGGCGGCGGAATATCGAAATCGAGCGTGTTGGTCAGAAGCACGTCAAAAAGGATGTTTCCGTTCTGGCGATCGAACCGGGTATTGGAGAAAACCGGTACCAGACTGGAAGTGACATCCGGCATGACGGTGAATTCCGCGCCGTAGGCCTCGGGCAGGGCAAGGCCAAGTTCGCTTCTAACCGTGGGTTGGACCGTGAGTTCGTAAACCTCCGCAGCCAGGGCCTCGAACTGCAGGGTCACGGTCCGGGTCCCCGAATCGTAGACAGCCTTTGAAATCGGGATCTGTCGTCCTGTGGACTTATTGACCAGCAAATAATTGTCAGGATTAATCACCGAACCGGCATCCGAGGCTTCGCTGTCACGCATGTCCACGTCAAATCGCACCGTGGCCCGGCTGATCACCGGCAGCACGCTGGTCCCGTTCACCGGGGTGGTGGCGATCACCACCGGGGCAGTCGCCGGGAAGAATACGTCCACCTGACTGCTCTGGGTGATGAACAGCTTGCCGTCCGGAGCCGCGTGGATAAATCCGCCGCGGGTCCCGTCTCCAGCCACCTGCACCCGTTTGAGGGTCACAAGGTCCACCATGGTAAGGAACCCGGCCTCACCGTGGCTGATGAACATCATGTTTTCAAGGGGTGTTCCGTCAAGTCCGAAGGCCAGGCCAACGGCTGGGGCATCCGGGATAATGAGGATTTCGGCATTTCCCCGATTGTCGAAGCGCAACACGTATCCGTCATCCGGCCAGGAGGTTCCGTAGAGGGTCACTTCCGGCCCAAAAGCCAGGCTGTGCACCCGGGTCGAGGAAAATTCCACGAATTTTTCGGTAGCCGGATCAAAGATGGCGATGCCACTTGCCGTGGACAGATAAAGTTTTCCGGTATCCGGATGGATCGCCAGGCCCAGTTGGATGCCGTCACCGTATCGGACAAGAGGGATACCGGTGTCCGGATCGATCAGCAGCAAGGGGCCGCCGCCCGTGGTTGCCCAGAGCCGTCCATCGGCATCAAAGGCCATGTCGTAGACCGGCACATCCAGCATGTTCAGCGGTTCGCCGACCGCCCCCCCGGTTCCGGTAAACTTCCAGATCCAATTCCGCCCTTCCCCGCCGCTGACATAAACGGCACTTCCGTCCGGGCTGAACGCCATCCCCAACGGCCCGATGCCGGCTCCGGATTCCGTAAAACCGGTGGCAAAGGCCGTCATGGTGAATGGCTCGAACACACTGGCAAAGGCGGATACGATCCCGCCGGTATTGCCGACCGGAATTCCCTTAAGTGCCTGGAGAAAAAACGGGTTGGTCAATGGTGTATCCAGGGGAGTGACGATCGTCAGCTCTTCTGCCGGCACCAGTAATGTGGCGCTCGGGGCCACCCCCAGGTTGATTCCAGGGTTGTATACCGGCAGGCTGATTCCTTCCGGGGCAATCTCTACGTTTCCGGCGAGATCAGCAGCCCGGACCACAAAATCTACGGTGGAACCGACCGGTGCTTCGTAAGCAAAGGAGGTTTCCGTGGTACGGCGTTTCCAGGCGTTCCAGGCGCCTCCGTCCACACTCACGTAAACCGTATAATCGGCCACACCGGCACCAATCACATCATCCTCGGCTAAAAATTCGATCCGGTAGGATACGGCCCCGGTTTTCCCGACTCCCAGTTCCTGCACTGTAAAGGTTGTTGTGGGAGCGACCACGTCCAGGGTGGCCTTGTGCAGATTGGTGTCCAGTGGTGTGCCGCCGTCATAGGTCACCCGGGCGGAGGATTCGATTTCGGTTCCGGTAGTCAGGGTGATCCCCTCGGTATAGAGCGGCCACGGTTTTATGGAATATGAGACAGTGCCGAACTGGGCCCGGTCGGTATTGGGCAAAAGCAGTCCAAGGTCCGGATCCGAAAGAATGGCTCCGGTCGCCGGATCCAGGGCGGTAAAGGTCCAGATGGCGATGCCGCTGACCACATCCACGCCTGCGGTCACCCGGAGTACGAATCCTCTTTCTTCGGTGAAATCAAAATCCCCGGTAAAGGAGGCCCGGTTTTCCGGAATGTTGATATGGATGTCACCTATAAAGATGTCCCCAAGGAGGAAACGCCTCACATCCAGATCGCTGTCCAGTTGCTGCTGGATCTGAATCCGGTTGACCGGTGAACTGCTGTCGGCCGGATTCTCGAACTTGATGGTATAGGGCAGCCGCGTGTCAGTGGGCACGAAATTGAAATCCCCGTATCCGGTTGGCCCCACAAGGGTCACAGCATCGGACCGTTCCCCGGTCAATCCGAAAAAGTCCTGCAGATTCGGATCTTCCACCTCGGCCTTTTCCGCGGCTATCCCCGTGCCGGCATTGACCCAGAAGGATTCAAAATGGGTTTCATTAGACATGTCCAGATCAAAATCGTCGGCATCCGGCAGGGTGTCCTTTGGAAACCGGGCAGCGTCGTCATGGCCGTACCACGCCCGGACCCTGTCGAAGAAAGCCACAAGATTCCCTTCCTCGATGATCTCGTTGCCCGTGTCGATTCCAAGAAGCCCGGCCGTGGCAATGGACATGAGGCTGGATACCGGCGGAAGCAGATGAATGTCAGGGACCACGTCCTCGGGGCGGAGCTGCCCGGCGGCTTCCAGGCCTGCCAGGTAGAGACTTCCCCAGACTTCTCCATCGGCGGCAGCCTCGATCAGCACCCGCGGGGCAAACGGATCATCCAGAATGGCCGTTCTCAGTTTTTCGGCAACCCCGAGCTGGTAGGTGACGTATTCGGCAGCCGTCATGGGCGTGGCGGCAGCCGCGATGTAGAACCTGAAGGCGAAGTCATCGTAGTCCCACTGGGGTTCAACATCCGGATCCCGAAGGTCCTTCATGGCGGTGGGAAGCTTGGCAAGTACATCCCGCATTTCCGGATAGACGTCAGCCGTGAAGGTCAGTCCCATATACCCCTGGTTGATAAAGTCGAAGGTGAATCCGGGCGCCATCAGCTTGCCGTCCAGATTCAGAATGGAATCCAGCTCGGCCCAGGGCACATCGTCGATCTCGGGAAATCCGGTCAGGTTGGTCCGGAAAATCAGGTTGTCGCCCACCGGCCAGACTTCCGCCTCGCCCGGATACCATTCCTCCCCCGGACTCATCTTTGTTTGTACGTACTCGTACCAATCCATGTCGTTCTGGACGTAGGGCATGCTGAATTCAAAGTGGACGTAGGGCGTATCCACGTTGGTCAGGCTGTAGATGCCGAATCCGTACCAGCCCACATCCCCGAATTCCAGCTCCCCGGGTCCGCCCATGCCCACGGTGATATCCAGGGGCTGGGCTTCTTCGATCAGGTACCGGTAGGGCATCACAACAGACTCCCCGTCCGGATTGGTAATTTCCAAGTCATAGAGCCCATGGGGGGCATCGGTCAGATCGAAGGTGGCAATGATCCGCGTGGCATTGACAATCTGGTAGTTGACCGCCTCGTATTCGGCGATCAGGGGCCGGATCAGCTTGATGATGGCGCTGTCCGAAAAGCGCGCGCCCCGGATCTGCAGGGTGACATAGCGGCTCTCCCCGCCGGTGTCCGGACTCACGTCGCGGATACTGAAAGGCAGCAGTTTTGCTGCGACCGTAATGCCGGAAGTGATCGCCTCTGCATCCGGATCCAATTCCCGGGCCGCATCTTGCCAGCCGGCGCTGCGCACAAGAATATAATAGGTCCCCGCTTCGGTCAGAGGCACCCAGGCGGTCTGGTCGCTCCAGAGATGCCCTTCAAACGCGGCATCGTAATAAATTGAATTGGGCAGCCCTTCGTAACGGACATAGAGTTCGTTGGCGATGGTCTTGTCATCGGCCGTAACGCTCACTTCCAGGGTTTCGCCCTGGGGAACCGTAATGGCGTACAGCTCTTCACCCCCCACGGTCAGGATATCCTGAAAGGAGACGTCCAGTTGCAGGGCGTCGACCGTCACGTTGATGGTGTCGCTGCTGGCCAGCTTGTTGTTAGCGTTGTTGGACCCTTCGTTGATGTCGTCGAAAATATCGGTCCGCACAATAATTCGGTAATCACCAGGCAGAACGGTGGGCAATACGGCGGTCAGCGACCCGGTATAGGTGTCGTCCGGCGCCAGATCCCGGTAAATGGGGCGCATTTCCCCGGGTTTATTAGGATCCGGCTCCAGTTCCACCCGGCCCAGGAATTTATCACCCAGATCCCAAACTGCATCGTCGGATATAAAAAGAGAATCGGCCCAGTACCCGGTAGCATGCTCCGCGCCGGAGATATTCTTGACCGTGTAGGTCACTGTGATCGTTTCACCGGAATCCCCGGTTTCAGGGACCGTTATCTCCTCCACCTGAAGATCCGTAGGCGGTGCCGTATCAATTATCATCGGTAAGTCGGAAGGCGTAGCGTTGTTGCCTTCGTTGGCCCCCTCGTATACGAATCCGTAAGGATGCGTGTTATTGGGGACATCGGTCAGTACAAAGATATAGTACCCCTCGAGCAGACCGCGGGGAACGTCATAAGAGGTCTCCACGGTATAACTGCCCGTGCTCGTCAGCGCTCCGTCATGGGAAACCTGGCCAAGAAAATGGTCGCTGCGCACATCCAGGAACTCATCCCGTGACAGGAAGATGTAATCGGACCATTCGTTCTGACGATCCGGAATATCCCCGTCGGAAACGTTTGTGACCGTGTAGCTCACGCCGAATCGCCGCCCGGTGATGGCATGATCCGCCGGCTCGGCCCCTTCACTGCCGGTAAACGTGACGCTGGAGACCTGAAGGTCCGGAGAATCGACCAAGGTCACGTTGACAGTGTTGTCGATTATGTTGTTGGCCTCATCCAAAAACTCCTTGGCCTGGCCCATGAGGGTCCACTCGGTGGCCGGTTGCGGCGCCGAGATACGGGTGTATCCCTCGGCCGTGGAATAGGGCAAAGCTCTGCTGAAATACCGGCTCACTCCGTAGGGAGAGTCGATATAGACCAGGAGATGGAAATCCCCCTGGATGTCATCGGGCAGCCGGACGGTGGCATTGACCACGTAGCTGTCCCCGGCTTCCAGAACATCGGTGCGGCGTATTTCACCGATCATCATGTCATACAGATCGATGGATGAATCCTGGGAAATATAGATGCGATCCACCCAGTAGTCTCCCCGGGTGTCACGGTTCCCGGCATTGGTCACGGTCCAGGAAATGTCGATTTCCTCACCGGAAGTGGCGGTCCCCGGAATGGTCATGGACCCTTCGACCACCTGCAGATCCGGTTCCCGGTAAACCACGGTGGTCTCCTTGGCCGCCACATTGTTTAACTTGCGAACATTGGGATCGCCTTCATAAACCCGGTTGGTGAACTCTTCGGGCCAGTCGGGAAATTCAAAGGTGGTAATACCGTCAATCCCCCCCCACCAGTCCTCGGTCTGGGGATTCCGATCCGTAAACACATAGACATAGAGCCGTCCTTGGGCACCCACTGGAAGATTCAGGGTGGTTGAGGCGGTATAGCTTTCACCCGGAGCCAGAGCGCTTCTGGGCGTGTAGGACTCGAGATGCGGCGATACGTGGGCCACGGTTCCCACCGCAGTAGCCCGGCTGAAAATGAACTCCGGGTCCTTGGAGACATAGACGTAGTCGTTCCAGCGCTCGGTCCCCTTGTAAACCTCGTAGGCACCTACGTTGGTCACTGTCCAGGAAATCTGGATCTCTTCGCCGGAATAATTAATGCCGGACGGGTCCGTCGATGTGATGGTAATATCCGTTACTTCCAGATCTGCCGGTATGGGAACGATATTGATGGCGACCGCCCGGTCGTTGTTCTCTTTGAAAGGGCCTTCCCAGACCGCCCGGAATTCCGTTTCGCCGTCGCCCCAAAGAATGTCGCGTAGTTCGGACTTGCTCAGGCTGTCGATCTTGGCGTAGACCTCAGAGATGGACATGGTCGACAGGTCGCCGATGCTTTCTTCAATCCGTTCGATGACCCCATCCATCTGGAGAAGCAGTTCTTCTTCGTCGGTCAGCAGGATCTCTGGATTTACATTGGTTTCGACAATGATATGGCTGCCCACGACGCTGGGCGGCAGGATGAAGGAGATTTCATTGGTGTAACTCTGCTCCTGCTCGAGCGCGCCTTCGTGAAGAACCCCGAAGACCAGCGTTTTCCCGGCACCCGCTTCATCGGCGGCGATGTAGATGGCATCGGCCCAGCGATCCAGGTCGGTGACGTTAGAACCGTTGTTGGCCACCGTGTAGGTGATGGTAACCTGTTCACCGCCAACCGCGTTTGCCGGCGCATCCACATGGGTGACTTCCAGGTCGGCCGGCGGTGTGTAGATGATGGTCAGCGGCTCCCCGCCGGTCTTGAAGTTGTTGTTATCGATGGCATTGGGATCATCCGGGTTGATATTCACATCAAAGGTCAGTTCGAACACCTGGTTCCAGGCATCCGTGTAGACCATGACTTCGAAGATTCCCTGGAGGTGCTCTGGGACAGTCCCGGTGAGGATCCCCTCGTAAAACTCTCCCACTTCCAGGGCCCCGGAATGACCGGCCGTACCGATCCGGTAGTCCTGGTTGCCACCTGGAGCGGCCTTGTCGGCCGACAGCCAGAGGGAATCGGTCCAGTTTGCCGGAAAGGTCACACCTGCGCCCTTGTTAGTGACACGGTAGTAAACCGTGATTTGAGTCCCGTCGAAGGCCTCGGTGGGCCCGTTCACGTTGGAGACCACCAGGTCGGGCGGCGGCACCGGCTGAGAATCGATGTTGATCAGCTTCGCACTTATATTATTGCCTTCATCCGGATATTCATCCACCGAATTTGAGGCATCCGCCTTGACAATAATGTAGAAGGGACCCGAAGCGGCCTGGGGAATCCGGTAATGCCCGGAATTGCCATACTGCTCCAGAATGTCCAGGGCGGACCCGTTCTGCTCCCACGCCAGGTTCAGATCCCCGCCGTCCAGCTTGTTGTCCAGGGAGAGATAGACCCCGTCGTACCAGCGGCTGCCTCCTGTCGGAGTCGCGGCATTGCCGGTGTTTGACACCACCCATTCCACATCAACCACAGCACCGGAGGTAACCGTTTCCGGAATGGTCAGGGTCGTTACCTCGAGATCTGGACGGAGTTGGAGCTGAACCGCTATTTCAGCATCCGCCAGGCTGTCGTTTGTGGAATCCGGATCGATGATCTTTTTATCCGCGTTGGGTTTGACAAAGATCTTGTAAACCCCGGAAATGTGCTTGGGCAGCCGGAAGTTTTCTGTCCGGGTGTAAGTGTAGCCGCCCTCCAGCCCCAGGCTCATGGTAAAAGAACCGATTTTGACGGCCTGGGAATGGTCGGTATTGGGGGCGATATAGATTTCGTCGGTCCAGGGGCCTTCGGCCGTGTTGCCACTGTTGTTCCGAACCGTCCAGGTCACGTCGATCCTGTCACCATCGGAGGCCAGGGAAGCCGAGACGACAGCGGTCACTTCCAGATCAGATCGCGGCCAGACGGAATAGGTGACCGGAACGGCACCGGTGGCCCCCACATTGTTGTCCGTGTTGATAAACTCGTAGGGCCCGCCAGCGGCACCCGTTTTCACAAAAAAATAGCGGTCTGCCGTGTAGGCCGTTTCAATCGTCAGGTCCACCGGCAGGGCCAGTTGGGCGGTCCGGGTGTAGGATCCGCCTTCGGCGGCAAGATTGCCCACCCGGCTGAATTTTTCGACGAGAACCCAATTGGTCCCCTCGGGATTGTCGGCCATGTAGACGTAGTCGAACCATTCCGGTGTGGATGTCTGACCGATCCCCTGGTTCTTGACAGTCCAGCTCAGGGTAAAGGGAATTCCGGTTTCCGCCGACGCATCCGTATTGACCGCATCCACCACCAGGTCTGCGTAGGGCCTTGGCATGATGTCAACTGTATGAAGCGGTTCGGCCTCGTTGGGTGCTCCGGTATGTTCGTATACCGCATCATCGGCGTCCGTGACCACGAACAGGTGAAAACGGCCGTCTGTTGCCGGATCCAGTTGAATGATCCGCGTCTCGGTGTAGGCCGTGTCCTTGGGCATCAATCCCTGATGGGAGAAAGTGCCGATCACTTTGTCATCCCCGTTGCCCAGGGTTTCGTCACGGGACAGAACCACCCTGTCGATCCAGGTGTCCACAATTCCCGCACCAGTGCCGGCGTTGGTCACGGTCCAGGATACGGTCAGGTCCGCCGGATCCCCGATGATCGTATCTAACGCGGTCACCCCGCTGACTTCCAGATCGGCGTAAGGCGCCAGCGCGATGGTCATGGTCTGGGAGGCTTCAAAATCATCTTCCAGGGTTGTGCCTTCCACCACTTCATCCGCGGCATCCGTAACCACGATAATATAATAGGTGCTGTTCAGACCGTTCGGCAGGGGAACGGCCAGGGAGCCGGTATAGGTATCGGATTTGGCAAGACCGCCGTTGCGGGCAAGCTCGCCCAAGAAGATATCGTCTGTTGAATATGCTGCATCCCCGGAGAGATAAACCTTATCAGCCCAGGTTCCGGAAGCCTCTCCTGTGCCTTCATTTCGAACCGTCCAGTTGACGGCGATTTCCGTGCCGGAATCTACGGAAACCGGCACCCCTACCGTATCCACCACCAGGTCGGGATGAAACAGGCTGACAAGCCGGTTGACGCTCTGGTTGTTGGTCTCCCCGGTCCGCTCATAAACCCCGTTATCGGCATCGGTGACCACGATCCAGAAATAATTGGCGTCCGTCAGTACCGGAATTGTAACGGATTCGGTCCGTTCGTATGAGTCCCCGGCTGCAAGATCGGCATCTCTATTAAAGGATCCCATCAGGGTAGCGCTGGAAATGGACCCGTCCGTGGAAAGATACAGCTTGTCCTTCCAGGATGAGTCGGCCGTTTCAGCACCGTCGTTTTTCACACTCCAGGTGACCTGAACCGTCTGCCCCACCACCATGCTGGACGGACCGGAAATCTGGGTGACCTCAAGATCGGGGACCGGCGACTGGGTCACGGCAAGGGTGCCGATGCTCTGACCCGTGTTATTGGAATCCCCGCTTTCACCCGGTTCGGTGACCCAGTTGTATACATCGGTTTTGACAAAAACCGTGAAGGTGCCGGTATCAGTGCCCAGGGGCAAAAGATCTTTGGGAAGAACAATTGTCTGAAGGATGCCATAGCTGCCATCAGCCTCCAGGGCGGCATTATATTTGAAATCCCCCAGATTCAGGTCTGTGGATTCTTCCAACACGGCATCCGATGACAGGTAAACCCGATCCCACCAGGCGGAGCTCTGAGTCTGGGCCGTTCCGTGATTGGTCACCCTCCAGGCCACCTCGATTTCCCCGCCTGTCAGGGCCTCGTCCGTAACGGTGACGGCATCCACCTGCAGATCAGCCGGCGGCGTAGCGTATACAATCTCTATTTCCGTCTGGTAGGTATTGTTGGTTTCATCGCTTTCGGACACATAATTCCAACGATCAATCTTGACAAACAGCGTGTAGGTGCCGGTTGTGCCCCATGGGATCGTTATGCTGGCCTCACGGTTTATGGAACCAAGAGCGGCAAGGGAATCGCTTTGATAGAAGGAAGCAAGCTGTATGTCGTCATAGTTGCCGAAATACTCATCTTCGGAGAGGATGGCCCACTCGTACCAGGTACTGTCCGCCGGGGCAGAGCCATCATTGGTAACGGTCCATGTTATGGTTAGACTTTCGCCGTTGCCAACAGTAGCCGGCGCTTCCGTGACAGACAGATTCAGATCCGGTGCGCTGAGGTTCACCCCTTTGGCCGTCCAGTTGTTGGTCTCGTCGGCTTCAGGCTGGTAGTCATAATAGTCCGTGGCGACGATAATGTTCCAGCTTCCGCTCAAGCCGCCCGGAATGGTAACCGTGGCACTTTCATTGTAGCTGGCGCTGTTTCCATCCAGGGGAGGCTGATACCAGACCGTGGCCAGGTATGTGTCGCCCCCATCCAGTTGGTCATCGGATGAGAGAAATACAACATCGTTCCACTGCCGGACAGCGGCACCGTTACCGGAGTTGGTGACCGTCCAGGACACGGTGGCCGGTTTGCCGGCGGAAATAGCCGAGTCAACGGAAACCGCAACCGTCAGTTCCGGTGCTTTGATCTCGATGGCCACCGGGGTCAGGTTATTATCGTTATCGCCCTCGGTCTGGTGATCGTAGACGTCCGTCATGAACAGCAGGAACCTGGGGCCGATTCCGATGGATTTGGGGATGGCGGCGACCTGGGTTTCGCTCAGATCGACCGCATAAAACCCGTTGTTGCCCACAGGATCGGTCGGGGAGATATAACTGGATGCCAGCTGGATATCGGTGCTCTCATAGGTTTCGTTGTCCGACAGGAAAACCATATCCCACCAGACGGTGTTGGTCTCCCCGGAACCGGTGTTTGTCACCTCCCAGTAGAGGGGAATCTGCTCTCCCCAAGAGGCGGAAAGCGGAACATCCGTTGCTGTGACGTCGAGATCGGCCGCACTGAAAGTGACCGCCCGGGTCGCAATATTGTTGTTCTCATCGGACTCAACCTGGTCTCCGGTGGCATCGGTCACAATTATGAAATAGCCGGGACCGGAAATCCCGGTCGGCAGGGTCACTTCTTTGGAAATTGTATACTCCCCTGCTACCGGATCCGTGGCGTATGGTGTGAGCGGGATGAACTCGCCGGCATTAACCGAAAGGATCAGAATATCGTCGTTGGTGTCCAGTTGATTATTCTGGGACAGGTAGACCCGGTCGTACCAGGTCCGGGTGGCCGCGCCGTTTCCGACGTTCCGGACGGTCCACGAGATGGTGACCTTCTCTCCCCATGTGGCGTTGGGGGTCGGCGTGGTGGCCGAGCTGACGGTCAGATCCGGATCGTTGATTTCGATGGGAACGATCTTGATATTGTTGTTGGGATCGGAAACCGCTTCAGCCTGATCACCGTCACTGTTGACAACGATAATCAGGTATTTTGTTCCCACACCGCTGGTGGAAAGTTGCACGTTCCGGCTCACGGAATAGCTGGCCCCCACCTCCAGGGGCGTCTGTGCGGAAATCCATTCACTGATCAGAAGCTGTTCGCTGCCGTCCAGGGCGTCCGTATCGGACAGATAGACCTCATCCGTCCAGTCCGCAAAGGCCTTGCTGGGCCCATCGTTGGTAACGGTCCACCCCACCTGGATGGTCTGGCCGATGGCTGCGGAGCCCGGTATGCTGGTGGCCGCCAGATTCAGGTCGGGCGGTTCCTGGATGCTAATCGGAAGGGCCGCGCTGAGGTTGTTACCGGCAACTGCATCCACCTCGCCCTGGGTATTGCTGCCGTTGGTTTTTATAATAAGGTAATTGTAGGTCGCTTCATCCCCGGTGATATCCGGTATCGTCACGTTTCGGGTCAGGGTATAGCTTTCGCCGTTGCCGATCGGAATCAGGTCATAAGAGCTGAATTCATCGATTTTCCGGTCGTCCAGGGTCAGGTTCGTATCGTTTGACAGGTAGACATAATCGTACCATTGAGCGCTTGCCGCTCCGCTGCCGGTATTGGTGACCGTCCAGGTCACCTCAATGGCCTGCTGCATGGCCGCCTGGGTTGGAGCCGCAGCGTTGGTGATCTGCAGATCCGGAGCCGCTATGCTGATAACGTCTGAAACTTTTGCGTTGTTGTTCTCATTGCTTTCCCCCTGTTTCTGGTCACCGTCGGCCACAAAGATGAGATACCAGTCATCCACCGCCACATTGGGCAGGGTGATGTTCCGGCTGATGGTATATTCGGCGCCTCCGGCAATGGGGGTCTTGTCTGCGGTACTGTGGCTCACCACAAGGATGTTGTCGGAGTCGTTCGACTCCGTGTTGGGGGAAATATAGATGTGGTCGAACCAGTCACCCGGCGCCTGAACGGCACCGTTGTTTTTAACGGTCCAGGAAACCGGGATCGTCTGCATGGGAGCTGCGGCGGAAGGTGCCGTTACCTGGGTAATGCTCAGGTCCGGTACCGAAACCGTAATGGCGTCACTTGCCATGGAATTGTTGGTTTCGTCGGACTCTCCCTGGATCCCGCTACTGTCGGTAATCACAAAAATATAATAGGTGCCGGCGGCGACGGAGGGCAACCGAACGGTCCGAATGCTGCTGTAGTCGGCCCCGCTGACAAGCGGCGATCGGTCCGCCGCACTGAAAGAGCCCAGCAGGGTGTCAACCCCGGCATCAAAACTCGCATCCGTAGACAGATAGACGGCATCGGTCCAGTCGGCAAGGGCCGAAGTGTTGCCGATGTTTTCCACCCGGTAGCTGACCTGCACTTCCTGGGAGGAGACCATGCTGGTGGGAACGGTGACCCGGACGACATCCAGATCCGGGGCGGTCAAGCTGATCCGGACATAGGCTGAATTGTTGATTTCATCCGCCTCGCCCTGGTTCCGGGAGGCGTCGGCCGTCACAAACAGGTACCGGGTGCCGTGGCCGGTCGACGGAAGCGTTACGTCCCGGGTCTCTGTGTAGTACAGCCCGGTGCCGACCGGCGTCTGGGAACCGGTCCAGACAGAGAGCAGCTGGGTATCGCTCGCATCCAGGACGGTGTCGTCTGATATAAAAACCCGATCATACCAGTCGGCTTCCGCATCGGCGGCGGCGCTGGTGACATCCCAGGAAACACTGATCGTTTCCCCCAGGCTAAACACGTCGTCGGTGGCCGGCAAGGTGACTGCGACCGTCAGATCCGGGGCTGTGATATTGATCGTTTTTGAATCAACATTGTTGGTCTCATCGGTCTCCCCCTGGTCCCCGTCACCGTCCGCCACGACCAGGAGATATTTCCCGGCTCCGATCAGGGTGGTTTCCGGCAGAAAAACATTGGCTGTCTCCGTATACTCGCCGGTTGTAGCTACCAGATCCGGGGCCGGAATGTAAACCGCTTTGAGCAGGATGTCGCTCTCTTCAAATGTGGCATTGTTCGAAAGGTAGATTCGGTCGTACCAGTCGGTGGTGGTCGCGAAATCGCCGACATTTCTGACGATCCAGGAAACCTCAATGGTCTGCCCCAGCACGGCATCGGTGGGTGCGGCAATCGATCCGGTCACCACGGTCAGGTCCGGGGCATCGATCGAAATGCCGACAGAAACGGTGTTGTTGTCATCGTCAGTCTCACCCTGATACCCGATGGCGTCGGCGACGATCAGGATGTTCTGGGGGCCAAGCGCGTTGGAAGGCAGCGTAACCGTGGCGGTTCCGTCATAGGACGAACTGGCATCGGGTGACGCTGTAAGGCCGCTGCTGTTGTTATGGTAATAATATCCCAGGTATGTGTCGTTACTGTCAAGCGTTCCGTTATCCGACAGATAGATATAATCGTACCAGTAACCCGAATTAGCAGTTCCGCTTCCGGTATTGGTCACGGTCCAGTCAACGGTGATCTGGGTACCTGCAGAGGGTGTGGTGTCATTCACGGTCGGACTGGAAACCGTCAGGTCCGCCGACTCGATGGCAAAGGCTTTGGCGAGCAGGTTGTTGTCGTCGTTGATTTCGGGTTGTGCAGTATAGCGGTCGGCCATAAACAGCAGGTAATAACTACCAGCCGTCAGGTTCGAGGGAAGCGTTATCTGGCGGGCAATCCGGTATCCGGTTACATTGTCCTGACCGTCATCAACGGCGCTGACCCAACCGGGCGGGTTATAAGAGGAGGCTGTCAAAGTCCCGTTAAGACCGTTTGCGGATGCATCGACAGCAACCAGCCCCGATCCTTCATCGAATTTCCAGTAACCGGCCAGACCGGTTTCGGTTCCGGCCAGCTGGCCGGCCCGGTTGTCGACGATATCCGGCTCCGTCCGAACGGCCGACCATACCCGGACTTCATCGATCATCCCCTGGTAATATTCATAGACATACCCGGCATTGGTCCCGATAGTTACGGCCAGGTCGCTGACAGGATAATCGATCTGGGTGGAGGTAAAGGGGTTTGTTTCACCACTCTTGTAAAAGGTGATGCCGGAGCCCGGCTCAAAGACCGCGGCAACGTGCTGCCACTGGCTCACATCCACTGCAATCCCGGTGTTGATGGCCGCACTGCCGTTATACACGTGCCAGGTGCCGTCTTTCTGAACGATAGCCCATTCGTAACTGCCCGAACCGGCCGTGGTACTGATCACATGACGGGGTGAACTGCTTGTGGATAACGGATATACCCAGGCTTCGAGAGTCGCCCCCGGCCCCCCGGTCATCTGATTCAGTTCGAGCGGGGTTTCAACCCGGGCATAACTGCTGTCGAACAGCAACGCCGTTTGTCCGGCCCATAGATCCAGCCCCATGTTGTACTGGGTAAAGACCCATGTATCATTGCCATATGTTTCGTCCGTTGAAAGGTAGATTTCATCCTGCCAGGTGTTGGCGGCCGGCCCGGCACCCTGATTGTCAACAGTCCAGGATACCTCAATTGTGCTCTCGGCAGACCCGCTCGACGGAACCGTTGCATTCGAGACGACCAGGTCCGGAACGGTCAGGTTGACCACGGCCGTGTAGGTATCTTCGGGTTCTCCGGCCGTTCCGTTGCTGTTCTGGTCCATCAAGTTTCCGGCCAGATCGGCTATATCGGGCCCGATCACCAGGGTATAGTCTCCGGCCAGGGTCCGTCCGGAAAAAGTGATGGTCAGCGTCTGGTCGTCTGCGGAAATCCCGTTTACGGCCCACTCTATATCGGACCCGGCCGGATCTGTGAAGCTGACGATATCTGCGGTCGTTACCGTTGCCGGATCAATCTCTTCACTGAACAACAGCTGGATCTGGATAAAAGGAATCTCGGCCTGGGTCGCCGGGGTCTGGGAAACCACCCTGGGGGCAATCGAATCGACAGCAAAAAAAGCCGTGAATGCTGCCAGCGTTTGTCCGCTGATGCTGGATACCGACTCGGCAGCCAGAGTCACAAGGTAGGTCCCGTCTCCGCCACCCGCGTCGGCAATGGTAAACTCCAGGGTGTTGCCGTCTATCACCGTGACACTGTCGGCCGGCGTGCCGTTGATCCTGAGATCACCGGCATGCACCGTGGTCAGCAGGAGGCCGTTTGAAAAATCGACCCGGTAAGTTCCGGGATACGTGGTCAGGATGGTATCGTCCGCCGGAGAATCGGCCGTGGCGGTATAAGCCGGGGCGGCGGTTACGCTGGTGCCGGATATAGTAACAAGGTATGCGCCTTCACCGGCTACGGCCAGAACCTTGACCAGGTATTTGCCTCCGGCTTCGGCCGGAACGGTATAGGTCAGATCCGCATTGCGCCCGTCCGCTGCACTGTTGTCGTCACTGGCTACAAGGTTTCCCGCAGGATCGTACAGTTCAACTGCCGGATCCAGGGTGACGGCCGACTCGTAAGCGCCGTCCCCGGGGGTTTCAGTAGTAATTATCAGATTGTCCCCCGCATTGACCTCAACAACCAAGTAGTCCTCGATCGAAAAGAGAGGGGTCGTTGTAGTCAATGCCACAGTCAAGCTGTAACTGCCTATGCCAGTGCCGTAAGCATCCGCCCTGATATAATAATCACCCGCATAAGCGGTTTCCTCGAATGTATAGCTTATCCTGGATTCTGTGCCATTGCCCCCGTCGTCATCCTCTATCAGAACGGAGCCCGTGTTATCATAAAGGAAAAGATATGTATCGAATCCGGTCTCGTCGATAACAATAGTGTCACCCGGAGAGGCATTTATCTTAAAATAGTCATCATCGCCGGACGATGAAATCTCGCCTGCCGCCTGGGCTGTATAGGTATCTCCACCGGTATTTGCGAAATTTCCCGTCAGATCGTTGGCCTCGGCAATAGAGTCGTTCGGTTCCTGTTCACTCTCTGCCGATCCGCTGCCGCCGGATCTTGTCAAGGCACCTAAAATGCTCAGATTGTACTGAACCGGATTTGCCGTGTCGGACCCGTCATTGGGTTCCAGTTCAAAAGAAGCGCCCCTGAGAATCAGGATCGAATATTCGGCATCGGGATCCCCTTCCACACCCAGATAATAAGTCCCCCCGGTCTGGGTATAAAAATTAAGGATGAATTCATCCACATTGGCGGCGCCGTCCTGACCTTTTGCCAAGAAAGTGCCGGCTGAATCGTAGAGCGAAAGGTCCACATTGCTGCCATCGGTGAGGGCATTCAGGGTCATCGTGGCATGGGATCCGGCAGACAGGGAAAACGCGTAAAAGTCCGAACCGGCGGCTTCAAGTTTCCCGACGGCAGCCAACCGGTCACTGCCAAGTGTCATGCCGCTGCTCTCGATATTCTGGGCCGTACCGGGGGTGCCATTTGATGCACCCCCGTAACTCTCGGTTTCGATACCGGTATTCAGGAGCACTGTCAGCCGGTAGCCGCCGGTCCCCGTCACGCTGCCGGCCTTGACCGTGTAGGTTCCGTCAGCGGTAATGTTGATGGTCTGCAGGAACAGGGAATCGCCTGCGTCGTTTGCAGTCGAAGAACCGATCGAAGTCTGGCCGGCATCAAACACATCAATGCGGCCGGTTAAACCGGGATCCTGGGCCTGAAAGGCCACAGTGAGCTTCTGACCGGCCTTGAGGCTCAGGGAATAACTGTCCTGCTGGCCGGAGGTGTTGAAACCGGTTGTAATGTCTCCGGTATATACCAGTGAGCCGTCGGGTGGCAGCATCGCCATGGGCAGCAACAGTACGGAAGCCCCGGAATTGTTTGTATCGTCGGATTCCTCCTGCTGGTTGTCCTTGTCGGTAACCACGAGGATATATCCCCATCCTGAGGCCGAATCCGGAATTGTCACATCCTGGGTCAGAGTGTAGTCCGTTGCGGCGGCCAATGGCGATTGTGCGGCCACATCCACCGACAACAAAAGGGTGTCGCCCTGGTCAAACACCCTGTCTGAAGAGAAGTAGATTCCGTCCGACCAGTCACTGGTCGCCTCGATGGTGCCTTCGTTTAAAACGGAATAGGACACCTGGAGGGTCTCCCCTGGCGCTGCGGTGGAAGGCGCCGTGACATCGGTTACGACCAGATCCGGATTTGGATAGGCAATGGGCAGAGCATGGAAATTATTGGTTTCGTCTGCTTCGGTGAACCACTGATAACCATCCGCTTCGAAAAGGAGATACGCCCCGGTCCGATCTGAGGGCAGGTTCAGTGAAACGGTTGTGGGAAGACTTTCCAAGGCATTCAAGGGACCGGTTTGATACTGATCTTTCAGCAAGCGGTCTCCGGAATCATACTGGGCGTCATCGGACAGATAGACCTGATCGTACCAGGAAGAACTGCGATCTCCCAATCCGATATTCTGGACCGTGTAGGTTGCCGAGATCGTAGCACCCGGTGCGACGGGTGTCGCGCCATCCACCGAAGCGGAACTGATAACGAAATCCGGAGGGTCATAATTGACGGTCAGCGCTACTACACGGGTATTATTGGCCTCATCTGTTTCCGGTTGATTTTCGTAGCCGTCTGTAGAAAAGATAAGGTAGCTGCCGGAACGATTGGAAGGTAACGTTATTGTCTTGGTCTGCTGGTAGCTTGATCCGGAGGCAAGGGGGTTCTGACCGGAAAACCCTGAGATATAGCTGTCGTCATTGTCGTACTGATCGTCGTCGGACAGATAGATTACATCCGACCAGGTTCGGCCTGCGGAACTGGCATCAGGTATATTTTCAACCGTCCAGGATACCTCGATGTTGGTACCTGCCTGCACCGGTCCCTGGGGAACCGTGGCTGTCGGAACGGTCAGGTCCATACTGGGAGCGATAAAGTTAATCAGATCGCTGACAATGGTGTTGTTGGTTTTGTCCGTTTCGGGCTGGACGTTCTGGTGTCCTTCATTCACCCGGAAAATCAGGTAACCTGGACCTGGCACCCCCGTAGCGGCCAGGGTAGCGGTTCCCGTCACCGGCTGACCGTCAGCGGCCAGAGGCGCCAGACCCATAATGGGGAACTGGCCCAAATTGGTATCAGTGGATTCATGGAAAAGGGCATCATCGGACCGATAGACTTCGACGAATATTTGCGGGTCGGTCAGATGGCCCCACGGATTCCACTGAGACGGTTTAATCCCGGTCGCCGCATCCGGCCCCAGGTTGCTGACCGAAAGGTCGACATTAATGGGCGCCCCCAGTTCCATATCGGAAGGGGCCGTGAAACCGACGGCATTAAGGTTGATGTCGGCAGACGAATAGGTCACCGGTATGGCGGCTGCCTGGTTGTTAGATTCGTTAGGCTCCGCAACCACGCCCTGGGGCTGATCGTGAGTCGGTCGATCCACAATGACATGGAAAGCCCACCCGGTGTTCTGCAGCACCCAATCATAGGACCAAGACTCCAGCGCGAATTTTAGGATCGCTTGGTAAGAATCACCGGGACCCAGCGCTCCGGTGTGCTCGAGTTCGGCCACTCCTTCCCAGCCTGAAGAGAGGGGATCATATGGGGAATCCTTGCTCAGGTAGACAGCATCGGTCCAACTGGTCGCCGCGGTTGCGGAATCTCCCACATTGGTCACGGTAAAAGTGAAGCTGAGCACATCATTCAGAAATGCCGAAATCGGATCCATGGTAATGGAAACTTCCAGATCCGGACCGGCGCTGCTGGGCGTTCTGACGCTCATTGCCTTCCGGGTACCGCTTCGGACCTCGGCAACCGGTACCAAGTCTAAGGACGTAAAATCCCCTTCCGGCTCTGCGTCGATGACGAAACCGGCATTGATTGATATTAACGCATTGATATCTTGTGAAATAATATCCGATTCAGGTGGAGCGTTTGCGATATTGAGAGTATTAACTAACTGGGAGGTGATGGTAGAACTGCCAATGTCCGGTTCCTGATAGCTGTCAAGTGTAAGCACCGGATCAGGTGAATAATCCGAACTCAACAGGTCATGTTGAAAAGAGACATGTTCATCCGCATCTTCATTAACCACGGAATCAGCGGCCGGTTCGACAGAGTCATCTGCCGGTGTACCAGAATCAATGCCAGCTGGCGTGTCGAAAAACTCAGGGTCGTCTAACCCGTCAAAAAGGCTGTCAAGATTGGCTCCGGGGTCGTAGATTTGGTTTGGATCGTGGCTGGAAGTGGTACTTTTCTGGCTCAGGTGGTCGGCGGAAGTTTCAAGCTGCTCAAATATATCAGGAAACTCTTTCGGATCCACTGCCACGTCGCCCATCATAATGTATGGGTCGCCGGAAAGCAGGATCCGTGGCTCAAGATTTTCCAATTCAAACAGATTTTGGGGTTCCGGCCTTCTCACTTATTAATTTCCCTGTAATATAATCTACAAAAGATAGCATCATCAAAGAAACGATTTGGCATCTCGGTAGAAAGAAACGACATCGAATTCAAGAAGGTAGCATGATTTTTCGCTCAATTAAGGGAGAACACCTTGTGCTAAAATGCTTATACCCCGTTGATGATAGTTTTTGTTTACTGCAATCTATCTATCACCCTGATTTTTCATGATCAACGAGCTTTTTTATTTTTTTTGATGGTGAATCAGGGTATTTGATGAGCCATAGCAGACGCAAAGTTTCACTAATTTTTATTTTGTTTTTCAATAAAGTGCAATGTATTTTTTTCCTTAGTAGTGCAACCTCAGCAACCCGCATTTAGGTTCATAGTACTCAGCTTGTTGGCCTGCCACCGGCCTGGAGCCCGGTGGATAGATACGGGCCTTGAAATGTCTGCCAATGTGTGCAATGCTCCCTTTTCCTCGGGTTGCAGTAGTTGCATGATTATCGGGGTAAGCGCGCGGCTGGCAAGGGCTGGCGGTAGTTCATAGGGAAATAAGGGTAAAGTTGTCTCTGACTTACGTAAACCCACGGTTGGCGTAGGTTTTCGCTGAGGAGGGCCGCCGACTTCTTGCCCGGTAGTCATGAGGTCAGGGGTTCGATCCCCCTCAGCTCCACCAGGGCCCTATGGGGGGGCGGTCATGCAGACTGTCCCCTTTTTTTAATGGTGCCCAGTGCCCCTTTAAGCCGGGCATTCTTTACGTGCGCCACATTGCGTTATGGTCTTTGATATGATAGAGCGGCTTACAGGCTGACTGACAAACGGGCAGCCGGATTCGGGCATAGATATTGGACAGGGACGCGATGAACCCACCCTCTAAAAAAACAATGCCAAAACAGGCGGTAATCCTCTTCTCGGATATCATTCATTCGTCTGTTTTTTCCGACACCCTGGGTCTGGTGGACTATGACAGCTTCCTGGAAGAGTTCCAGAAGACCATGTTTGATGCCAAAAAGAGGGTTTTTGATCTGACCCGGGTAGATGAAAACCAGGTGACCTTTGACATTCGGGGTGATGAAGCCTGCGCGATCCTGTACGCCGATGACACCAGCAACAACCTCTACACAACCCTGATGCTGGCATCTTACATGAAGTCACTGTGGTTTCAATCTTCCTTTAATATCCAGCGGGTGTCCGAAGCGAAAATTGCCTCGGACATTGCCATCGGAATTCACACCGGCAAAGTTATTGTGAGGTCGCGGGTTTCAGAAAAAATAGAGCCCAAACCGGAAGGCTATGCCATTAACCTGGCCAAAAGAATCGAGGGGCTTTCCCGGGAAGGCACCAGCACCAAAATGATGATTTCAAATGATGTCCGTATCCAATTGAAGCAATTTAATATCGACCTTGAAATCAGTGATAAAATCACTAAACAATTCAAGGGGATCCTCTACCCGATCCATGTATACGAAATTGTGAATTTTCCGGTAAACTTTTACAGGACCGACGCTTTTCATGCCAGGACACCCGGACCCTAAACAACGACGTGTGCTGAATCTGAACAGGATCGGACCCGGCCGCTTCGTTTTCACCGCCTTGATGCTCACGGCGGCAGCCTGGTCACAACTGGTAGGCGGACTTGGGGCCCAGGCACCCCAGAAGCTGCCCACCGGCAGGGCTGAAGATGCACGACCGACGACCGTCAGCCTCTATTTCACAGATCAGGACCAGGCGGCCCTGTTGGCCGAACAGCGCCAGCTGCCCCCGACTAACAGTCCGGCAGCCCTTGGCAAAGCCATCATCCGTGAACTGGCCAGCGGCCCGGCCAATAAAAATCTGGTGCGCACACTCCCGGGCCCTGATTGCCTGAGGGGCTTATTCATTACACCGGATAAAACCGCGTATGTGGATCTAGACCGCGAGAAATGGCAACAACACCCGGGCGGGGTCCAGTCGGATATGCTGGCAATCTATGCGATTGTGAACTCCCTGGTCCTCAACATGGCCGAAATTGAAACTGTAAAAATCCTGCCCCAGGGCAGTCAACCGATAAATCCGGCAGGGCATCTGGACCTGCGCTACCCCTTGAAAGCGAATATCCTACTTATACGATGAAACCGAAAGATAAAATAGGCAAAATCAGAAACATCGGCATTATGGCGCACATTGACGCCGGGAAAACGACTGTCACCGAGCGGATTCTCTACTATACGGGCCGCTCACACAGACTCGGGGAAGTCCATGACGGTGAGGCTGTCATGGACTGGATGCCGGACGAGCAGGAGCGGGGTATCACGATTACGTCGGCTGTCACAACCTGCCAATGGCAAAAAAATGATATCCAGATCATTGACACCCCCGGCCATGTGGATTTTACCATTGAAGTGGAACGGTCCCTGCGCGTACTGGACGGCGCCATCGGTGTTTTTTGCGCCGTAGGCGGTGTGGAACCACAATCGGAAACCGTCTGGCGGCAGGCGGATAAGTACAACGTGCCGAAGATCGCCTTCATCAATAAGCTTGACCGCATCGGGGCAGATTTTCACGGCACCATTGAAATGATGAAAACCCGCCTCAAGGCTTCGCCGCTGGTTCTGCAGTTGCCGGTGGGCATTGAAGACACCTTTGAAGGGGTTATCGATCTGATCGGGATGGAGCAAATTCGCTGGCAGGCCGAAACCCTCGGCGCCAGTTTTTCCCGGGAAGCAATTCCTGATGAGTTGCTGGGCCAGGCACTGGAATACCGTGAAAACCTACTGGAAACCCTGGCGGAAACAGATGATGACCTGATGGAAGCCTACCTTGCAGAGGAGACGATTGCACCCCAGATAATCGTCGCGGCCATTCGCAGGGCAACCATCAATCTGGATCTGGTACCCGTCTTGTGTGGCAGTGCCTTGAAAAACCGGGGCATTCAGCCCCTGCTGGATGCCATCATCGACTATCTGCCCAGCCCGCTTGATGTCCCCCCCATCGAAGGAGAGGACCCGGAGACGGGTGAACCCAGGACCTGCCCGCCGTCCGACAAGGCCGCCCTGGCCGCACTCATCTTTAAGGTTTCCATGATTGAAGGCCGCAAACTCAGCTTTGTAAGGGTTTACAGCGGCACCCTCAAAGCCAAGGGCGAAACTTTCAATCCGTCCCGCAAGAAAAAGGAAAAACTGTCCCGGATTCTCCGCATGCATGCCAACAAAAGGGAACGACTGGACACGGCCGGCGCAGGCAGCATTGTGGGTGTCGTCGGCCTGAAAGATTCAACCACCGGAGAGACCCTGTGCTCTGTCGAAAAACCAGTTCTGCTGGAGAAGATCGAGATATATGAGCCGGTGATCTCGGTGGCCATCGAGCCCAAAACCAGCGCCGACCAGGACAAACTGGATCAGGTCCTGGAAAAATTCACCGCAGAGGACCCAACCCTGCGCCTGAAGCAGGACACCGACACCGGCCAGACGATCCTTTCCGGCATGGGTGAACTGCACCTGGAAGTCATCATCAGCCGGATGCAGCGGGAGTTTAAGACCAATGTAAACGTCGGACGACCCCAGGTTGTCTACCGCGAAACCATCGAAAAAGAGGTGGTGGCCCAGGCAACTTTCGATAACGAAGTGGCCGGGCAGCGTCATTTCGGAGAGGTGCAGATTAAACTGACCCCCCTGCCACGCGGCTCTGAAAACAGCTTTACTTCTGAAATTCCTGCGGACAGCATCCCGGACATGTATATCCCGGCTATTGAAAAAGGGGTATTGGAGTCACTGGAGAGCGGCGCCCTCATGGGTTATCCGGTAGTAGATATCGCCGCCGTGCTGACCGGGGGATCCCATAAGGATTCCCAGGGGTCCGATCTGGCCTACACCGTCAGCGCCTCCATGGCCTGCAAAGAAGCCCTGCGAAAGGGCGGTGCCTTCCTGCTGGACCCGATCATGAAGGTTGAAATCTTCGTACCTGAAGATTTCATGGGGGATGTCATTGGTGACGTAAGCGCCCGCGGCGGTAAAATTGAATCAATGGAACATAAGCTGGGAACCCAGGTCATAAAAGCCACCGTCCCACTGGCCAGGATGTTTGGGTACTCAACCGCCCTGCGCTCGGCCACTCAGGGCCGCGGTACCTTTTCCATGCAGTTTTCACACTTTGACCGCAGCTAAAATTCTATGCGGCTTCAAAACCCGGTACTGTTGTTTCGGCCGGATTTATTACTGTTGCGCCTGCTTTTCACCCTCTTTATCCGGCTTTATCTTACCCAGCAGGTCCTCAATCCGATCCTTGTTAATAGGATCGGTTTCGGCTTCCATCGCCCGTTCCAGGTGGAATCTGGCTGTCTTTGGCTCACCTTTTGTCAGGTAATACAAGGCCAGATGGTAGTGGGCCTCGCCCAGACGGCCCAGCTTTCCATAGGCGTTGCCCAGAAAATAGCCCAGGCGCGGATAGCGGGGGTCCAGGTCGTACAGTTTGCCCAGGTATTCCGCAGCCTCCGGGTACATGCCAAGCTGCTGGTAGGTCCTGCCCAGATAAAACAGCCCGTCTGCAAAATCAGGGAATGTCGTCACGGTCGCCCCGAGGCTTTCCCGGGCAGCCTCATAGCGGCCGCCTAAATAATACGCCCGGCCGAGGTCTCCTTGCATATACGGGTCAAAAGGTCTCAGGCGGGTCGCTTCTTCCAGATGCCGGATTGCGTCTTTGTATTTGCCGCTACGGGCCAGGACCAGGCCATAGCCATAATGGGAAATCGCCCGGTCAGGCTCTGTCTCAAGCCGGTAACGTAAGGTTTTCAAGGCCAGTTGCCTGTCTGTATACAGCGCCTGGATCCGGGTGTGGGCCATTGTAAAGCCCCGGGGATTGCCCGGGTGAGTTGTTTCGTTCCGGTGCTCTTTGTGCTGGGCCATCCAGTCGTCAATATAAAGTATCCGGTCTTCAGAGGCAGGATGTGTTTTCAGGTAGGTCGGAATCTGTTTCTTGCCGAACCATTCACGGCTGCGGATTTTTTTCAGGCTGTCTAAAAGACCGTACCCATCATAACCGGCCGCAGTCATGAACTCCAGCCCTTTCTCATCAGCCTCCAGCTCGTTCTCGCGGCTATAAGCCAGTTCGGCAGACTGCCCGGCTGCCAGGGAGCCGTATGTCAGGGCCTGAGCGCCAGCTGCGGAGCCGCTGGCACCCAGCAGAATCCCGGCCACAATACCCGCCATGGTGACATAGCTGATCTTCTTCTGGCGTGCGAGTTTTTGCGAAATATGGCGACTGGTCACATGGGCAATTTCGTGGCCCAGGATACCGGCCAGTTCATCCTCGGATTCCATGGCTGCGATCAATCCGCTGTGTATAAAAATGTGCCCGCCAGGTCCGGCGAAGGCATTATAGACGTCTGATTTTATAACCCTGAAGCGAAAATTCAGCTGTTGCGGCGGAAAATAGGAAAGCACCCGCTGGCCGACCGATTCCACGTATCCGGCAATATACTGATCATTGATGACCTGCATATGGGTCTCCACATACCTGGCGAACTCCCGGCCAAACTCTTCTTCCTTGGAATAGGTCAACGCCAAAAGGGGACCGGGTACAGCCAATCCCACCAGAAAGGCCGCAACGGTCAACAGCGTGGTCACTTTTCCCGCTAAACGCATACAATCCTCATCATAATCAAAAAATGTTCCCAGCCTGTATCCTGACAATATAAGACAGAGTTGCCCGGTTTCAATTCCAGAATCATCCCGTAGGAACCCATTGTCAACCTGCTGGCCGGCAAAAGATGTTGCCAGAGCAGGTCAAGCTTTCCAAATTTAGCCAGATATGATAGGAAATCGTAATTATGCCACACATTATCTGCATTGCCAACCAGAAAGGCGGCGTCGGTAAAACGACCACCGCTATCAATCTCGCTGCCGCACTGGCGGTTTCAGAAAAACCAACCCTGCTGGTGGACTGCGACCCCCAGGGTAACGCCACGACCGGGATCGGTATCGACAAGTCATCCGTGGACCTGAACCTGTATCATGGCATGATCGGTGAAGCATCGGCCGAAGCCCTGATCCTGGACACCGAGATCCCTTCTCTCAAGGTCATCCCGGCCCTGGTTGAGCTGATCGGGTTCGAGGTCGAAATGATGGCATTTGAGGGACGGGAATCTGTGTTGAAAAACCTGTTGCAGGAGGTTGCCTCTGATTTTGAATATATCATCCTCGACTCCCCGCCTTCGCTAAGCCTGCTGACCGTCAACGCGATGACCAGTGCAAACAGGCTCCTGATCCCCCTCCAATGCGAATTTTTTGCCCTGGAGGGAATCGGCCAGCTGATGCAGACGATGACCCTGATTAAAAACGGCCTGAATCCCGATCTTGAGGTTGGCGGCATCTTGCTGACGATGTTCGATAAACGTACCAACCTGTCCTACCAGGTTGCGGATGAAGCCGAAAAGCACTTTGACGGCCTGGTGTTCAACACAGTGGTACCGAGAAATGTGCGTCTCGGTGAGGCACCCAGTTTTGGCAAACCTATTTTGCTATATGATGCCACATCAGCCGGTGCCACAAGCTATTTTGAACTCGCCCGCGAAATCATGAATCAATGAGTCCGGTATTTTGCCGGAATCCCGGTCCGGATATCGCCCGGGGCTCGGACTAAAGGTACTGCATGCAGAAACAGAAACTCAGCAAGAAAACAGCATCTCCCCCCAAAAAACGCAAAAAATTAGCCCTGGGAAGAGGGCTTGAAGCCTTGATCCCGGCTTTACCCAAGGAAAAAGCGTCCACCGCAAACCGGGACTTCATTGAGTGTGACATTGAACTGGTCCACCCGAATCCCTATCAACCCAGGACACATTTTGCAGCCGATGAACTGGCCGAACTCTGCGAATCGATCAGAACGCAGGGCATCATTCAGCCGCTGCTGGTCCGCCGGGAGGCCAACGGCTACGAACTTGTGGCCGGTGAAAGACGGCTGCGGGCCGCCAAAATGGCGGGGCTGGCCAAAGTGCCTGTGGTGATAAAACGCCTTTCGGATGCGCAGATGCTGGAAATGTCCATTGTTGAAAATATCCAAAGAGAAGATTTCAACCCGGTTGAGGAAGCGGATGCCTACCACCGCCTGATGACCGAGTTCAACCTTACCCAGGATCAGGCGGCCACGCGGGTCGGCAAGAGCCGTTCGACGGTGGCCAATTTTTTAAGACTGCGCCAGCTGCCTGACGAAATCAAAGCAAGCATCATCTCCCGCACGGTCAGTATGGGACATGCCCGGGCCCTGCTTGGTATCGAAACCAGGACCGGTCAGATTACGGCCTGGCGGGAAGTTGTTTCCAAAAAGCTGTCTGTACGCCAGACGGAGAAACTGATCAAACGCCTCAAGACACTTGCTAAAACACAACCACCCAAACCAGCCGACCCGGATGCCTTCTATTTTACCGGGATTGAAGAGGATCTGGCCCGCCACTTCGGGACCCGGGTCCGGATTAAACGCAAAAACCAGAAAGGCAGCGTCGCCATCGAGTTCTACAGCAATGACGATCTTGATCGTCTGCTGAGCCTTCTCAAGCGGTAAACCAACGTGGCCATTCATATCATCATCGACGGGTACAACCTGATCCGTCAGTCAGCTGAACTCAGCCGGCTGGACCGCACGGACCTGCAGGCCGGCCGGGAAGCCCTGGTTGACCTGCTGGCCGGCTATAAGCGGATCAAAGCACACAAGATTACCGTCGTGTTCGATGGGACCGGGGCCCCGGGATTTTCCCGGCACCGGGACCGGATCAAGGGCATCGCTGTCGTCTATTCGCAGCGTGGTGAAACCGCCGACATGGTCATTAAAACCATGGCCACCCATGAAAAAGAGGGTGCCCTGGTGGTCAGCTCCGATCGGGACGTGGCCTCATTTTCTGAATCCAGGGGTGCGGCCATCATTGATTCCATCTCTTTCGAACAAAAGCTGATGCTGGTCGAGTATATGGAAGCCAAAGGGCTGGAGGAAGAACCTGGGGAGGGCTGGAAACCCACAACCCGGAAAAAAGGCCCCCGGCGCCGCCTTTCAAAAAAAGCCCGCCGCAGCCGGGCTAAAATTCGGAAACTGTAAACCGCCTGTTTGCATTGACACTTATTTTACGATCTGGTAGTCACCCGGTTGGAGGCCCCGGCACCCGTTGCCGGCGACATTAAATCTTCAGACAGAAAGCAGGGGCATGAAGCGAATCTGCGTTATCGACGGCCAGGGGGGTGGAATTGGCAGTGCGGTCATCAAGAGACTCACGGCAGTGACCGGCAATGACGTTGAGATTATCGCCCTCGGCACCAATGCCATCGCCACCGCCCAGATGTTGAAAGCACGTGCAAACCGGGGCGCCTCGGGTGAAAATGCCATTGTGTGTACCGTTGCGAATGCGGATATAATTATCGGCCCGGTGGGCATCATTATGGCAAATTCCATGATGGGCGAGTTGACACCGGCCATGGCCCAGGCCATTGCTTCCAGCCAGGCTAAAAAATTACTCCTCCCGCTATCACAGGAAAATATCGAAATCGTGGGCCTGGCGAAGGCCCCTCTGCCGCACCTGATCGATGCGCTGGTTGATGAGAACCTGAACAGCAATCTTACATGAGGAAGAAAAATGTGTGAAGCAAACGCCTATCTGGTTGATGGAAATGAGAAATCCCTTATCATGGAATCCGTGGATTCAGTGGAGCCCGAAGATAACGGTTTAAAATTAATGAACATATTCGGCGAACAGAAATTCATAAAAGCACGCATCCACTCTCTCGCCCTGGTTGATCACAACATCTACCTCAGCCCGCTGCAGGACCCGTAAAAAACCTGGCCCAGCGCGGCTGCGGGTTGCCCTGGAAGGGGCTCACAACCCAAAACCGATGAGTTTGAATACGGCTGCTAAAGTGCCGAAAGGCAGAATGAAAATCATCATCGCCAAAACGGCCGGTTTCTGCATGGGAGTCCGCCGAGCTGTGGATATGGTCCTGGAGGCACCCGGCAGCCAGCCGGAGCCCATCAGCACATATGGCCCCTTGATCCACAATCCCCAGGTCCTGGACCTGCTCAAGGAAAAAGGAATCAACAGCCTGGAAGCAATCCCCCAGGCGGGCTCCGGTACGACCCTGATCAGGGCCCATGGTGTCCCGCCGGATGCGCAGGCAGACCTTAGAACCGCCGGTTTTAACGTCATCAACGCCACCTGCCCGCGGGTCATCAGGGTCCAGACCATTATCCGCAAACATGCCCAGAAAGGGCATGCCTCAATTATCATCGGCGACAGTGACCACCCTGAGGTAATCGGCCTGAAAGGCTATGCCGGTGACCAGGGTCATGTGGTCAGCAGCCTGGCAGAGCTTACCGCCCTGCCCTCTTTTGACCAGGCCATCATTGTGGCCCAGACAACCCAGAATATCGAGTTTTATAGTACCGTCAAGCAATGGGCAGCCAAACATCGGCCGCACTATAAAGTCTACGATACGATCTGTGACTCCACCAGTAAACGCCAGGCGGACATCAGTAAACTGGCCAGCCGGGTGGATGCTATCATTGTAGTCGGCGGGCACAACAGCGGCAACACCGTGCGGCTGGCCGAAGTTGCCCGCCAAACCGGAAAGCCCACCTACCATATAGAATCGGAAAGTGAACTGAACCTGGAAACCCTCGCCCACGCCAAAACCATTGGTGTAACGGCTGGTGCATCGACACCCAACTGGATCATCCGCAGGATCTGCCGGGCACTGGAGATGATCCCCGCCAGCCGGCTGTCCGGGTGGAAGCTGGCGCTGTTCAACCTGCAAAGAGCCCTGCTGCTGACCAACATCTATGTAGCCCTGGGCGCCGGCTGCCTGTGCTATGCCTGCACCCGCCTGTTGGATGCGCCGCAAAGCTTTCCCCATGTCATGATCGCCATCTTATATGTGCTTTCCATGCACATCCTGAACAACCTGACTGGTAAGAAATCAGACCACTACAATGACCCGGTGCGGGCCCGGTTTTATGACAGCAACCGGTACCTTTTGGCTATGCTGGCCATTCTGGCCGGTGGGGCGGGACTGGCCAGGGCGTATTCTTTGGGACCGCTGCCATTCGCAGTTCTGCTGGCCATGAGCATTACCGGCCTCTCGTACAACCTCAACCTGGTGCCGGCCCGCATGCAGCATCTCCGATACCACCGGATCAAAGACATCCCGGGCTCCAAAACTGTCTTGATCGCGGTGGCCTGGGGTGTGGTAGCCGCAATTCTGCCCGCCTTGCAGCATCCCGAAGTCATACCCCTGGCTGCAGTTTTTGTATTTATCTGGTCCACCTGCATGGTCTTCGTCAGAACCGCTTTCTTTGACCTGCTGGATATCCAGGGTGACCGCATTGTCGGCAAGGAGACCCTCCCCATTGCCCTGGGCGAGAACTACACACGGGCTCTGCTCAAAGCAATGCTGATGACCGGCGCCATGACCCTGGCTGCAGCCGGGAGCCTGGGACTGGTCCCCTGGTTCGGTTACCTGCTCTCCTTGTGCCCCCTGCTCTTTTTACCGGTGGCGATTGCCCATCAGCGGGGACGGATCATGTCGGGTATCCGCCTGGAATTCATCACAGAATCCCTGTTCGTCTTCACCGGCCTGCTGGCCTTTATCCTCCCCTGGTGTGCTTAAATATGATCTGAACCCGCCTGTCACGTCGGGCATTGACTTTTACGTGTGTGGAATTGGGCCTTACAGCACACTCGTTTTCAGGGGCTGGTGAAAAAAGTGCCTGAATTTTGAGTAGGGATAGGAAAAGCCAATGGCGGCCGTCACAAATTTCATACGGTCATGCTTTGCAAGCGCGTATTGATAGGAGGCACCCATGTGGGTGTCCCGGTACAAGAGGGTCTGCACTTTCTCCTGCAGGGGCTGCCCTTTGAAGAAATGGTCGTGCCAGGTGTGGGCATAGGTACCTTCTTTCCCGACCGCCGGGTCATAATCAGCATCCAGCATGATCTCCTGTTGGTAACGTAGAAGATCTGCAAGTTCAGGAACCAGGTTACCCCCCCGGGTTGTTAGAAATTCGGCCAGCAGACGGTAAAATTCCTTTTTATGCTCGGCAATCCACAGCCAGATGTAAGTCCACAGCTGCCAGCCCTTGCGCCCCGGGTTAAAAGAAGCCAGGAATGCGGCCATATCCGGCTGGGTTAAAACCCGGTTGATCTGGGGCATGAACGGGTCCTCGTAAAAATCACGAATGAGGCGCTTGACCCGGGCGAACGCTGTCAACGCTGCGTCATCCCGGCCCAGCATCCAGGCCAGCAGTCCGCTGTAAAATTCCAGGTAGGAGAGCCGGCCGGTGTTGTGCAGGTAGATCGAGAGAAAGCGGGTATAGCCCCCATTGTGCAGTGCCTGGGCCATTTCCGAAAATATAAAAGCCGCTTCCCAATCAGCCGGAGGCATGGCCCGGGTGCCGAAAACCAGTTCCACCTGTTCGGTCTGGCAGCCGGCATCCGGCCGCCGCATGGGTTTAAAGCGGGTGTGCAGACCGTATTTTTCCCGCATGGCGGGCTGGGCCAGGGGGGCGTTGGGCAGCAACACCAGCTCAAACGTCCTGAAATCATCGTGCATACCAATCTCGAACAGGGTGCAGATCCCCCGGACAAAAGAGTCCCTGGTCTCCCGGGGCAGGCCGAGAATCAATTCGGTATAGGTGGGGATATTGCGAGCGCTGTACTTCGCTTTGGTCTTCTGGTAGTCGCCGATACTGACCCGGGGCCGCTTGATAGCCTCCAGCACGGTTATGTCCACACTCTGCATGGACAAAGTGGTACCCCAGAGCATATCGTTTTCAAAGAGCAGGCGCGAGATTTCGAACACGGTATGGTTGGTTTTCTTGGCGAACTGTACCCGCACTCTCCGGGGATATCCGTACGTTTTCCGGCAGGCCACCAGGGCCCGGGCGATCTCCAGATCGCGTTCAAACAAACCAAAATTGGAATCGGTGATATAAATATCTTCTATCTTGTGGTGGCCGAAGTAAGCAATTTCTGTTTTCACCCGATCCAAAGAGTGCCGTCGAACCTTGTTGGTGGTTCTGACCCCCCAGTCGCAGAAACAGCAGGCAAACGGACAACCCCGATTGGTCTCCCAGAGTGCGATCTTGTTGGCTTTGTCCGGCGAAGCGAAGAACGGGGTCAGCAAATCGTTCAGATAGGGACTTGGGACCGGCAGGTCCCGGCCAAGTTTGCCACCTTCCGCAGTCTGTACACTGACCCCGGCGTCCGGGTAGCTGATTCCGGCAATTCTTGAAAAATCCGGTCGTTTCTCCAGCAGTTCCAGTAACAGGCTGAGCACGGGAATTTCGCCCTCCCCGTGGACCAGGATATCGAGCATGGGAAATTTTTTAAAATACCCACGGCTGTCATTGGGAATGTGGGGCCCACCGCAGATGACCCGGCAGGCGGGGTAGTGTTCTTTCACCCGTGTGGCCACCTCGATCTGTTGGTTAAAATTCCATACATAGCACGAGAGAAACAGAAAATCGGGTGCCTTGATCTGCGCCACCAGATCATGCACCGGTTCTACCCGGCAGAAGGGTTCTTTCCAGAGATAGTTGACCTTAATGCGCGGGTCCTGTTCGGCATAGCTGCGTAAAAACCCATAGGCATAGGGTACAAACTGGATCATATTCAGTGAGAGAAAGTAGATGGTCTTCATAATATCCCTTACGGGTTATCCGGGAAGCAGGGTTCAATCACGGCCTGAATTCAGGCAGCCGGCGGGTCCTGGGCGCCCAGGGTCGGTTCGGTCCCGGCCCTGAGCCTGGCGATATTCCCCCGGTGGCGCACGAAAATCATGACCGCCATACCCAGTGCGCAAAATGCATAAATACCAGAATCGGTCATCAGCCATACTGCAGGTGCGAGCAGCACTGAGGCTGTCAGAGATCCGGTAGAAACCTTCCGGGTGATCCGCACCACCGCGACAAACAGCAGGCCTGCGAGTGCGGTTGCAGCAGGCGAAATAACCAGAAAACAGCCCAGGGCGGTGGCAACCCCCTTGCCGCCGCCCTGGCCTCCCAGGTACACCGGAAACAGGTGACCGGCGAAGGCGCCTGTTGCCACACAGGCGGTCAACGTGTCTGCCAGCCCGCTGGCCTCACCCCGAAATACAGCCAGGGCCAGCAAAACAGGCAGGGCTCCTTTCAGAATATCGCCGCCCAGGGTCAAAGCACCCAGCAGGTTGCCAGCCAACCGGCGGACATTGGTCGCCCCAATGTTCCCGCTGCCAGCCTTTCGAATGTCAATGGTCGTAAACAGGCGGGTCCACACCAGGCCAAAAGGGATCGAACCCAGGAAATAGGCACAGCAGGTGAGCAAAAGGCCGCCGATAATCAGCATGGGAGGTTTCCTTCACATTTGGGTTTCTTGATCGACCCGGCGTATGCTATTGTCAACAGCATGGAGCCCGTTGTCATCCCCATAGAAGATGTCATCGACCTGCATCTATTCAGGCCCTCCGAAGTGGCGGACCTGCTGGACAATTATTTTAGAGAATGCATCCGGGCCGGCATTCTCTCCGTCAGGGTCGTTCACGGCAAAGGCCGGGGCCTCCTGAAAAAGGGTGTACGCGATTTTCTAAACAGGCACCCGCAGGTCGTCTCTTTCTCCGACGCCCCGCCCGCGGCCGGGGGGTGGGGTGCTACCCTGGTGACCCTGAGTCCCGGGAAAGCACATCACCGGTAGCCCCCAGTCCAGTACGCTCACGGCAGCCACTGGCCGGTTGTCCCACCTCACGGTATGCTCAGCTGTCCAGAACCTGGGAGGCCAGCGGGACCAGTCCGGAGCCGCGCCTGACTATCCGGGTAATTTTAGGTTGGTAAGCAGTCTGCATTTCCAAACGGCTGGCTACTTTTTGGGCCAGCCAGATCGCTGCAAAAAAGCAAATAAAGCCTGTGGCCGCCGCCGCCCCGGAGGGGTTCTTGCCCAAAAGAGGTGCAATCAGCCAGTTGCCCAGGCAGGCCCCGGCCAGCAGGGCGATTATCGGCACCATATACAGCAGGAACAACGCTTTCAGTAACGATCCGGTCTCAAAGGTAATGACAACCGCGTCCCCCACCCGGGCTTCCAGCGGATTGATGACCTTCACCCGGTTTTTCTCTTTACCCACCGCGTGGCAGGAACCCCGGGACGCGCAACCTTCACAGGCAGCTGAAGGCGTAGCCTCCACCCAGGTGTCCCCCTCAATTACTTCGGTTACCGTAGCATGCTCAGTGGCCAATTTTAACTCCCCAAAAAGGATTAGGCCTATTCCCGTGTGCTTATAGAAGCAGGAAAACAGGCCTAAAGACGAACATGAGATATCCTTCCGGAAACAATCGCTTGGACTGCCCGGACTGTGGTTGCATCAGCCGCCGCTGATCACCGCAGCAGCGGTGGTGTCATCCGTCAACGGGGCGACGGGCTCTTGTTTATAGCAAATCAGACCACACTGCAGGCACCGATTGGCTTCAGCCGCAGCCGCCTCCGGAGAATAGCCCTTTTCCAGATCACCACATTTGGCCAGTTCCGGTTCAGGGCACAGGGGCATAATTTGCCGGTTTGTGCGCTTTACGTTATCAACCGCAAAAACATTCTGAATATTTGAAGTCGGCGTCACAACGTCCGGTTCCAGGTCAAGCGGCAAGCCGTACATGATCTGGTGAATCGAAGCCGCGGCTCTCCGACCGGCGCCAATCGCTTTGATGGCCGCACTGAAGTCGGTCAGTTCGTCACCCGCAGCCAGCAGCCCGACCTCATCCTTAAACGCCGGCTTTTTGTAGGGACTCAGTCCTTCCCAGGCCAATGTCCCGTCTGTGGTCTGAGTGCTGTCGGCCGTTCCTTCTAAAGTCTCTTCAGTTTCAATTTCTCGGAAGATAAGCTCCGGCATTCGGCCGCTGGCTAAAAACAGCGTGTTGCAGGCAAGTGATTGAGGCGTGTCATCGTTCGCGGTGAGGTAGGTCACCTCTTCAAGCTGGTCACCCTGCCCCGCGAGCCGGGTAAGCGCACCCGCGTAAATAACCTGCACCTCTGCTGCGACTGTCTTTTTTATAAATTCTGAATTCAGTCCAACTTCAGCAGCTTTTTCTTTGAAAAGAACCGTCACATTTTCGGCCCCAAGCTGCCGACAGGTGACAGCCGCATCTATCACAGATGCAGACCCGCCGTACAGGACGACATCCGAGCCCATCTCCAGGGCCCCGGTTTTCAGCCGGGTTTCGCTCAGCAGATCGATCAGCAGATAGGTACCGGGGACACTCTGCTCCGCCTGCCCGCCTCCGGTTCTTAAAAGCTTGCTGTCCCAGCCGCCGGCCGCCAGAAATACAGCTGCGTGGCCTTCGGCCAGCAGTTCGGCAATTGTAAAATCGAGGCCCAGAGCCTGACCGGTGCGGGCTTCGACACCAAGTTCAAGAACCCCTTTAACGTCCCAGTCCAGAATATCCAGGGATAGACGGTACTTGGAAATCGCCCGGCGCAAAAGTCCACCGAGTGCATCGGTTGCTTCAAAAACTGTGGGCGCATGTCCTAAACGGGCACAAAAGAAAGCCACCGAAAGCCCCTGTACACCGCCGCCCACCACCGCTATTTTACGCCCCGTCCGGGGCGCACAAAAGGGTTGCACCCGTTCACCGATGGTACGCTCGTAATCCGCAGCAAATCTTTTAAGATAGTTGATTGCCACCGGTTCATCGCTATACTTGCGCCGGCACTCTTCCTCGCACGGCCGCGGGCAGATGCGCCCGATAATCGTCGGAAAAGGATTCCGCTCCTTAATTACCTGCACCGACCGCTTAAAATCCCCGAGGGTAATCTGTCGGATATACTCACTGATATTGATACCTGCCGGGCAGGCCCGCTGGCAGGGTGTCGTGCAGTCGTCGGTGGTGTACTCGCGCAGTATCCTGCGGGTCACCGATGAGAGCTTGATGATGTGTTTGGGACAAACCCGCTCGCAGGTACCGCACCCGGTGCAGAGTTGTTCGTCCACCACCGGCAAACCTTCAGGGCCCATCACAATTGCATCGAACGGGCAGGCTTTGGCACAACTGCCCAATCCCAGGCATCCGATATTGCAGACTTTCATGCCACCGCTCAGCATAGCGGCCCCGCGGCAGTCGCCAATCCCGTTGTAGATAAACTTGGTGGCCGCGCTGTCGACACCATAGGTGCACCCCGGCAGCGCGATATCAGGTTCCTTGGCTTCCAGGGCGACGCCCAGGATAGCCGCAATGGCTTCAGCTGTTTCCGGTCCGGCCGCCACGCAGGAATTGGGCGCAGCCTGGCCCTTGGCAATGGCTTCGGCGTTGGCACTGCACCCCGGCAGACCGCAGCCGCCGCAATTCGCGCCGGGCAGGACATCATCAATGGCCAGGATTTGAGGATCAACATACACGTAAAAGATCTTCGAGGCCAGCGCCAGGCCGATACCCACGACAACCCCGATTCCACCTAGAATGAAAACCGCTTGTATCATGTTGAACTCTCCTCGTTCTTACCCATCTCGGACTGGATGGACACTATTTAAAATATGGCGTCAAACTTGCATTTTTCAAAACACGTCATGCACTGGATACACTTGTCCGTATCTATATGGGCCGGTTGCTTTTTCGCCCATGTGATGGCGTCGGTGGGACAGGCCTTGAAACATAACCCGCATTTTTTACAGGCCGCAACATCCACTTCAAATTTCAGTAACTCGACACACCGTTTTGCAGGGCATCTTTTTTCATCGATGTGGGCATCATATTCCGCCCGGAAGTACCGCAGGGTAGACAAAACCGGGTTGGGAGCCGTTTGCCCCAGACCGCACAGGGCTGTGTTTTTAATGACCTCCGACAGCGATTCAAGTTCACCGATGTCCCGAGCCGTGCCATGGCCGGCACAGATCTTTTCCAGAATCTGCAGCAGCCGGCGAGTCCCCTCCCGGCAGGGGGTGCACTTGCCGCAGGACTCGTCCTGTATAAATTCCATAAAGAACCTGGCCATATCGACCATACAGGTGCTTTCGTCCATGACAATCACACCGCCGGACCCCATGATGGCCCCAACTTTGGCAATCTCCTCATAATCGACCGGGGTATCGAGGTATTGCTCAGGGACACACCCCCCGGAAGGCCCGCCCAACTGGACGGCCTTGAATTTCTTCTTGCCCGGGATGCCGCCGCCAATATCATAGATGATGGTGCGTAGTGGTGTGCCCATGGGCACTTCTACAAGGCCGATGTTGTTCACATCCCCGGAAATTGCAAAAACCTTGGTGCCTTTGCTGGTCTCCGTCCCCACGTCGGCATACCATTGGCCCCCGTTCAAAATGATCTGGGGGACATTGGCCAGGGTCTCAACATTATTTAGAATGGTGGGTTTTTCCCACAGGCCTTTATGCGCAGGAAAAGGCGGCCGCGGCCGCGGCATACCCCGCCGGCCTTCAATGGAGCGCATCAGGGCCGTCTCTTCACCGCATACAAACGCACCAGCCCCCTGGTAGATCTCTACCGTAAAATTAAAGTCCGACCCCAGGATATCCTCGCCCAGCAAGCCGTAAGCGGTTGCCTGTGCAATTGCAATTTCAAGTCTTTTTATGGCCAGCGGGTATTCCGTACGGGCATAGATATAGCCTTTTTTCGCATGAATAGCTCGTGCGGCAATCAGCATGCCTTCGATAACCGCATGCGGATCGGCTTCCAGAATACTGCGATCCATGAAAGCCCCCGGATCGCCTTCATCGGCGTTGCAAAGTACATACTTGACCACACCGGGGCTGGCCTTGGCAAAGCCCCATTTCAGACCGGTAGGGAAACCGGCCCCGCCGCGGCCCCGTATACCGGATATCTTCACCTGCTCGACAATATCGTCCGGGGTAATGTCCAGCAAGGCCCGGCAGGCCCCCTGGTAGCCATCCCGGCCAATGTAATCATCTATGGATTCAGGGTCGATGACCCCTTTGTTCCGCAGGGCCCGAGGCATCTGGTGGGCAAAAAAAGGAATGTCGTCCTGCTTGGGGATGCGTTTCTTCGTAACGGGGTCTTTGAAAAGCAGGTGCTTAACTTGTTTGTTGTTGACGAGGTGCTCGTCGATCAGTTCAGGGACATCCTCGGCTTTTATTTTCTGGTAAAACACACCATCCGGCTGTATCACCATGAGAGGGCCCATGGCGCAAAACCCGTTACAGCCGGTTTCAATCACCTGAACCTTGTCCCGCAGGCCCTTGTTTTCCAGCTCACTTTCAAGCGTCTTTTTAAGGGCAATACTTCCTGTGGCATGGCATCCGGTCCCGCCGCAAATCAGCAGTTTTTTGACAGATGTATCCGCAAGGCGCTGCTTCTCGGCAGCCTGTTTGTCCACAAGCGTTTCCCTGGTCAGTCTCTGCATCGATTCTCCTCGTTTATGGTCTCACCATGATCCATCCATTCCCCGCAGCCCATTCATGTAAAGCCGTCCGCAGGCTACAAAGAGGGAATACTCGGTTGTCATTACGGGCAGCGCATAGGATCGGGCAATTTCCAGCAAGCTGTCCCCGGGTTTCTTGCCCCGGACAAATACAATGACAGTGACCCCCGCAATCTTGGCTGTGCGCAGCACCTTTTCCGTCGTGAGCCCGGTCAGCAGCACGCTCCCTTCCGCCACTGCGGAAAGAATGTCATCCATCAGGTCCGCACCGCCGGCCGCCAGAACTGTCTTGGACAGGTGTTCTTCGCCTGCCAGCACAGTCGCCTTTAATATGTCTCTGATCTCATCCAGTTTCATGAAAACCCGTCCCTTTCAAAACCCGAAGGGTTTGTTGCCCGGAACCTGACAGGTCATTATCTACTCATATTTTTCAAGAATATCGATTACTTTATCGGCACTGATGTCTCCATAGGTGTCACCGCCCACAACCATGACCGGGGCGAGCCCGCAAGCACCCAGGCACCTGACCCCTTCCAGCGAAAACCGCCTGTTTTCAGAGGTTTCCCCCTCAGCAACCTCAAAGGTGTTGGATATCCGGGCCAGTGCTTCCTTGACACCTTTGACATAGCAGGCCGTCCCCAGGCACATCCTGACGGTATGCCGGCCTTTGGGTTTCATCGAAAAAAGTGAATAAAAAGAGGCGACCCCGAAAACCTCGCTCACCGGAAGATTCATATGGGCGCTGATATAATCGATCAACTCAACCGGCAGGTAGCCGGCAATCGCCTGACTCTCACGCAAAACGGTGATGATCGAACCCGATTTACCCCGGTTTTCCGCAATCACTTGATCAATGGCCGTCCACATGGCGCCATCTATGTCAGGATGTTGTCTCTGGATCACTCTACTCATGTTTAAATCCCTGTTATTCGTAGCAAATTGAAGTCCCGGCAACCGGAACACCTGGCAACATAACGAGGTAGTTTTTCACACAAATTCCCCCTTGTCAATGGGTTCATGGCAGATGGCACGCTAAAAACGGTGAAAAGATTTTTTTGCACAGGACGGCTTTAATCTGCTAAATTGCATCCATTGATAAATGGGAAAATTTCACCCAGTTCAAGGACGTCAAAAATCTTAGCCGGCCAGGGAGAAGCATGCAGTGTAATCGACAAGCCGTCAACGAAACGGTTACCTTTCTCAAAGCCGCCGCACCCGCCCGGCCCGCCGTCGGTATTTTTACCGGAACCGGGCTGAGTGAGGTGCTCTCGTTTGTAAAGCCGCACACTATCCTTGAATACCGGGAAATTCCCAATTTTCCGAAATCGACCGTTGTCAGTCATCCCGGCCGGCTGGTGTTCGGACAAGCCTGCGGACAGGATATTGTGGCCCTGAACGGTCGTTTTCATCTTTATGAAGGCTACGCGCCCCGGGAAGTTTCATTTCCGGTCAGGGTCCTGCAGGCCCTGGGTGTTAAAACCCTTATCCTGACCAATGCCGCCGGCGGGATTCATTCGGGATTGAACAGCGGCGATATCATGGTGATTACCGACCACATCAACCTCACCGGTGAGAATCCGCTGATCGGTCCCAATGAAGATCAATGGGGCATCCGTTTTCCGCACATGATCGATGCCTATGATAAAACGCTGGCCCAAAGCGCCCTCGAATCCGGCCGGGCCCTGGGGATCAGGCTGGCACCGGGCGTATATGCGGGGCTAAAAGGACCCAGCCTGGAAACCCCGGCAGAGATCCGATTCCTCAAGCGAATCGGGGCCGATGCGGTGGGTTTCTCCACCATCCAGGAAGTGATTGCCGCCATTCACGGCGGCCTGCGGGTGCTGGGCCTGTCCATTATTACCAATATCAACAACCCCGATGAACCCGAGCCCGCCACCGTGGAAGAAGTCCTCACCGTAGCAGGCCGAACCGTACCGCAGCTCGTTGAGCTGGTCACCCGCGTGTTGAATCAACTGGGAAATAAAGAATAAATTATGGATGTTGCAGCAAAACCAAAGCAGATTCGCAGCACCATGCCGGCGGTTGTATTCGATAGCCGTCTGCGGCTGGTGGCCGACCGGCCGGTCCCTGTGCCCCCGCACGGATGGGCCCTGATCCGTACCCACACAGCCGGGATCTGCGGAACGGACCTGGAGATTATCAAAGGCTACATGGGGTACCACGGAGTCCTGGGGCATGAGTTCGTCGGCGAAGTGTACGCGTGTGACGATCCCAGATGGATCGGCAAGCTGGTGGCCGGTGAAATCAACGCGGCCTGCGGCGCCTGCCGCCTGTGTCGCCAGGGACTCGCCCGGCATTGCCCGGAGAGATCCGTTCTGGGCATTTCAGGTCACGACGGCTGCATGGCTGCCTACTGCACGCTCCCGGTGGCCAACCTGCACGCTATACCGGCCGGCATGCGCCCGGACCGGGCTGTTTTTGTGGAACCGGTATCGGCGGCCTGCGAAATCCTGGCCCAGGTACCCCTGGAGGGCACGGAAAAAGTAGCTGTTCTGGGTGACGGGCGCCTTGGCCTCCTGTGTGCCTGGGTGCTGGCCACCGTGTGCGAACAGGTGACCCTGGTCGGGCACCATCGGGAAAAGCTTGCCCTGGCAGCCTGGCGTACACTCAAAACGACCCGCGATATCCATACGGTGGCCGGTGCCGATATTGTGGTTGAGGCTACCGGAAACGTACAGGGGTTCAAGGACGCCCTGTCCATTTGCCGTCCCCGGGGCACCCTGGTCTTGAAGTCCACCCTGGCTTCCCGGGGGGATCTGAACCTTGCACCGGTAGTGATCAATGAACTCACCATCGTAGGATCCCGCTGCGGCCTGTTTGCCGAAGGACTGGCCCTGTTGGCAGAAGAGCGCGATATGCCCGTTGAACGCCTGATTACAGGAAAATACCCGTTCGACAGGGCCCTGCAGGCGTTTGCAGCGGCCCGGGCGCCCGGGGCGCTGAAAATACTTCTGGAAGGGTTTCACACATGAACCGCACGACATATGACCTGATCGTTCACAATGGCACGGCGGTAACCGTCAACGCCGATTTCGACATCATCGACAACGCCCTGATCTGTGTCAGGGACGGCGCAATTTGTGAACTCCGGGCCCATTTAGAAAACGATCCCCTGCCGGAGGCCACTGAGACCGTAAATGCGGACGGCGGTCTCATCATGCCCGGCCTGGTTAACACCCACACCCACCTGCCCATGGTCCTTTTCCGCGGTCTGGCAGATGACCTACCGCTGGCCGTATGGCTCAACGAGCATATGTTCCCGGCGGAAAATAAATTCCTGACACCCGAGAATGTGACCTGGGGAACACTGCTGGCCAGCCTGGAACTGCTGCTTTCCGGCACCACAACCTGCTGCGGGGGTTACTTTCTGGAGGAAGAGGTGGCCCGGGCGGTCACCAGGACCGGCCTGCGGGCAATTCTGGGCCAGGGTGTGATCGACTTTCCGGCGCCGGGGGTCCCGGATCCATCCCGGAACGTTGCCTGCGCCGCCGAATATGTGGACCGGTGGCTGGATCGGGAACCACGGATCAGGCCCTCAATTTTCTGTCATTCACCCTACACCTGCAGCGCGCAGACAGTGGCGGCCGCCAAGGCCGCCGCCGACGAGAGGGGTGTGCTGTTCCAGATTCATGTGGCGGAGACGAAACAAGAGTACACCGACAGCGTCAAGGAACACGGCGTTTCGCCGGTTGGCTATCTCGACCGGCTGGGCGTGCTGGATGAAAATACGCTAGCCGTCCACACTGTCTGGGCTGATGAAGCCGATATCCGTATACTGGCCAAACGCGGGGTCAGGATATCCCACAATATCGAGAGCAATCTGAAACTCGCCGCGGGTATCGCACCGGTCCCGGTTTTCCTTAAGGCCGGCCTCACCGTGGGCCTGGGAACAGACGGCTGTGCTTCGAACAATGATCTGGACCTGTTTGGCGAGATGGGCTCGGCGGCCAGGGTTCACAAGGCCACAACCCTGGACCCCACGGTCCTGGATGCACAGACTGTCATTCGGATGGCAACCCTGGATGGGGCCCGGGCAATTGGCTTAGACGCTGTGACGGGCAGTCTCGAAACCGGCAAACAGGCCGATCTCATCGTGTTAAAGACCGCCGCCCCACACCTGACCCCGCTCTATTCACCTGCATCCCACATTGTCTACGCCATGCGCGGTGGAGATGTTTCCACCGTCATCATCGGCGGGCAGATCCTGGTGCAAGACCGCCAGCCGGTGCACCTGGATCAAGATGAAATTATCCATGCAGTGACAGCGATCGCCAGAAAGATCCGGGGCAGTTAGGCGTAAAACGTGCGGGCAACCCAAAACTGATAAGTTTGAAGTGAATAAAGTGAGCTAAAGTGCCTAAAGTTCTGGTGTCGCTTCGCTCCGCTGGTTTTATCCAATCAGTAGAATGCCTTAACTTTAGATCACTTTAAACTTTAGTTCACTTTAGGCACTCACCTCAAATTTTCAAGGCATAGCCCATTATCTCTGACCTGGCCCTGAGGACCAGGTTTTATGGTCGCATAAAGAGGGCCTGCGCCTATTCGCCTTCAAATTCGGTCAAGGTAAAAATCGGGTATTGCTTAATCTTCTCCTTGCCGTGCAGGTCCGGCAGTTCAACAATAAAAGCGCACTCCACAATCTCACCGCTCAGGGACTCGACCAGCTGGGTGGCTGCGTAGATGGTCCCGCCGGTGGCAATCAGGTCGTCCACAATAAGGCACTTCTCACCTTTCTCAATACCGTGCTCACTGATCTCAACCGTGGCCGTTCCGTATTCCAGGGCGTAGTCCTGGCTGATGGTTTCGGGGGGCAGTTTGCCTTTTTTGCGGACCGGTACGAAGCCCACATTGAGCTGGTAGGCCAAAACAGCCCCGAAGATAAACCCGCGGGCGTCGATCCCCACAACCTTGTCGATCTCCATCTCTTTGTAACGGGCATAAAACTGGTCACAGGTCTCCCGAAATGCAGCGGGGTTCTGCATGAGTGTGGTAATATCGCGAAACATCACGCCTTCAATGGGCCAGTGCGGAACGGTTCTGATGGTCTCTTTAATATTCACGAAAGCTCCTTATGTATCCTGGGGATAGCGTTAACCAGTAAATTTTTCACATTGCTGGCATTGGCATTGAAGACTTCCAGGATTTCATCCCAGGTCACCGGCGCCTCATCTTCCTTCCAGCAGTCATAGTCGGTCGACATTGCCACCACGGCATAAGGGATGGCCGCCTCGTTGGCCAGGACCGCTTCAGTGGCCACGGACATATTGATCACATCTCCTCCCCAGGCCCTGAAGAGGAGGGACTCCGCCCGGGTTGAAAACCGAGGGCCCTCGATGGTGACCATGGTGCCGCCGTTATGGGCCCGGTACCCGAGCACGTCCGCCGTCTCAAATAGCAGGTTTCTCAAATCAGCGTCAAAGGGATCGGCCATGGCCGTATGGCCCGCCCCATTTTCAAATGAGTCGAAAAAGGTCGCCTTGCGCTGTCGGGTAAAATCGATAAACTGATCGATGATGACCAAATCTCCCCGGCGAATCTTCGTACGCAGGCTGCCGCAGGCACTGGTGGCCAGAATATGCGTCACCCCCTGGTCTTTCAGGGCCTGGATATTGGCCCGGTAGTTCACCTGGCTCGGGCTGAACTGGTGCCGGCGCCCATGCCGGGCCAGAACCACAACCGCAACCCCGTCCAGTCGACCGGACGTCAAGGATGAGGACGGCGCCCCGAAAGCAGTCTCCGCTTCAACCTCCTGGGTATCTTCCAGCAGCCGGGGGTCATCCAGGCCGGAACCACCAATAATACCAATCTTGATCATTGCACACCCTCTCCCACAAAGCGGTTAGAGTTCGTTACGTCCGCTAAAATGCATACAGGAATTTTGAAGTGTTACTCGGCGGCCTTCAGGGGGCTCATAACTTCGGGTCCGTCCACCGGGTCACTTTTCAGGCCATCCCGGTCTTCAACAATGATGCGGTAGCGATAGGCCGCTTCCGGCCGGAGTTCACTGTCCCTGTAATTCAGCTGGGATGCGGCCAATGTCTTTAACTTGGACCAGCCACCCCCATTTTTGCTCTGATACAGCAGGTAGGCTTTTACATCCGGCTCTGGATTCGGATCCCACTTGATCTGGATATGATCCGCACCCGCTGTTGTCGTCAGGCTCCGGACCTTAACCGGGCGGAACTTGGTGGTGGCCTTGACCACCGGGGAAACAGAACCCGCCACTTTAAACGGGTTGTAACTTTCAATGGCGTAATAATAGGTGGTCCCGTCCGCAAGTTTGTCGAACCCGGAGCCTTTGTCCAGGTGTGAATTTTTCTGGCCGCCGCGAATCTGGGCGATGCGCTTCAGACTCTCGGGACGGGTCCCGCTATAAATGCTGTAGCCGGTCACATCCGGGTCACTCACCGGATCCCACGTCAGTTGAACGGACTTGACCAGGTTGGTTTGCGCCTTGAGACTGCCTGGAAAAACGGGCAGATCCTTGGTTTTGGCCCGGATAGTGTTGGAAGGACCGGTTTCGCCCTTCTGGTTGTCATAGGCAGTCAGGTGGTACGCATAGATCCGGCCGTCCAGGAGTTCTCCTTTTTTATCGGTATACGTGGTGTTATCCGCCCGGCTGTTCGTCCCGATGCGCATCCACTGCCCGTCACCGTTATTACGATAGAGGCGGTAACCGCCCACACGCTCAAGCGCCTGCCAGCTAAAGCGGTTTTCCCTGAGCAAGTTGTCTTTCTCCAAAGCCAGCACCGGTCGGCGAACCGTGGTGATCCGCAACGGATCGGACAGGGCGCTTTCCACCTGTCTCTTATCCACGCTGGACAAACCATACATATAGGTTTTCCCGTCCGCGAGTTTCTCCCGGTCCTCGACTTCGAAAGCGATATTCGCCCCTGAGCCCTTCTTGGCTTTTACCTCCCGATTGAGCTGCCAATCACCACCCTGCTCCGGTTTTCGGTAAATTCTGTAGGTCACTATTTTGAACTTGCCCTGGTCGTTTTGCAGGGAGGGCACAAACTTGATCCGGGTCCTCCGGATAAAACCCTCGCCGCCCAGCACAAGCGGCGGGTACGGCTGTTTAACACCGGAATTTATGACCTGGGCCGTCATGACACTCTTGACTTCCCGGCCGGTACCGTCAAGGATACCAATCGAATAATGATAGGCGACCTCCTGAGTGGCGGTACTGTCCACATAACGGGTCTGATCGGTTTTCCCCACAAACTGGTAGGGTCCCGCAAGGCTTGAAGCCCGGTAGACCTGATAACCGACCACCGGCATGGTTGGATCGGTCTGCCATGAAATTTCTACCTGCCGGCCGTTGCCCACAGCTTTCAAGTTGCTTATTTCAAGTGTCGGCGCGGCCAGTCCCGCGGCCTTCAGAGTGACGGCGTACTGGTCACGGTTGAGGATGGTGTCGGTGAGATCCCGGGCAAAAGCCGGCACACGGTCGACAATCGCCTCCCGGCTTGAAAACCTTCGTTTCCAGGTTTTCATGACGTCCTGCTTCTGGACATCCAGCAACTTGATCTCGGCGTTAATAGACGTGCCTTTTTTGGTAACCTGTCCGAACAGGATAAAATTGATGCCCAGAATCTTGCCGGCTTTGGCCACCACCTCAGGGTCACTGCTCTGGACCATCCCGGCGTTGAACAGCGCGGCCTCCATGTCCCGCCGGGGCATGATCTCGATTTTCTTTTCCTGTTCCAGCGCCTGAATCAGGACCCCGAGAATCTCACCGTTGTACCCCATGGCCTCCATGTTTGTCGGGGTCAGGGTAAACAACGCCAGGGAATCCTGGCCGCCGGACGCAGAGGCGGCCGCCAGCACCAGGTAAAGAACCACCAGGACCGGCAGCCGCATTTGCTTGAAAAAAAGTCGCATACTACTCCTCAAGGCTTACACGGTGCTGAAGAAAAATATCATCGAGATTTTCAAGCGCGGATCTGGTCAACGGAGACCCTTCGATCCGTTTTAACTTCTCATCGAAAATTGCATTCACAAAATTTTCAGCCGCATTTATGGTATCCCTGCGGCGCAGGTAGTTTTCACCTTTTTTAAAATAGGTCTGCTCCAGGTTCTGGAGGGGATGCAGGGCTTCCTTGCCCAGTTCGGCCACCACCTGATCAGTCATTTTCTGCAGCAGTTCGGTGTTGGTCGGCAGCTCAAGGGGATCAAACTGCACACCTGCGTCCGCCAGCCCGGCGCTGGATTCATCTTCGGCCACTTCCTTGCGCTCAATGGTTTTAACCTGGATATTTTCCCCGGTGGCCACATCGACAATCCGGAAAGAGAGCTGCACGAAGCCGATTTTCTTGTGGTTCGCCACCCGGTAATCCTTTTCGGCCATCTTCTTGGTTACAATCTTTGCATCCGGGGCTGCGGCAAGTTGTTCCGGGGTGGGTTTGGGATTTTTGGCCACCCAGTTAAGATAATTAATGTTATCAACAATTTCAGTGCCCACCTGGTACCGGACGGTCTTGGTGCTTTCTCCGGAGGTGGCATCGACCTTGAAAAGGAGCACACTGCCCATGATGGCCACGTCGATCCCGTAAACCCGACCCATCTCTTTGGCTGAATTGGCCGAGACAACCCCGATCTGTCCAAGTTGCATCTCTTCCAGGATTGACTTGAGGTTTTCCCTCTCCAGGATTTTGATGTCCCCGCTGGCGTTTTTAAACAGATAAGTGATCAGGTTGTTGGCCACAATGACACCGGCATCGGCGTTGTCCGACGGGCTGTTAAAGTCAAATACGGCAATTGATTTCTTGACCCGGGCTTTGATTTTATCCTCCATTGCCTGGGAAAGGTAGAAGATATCAGGGTAAGAGCGATTGACCTCCCGGAGCTTCATATACCAGAACCAGGCACTGCCAAACTGCTCTTTTTCGGTGAACTGGCTCGCCAGCAGACCGGCCCGGGCGGAAAGGTCCTGGCGCTGGCTGCTCAACTGGTAGCTGTTGGGATCGGTGGAGTATTTAACGGCCAGTTGATAAGATTCGAATGCTTTGAGCAGCCAGCCCGTGTCCATCAACTGGCGGGAATCCTGAATGTAATACTGCCCGGCCTTGGCGTAAACCTGTTTGACCAGCTTTTTCAGCTTTTTATTGCCGGGCTGGTAGGTCATGGCCTTATTGTAGGCCTGTACGGCTTTGTCCCACTTTTTCTTGGAGATCGCGGCCCCGCCTTTCTTGACAAAATAGGACATGCTGTCACGCTCATTGGCCACCGCTTCCATTTTCTTAGCCGCTGCGTGATCCGGTTTCAGAGAGAGGGTTTTACGCAACAGGGATTTGACTTCCTTGTAATCATCTTTGGCAAACATCTCCTTGGCTTCCGCGTAATAGGCGTCTGCGCCCTGCTCCGCAGTCTGGGCCATCATCTGGAAAGAGTCTTCATAGTTGGGAAACCGGGCCTGGATCTGCTGAAAATTAAAGTAGGCCTTCACCCACTCTTCGTTTTCCTTAAACTCCTGAGCCTGGGCGTAAAGTTTTTTTACCTCGCCCACCAGGCTGCTTTCGGCACCGTTCACCTTGGCGGCAAAAGCCCGTACCACTGAGCTGCCGGCATCCACCTTTTGCGCCTTTGCCAGAGAGACCTTGGCCCGATTGATATTGGACATGGTCCGGGAGTCGGCATAGCCGAGGGCCTTGCTGCCGGCATCCACGTACTGGTTGACAAGGATCGCCTGAATCTCAGCCAGGGACTGTTTGTATTCCTTGTTGTTGGGTTCCTGGACAATGGCTTCTTTTATATAAGCCATTGCGTCTTCATACTTTCCCGCCTGACTGAGCTGCATGCCGGTATCGTACTGTTTTTTACCGGCCGTACAGGCGGCAATAAAGGCCGCCATAAACACCATCAACCCGGCGTAATAGAGTACCCTGTTTTTCATGTCTGACCTCCTGGTTGGGGACATTCTTAAATTAAAAATTTTCCGGATGCCCGGATAAAGTAATTGCTATTTGTTCTTATTGGCTGTGATCACGATGCGGTTTCCCTGGATGCTTTCCAGGGTGGAATCGAAATATTTACTGCGGAAATATTCCATCTGCAGCTCGGTTACCAGGTGCTCCGGCCAGCCGTTATATTGGATACTGAATTCCGCCAGTTTGTTTTTGAAACTCAGCAGCTGCACATCGACCATACCGCTGGCGTCGGATTTAAGAATCGCCCCGACCTCCTCCGCTTCGGCATGGGACACCAGATTCCTAACCACCAGATCAATCTGCCGCTGGCTGTAGAGCTCTTTTTCCCAGAGCCGGGTCAGCTGGCGTCTTAACTTTTTCCAGACTGAATCTACGCACTGCTGGGCCCCTTTATCCAGCACCTTTAATTTGTTGGCGCCAGGCAGTGATTTAACCGCACTGGCACTGGCCAGGATTTCTCCCTGGCCGGGCCTGAGCACATCCGTACGCAGGCTGATTTCATGCAGGGACAGGTTCACACCCTGGTAGGTGGACTCGCTGCTGGCAACCTCCAACCCGAGCCGCACGATGAGTCCCATGCCGGCTGTATCGGCTGTGGCCGCATCAAACACCCTGAAACCTTCTGATTTGAGCTTGCTCCCCAGGCGACTGGCGGTCTTGCGGGCTACGGGAACATAGGCTTTATCCAGGTCGGGATCCACCAGGATGCTGATCCGGGGATTTTTCTGCCAACCTAATATTTTCTTGAAACGATCCAGATCTTTCACCAGGGCGGCAATTTCCACCTCCGCGCTGATTTCGACCTCATAGGTCCCCAGATCAGTCTTCTCCTCGCTGATAATTTCAATTTTTTTGAGGTATCCCGTGGCGTGACTGAAGACCTGGTCCCGGCTGACCTGGAAGTCCTCCACCACTGTTTTTGACTCTATGCGCGTACCCACGGCCTGTTCTATGGCAGCCCTTTTTGCCTCATCGAGAGCCTTTTCCCGCGCAATCGATTCCCGGCCTTCTTCAAAAAAACTAACCCCCTGGGCGGTCACTCTTTCGCCGGCCCAAACACCTGCCGGCAGGATCAGCAACAGGCACAGCAGCGTTACATATCTTTTCATTGGTTTCCCCAGTGTTGAAAATTACCTGACTGAGACGCAGGCAACTGTTTCAAAATGCAGGCTTTTTCAAAAAATACCGAACGGGTATCTCTATTCGGAACAGCATCTGCATAGAATAGAGTTTTGACCTGGTGGTGTCAAGGTTGAAACGCACCGGGACCATAGACGCCGCACCGCCGCTTTTTCGCCCGTACAGCAGTCGCAAATTGCGATCCTGATTCCATTTCAAGGCCGCAGTGTCCGGGGCCCGGCAACTTGAATATCACAGCGGCAGCTGCCAGACCGGTACCGCGCTTAAGCAGCCTGCTCGCCCGGGTCCGGCTGGTCTTCATCCGCCTGGCCCCGGGCGGCGGTTGCCACGGTATTATAAATGGCCGGGAATGTTTCGTGAAATCCGGTGGGCGACAGGCGCCCGGCCTCAATGAATTTAACAACGATTTCTTTGGTTGCCCTGAGAATTTGCTCGTCGATAGAACCCATCAAATGCTCCCATATATATATTTTCAATAAAATTGATGTGTTAACAGGTATTCACACCTGTGTCAATACCAGTTGAGGGTTTCGGGTTAAAATTGAAGCCCCTGTGAATTGATCGTTTGACAGATGTCTCTGTTTTCTTTATTAACAGGGGTTGTTGCTGTGCAAGCTTCTTATTGTCCTTGAAAACGCAGGTTCTGGTATGAATTCAATCAAAAAAATATTTTGCAGTATTCCGGTGAGCATCTGGCTTGTCTCGCTGATGACGATTCTGGCCGCGACGGCAGGCTGTGCCAGTCATGACAAACGGGACCCGCGTCCGCCCAAGTTAAGTCTGCCTGAATTCGAAAGTGACGGGATGACCCGGAAAGTGGCACTCGGCCTTTTCGACAACCGGACCCAGCTGCGCTTCGAGGAGGTGGAACAGTCCTTCTATAAACCCCTGAACGAGCAGGTGACAAAACAATGCAGCAGTATCAAGCTCTACACCCCTTATGCAGCCGGGTTCACCCAAGCCCTGGCAGAAGCCACCCTTGCCACCGGGAAACGCGGTGTGGACAACATGGCCCTGGCGAAAACCGGCCGGGCACTGGGGCTGAACGCCGTGGTCACCGGTCGGATTGAGAACATCAGCGGATTTGAACGGGAAAAAGGATTCTGGTTTTTAAAAGAAAACCAACACTATCAAAGAATCCTGCTCCATATGGATATGTATGACATCGAAACCGGTGCCAAATATCTCAGCGAGGCCTATTCTGAAGAGCTGGAAATCAGTGACGCCGAGTTCAACGCGCTGGCGAATGGCACTGTGGCAAACTCGCCCATTATCATGGAGGCTTTTGAGCAGCTGGCCGAAGATATCGCTGAGGATATCTGTGACCTGCTCGACGACATCCCCTGGGTAGGTTTCGTAACCGGTGTGGACAACGGCTTCGTGACCCTCTCGTCCGGCGCTGATGTCGGTCTTAAGCCGGGCAGCCGGCTGGAGCTCTACAACAGCAATACCATCTTGAAAAGCCGGAACGGCAGTCAGTTTTTTGTTCCCGGACTCAAAACGGGAGAAATTGAAATAACCACGGTCTCCGCCGATACTGCCCGCGCCAGACTGCAGCCCGACGCAACGGCAGAGCCCGGCTATGCCGTCCGTTTCCGATAATCAACCCGGTAGACCTTGATGGGCCGGTCCAGCCCCTTCACCCGGGCAGGTTTAAGGGCCCGAATGGAAACGGCGGGAGACCGTCTTGATTGACAAATCATGCGGCGGGTGCGGGCGCTGATCAGGATCTCCCCGGGGGCGGCAAGCGCCTGCAGCCGCGAGGCAATATTCACCGCCATACCAATGGAGGTAAACTCCTTTTTGCGTATGGAGCCGAGAATACCTGAAAAAACAGTCCCCGTGGATATGCCGACCCCTATTTTAAGCCGCAGCCCATTGCGACGGCTCAGTTTCAAATCGATATCCCGGGCGGCTTTCTGCATGGCTACAGCGGACCCAACCGCCCGCAACGGGTCATCGGAATGCGGTCCCAGGGCTCCAAAAACGACCATAATCCCATCCCCCAGGTGCTTGTCTACAATCCCGCCATACCCGTGCGCCACTTCCCCCAGGGGTGTAAAGTAACTCTCATTCAGAAAATTGGCCAGACGTTCGGGCGACACATTCTGGGACATCCCAGTATATCCCCGGATATCGACAAACAGCACCGTCACTTCATGAAAAGCCGGTGCCAGCGTCCCGGAAGAGCTTTGCAGTTGTTTATAGACCTGCTCGGTTACAAATTGCCGCAAATATTTTTTAACAGAAATTCCCCTAATACTGGCCCGCAGGGACTGATTGTTAAACGGCTTGGTGAGAAAACCATCGATGCCCTGGTTGGTGGCTTCAATAGCGGCTTCCATGGTTGCATAGCCGGTCAGGATGATCCGGGTCATTTCAGGATTCATCTCCCCGATGGCTGCCAGGGTTTCGAGTCCGTCGAGACCCGGCATGCGATAGTCCGACACCACCGTTGTGATGCCGAGTCGCTTTTTAGCAACCATTTCGATGCCGGTTTCGCCATCTTCGGCAATAAACAAATCATACGGCTCTTTTTTCAATGCCCGTGAAACCGATCGACGAACCCCTTCCTCATCATCTATAAACAGCAATCCATTCATGTTTATCCTCCGGGGACACGACTTAAATGATATACGTGAGAATGGCCTGCGGCCGTTCGGACGAACGGGAGGGCACAGGAGCGCAGGCTTGCGCGTGGCGACCGGTATACTGCCTGAAAGGAAGGCAATTCGATGGGAGCCGGCCCGCCTGTAAACGCGTTACAGGCTGTGCATTTCATCCACCAGAGTACTCTGGTAGGCCTGAATCAGATCCAACGCCTGTTTTTCCGTGGCAACTTTCTTGATCGACTCCCGGAAATGGCTGGCATTCCGCAGTCCTTTTACGAACCAGCACAGGCGGCTGCGCATCATGTAGCAGGCGTGTTTTTCGCCAAAATATTCTACCGAAGCACGCAGATACCGTACCATACCTTCAAAGCGCAGTTCAAGCCCCGGTTCCAAATAGGTTTCCCGATTCTCGATCAGGGCCTGGATACCAGCAAAAATCCAGGGGTTGCCAATGGCTGCCCGCCCGATCATCACCCCATCACAACCGGTTTGGGCAAACATGCGCAGCGCATCTTCCGGAGTCAGGATGTCCCCGTTGCCGATAACCGGTATACCCGCCTGCTGCTTAACGGCAGCAATAATATTCCAATCAGCTTTACCCCGGAACCCCTGGTTCGCGGTTCGCGGGTGCACAGCAATGGCGTCCACGCCGCAATCTTCGGCAATACCGGCTATTTGGAGGGCCTGGGTGCCGGAAGAGTCCCAGCCAGAGCGTATCTTGATGGTCACCGGTATATCAACCGCCTGGCGCACCGCGGTTAATACCTCCCGGGCCCGGTCCGGGGTTTTCATCAGGGCTGACCCCGAGCCGGTTTTCAGAACTTTCCGGACTGAGCATCCAAAATTGATATCGATAAGATCCGCACCGGCCGCCGCGACAATCCGGGCAGCGTCCGCCATGATACCGGGGTCAGACCCAAAAATCTGCACCGACAGCGGTTTCTCTACGGGGGAGCTGTCCATGAGACTGTGGGTTTTCTCGGACTGGTGCACGAGGCCGTTTGAACTGATCATTTCCGAACAAACCAACCCACAACCGGCCTCTTTGGCCAGCAGGCGCAGGGGCAAATTGGTTATGCCCGCCAGGGGAGCCAGGACTGTCGGCGTTGCCACTGTCACATTGCGGATTTTCATTGTAATTCACTCCGGACTTCAGGTTTGGGTGCGGCCGGGTTCGCGTAACAGAATAAACAGTTATGGTAGCACGGGTGCCGTTCATAGGAGCCAATATCCCGGGATACATGGCAACCGCAGCCAGCGGCAACCCGCTGACCGGTATCTTTGCGCAGGCTTAGCCAGCCGCCATACAATTCCATCAGCAGATCAGCAGGAATACACTTGCCTTTCTGGATATCCGTACCAGCGGGCAGGGCTGCAAGGAGTGCCTTTTCACAGCAGGTCTGCAGGCGGATGCCGGCCGGAGTGAGCATCTTCTCCATTTCGAGACAAACTTCAACTTTTTGCGCCAAGGGCGGCTTGACGAAGTGCACACCGGGCAGCCGGGCCACTCTCTGCCTGATCTTCGGGTAGTCATCCATGAAACTGGTGACACACCTGCGGACCCCCAGGCGTGCAGCCACCCTGGCGATCTGCTCAAAATCCTGCCGATTGTTCACGACCGCCCCCTCCCCGGACACATAGAAACACAGAGGGTCAAAACGCCAGTTCAGCGCCGGCGCCCCGAAACGGTGACACAACTGCCGCATCTGTTCAAGCCGAACCGCAAGCCCCGGAACCTGTGGTTCTAAGAGTGTATTGGCGGAATTGACGGTAAAGTTAAAAAAGAGGTTGTAACCCTGCGCCATCAACTTTTCACCGTAGCCACCGTTCAAAAACGGCCCGAAATTCTTTGACCAGAATACGATGGAGTGGACCTGGCCGGTACCGGCCGGCACCCGGAATAGTTTCCGGTTGTAGGGATTGACGACCTCAAAGTACCCTTGCGCTATCCCGGCCATGAACCAGGGCATGTAAAAAGCCGGAATATCGGTTCTGCGCGAGGCCGACAATATGAAAGTTGCCATGCTTGCCATGGTTCGCTTTTGCAGCCGCACCCGACCCGGTAAATTTACGGTCCCTGCGGCTGTTAATCCTTTTTTAAATCAGAAAATGAGATAACTTTGGAGGTGCCGGCCTTTTCAGGATTTGCATCCTCTTCAGCGGCCTTAGCGGCTCCTGGATCGGGCGGGGTTACGACCTTTTCCAGGCGCATGTCTTTCCCGTTCATGGTAAAGGTTTCACCATTGATATAAACATCCCTGAGGATCCAGGTAACTGTTTGCAGGGGAACCTGCAGCATCAGGAGTTTAACATGGTACCAATCGGGCTTGGTGTCCGGCAGAATGCTTTCCACCCGGGCAAATACGAGCGGACTGCCTTCAAAATGAATCAGCACCAGGTCGTTTTCAACTGTCATGGCCCATCCTTTCAAACAAAAAAATCAGCCTGGCCCAAAAAGCCAGGTTTCGGTTGCCCCGGCAAGGGGCTGGTTCTTTAACGGTTAATGAGTATCCATCCACAAACGGCATCTTTCGGCCCGGAGCGGTGTTTTCGCTCTTTTAAAATCCTCGAAATGGCCCGCCATTACTGCGGTTTCAAAATTGCTCAAGCCTTGCCCTGAACCAAAATCTATCATTTGTGGACGGACACTAAATATGAACCGAGTATTTACTTGACCCGGCTGCCGATACATAGTGTATGCTTTGAGAATTCTCAACACCTAAACCGACCGGCCCGGGGAAACCGGCACACCGGATTTGGAGGCTGTTAATGCACACGTTTACTATCCATCCGATCGTCATGGGAACCAAGGTCTTCGATAAGGGCATGATGACCTACCAACACGCATACGGCGAGCCGCTCACCATCCCCATCTACTGCTGGTATCTTGAAGGCGGAAACAAAACGATCCTGGTGGATACGGGCGAGATGAGCCCGCTGGTTTCCGCCGATCGGGAAGCGGCCATTGGCGGCAAAATCTATACCTTCGAAACGGGACTTGCCCGCTGGCATCTAAAGCCGGAAGAAATCGATATTATAGTACATACCCATCTTCACAATGATCACTGTGAAAATGATTACAAATGCTCGAATGCCGAAATCTATGTGCATGCCCTTGAATTGGAAAGTATTCATGCCCCCCACCCCCTGGATTTTCGGTATCTTGAGGATTACATCGAGGATGTGGAAGAGAACGGCCAGATACACCCCATTACCGCGGATGGTGAAATTGTTCCCGGCATCAGGGTCATGCACACGCCCGCGCATACCCGGGGGGGACTTACCATCCTGGTTGAAACCGAGATCGGAACGGCGGCCATAACCGGATTTTGTGTGATCCAGGAAAATTTCTCGCCACCCAAAGAAGTCAGGGCCATGGAACTGGAGGTGATCCCCCCGGGAACCGCGGTTAACCCGGCTGCGGCCTATGACATCATGCTGCAGGTCAGAGCGGCCGCGGATATCATCATACCGCTGCATGAACCGGAGTATGCCCGGGTGGCGTCGATCCCGGGTTGAATTTTATGCGGGATCAGCAGGCTGGCCGGCTAACCGCCCGGGCCCCCGGGAACCCGGATGAATTATTATTCACCTGCATAAAAACACCTTATTCAAACCTTAGCATAATCATTTTTACCAGCATACGCAGCCTATCAGTCCTATATTATTATATTATTACGCATATTTTTGATTTTGTGCCCCCTGCTGTTTTCACTTGACAGACCTGTCCCGGCCCTGTTAAGTGAATGAATGCTCATTCATATCGGGGAGGAATCACCAACATTCAGGAGGTCATTATGGTTAGAAAAATCAGAACAGCTGCGGTAATTGGTTCCGGGGTCATGGGTGGCGGCATTGCTGCACTTCTGGCCGGCGCCGGTGTTAAAACCATGCTGCTGGACATTGTACCGTTTGATTTGAAAGACGAGGAAAAAGAAAACCGGGCGGCGAGAAACCGTATAGCCCAGGCAGGCTTGGATGCCGTTAAGATGTCAAGACCCTCTTTGCTCATGCAGCAGAAGGATACGGACCTGATTTCCATCGGTAATCTCGAAGACGACTTTGCCAAACTGGCGGATTGCGACTGGATCGTAGAGGTGGTCGTTGAAAACCTGAAGATCAAACAGGAACTTTTTAAACGCATCGAACCGGTTCGCAAAGCCGGCTCCATCATCTCTTCCAACACATCCGGAATTCCGCTCAAGGCCATGTCTGAAGGTCTCAGTGCAGAATTCCAGCAGCATTTCCTGGGCACCCACTTTTTTAATCCAGTACGCTACATGAAGCTGCTTGAGATTATTCCCGGCGACCAGACCCTGCCGGAGATCCTGGACTTCATGGCCGATTTCGGCGAAAGGATTCTGGGCAAGGGTATCGTCTGGGCCAAAGACACCCCGAACTTCGTCGGCAATCGAATCGGCGTACAGGGTATCGTGAAAGCCATGCAGTTGATGCTTGAAGATGGTATGACCATTGCCGAAGTAGACATGCTTTTTGGCCCGCTAATGGGACGCCCAAAAACGGCCATGTTCAAAACCTCTGATCTTGTCGGCTTAGACACACTCGGGCATGTAGCCAGCAACACGTATGACCTGGTGGTAGATGATGAAGCCCGGGACAGTTTCAAGATGCCCGCATTCGTCACCCGGATGATCGAAAAAGGTCTGCTTGGGAAAAAATCTAAAGCCGGTTTTTACAAGACCGATCTGACCCCGGAATGGAAAAAAATCCGCATGGTCATAGATCCGGCTACCCTCGAATATGCCGAATATGTAAAGCCGGACCTGGCCTGTCTCAAGGCAGCCAAAGCCGCCAAAAGCCTACCGGAAAAAATGCAGGCCGTGGTTTACGGTGATGACAAAGGCGCAAAATTCGCCTGGAAAACCGTGGCCCACAACCTGGTCTACGCGGCCAATCGGATTCCGGAAATTTCCGACACCATCATCGAAATTGACAACGCCATGAAATGGGGTTTCAACTTTGAAATGGGGCCCTTCGAGACTTGGGATGCCATTGGCCTTGAAAAGTCAGTTGCCAAAATGGAAGCCGATGGTTTCGCTGTCCCGGAAAACGTCAAAAAAATGCTTGCAGCCGGCAACACAGCCTTTTACAAGACTGAAAATGGCAAAACCGCCTATTATGATTTCGCGACTGAAAGTTACAAGGATATTGTGGTCAGTACAAACATCGTGTCTCTCGCCAGCCTGAAGGCTGCAGACAAAGTGGTTAAAACCTGCGCATCCGCCTCACTGGTGGATATCGGTGATGATGTCTTCTGTCTTGAATTCCACACCAAAATGAATGCCATTAACGGCGAGATCGTCGAGTTTATGGCGCAGGGTCTGGATTATGTAGACGCCAACGGAGCCGGACTCGTTATCGGCAACCAGGCCGGCGGTATGCCTGGCGCGTTCTCTGCAGGCGGCGACCTCGCGTTTATGGCCGGCCTGGCCAAAGACGGCAAGTATGCCGAGATCGACGGGTTTCTCAAAAAGGCCCAGGACGGCATGCAGAAAACCCGCTACGCCAGTTTCCCGGTAGTTGCGGCACCCTACGGCATGACCCTGGGCGGTGGCTGCGAAGTCTGCCTGGGCTGTGCCGATAAAATCGTAGCCCACTCTGAGCTCTACATGGGCCTGGTGGAAATCGGCGTCGGCCTGCTGCCCGGCGGCGGCGGCTGCCTCAACCTGTGGAAAAAAATGACAGCCGACATACCGGAACCGGTTGCCGATGTCGACCTGGCCAAATTTTTCATCCCCACCTTCATGGCCATCGGCATGGCCAAGGTCTCCATGTCAGGAGCCGAAGCGCGCGCCAATGGTTTCCTGGGCCCCAAAGACCGCATTATCTTCAACCGGGACTACCTGGTGGGTGAAGCGAAAAAAGAAGTCCTCAAAATGGTAGACGAAGGTTACGCCCCGCCGGTTAAGCGCCCCATCAAAGTCTTCGGGGCGGCTGGCCAGGGCATGATCAACGCGGAACTGTTCAACATGCAGTCGGCCGGATACGTCAGTGAATACGACGTGTTCCTGGCCAAACGTATCGCCTACGTCATCAGTGGCGGTGATGTCCGAGCCAACAGCATCATTGACGAACAGGTCATCCTCAATCTTGAAAGGGAAGCATTCGTCGATTTCTGGAAAGAAGAAAAGACGGTAGCCCGGGTCGAAGCAATGCTGACCACAGGCAAACCCCTGAGAAACTAATTTGCGAACATCTGCTATCAAGGAGAATTAAACCATGAGAGATGCATATATCGTAGCATCCGTCCGAACACCCGGTTGCCGCAGAGGCAAAGGGGCGTTTAAAGACACCCGGCCCGAGGACCTTCTGACCCACATCCTGAACGCGGCCGTTGAAAAAACCACCCACCTGGAAAAAGGGGCCGTGGACGACATTATGGTCGGCTGCTCCTTCCCGGAAGCGGAACAGGGGCTGAACATTGGACGCCTGGCCAACCAGATCGCCGGTTTCCCCATTTCCGTTTCCGGTGCCACTGTCAACCGCTTTTGCTCCTCCGGCCTGGAAGCCATCTCCCTGGCGTCACTGCGGGTCATGGCCGGCTGGTCGGACATCACCATCGGCGGCGGCGTTGAGTCCATGACCTACGTCCCCATGGGCGGCTACCTGCCGCGCCCTCACCCTGAACACGCCCGGGTCCATGCCGACCTGTATGCATCCATGGGCATCACCGCCGAGAACGTGGCCAACCGCTACGACGTCTCCCGGAAAGATCAGGATGAATTCGCCTGTCAGTCACATATGCGGGCCGTCAGGGCCCAGGCAGAAGGGCTCTTTACCGAAATCGTGCCGACTCCGGCCGCTAAATACGTTCTCCAGGAAGACGGCACTTACCAGAAAGAAACCTTCTTGCAGGATTTCGATGACGGTGTCCGCCCGACCACTACCGTAGAAGGCCTGGCCAAACTGCGTCCGGTTTTTGCCGTAAACGGTTCGGTTACTGCCGGGAACTCCTCCCAGACCACCGACGGTGCGGCCGCTTCGGTCATCATGAGTGCGGATGCCGTGAAAAAACTCGGCGTGAAGCCCATAGCCAAACTGAAATACTACACCACTGTCGGCTGCGAACCGGATGAAATGGGCGTCGGCCCGGCCGTGGCCATCCCCAAACTGCTGGATATGGCCGGTCTCAAGACATCCGATATCGGACTGTGGGAAATCAACGAAGCCTTCGCTTCACAGGCGCTATATAGTGTCCGCAAAATCGGCATCGAAGACCAGATGGACAACATCAATATAAACGGCGGCGCCATCGCCCTGGGTCACCCTCTGGGCTGCACGGGCGCAAAATTATGCGCCACCCTGCTGGCCAACATGCAGCGGCGCGGCGCCAGGTACGGCGTCGAGTCGATGTGCATCGGCGGCGGGATGGGAGCGGCCGCCCTGTTTGAACTCTGTGACTGATTGTCCCGTTTATAAATAATCAAAGGCCGTCTTTATAATAAGGCGGCCTTTTTGCTTCCCCTCTGGTTTAGATGTCAAAATTTGATGGTCTCGTAAAAAGTCGAAAAACACCCCTTATCGTCATTCCGGTGAAAACCGGAATCCAGTTATATCAAATGGATACAGCCTGCCTGGACTCCGGTTTTCACCGGAGTACCGCAACCGTGCCCTTTTTACCCCTTCAGCCTTCAGTCTAAACAGCTTCAGCCTGACTTCATGAGCAGTTACCTAAAACCCCGGCAACTTGAACTTCAACGTTACCTCGCCGGACTCTTTATCGATCTTCACCATCCGCCCGTCTTCGGATGTGGTTGTCATCTTTTGGCCGGTGGCCATCTCCATGAGACCGCCGATGAACTGCATACCCGAGTTGAGCACCGCTTCCATTTTTTCCTGAGGCTGTGTCGCTAGTGATGTTTCTGATCCTCCAGAGCCGGGTTGGTCGATGGCCGGATCAGTTTCTGCAAGATCGCGGTCTTCCGCGGATATTATCTCCTCTTCCCCCGTTATGTCCAGGGATAGGTCTTCCTGGTTCAACACTTTCGGGTTGAGGAAGTGGGGGGTGTCTTCCGGGATCTCTTCCGGGGCGGCGGGTTCTGGGACAATGGGAATTGGTTCTTCTCCCATCATTTCCCTCAATCGGCTAAGCATGGCTGATCGGTTTTCCCTGGAAAACTCAACGCTATCCTTGCCGCCATCAAACACGCCTTCAAAGAGATCGGTCTTCAACTGGATGCCGGCGTAGATTTTTTCTTCAATACTGTGCTTTGCGATCAGGTTAACCACTGTGATGCACCTGCTGGTCTGGCCGATCCGGTTTACCCTGCCGATGCGCTGGCTCAACTTGGCGGGATTCCACGGAAGTTCGAAATTGACTACGCAGTCCGCAGCCTGGAGGTTCAGGCCGGTTCCCCCCGCATCGGTGGAGAGAAACACCTTGCAGTCGGGATTGTGGGTAAATTCATCGATAAGTGCCTGGCGTTTTTTAACCGGAATCTTCCCGGAAAGTTCCACAAACGGAATCTGGGCGTCTGAAAGATGGCGGGCAATGAGGAAAGTCATGGTGGTCCACTCGCTGAATATGACCATTTTCCGGTTGCTCTGTACCACCAGTTCGTCGATAATCCCTTCCAGTTCTTTGAGTTTCGGTGAGATATGAGTCTCCCGATCGATGAGATAGGTGGTATCGCATACCTGTCGCATTTTAAGCATCAACTCCATGATACGCCTCAGGTCGATGGGGGTCAGATATTTTTTGTTCAGCAGCGGGACAAGGGCCGCGGCAAGCCCCTGATGTATCTCGATCTGTTTGTAGTGGAGATCCACAAAATAATTATTGATGGTCTGTTCCGGCAGGTCGTTGAGGACCTCTTCTTTTTTTCTCCTTATCACCAGTGGTTTCAACTTTTCATGCAATCCGTTGAGGTTCCGGTAACCCATGATTTTGTCCTTTTTGTTGCAGTCGAGCATGAAGTGGTCCGCCGCAAAGCGCCACAGGGGCGAGAGCAGGTGCGGGTCGAGGAACTGGACGATGGAGTAGACGTCCTCCAGCTTGTTTTCCAGGGGTGTCCCGGTCAGGACCATGGCGTGTTTTCGCGGGATTCGCTTGACGGCATCCGCGGTTTTGGTGGAGAAATTCTTGATCCGCTGGGCTTCATCCAGGATGATAATGTCCGGCTTATATCGCGAAAAAAGTGTGATGTCCCGCAGTACCGCTTCGTAATTGGTAATTTTGAAAAATTCCGAACCGTCCAGATACTGAGCATGGCGCTGTTGCGGTGTACCGGCGATGACGACGGCGGATTCACTAGTGAATTTATCAATTTCGCGTTTCCACTGCTCTTTCAGGGATGCCAGAGTAATCACCATCACCCTTGTAAAACCGAATAGCTGCTTTTTCATGATGGCAAGGACAATGGCCTGGATCGTTTTTCCCAGCCCCATTTCATCCCCGATCAACACCGCCTGCCTGTAAAGGCCGAACAAGATGCCCTCTTCCTGATACGGATAGAGGCGCAGGTTCAGATCCGCTGGCAATGTAACGGGTTCCTCTGACAGGGCTTCAGCCTGGGTCTCCCGGAGATACCGATCCAGTCGTACCAGGACCGATGACCGCACCCGGACTCGCTTGTCACCCCCAAGGCCTTCAAGTAAAAGGACGAGTTCGGACAGGCTTTCGGGTTTGTAGCGCCCCTTTGCATTAAAATACCGGGACAAAAGCGTGATGATACCCCTGAGCCGTTTCTTGTCCAGCTCCGAAAAAAGCCGGGGTGTATTGGTCTCTGAGTCCCAGTAAATATCAACAAAGGGGAATTTTTCCCTGGCAGCCCGGGTCTTGAAACCCTTTTTCCGCCTGATCGTATGGCCCAGATGAATCAAATGCTTGCAAGTGCCCAGCCGGTTGGTGAGGTAATCCGGGCAGCTGCAGTGCCCGGTACCGTTGGCCGGATCATGAAGGGTGACGGTATACTGCCGCCCGGTATCTTAGATATGCGCCATGGGCATACATCTGTTCGCCACGTTTGAAAATAAGTGTGCTGGCGGCAATATTGTTCCGTACATAATCCTTAGTAATCTCCACAGCCTTTATCCTTTGCTGGTCGTTTGTTGCCAATTTAAAATATAATTGATGATTTACCGATGATTATTATTCACCATGGCAGGGTGGCGAGCCACTGCCAGGCCGGGGCAACCAGGACCTGTTGATCGTTACGGGAATAGATCCGGAACCCGCCGGAACGCCGCACGAGCTGCACGGCGGGAATCTGCAAAAAATTCTGGAATTTCAGCAGGGCCGCCGACGGCTGGCTTTCGGATAACTTGGCTTCGATCAGGAGCAACGGTTCATTGTCGGCGGCAATCAGGAAATCCACCTCCTGCTGCTCCTTGTTTTTTATAAAGTTGAGCGTAAATCGCCCCCAGCCCATATCGTTCCATATCGTAACTGCACGGAAAAGCTCAATCGCCACCATGTTCTCGAATCTGGCCGCCTCATCCTTGATGCGGGGAACGTCCCACAGGTATGACTTGCGCTCTTTCTGGATGGCACGTGAGATCTTACGCGTCCAGGGACCAATGCTGAACGTCATGAAGAACCTCTCAAAAACAGCAAGCCAGTTCGCAATCGTGTTGTAGGCGCTTTTCAGGTCTTTTGACAGGGAAGGAATCGACAGGGGGCTGCCTATTCTGGAAGCCAGTAGATAATATAACGTTTCAAGGTCACCGATGGATTTGATGTTGGTAAGATCCCGGATGTCTTCCCGGATCAACTGCTGAGCATAGATCGAAGACCATCTATTATATCCGGCTTTGCTCTGTTTTAAAAATGGCTCGGGGAAACCGCTGAATGTTTCAAGACCTTTCCAGATCTCCTCCAGATCACTACGGCTGTCCTCGACCGGTTCCAGCGGGTTTCTTGTAAAATCTGCGATCCTTCTGCCGGTATTACCAAGTTCCGACAACGTAAAAGGCCAGAGATGAAACAGGAAATAACGTCCGGCCAGTGAATCTCCGCCTTTCTGGTAAAGGTCCAGGCGACCGCTGCCGGTGACGAGGAAATCAAAATCCGGATGGAACCTGTCGTAGGCTCCTTTCAGGTAGTTTTTCCAGTCCTTGTTGAAAAATAGTCAAGTCTATTTTTCAACAGGGTGAAATATAGTCACACGGACACTTTCAAATAGACTTTTTTACCGGACAGCTCCATGCCAATCAACTGCTCCCAGGAAACAGCTTTGCCGTTCAGGATAACCTCGCAGCGTTCACTATTAAATTCAGTGGCCCGGGTTTTAAAAAAAGCAGTCATCTGTTCACCCGTTACGTACACGCCATTGGCCAGCATCGGCGGCCCGAGCTCACGGGCAATCATGTTCAACAGCCTCAAAGTGATCAGCCCCCGGTGTTGTTCAATATCCTCAACGTCTTCTGAAAATGAGATACTGCTTCTAAACATGGAAAAGGCCCCGCCTTTGCGCATGGTCGCCCCCACGAGGCCCGGCATGGCGGCAGACAGGGCTATCATCGCCCCATCTTTGACAAGTGCCTTTTCAGGGGCATCAACGGCCTTGAAGTTAAGAAAAATGGTCTGAATGCGATCTTCAAAATATTCCTCGGCAACCCCCAGCTGATCGCATATCGTCTCCTTCAGGGTATAGCCTGTTTTGACAGGCAGCGTCACTCCCTCGGTGAAAAAGCAGTGAAACCGCCCCATATATTCCGGTTTAACGACCATTGTGATAGCTGTATCAGCAATCAGTTGTCCGCTTGCTTCCATTCGTTCTCCTTAGGGCCGCGGAAAAAAATAATTACACATCTTGCTTGTCTTTTGGTCCATCTGCTGCGTTACATCCACTGGTACATATCCTGATATGCACCGGTGGATCTGCCTTGCTGACGAACCAAAATCCGGCGCAATCTTGCGCAATTATTTTTTTCCGAGGCCCTTAAAGCCCCAAAGGGGAACGCGGTGCGTTCCCCTTTTCCAGTTTATATGCCGCTCATGATCGCCTTCTACCAGTTGAACACCTGGTCGAGGTCTTCATCAGTTACCGCGAAGGTAACGTTATGGGGCGGCACAGGTTCCTCTTTGAAGTAGGCGGGCAGCCGGTCATCCTCTTTGGTAAATCCGGCCCGGGCGTTAAAATCCCGCTCGGTTGTGAGAATGGTTTTCCCGAGAGCGGTGACATCATCCGCGGTCAGGCTGGCTCCGGAGAACCCATTAATGATATCAATCAGGGCCTGGAAGGTCTCTTCCTGGTCCAGGATCGCAAAAGCAATAAACAGGCACATACCGGTAGCATCAATCGCCGCAGTGGCGATTTGAAGATTGCGGGAAAGCTCAACCTGGCCCTCGGGTTTAAGCGGATCGACACTGCCGCCTACGCCCAGGATGTTGGTTGCGACCGCGTAACCGGCGGTGTGATCCGCTCCCATGGGGGTGGTTGCATAAGTCACCGCGATACCCTGCACGGCCCGCGGGTCGTAGGCCGGCATGGCCTGCCCCTTTACAACCGGCACCCTTTCCACACCAAAAACCTTGCCGGTCACGGCCGCGCCGTTACCCAGGACCCGGCCCAGGGGCGTCCCCTGGCCTACTTCCTTGAGCAGATTGATCGCCCCTTCGGCGTCACCGAAATCGGCCAAACCGGCTTCCATGGCTACCGCAATGGTGGCGCCCATTTCGATCGTATCCAGGCCAAAATCGTCGTCCATCCTGTCCAGGGTAGCGATGGCATCCAGATCATCTATGCCGCAGTTCGCACCGTGAGACCAGACCGTCTCATACTCGGGCTGTTTGGTGACGAAATTGCCGTCCTTGTCCCGGAAAGTGCCAGAACAACGGATGACGCAGCCGCGATGGCACCCGTGGGTGGCCGATCCCTCTCCGCCCCGGGCATTCTCAAGTTCCGCCAGGGCCTCGCCACCTATTTTGGCAGCACCTGCGAACTGGCCTGTTTGAAAATTATTGGTCGGCAGACCACCGGCTTCATTGAGGACACCGGTTAACACATTGGTCCCGAAAGCGGGCAGCCCCTCTCCGGTTACCGGGTGTTTGCGCAGTCCTTCCACAAACGCCTTGTTGGCGGCCTTGAATGCTTCAGGATTGGCCGGTTTGCGCGTGGACATGCCGTCGTCATCAAGGATGATAACTTTTAAGCCTTTGCTGCCCATCACAGCGCCAACACCGCCCCGGCCGGCATGCCGGGTGGGGCGCTGCTCCATATCGGTAATCGCCACCGAGGCTGCTGCCATTTTCATTTCCCCGGCCGGGCCTACGGAAACACAGGTGACCTTCTCACCGAATTCGGTTTTCATCTTATCCACCAGGTCATAGTTGCCCAGCATCTTCAAATCGTTATCGGCAGCGATGCTGCAACCATCCTTGTTGATGGAAACCTTATATAAATTACCGTCGGTCGCTTTGCCTTCAACAATGATGGCCGCATATCCGAGCCTGGCCAAGACCTGAGCGGCCTGGCCGCCGGAATTGGCCTCCTTGATACCACCGGTCAGAGGACTTTTGCAGCCAACGGAAATACGCCCGGACATGGACGCTGCCGAACCACTGAGAAGCCCCGGGGCAATTACCAATTTGTTGTCAGTCCCTAAGGGATGACAGGATGGCGGCACTTCCTTGGCAACAACAGTTGATGTCATACCGCGTCCACCGAGCCCGGCATAGTCTCCCAAATCTTCTACCTTCGCTGCTGGGCCGCCCTGGGCGCCCATATCGATTCTTAAAATTTTGTCCATAGGATGTGCCTCCTTTGCTGCGGTTACGTTTGATGTCTGGATTGACTTGACGGGTGCGGAGTTTATGGATCCAATCCACCCCCACTGAATGGCTGTGTTCTGGATACGTGTTTTTATTGTTGTTATTGGTAATCATGGGTTATGTCAAGAAAAACCAATGTTAACGCTTCCACGGCAACTTTTTCCCCAATCCTATATTTACTGTGATATACTGGGTTCACGCACACAGTTCTGGAACCTGACTTTCAGTTTAGGTAACCCTGCCTCAATCTAACACGCGACGATCGCTCCCTCTCTTGCATATTCGACAATTGCATTTAAATTAAAACAGTTATGCTGCCTGACCATTGGAAAGACTCACGTAATACGCCGCAACAGGATAGGTATAATCCATAAACAATGACGGGGGATAAAATGGCCAGAAAAAAGCTAAGCCCACTCCATCATCACATGGCTGAAGTCAAAAAGGGGAATCGCCGCTTTGAAAACGCTTTCACGGGGATAACCCGGATGATTCTTGAAAATGAAATCGACAAGGTTGTGGTAAATGGGAAAACAACTTATGATTTCAAGATCTTCCGCACCGGAAAAAAACATATCATCGGTATGTATGACGAACTCAATAGTTTTGTTTCATACGTAAAGGATGCGGCGGAAGGAGGTTCTTCCAAGGAAATGGCTTACGTACTGGTGGGCGAACCAGGCAATGGCAAGACTTTCTTTGTTGAATACCTCTGCACCAAATACCGCGCGTTCCTGTCCCTGGAAAGCAACCGGAAATACACCTTCCGATTTACCGGCCTGGACAAAATCGGGAGCTACGGCCGCATCAGCACGATTGAATCACAGACCTTCGAAGACCCGGCTATTCTGGCCATGAATCTCCTGGAAACAACTGATCAGAACAAAACGTTCCTTGGTAAGGCCTTCGGTTTTTCTGATAAACAGGTGGAGGGTCTTTTTGAAAACTACCGCCCACTGGGTGCCTGCAGCGGTTATATCCTCAATGACCTGATCGCTTACACAGGTGGTGACACAGATAAGATATTGGAGTCTGTAGATATAGTGCCGGTACCCCTCACCGAAAGTCTGGGTACGGTAACCGGGAAATACCCGGCAAAAGATAAAATTACCTCATCGGCCGTCGACCTTCTGGGGGAAGAATCCATCCAGCGGCTTTTACATATAACCGACACGAACAACCCCTACCGGTTCGACCTACGCAGAGGCGCCCTGGCCCGGGTGGCCGGAGGCGGAATCCATTTCAGCGATGAGATCTACAAGAACAAGAAAGATCTTGTACAGGTCTACCTCGGTGTCATTCAGAACCGGACCATTGAAATCGACGGTTTCAAATGGCCGATCGACACCCTTATTATCGCCACGAGCAACAACTCTGAATTCAACCGTTTCCTCTCCGAAAAAGAAGAGGCGCCAATCGTAGACCGCTGCCGGATAAGCTATGTCTCCCACAATACCAACTATAAAATGCAACAAGACCTGACAAATTACGCCATCGGCAATGAATCCAAAACCACCCTTGACAATGAAAAGCTGCACCAGGATCCGAATCTCAATTACGCGGCCTCAGTCGCCGCGGCCCTTACCCGACTGCCAAAATCCGAGAAATTGACCCCGGTGGAGACAATGAAACTCGCCGCCGGAGAAGTCGCCGGCGAGAAGAGTATAAAGACCCTGGCGGAAGTCATTGATACGCTTAACCAGGACCCGGACATTACACGTAGATTCGGCCAGAAGGGACTGGGGCAGCGAAACCTGGGCCGTTCCATACAACTGTTGCTGGAAAGTTCGGGAACCAATGAAGGCCGCTGCATGTTTGCATATGACGTCTATAAGGCTCTTGAAAGGGTTATCCTTGACTATGTCATCGACGCCAACGACCGGGCCAAGTACCTTGAAGACATCAAGACTGCCAAGGGACTTTACCGGGAGAGAATCATGACCGAGATGTTCAATGCCTACATGGATGAACCGCTGGCCATCCGGAAAGATGTAATGAATTATGTAAATATGATCATCGGTATCGACGCTGAAAATCTGGGGCCTGATAAAATGTGGAAATACAAGGACCCCCAGAGCGGTAATCTCAAAGCCCTCAAGGTGGATGAAAGATATATCAACAGCGTTGAGGACCGGCTGGGTCTCAAAACCGCGGAACAGAAAGAATCCTTCCGGACCTCTATTCGCAAAATATACGGGCAGAAAATTTCGATGGACCCCAACTATGACTTCATGGACAACCTTGGATTGGTCAAGGCGATCACGGATGTCCGCCTCAAGTCAGATATCGCCGGGGCCGGCAGCCTGATAGGCGCCCTGGCAAACCGCACAAACGAAGAAAACCAGAAACTGTATGAACGCATGATCGACACCATGTTCAACAAACTGCACTACTGTAAAACGTGCGCGGAAAAGACAATCGAATATTTCTGCACCCAGGAAGATGAGAAGTAGGCTGGCGGAAAACCAGGCACAGAAACAGGGCTTTGGGCTGCCCGAAACAGAAGTTTTTAAGGAGTTGACAAGTGTGGAGTGATTAAATATCTGAGACCGGGCCCAATGGCCAGGTACACGAGGTTGACAAATGCTGGATTCCAGACTTAAAAAATACTACTTGGAACTGAAAAACCGCGGGCTGACCCCCGACAGGGAAGAAAGAATCCTGTCAGAGCTCCAGGATCGCGGCACCCATGGTATCCCCCCTGACAGCAAAAAATTACCAGCCGGCCCCACATACCCGGAACCGAAAAGTGTTTATGTCTGGAATGATCTTGAAACCCTCCAGGCCATCTCGAGCCCATCGTCTACCTGTACAATGCAATTAAAGTCCATCGACGAACTCCTTGAAAAAGATAAGCAAAGAGAAGAAGACGGCTTCCCACGAAAAATCAGGGTCGGGAAAATGATAAGGCCCGGCAAAGGTGGCAAAGATAAAGTGGTGGTGGTCCCGACCACCGTAGAGGAAAAGTTAATCCACGACAACTCCTTCAGTGAAGAGGGCGAAGGGTCCGCCGGAGGATCGGGAGATGGCGAGGAAGGCGAGGTCATCGGAGAACAGCCGGTCAGGGGGGAGGAAGGCAGCGGAGCCGGCCCCGGCCAGGGTGAAGGCGAGTCGCACGAGATGGAATCCAGTGCTTACGATATAGGCAAGATTCTTACTGAACAGTTTCAACTCCCCAACCTTAAGGATAAAGGCAAAAAGCGGGCCATGAGCCGTTATACCTACGATCTTACCGACCGGCATCGCGGTTTCGGCCAGATCCTGGATAAGAAAGCCACGCTGCGGAAGATCCTGGAGACCAATATCAGCCTGGGCAGAGTTCCGGACACCAGGGCCATCGACCCAACCGGGTTTCTGATCGGACCCAATGACAAAATCTACCGGGTCCTTTCCAGAGAAACGGATTATGAATCACAGGCTATGATCTTTTTTTTGAGAGATTATTCCGGTTCCATGTCGGGAAAGCCAACGGAGGCGGTTGTCTCCCAGCACGTGATGATTTACAGCTGGCTCCTGTACCAGTACGAAAGGCAGGTTGAATCCCGCTTTATCCTCCATGACACCGAGGCCACCGAGGTCCCCGATTTCTATACCTATTACAACTCGCGGGTTGCCGGTGGGACAAAGGTCGCTTCGGCTTTCAAGCTGGTAAATGAAATCGTGGAAAAGGAGAGCCTGATCCAGGACTATAATATCTATGTTTTCCACGGGACAGACGGAGATGACTGGGATACGGACGGTAAAGAGACGATTCCTGAAATCGAAAAAATGCTCACTTACGCCAACCGCATGGGGATCACCATAGCCCAGCAGACCGCCGGCGCCAACAGTGAAACCGAAGTAGAAAAATACCTGAAAAAATCAGGTCTGCTTGAAGAGAAATCAGACTTGATCCGCCTGGATGTTATGCAGGCTGATGCCGATGAACCCAGGCTTATTGAAGGGATCAAGCGGCTTATTTCCCAGGATTAAAATTATGGAACTTATCAACCAGCATACCAAAAAAATCATGGAAGGCTGCAAGGAGCGCGCCCGGGATGCCGGTCTTAGTTTCGAGTATGAAACCCTTGAATATATCGTCACAAATCGAGACCTTCTGGAGCTCTCACCTAAAATGATGATCCCCACGCTCTATGACTACTGGGTCCATGATGTCGAAGTCCTCAAAGAAAAAGGAAAATACGAGCTTTACCCTGGAAACCCTTACGAAACCGTCATTAATACCCGCCCGGCCATCTCCTTTTACAACGACAACAATCCGGACTGGCTTAACGTGATGATATTTTATCATGTCATCGCCCACATCGATTTCTTCCAGAACAATCTGTTTTTCAAACACACCTGGGATTATGACTTCACCGGCCAGGCGCTTTCGGATAAAAGACTGGTTGCAAATCTCCGCGCCGAAAAAGGCAGATGGGTGGATTATGTTATCGAGTTTTCACGCGGCATTGACAACCTCGCAGGATATCACACCCTGCTGTCGGATATTCATCACCCCCCTTCTCTGGACGGCTCTGAAAAACTAAATTTCTATTTTGATATTTTCCTTCAAGACCGGCTTAAGGTTAATATCAGCAGATATATTAAAGAGATTGAAAGGTACAATGAATGCCAGAAAGAATTCGGCAAACTGGGAGAAAAAACTTTTTTCAGCGAAGTCGACAGGAAACATCCCGAGTTAAAAGCGTTGTTCGAAAAGTACCTGAAAGACAGGCCTGAGCACAATCCGGATATCTACCTGTACCTGCTGAAGCATTCAACCAAGCTTGCGCGAGAAAAAAACAACTGGATGAAACTCATCATGCAGGTGGTCAGAAATACATCGTTGTTTTTCCAGCCCCAGATAAGAACCAAGATTATGAATGAGGGTTGGGCGAGTTACTGGCACGAGACCCTGTTTCTGCGGGATAACCGCATCAAAGGCCACGAAGTTGACTTTGCCAAGATAAATGCAGGCGTCACCTCCCTGCCCCGGGTCGGCCTGAATCCCTATGCACTTGGTATGCGGCTTTATTACTATATTGAGGAAATGGTCTCTAAGGGTAAATACTCATACGCGTTCCAGAGCCTTAAGGATTCTATCGCCAGAGAAGCGTTTGACATGAAAACGCAAAAAGGCCAGGAATTTATATTCCGCTTGCGGGAAAACTACTGTGATTTTACCTTCATCAATGATTTTCTTGATCAGGACTTTATGGACCGGCACAAGCTTTTTGTGGCCGGAAAACGCCTGAATAAGGGCAAAATGGTCTATGAATATTTTGTAAAGAGCAGGAAGGTAACAGACTACCGTGATATGGTTTTCAGTTCACTTTACCATCCGCCGCAAATAATTGTGGACCGGAAATACACCTCTGAGAAAAAATTGTACCTGAAACACGTGTTTGAGGGCAAGCCGCTTGTAAGAGATTTTATTGCCAACACGCTGATAGGAATCGAGTACCTGTGGGGAGGAACGGTATTGCTTGAAACGAATGAGGTTGCCGCAGCTCCCAAAGCCGAAACCACTGTTTTTGTAGTGGGAACAACAGGCCAGCCTAAAGAGGAAATTAAAAAACCGGCCATTAAATGGCGGCGGGTCCTGTACACGATGGACAAACGCAAGCTGACCCGCAAACTTCTGTAAAAAGATCGGGAGAAAATGAACGAGCCGGAAAAAATGAAGAAAACCATGGACTTTCTCGATCAGAGCCTTGGTCACCATCAGCATCGCGAGTCCATCAGCTTTGAAAAATTTTTAGTTGAGCTGACTGAAAACCCCTCCGGAGTCATCCGCAATGTCTTCCAGATGTTTAACGACATGGTCCGGGAGTATGTCCGGGAGGAAGAAGATGAATATCCGGATGATCCGGAGTCGATAAGCTATATCAATTATGACTGCACCCGGCTCTTTGTGGAAGGCTCCGACCACCCCTTTTTTGCCGACCGCCTTTTCGCAAATCGCCTGCTAAGCCGTGTGGATGCCATGCGGCGGGGATCCCAGCAAAACAAAATTTTTGTTTTCAAGGGCCCGCATGGCTGCGGGAAGAGCACTTTTCTGAACAATCTGCTAAAAAAATTTGAAGAATACTCAAATACACCTGAAGGTCGGCGATATGAAACAGTCTGGAGCATAGACCGGGAACTGGTTAAAACCGGATCGGAATTATCGACTCTATCTATTTTCGAAAAGCTGATGGAAATGCAGAAGGATACCAATTCCGGACAGTTTAAAAAAATCAAGTCCATGACAGACCACGGGGCCGATATCGGTCACCTCGAAGTAGTCTGCCCGAGCCATGACCATCCCTTGCTGATGGTGCCTAAAGACCTGCGCCGCTCCTTCTTCGACGAACTTTTTGAAAATGACGAATTCAAATGGAAACTGTTTACCGACAAAGAGTATGAATGGGTTTTCAAGGATATCCCCTGCACCATCTGCACCTCCCTTTACCAGGCCCAGTTAGACCACCTGGGTTCGCCGCTGAAAGTGTTCCAATCGATCTTTGTGCGCCCGTTTCAATTCAATCGTCGTCTCGGTGAAGGTATCAGTGTTTTTAACCCTGGCGATAAACCGCTGCGAAAACCGGTTTTAAGCAATGAAATGCTGCAAAGCAGAATCAATCAGATTTTCAGGGACAGCAACCAGGTGAATTACATTTTTTCACGATACGCGAAAACGAACAACGGCATCTACGCACTGATGGATATAAAATCACATAACACCGAACGATTTACCGAGCTTCACAACATTATCAGCGAAGGTGTCCACAAGATTGAAGATATCGAGGAAAATGTAAACTCACTCTTTTTTGCCCTGATGAACCCCGAGGACACCAAAAACATAGAGGACTTTCCTTCATTCTCAGACCGCATCGAATATATCAAAATCGCCTATGTCCTCGACATCAATACCGAGGTTGAAATTTATAGAAACATATTCGGGAAGCACATCAACGAAAGCTTTCTTCCCCGGGTGCTCCATAATTTCGCCCGAATCATCATCTCCTCACGGTTGAACCCCAAATCAGCAGCCATGCTCGAATGGATCAAGGAACCTGGACGCTACAATGAATTCTGTGATCAGAACCTGCAGCTATTAAAAATGGAGATCTATACAGGCCACATCCCTCCGTGGCTCAGTGAGGAAGACAGGAAGAACCTCACCTTTAAAAGGAGGAAAAACATTATCGGTGAGTCCGAAGCCGAAGGCGAGAAAGGGTTTTCCGGCCGCGATTCCATCAAAATCTTCAATGATTTCTATTCGGCCTATGCCAAGGAAGAAAACCTTATCAACATGGCGTCATTGTGCCAGTTCTTCGAAAAAATAAAGGCTGATTACGACAATCCTGTCCCGGAAGAATTTCTGGATTCACTATTGCGCATGTACAACTATACAATCCTTCAGGAAGTCAAGGGCGCACTCTACTATTACAACGAAGAAAAGATTTCCCGTGACATTCAAAACTACATGTTTGCCATAAACTTTGATATCGGGTCAGTTGAAAGATGCGGATATACTGGAGAAAGGCTGGAAATAACAGAAAATTTTCTTGAAGGTATTGAAACAAAACTCCTGGACCCGACTGCCGATAAAACAAAACAACTTGCTTTCCGGCAGGACACTCAGAAACAGTACACAACCAGAACCCTGACCCAGGAAATAATGGTCGCTGAAAAACCGGTAACCGATACCCTGCTGTACAAGGACCTTTACGATCGGTATGTCTTCAATCTCAAGGAAAAGGTCCTTGAGCCCTTGCTTAAAAACGAAAACTTCCGGCGCGCTATCAAGGACTTTGAAACTGATAAATTCAAGGCTTATGACAAAAGAATCAAAACTGATGTTCAGTACCTGATTCAAAATCTTATCGAAAAATACGGATACACTCAGCAGGGTGCCAGGGAGGTTTGTCTTTATGTAATAGACCAGAATGTCACTTAGTGTCCATCCACAAGCGGCATCTTTTGGCCCAGAGCGGCGTTTTCGCTCTTTTGAAATCCTCGAAATAGCCCGCTATTCCTGCGGTTTCAAAATCGCTCAAGCCTTGCTCTGAACCAAAATCTACCATTTATG
>CAZWPX010000009.1:0-98841 GCA_964636125.1 uncultured Desulfobacterales bacterium | reverse complement strand
CCACCTTATGGTATGATGACAACTTTGTGGGTACCGAGCTTGACACCAATGTCTCGTATGCCGGCATCGCCAAAGCGTGCGGCATGGAAGGTGTCCAAGTCAACAAAATGGATGACCTGACCGAGAAACTGAATACTGCCATCAAGGCCCAGATGGAAGAAGGCAAGTCCACCTTCATCGAAGTGTTGAACAATAAGGAGCTGGGCGAACCCTTTCGCCGCGATGCCATGAAGAAGCCGGTTGCCATTGCCGGAATCGACAAGGCCGATATGCGTCCCCAGAAAGGTGTGTAGGGCCGAAAACAAGTGACGTGAATGCACCACTGTATTCAACAAAGATCATTCCAATAAGGAGAAACAACATGGAATCGACCGTCAATTGGAACGTATACGATACGGAGGAGATGGTTCGCGGCGACCGTGATTACCTGTGGCATCACATCAAGCCCCACAAGGTATTCGAATCCGCCGAGCAGATGATTATTGTCGAAGGCAAGGGGCTCCGGGTCACGGACATCAGAGGCAGGGAGTATCTCGATGCCACATCCGGGGGCGTCTGGAGCGTGATGGTGGGCCACGGCAGGGAGAGCATCGCCAAGGCCATTTACGATCAGCTCATAACCATGGGGTACTATGCCGGTTCGGTGGGCAACATTCCCACCATCAAATTTGCCGCCAAACTGATAGAACTGCTCCCTAACCTGGGCAAGGTCTATTTTTCCAACAGTGGATCGGAGGCCAATGAAAAAGCCTTCAAAATCATTCGCCAGCTGTCTAACATTGACCCTGAACGTAAGGGAAAATACAAAATTCTTTTCAGGGATCGGGATTACCATGGGACGACCATCGGGGCCTTGAGTGCCACGGGACAACTGCAGCGCAAACAGGACTTCGGTCCGTTTGCCGATGGGTTTGCCGAGTTTCCCCACGCCTTGTGTTACCGATGCCCATTCGATAAATCCTACCCGGGCTGCAACATCGACTGTGCCCGCAGCCTTGAAGAGGTCATTCTAAAGGAAGGGCCGGACACCACCGGTGGCTGTATCGTTGAACCCATAACCGCCGGTGGCGGCATCATCGTTCCGGTCCCCGAGTATTACCCCATCCTGAAGGAGATTTGTAACCGTTACGGCATCTATCTGATAATGGATGAAGTGGTATGCGGATTCGGTCGCACCGGTAAATTCTGGGGTTTCGAGCAGTATGATGTCGATCCGGACATGGTAACCATGGCCAAGGGGTTGGCCAGTTCCTATATGCCTCTTTCCGCCACGGTCACGAGTCAGGAGGTTTATGACAAGTTCCTTTGTGATCCGGCCGATCCCAAGGAGGGCAGCAACTATTTTCGTGACATCAGCACCTACGGCGGATGCGCCGGGGCTACGGTCGCTGCTTTGGAAAGTACCCGTATTATCGAAGAAGAAAACTTGATTGAAAACAGCCGAGTGGTCGGCGCCTATCTTTTGGAGAGCCTGCAGGCATTATCCGATATGCCCCTGGTCGGCCATGTTCGCGGCAAAGGGCTGTTCTGCGGCCTTGAACTGGTTAAGGACAAGGCCACCAAAGAACCGATCAGTGAAGCAGATATGGGCCGCATCATGGGGTTGGTGGCAGCAGAAGGCGTACTGATCGGTAGAACCAACAGTTCGCTGCCTGGCAACAACACGATCATGAACTTTGCTCCTGCGCTGATCGCTACTATGGCAGATATAGATGAGATCGTGGCGGCAGTCAGAAAGGCCATTGAGAACTTCTAAAGGACGCGTTACCCGGACAATTAATGCAGGGAGGTAAAGATGATTGTAGGAATACTGAAAGAGATCAAGACGGAAGAGAACCGCGTGTGCATGACCCCGGCCGGTGTTGAGGTGATGATCCAAAACGGCCACACGGTACTGGTTGAAAAATCCGCCGGGGCCGGCAGCGGTTTTGATGATACGGCTTACATCAATGCAGGGGCCAAAATGATCGACACTCCCAAGGCGATTTTCGATGCAGCCGACATGGTCATGCATGTCAAAGAGCCCTTACCCCCGGAGTACGATCTAATCCGGCCGGGCCAGATCGTGTTCACCTACCTGCACCTGGCTGCTGACGAAACCCAGACCAACGCGCTGATCAAGAGCAAATCGGTGAGCATCGCCTACGAGACCATCCAGAAGGCGGACGGCAGCCTGCCGTTGCTGACCCCCATGAGCGAAGTGGCCGGACGCATGGCCATCCAGCAGGGAGCCAAGTACCTCGAGATGGCCCAGGGCGGCCACGGGGTACTGCTGGGCGGCGTTCCCGGGGTGGACCCGGGCACGGTGGTGGTGATCGGCGGCGGTGTGGTGGGTGTCAATGCGGCCAAGATGGCCTGCGGTCTGGGCGCCAAGGTCTATCTGCTGGACATGAATCTGGATCGGCTGCGCTATCTGAGCGACGTGATGCCGGCCAACTGCTTCACCCTGATGTCCAGTCCGGCGACGATCCGTAAACTGGTCAAAGAGGCTGACGTGGTGGTGGGTGCCGTGCTGATTCCCGGCGCCAAGGCCCCGCGCCTGGTGACACGGGAGATGCTGAGTACTATGAAAAAAGGATCGGTGCTGGTGGACGTGGCCATCGATCAGGGGGGCTGCTTCGAGACCTCCAAGGCCACCACCCATGGCGAGCCCACTTATGTGGTCGACGGCGTGATCCACTATTGTGTAGCCAATATGCCCGGGGCCGTGGCCAAGACCTCCACCCTGGCGCTGACCAACGCCACCCTGCCTTATGCGGTCCAGATCGCCAACAAGGGCTGGAAAAAGGCAATGCAGGAAAACGCCGAAATTAAGCTGGGGGCAAACGTGATCGACGGCCAGATAACCTACGACGCTGTGGCCGATGCCTTTGATCTGGAATACACACCGGTAGATTCGTTGATCGGTGGCTGAACGAGCCATTTGATGATGGCTCATTCAATCCGGTCATTGGAAACGAGGGGAAAAGATGGAAAGTGTTTTAGACCTGCGATCGTTGCGGCAGCAAGTATACGAATATCTGCAGAATGAGATCCAGGCAGGCAGGCTTTTGCCCGGCGCTTATATCAAGCTCAATGAAATCAGCACACGTCTGGGTGTCAGTAAAACACCGCTGCGGGATGCGATCATCCAGATGGAATGTGAAGGCTTTGTCTCCATCCTGCCGCGTAGAGGCGTGTTGCTCAAACGCTTGACCCTGGATGAAATCAGGGATATTTTACAGATTCTCGGTGCTCTTGAAAGTGCGGTCTTACGATCTGTATTCGACCAGATAACGTCCCATCGAATCGCTAAGATGGAAAAACTCAATAGGGATATGCGTCGTTGCATCCAGGAAAAATCCTTCGAAGACTTCGATTCGCAATACTATTTCCTGAATATTGCGTTCCATGACATATTTCTTGAATTGTCTGATAACACCACCATGAAACCATTGATAATGAACATGAAACAGCGACTTTATGACTTTCCTCGTCTGGCGTACATAAAAGAATGGGAGTGGGCCAATTGTGATGAACATGATCGCTTAATACATTTTATCCGGAAAGGTGAAAAAGAAGCCGCAGCCATATTCTGGCAGAAAACCCATTGGGGTTTTGAGGCCCAGGAAACGTATATCCGGGAATTTTATGCTCAGGAAAATGAGCGCATTCAAAAAAAAAGCGATGGCAGCGAATGATTCAACGCCTGCGTTGAATCATGGCTCGCTGGCCGTACCGTTGCTGGCTCTGACATTGCCGCCGGTAGCGGGGCAGGTGTTACTGCCCGGTTGTGGGCAGCAGCACTGTGAACTTTGAACCCTGTCCGGGCGTGCTGTCTACGTCAACCATGCCACCCATTGCGGAGACGAGTTCCCGGACAATGGGCAGCCCCAGGCCTGTACCGGTTATGTAGCGGGTTTTGTCGTTTTTAACCCGGTAGAACCGGTTGAAGATGTTTTCAAGGTGTTTGGCTTCGATCCCGAAACCATTGTCGCTGACCTGCACCCGAATATTGACTCCGGTCAGATCGACCTTTACCGTTATACGGCCGCCATCCTGGGTATAGTTGATGGCATTTGCAATCAGATTCCCGAAAATACTTTCCAGGGCAATGGCATCCGCCGTGATTTCTGGCAAATCCGTCTGGCCGAATTCCAATGATAGGGCCTGGTTTTTAGCATCCGCTCGGGTTTTGAGGAAATCTACAATGTTGGTTAGCAGGGCGTCCACCTGGATACTGCGTAGGTCCCGGCAGATGGCGCCCTCTTCGATGCGGGAAAGATCAAGAAGATCACTGATCAGCGAGATCAGCCCGAAGGTTTTTTCTTTGGCCCGTGAGAGAATCTGCTTGTCGCTTTCCGGGGCCACTTCAACCATGTCACTGATGACCACGGCCAGCTGCTCATGAATGGTGGACAGCGGAGACCGCAACTCATGCGAAACCTTGGCGACAAACTCGGATTTGAGCTGGTCGAGGGTCTTCATGGTTGAAATGTCGGTTATGTTGACTACCGCCCCCAGACACGCATTTTTTTCCCCGAGAACCGGCCTGCTGTTGGCCATAAAAAATTTATTGCCCGGCAGGGAAAATTCATAAACAGGAATGTCGTCAAAGTCTACATGCCGGCCCCTGGAGATGTCCATCACGAGCTTGTTCAGGCCCGGGTCGGAAACATAGTCGCCTATCGGTTTTCCCAGAGGCAAAGCCGGGGCGATACCGAGATGGCGTTTGAAAGCCGGGTTCATCAACACAACCCGCCCGCTATTGTCTGTCACGGCGGTGCCGCTGGGCAGTGATTCCAGGATGGTGTGTATCCGGCTTTTTTCGGTATCTAAATCCACCAGGGTTCTTCTGCGCTCCTCTGCTAGCCTCAAGGTTTCCGCTCTCAGGCGGATCTTGTCCCAGGCCCGGTTGACGACGATCCTAAGCTGGTCCGGTTCAAAAGGTTTGGGAATAAAATCGTAGGCCCCCTCTTTCATGGCCTCGATGGCGGTTTCAACCGTGGCAAATCCAGTGACGACCACTACCAGGATGTCGGGGTGGTCCTGACGAATACGTTTGAGAACCTCCATTCCGTCCATGCCCGGCATCTTCATATCCAGAAGTACCAGGTTAACCGGATTTTCCGCCAGCAGCGCCAGCCCCTTGTCACCCCGGTCGGCTGTGAATACCTCGCAACCCATCTTCGTAAGGATTCTGGCGGATCCGTCGCGGATGTCTCTTTCATCATCCACCACTAAAATCTTTATGGCATCCACTGTTTCAGTCATCGTTTCCATCTCCAGGCTTGGGTGGTAGGGTGGCAGGCAGTTCTATTATGAACGTAGAGCCCTCTCCCGGTGTGCTCAGTGCTTCTATTCGGCCGTTGTGATTTTCAATGATGCGGTAAACAAGACTCAATCCCAGGCCGGTTCCCTGCCCTTCTTCTTTGGTAGTGAAAAATGGTTCAAATATGCGCGGCAGCGTTTTTTCTGGAATCCCCGGGCCGGTATCCGCTATTTCGAGGCGGATACGCCTGCCATCTTCGATGGCGGTGGTTGTGAGGGTCAAGGTGCCCCGGCCCTCCATTGCCTGGGCCGCGTTTAAAACAAGGTTCATGAACACATGGTTCATCTGCTGAAGATCACAGGTGGTCGGCGGGAGTGAATCGCAGAAGTTCTTTTTTATGGTGATGTTTTGAAAAAGGGTCTGCCTTTCCAGCAGGAAAAGCGTTCTGACGAGGCCCTGGTTGATGTCATTGGGTTTCATGAAGTTTCGTGACTGCCGGGTGAACTCTAAAAGCTCCTTAACAGTGTCGCGACAACGCTCGGCGTCATTGAGAATTCTGTTCAAGTCCTCAATGGCACCTTCTTCCAACTGGTAATCTTCCAGGATTAACTTGGTATACAGGGTAATGCCGCCTAAAGGATTGTTCAACTGGTGCGCAACACCGGCGGCCAGCTTGCCGAGCGAGGCCATTTTTTCCGATTGCAGCAGCTGCAGTTGTGTGTTCTTCAGCTTTTTCTCTATACTGAGCGTTTCGCGCATGTCGTGAAAATATCCGATGGTGGCAACTTCAAGACCTTTTTCGTAAACGATGGAGGCATCCAGGCTGATCGGTATGGCAGTTCCATCCTTGTTGGTGATTTCAACGCGGTAGGATTTCAATTTTCCGGGACCGCCGTGGCCCTCGCCGCGCAGGGCATCCATAATCTTGTAGGCCAGGTCATCCCGGTAGATATCCCTGATGTTCATCTGTTCCAGGGCTTCGGTTTTATTGTAGCCGGCTATCTGGGTTGCGGCGGCATTGAACACCAAAATGTTGCCTTGTTTATCCGCAGCGATCACCCCATCAACCGAACTGCTGATCAGGTTGCGCAGCATGATGTTCGAGTGCTGCAGCTTTTCTTCAATACCGCCCTGGAGGGGCAGATCGAAATCCATGCTTACAAACGCTTCGATTTTGCCTTCGGAATAGATCGGGTACGCATACAGGCAGGCCATTTTACCAAGGTTTTCAGATGCATCTTCTTTGGCACGCAGGGACGGCCGCCGGGTCGAAGATACTTCCTCAACGGCACAGTTTTCGCAGGGAGAGGAGCGTTCATAGAAAACAGTGTAGCAGTGTCGACCGATGATGTCGGATATCCGGCAGCCTTCCGGACTGCTGTTGGAAGCCAGTATTTTGAAATCCGGTGAAATGACGATCAAGCGCCGGCGAAACGATTCCACAGCCTTAACAAAGTAGTTTTGTTGCTTAGTTGTGAGCATTTTTTACCTCGCGGTTGCACTTAGCGCTTTTGGCAACCAAGGTCCTGAATACGGGCATTAAATTTGCCATTACATAGCATAAAAGCAAGGGAAGATAAACCCTTGTAAAGCATGCAAAGCACAGAAAATTTGTCTTGACAACTTTACAAATACGCGGTAGCGGTCTTTTGGTTTATTACCTAACTATGAGGAGAAGCCGGGCATGCTTAATACTTTGTCACCGGTGCCGCTTTATCACCAGCTGGCCGAAATATTGACCGAAAAAGTTCGGACCGGGGAATATCCGGCCGGTAGCCGGATACCATCGGAACATCAGCTTGCCGCCCAATACGGTATCGGGCGGCCGACGGCCCGGCAGGCTACGGATGTCCTGGTTAGAAAACAGATGCTGGCCAGAAAAAAAGGAGCGGGGACATTTGTTCTAGACCGCCCTGAGGAGGTCGATCTCTTTTCCCTGGTCGGGACCAGTGCCGCGTTTCATGCCAAAGGCATATCCGTTTCCGCAAGAATGCTGAAAAAAATACATTTGCGGGAAAGAGCCGGGGGCAGTCCGGAAAACCCATTCAAGGGCCAATCGGCCTACTTTTTATCAAGGCTGCAAACAGTTGATGAACGGCCGGTAATTGTCGAGGATATCTGGCTGCACCCGGTTCTGTTTAAAGGCGTCGACCAGTTGTTTACCCGGGAGATATCCCTTTCACGGATGGTTGCTGAACACTACTACATGAAGCCTACCGGCGGGAAGCAGAATTTCATGATCGGATTACCAGACAGGGCCAAAACGGTGGCCTTGTCGCTTGCCGCCGGGGAACCGATTTTGAAGGTCCAGCGGTTCATCCATTTTCCCCAGGCAAAAAACGCGATCTATTCCGAACTGCTGTGCCGGACCGACCAGTTCGTTTTTTCACAGAAACTTGGAGGGTTTTCCCATGCGTAAAAGAGGGTACTATGACCGGTTTGGCGGGGCGTATCTGCCGGAAATTCTGGTGGCCACGTTCGATGAACTGGAAAAGGTGTTTTATGAGGCCAAAAAGGATCCGGCCTTCTGGCGGGAATATGAAGAGATTATGGCGACCTATTCCTGTCGGCCCACACCGCTGACATACTGCGCCAACCTCACGCAGCATTTCGGGGGCGCTAAAATCTACATCAAGCGTGAAGACCTGAACCATACCGGTGCCCACAAGGCCAACAATGTGATCGGGCAGGGCCTTTTAGCCCGCAAAATGGGGAAAACCCGGGTAATTGCCGAAACCGGTGCCGGACAGCACGGGGTGGCGACGGCGACCATGGCCGCGCGCTTCGGGTTTGACTGTACCATCTATATGGGGGCTGTCGATGTTGAGCGCCAAAGGCCCAACGTGTTCTGGATGGAACGCCTCGGGGCCACGGTTGTGCCCGTTGAGGAGGGTACCCGGATATTGAAAGACGCCATCAATGAGGCCTTTCGAGATTGGGTCGGCCATATGGACACGACGCACTATGTCCTGGGTACGGCCTGCGGTCCCCATCCCTTTCCTGAAATGGTAACCTGGTTTCAGTCCATCATCGGGCAGGAGGCCCGGGATCAAATCCTCGCCGTTGAAGGCAGCCTGCCGGCCAGGATCTATGCCTGTGTGGGCGGTGGTTCCAATGCCATGGGGATTTTTAGCGGCTTCTTTGATGATCCCGCGGTGGAACTGGTGGGGGTTGAAGCCGGTGGCCGGGGCCTGGATACCAGTGCCCACGCGGCTCGGCTGGCGGCCGGTGATGCCAGTGTGGGGGTTGCCCAGGGATATAAAACCTATTTCCTGCAGGACAGCGATGGCCAGATGATGGAGACGCACAGTGTCGCCGCCGGCCTGGATTACGTGGGGGTTTCCCCCATCCTGTCCAGCCTCAGTGAAAGCGGGCGGGTGCGTTTTGAAGCCGCCACAGACCGGGAAGTGATCGCGGCGGTGGAGCTGACCATGCAGAAAGAAGGATTGATCCCGGCCCTGGAGTCTGCCCACGCATTTGCCGGGGCCTTCCGGGAGGCCCCGGATCTGTCACCCGCGGACTGCATTGTCATCAATCAATCCGGCCGGGGGGACAAAGACATCTTCACGGTGGCCGATGCCCTCAAAGATACCCAATGGAAAGAATTCATTGTAGCAAAAGCGGAGGCGTACAATGCTTGAAGGCTATATTCGAAAAAAATTAGAGGACAAGGATATCCTGCTGATGACCCACCTGGTCATTGGGTATCCCAGCCTGGACGAATCCTTTCGGATAATTGAAAAAATGGTATCTGCCGGGGTAGATATTATTGAACTGCAGATTCCGTTTTCCGAACCTATCGCGGACGGGCCGGTCATCCTGAACGCCAACCAGAAGGCGCTGGCCGGCGGGGTAACCGTCGCGCAGTGCCTTGATTTTGCTTGCAATGCAAGCGCGGCTTTTGACATTCCTTTCCTGTTTATGAGTTATTACAACATATTGTACAGATACGGGGTCGAGCGATTTGCGGACACCATGGCGGAAAGGGGCCTTAAAGGGGCCATTGTTCCCGACCTTCCGCCGGAAGAAGGCAGCCTTTACCTGGAGGCCATGGCAGGTGAGGGCCTGGACCCGATACTCATTTTTTCTCCGGCAACCTCAGATCTCAGGATGCGTTATCTGGCTTCCTTTTGTCGGGGATTTGTGTACTGCGTGGCCAGAAAGGGTGTGACCGGTGGACAAACTTCCTTTTCAAAGGAGTTGGACAGCTATCTTTCCCGCTGCCGCAAAGCAACCCGGCTGCCGCTGGCGCTGGGCTTTGGTGTCAAAGACAAACAGGACATTGATTTTTTGAAAGGGCGGGTTGATATTGCCGTGATCGGCACCCAGACAATTCGGCTGGTGGATAAAGAAGGGATTGATGCGGTGCCGGCATTTATCGAAGGTCTGCGCTGACCCGGCCGATGGAGAGGCCCCGCTCCGGGTGAGTAGTGCTTGCATTTAAAATCAATATCAGGATAAAATACAGAAACACCCGCGTGGTAAAGCACTCATTCGATACTGGGAGGCGACAGCTGCTTTATGACTATGGAAACGCCTGCAAAAGTTCTTGTTGTCGATGATGAACCGGGTATACGTGAAAGCCTGGCCGATTTTCTGGATGACTACGAATTTGACGTTTTTTCAGCTGAAAGTGCTGAACAGGCACTGAAGATAGTTGAAAAGGAAGCGCTGGACATTGCCATTGTGGACCTGCGCCTGCCTGGAATCAGCGGTGATACCATGATTCTTAAATCTCACATTCTTCGGCCGGAAATGAAATTTCTGATCCATACCGGCTCGGTTGATTATCGGCTGCCCGAAGAGTTGAAAGCCATCGGTATGGGCTCTGAGAATCTGTTCCTGAAGCCAATCCCCGACCTGACTGTGATCATCGATGCCATTAACGAAATTCTGGAATCTTGAGCTTTCCCTGCAAACCTTCACGGGTAACCCCCTCGGCGGCAAATCTATCGTCCGCCTTGCCCCGCCAGCGGGGTATCATTTCAAAACGGTGAAACCATGTCGGTAGCCAAACCACCTGTTATCCTGACCATAGACGATGAAAAGGCCGTCAGGGAAAGTTTTAAGAATTTCCTGGAAGATTACGATTACACCGTATTTGAGGCCAAGAACGGGCGGCTGGGGATCGACGTGTTTGAGCGCGAAAAACCGGATCTTGTCCTTGTGGATCTGCGCATGCCGGAAATGGATGGCCTCGGGGTCCTATCCCGGATTCAGAAGATATCACCGGAAACCCCGGTGATTGTGGCCTCGGGTACCGGTATCATCGCGGATGCCATTGAAGCACTGCGGCTGGGCGCTTGTGACTATCTCTTAAAACCGGTCCAGGACCTGAACATCCTTTTACATGCGGTTGAAAAAGCACTCGAACGGATCCGCCTGATCCGGGAAAACAAAACTTACCAGGCGCACCTGGAGATGGAAGTTGTCAAGCGAACCCGCGAGCTGGAGGATGCCAATGCCCAGCTGCATAGGACCAACACGCACCTGCAGGAGAGTGAGAACAAATACCGGGACCTCTTCGAGAATCTTGTGGATCTGGTCGTTATTACCGACGATGAAAGCGGGAAGGTTCTGGATTGCAACCAGGCGGCCATGCTAAAATACGGCTATTCGCGTGAAGCGTTTATGCAGCTGTCTCTGGCGGAATTGTACGCGGAGCGTTTACCTGAGAAACCGGGATGGCTGGCCGGCGTTTCAGGCGCTGAGGCTTCCCCGGCTTACATGCACCTGACCCGGACCGGGGAGCCGTTTCCGGTGGAAATCAAAAGCAGCTGGATGCGGTTGAAGGGCCAGAAAGTCCGGATTAATATTATCCGGGATATCAGCCAGCGGGTCCAGGCCGAGGAAGACAAAAAGGTCCTGGAAGCCCAGCTGCTGCAGGCCCAGAAGCTGGAAGCCATTGGTACCCTCGCCGGCGGGATCGCACATGATTTTAATAATATTTTATCGGCGGTGATTGGTTATGCCGAAATAGCCGGCCTTGAAATTGCCGATCACCATCCGGCCAGGGAAAACCTGAAGAAGGTTGTCAAAGCCGGGGAGCGGGCCAAAGATCTTGTCGGCCAGATTCTTTCCTTCAGCCGGCAAGCAGAAATCAAACGGCGTCCCATGCGGATCACCCCGGTGATTAAGGAGACGTTAAAGTTGATCCGGGCCTCACTGCCGGCTACCATTGATATCAGAAAGCACTTCCAGGTGGATAGAGATACCATAAATGGAAACTCGACCCAGATTCACCAGGTATTGATGAACCTGTGTACCAATGCGGCCTATGCCATGCAGGCCCATGGGGGTGTTCTGGATGTCAAACTGACGCAGGTTGACATCCAGCGCAGCCCCGCTTCGGAACACGTTGATCTTTCTCTGGGCCGGCATCTCAAATTGGCCGTCAGCGACACAGGTGCCGGCATGACACCGGAGGTCATGGATAGAATTTTTATCCCCTATTTTTCCACCCGCGAAAAGGGCGCTGGTACCGGCCTGGGGCTATCCGTCGTCCACGGTATCATCAAAAGTCATGGCGGTGTGATCACGGTTGACAGTAAATCCGGACAGGGGACCTGCTTCACCATTTTTCTGCCGAACGTGACTGAAGTCCTGGAGAGCCCGACGGAGCAGGTCAAGCGGACACCGGTCAAAGGCAGCGGTTGTGTTCTCTTTGTAGATGATGAGGTAACCCTGGCGGAAATTGCCAGCGAGATGCTGAGTTACCTGGGGTATGAAGCTGTGACCTGTACGGACAGCCAGGAGGCCCTGGAACTGTTTCGCCGGCAGCCCGATCGTTTTGATCTGGTGATTACGGATATGACCATGCCCGGTATGACCGGGGATGTTCTTTCCCGGGCCCTGCTGAAAATCAGGCCCGATATTTCCATTTTACTCTGCTCGGGATACAGCGAGGTAGGTGCTGCCAATCAAGCCCGGGCCATGGGTATCAAGGGTTTTATTAGAAAACCGATTACCATGTTTGATCTGGCCAGTAGTATCAAAAAGGCGCTGACCGCCAGCTAATATCCATCCCTGAATCAGGCCCTACCGGCTTTAAAATACACGTCGGGGTATCCGGTTCTCAGATTGATACCAATCCCCGGAGGCCCCTTTCACGGCTGACAGAAAGGCCTCAACCTTGCGCAAGTCCTTTTGGCCAGGGGCCAGCTCGACACCAGAACTGACATCCACCGCATCGGGTCTGCCCGTCCGCAGGGCCGTATCGATGTTTTCAGGATCAAGCCCACCGGCAAGTATGACCGGCTGGCGCTGGAAAAGTTTGCCGGGCAGTTTCCAGTCCCAGGTCAGGGCATTGCCGCCCGGTAGTTTTCCCTGCCCGCATTCAACCAGAAAGGCCACCGCGGATTCATACCGGCGTGCCTGCGCAATGTCCGGTTGCCTGTTTGTGAACAGGGCCTTGATCACTTTCAGGCCCGCCCTGCTCAACCGTGCGACCTGGCTCGGGGTTTCCCGGCCATGGAGTTGAACGGTCCGGATACCGTTGGCCGACGTTATTGAAACAATCTTTTCAACGGGCATATCCACGAACACACCCACGGCCGCAACGCCTGGTGGCAGTCCACGGCAGATCTTACCGGCCTGGCGTGTCGACAGGTTGCGGGGGCTTTTGGCATAGAAGACAAGGCCGATTGCATCCGCGCCCAGGATGGCGCATTGCTGTGCCTGGGCGGGTGTTGTCAGCCCGCATATTTTAACCTGCGGCCCGCTGCGTGCCCTGTCAGGTGTGGGGATTGGGTCTGTCTGCATGGGTCACCTTCCGGATATCAGGGCTCTCAGTAAATCTGCGGGTTCCTGGGCCCGGACCAGGCTTTCGCCGATCAGAAAATTGTGGATCCCGGCGGCCAGGTTGAATTCAATATCTTGCCGGCTGCTGATACCGCTGGCCGCCACGGGTAGTCGGCCGGGTCCCAGGCTGTCAGCCAGGCGGGCGGCTGTGCCGGTGTCGGTTTCAAAGGATTGCAGGTTCCGGTTATTAATGCCGATCAGGCGGGCCCCCACAGCCATGGCGGTATCCAATTCGGAGGTCGCGTGGATTTCAAGCAGGACATCCATGCCCAGGGATTTGGCCAGCTGAAACAGTGTCTGCAGCTGATCGGGAGAGAGGACTCTCACAATCAGCAGGATGGCATCTGCGCCCCGGGCTCGGGATTCATAAACCTGGTAGTCGGATACAATGAAGTCTTTGCGCAGCACGGGCAGGTTCACCGCCGCCCGGGCCTGCTCCAGGTCTGCCAGACTGCCTTTGAAATAAGGCGTGTCCGTGAGAACGGAGAGCGCGACGGCACCACCGGATTCATAAGCCCTGGCCAGGGTGCCCGGATCCAGATCCAGGCGTATGGGCCCTTTCGAGGGCGAAGCCCGTTTTATCTCGGCGATTATGTTCACAGCCGCCTGGCGCTCATCCGTAAATTGACTTAAAAACGGGCGTGGGGGCTTGGTCGCCTCTGCCTGCCTGCGGATTTCCGTGAGCGGCAGTTTTTGGCGGGTCGCTGCAATATCGGCGGTTTTGCGCTGGACGATTTGTGACAGAATATCTATGGACATGGCGTTTAACCGTTTTCCGTGGTGAACTTGGCCAGGCGGTCAAGTTTTTCTATGGCGGCGCCTGAATCGATGGCCTCTTCGGCCAGCTGGATGCCTTCCGGAAGCGCGGTGGCTTTACCGGCGCACAGCAGGGCGGCGGCAGCGTTGAGAACCACCACGTTGCGTTTGTCTCCGGTGCTGCCGGCGAGGATGTCCCGGGTAATGGCGGCGTTGGCGGCCGCATCACCGCCGTCCAGGGCACCCGGTTCTGCCAGGCGGCCAAAAAACTGTTCGGGAGAAAGGTCATAGGTCTTGATGAGCCCCTCTTTCAGTTCTGATATGCGGGTCGTTGCACAGACCGATATCTCGTCGAGGCCATCGTGACCGTGCACAACCATGGCCTGACGGGCACCCAGTTGCAGCAGGGCACGGGCAAACATTTCCGTAAGTTCGGGGGCGTAGACACCCAGCAGCTGGCAATTGGCTCCGGCCGGGTTGGTGAGGGGCCCCAGCATGTTGAAAATGCTGCGCAGACCAATTTCAGTGCGCGCGCGGGCTGCGTGGCGCATGGCGCTGTGATAGACCGGGGCGAAAAGAAAACCAATGCCGGTCTCAAATATGGCCTCTTCCACGATTTCGGGATCAGTGTCGATTTTTACCCCGAGAGCCTCCAGGAGATCGGCGCTGCCGCACTGGCTGGAAACGGAGCGGTTGCCATGCTTGGCGACAGTCACACCGCACCCGGCCACCACAAAAGCGGTGGTCGTTGAAATGTTGAAGGTTTTGGCCCCGTCGCCCCCGGTGCCGCAGGTGTCCACCACAATGGACCCCGGCGACTGAATCCTGTGGGCCATGCGGCGCATGGCCGTGGCGGCCCCGGAGAGCTCCGCATAGGTTTCACCGCGGGTGGCCAAAGCGGCCATCATGGCACCGATCTGGGCATCGGTGATGTTGCCGGAAAGCACTTCCGTGATCATTTGTGTCATCTGTTCTTCATCCAGCTGCTGGCCCGTTATGATCATCTGCAGGTATTCTCGAAACATGGTTTACCTCCTTTATTCTGAAAAATCCGGTCCTGGTGACCGTTTTGATAGGGCGCTTAGTTTTGATCCGCTGCGGGTGGGTCTGTCCGGGTGGAATTAAGAAAATTCCTGAGCAGCCGTTTGCCCACCGGCGTCATGATCGATTCGGGGTGGAACTGGATGCCTTCGGTGGGGTGACTGCGGTGGCGGATACCCATAATTTCACCGTCATCCGTTTCTGAACTAACGATCAGGCATTCCGGCAGATGTGCACGATTGACGGCCAGGCTGTGGTAGCGCATGGCCTGAAAGGGTTTGCGAATGCCTTTGTAGAGCGCCCGGCCGTCCGAATTGACCATCGAAGTTTTGCCGTGCATGAGCGCGCGGGCAGAGATGACCCGGCCACCAAAGGCCTGGCCGATGGTCTGGTGCCCGAGGCAGACGCCCAAAATGGGAACTCGGCCGGAAAATGTTTTAACCGTTTCAAGTGAGATACCGGCGGTATCCGGCCTGCCCGGGCCGGGAGAGATCACGATCCCGGAAGGTTCAAGTTTTTCAAGGTCGTCAATCGAGATGGAATCGTTGCGGGCCACGTGGACCGGGAATCCCATCTGTTCGATGTACTGGACCAGGTTGTAGGTGAAAGAGTCATAGTTGTCTATCATGACGATCATGTGGTCCTCACTTTAGTTTAGCATTTCCAGAGCCTTTTGAATGGCTCGGGCCTTGTTTACGGTTTCCTGGTGTTCGCTTTCGGGATTGCTGTCGGCCACAATACCGGCACCGGACCGGATGGTCAGCTGGCCGGATTCCACACAGGCGGTGCGAATGGTGATCGCCAGATCCATGTTGCCGCCGAATGAAATGTAGCCGACGGCGCCGCCGTATGGGCCGCGCGGCGTATCCTCCAGTTCGGCGATAATTTCCATGGCCCTGACTTTCGGTGCGCCGGACAGGGTGCCCGCCGGGAATGTGGCCCGGATCAGGTCCCAGGCATCCATCTCCGGCTTTAAATCACAAGTGATGTTTGAAACCAGGTGCATGACATGGGAGTAACGTTCCACGAACATCAGGTCGGTCACCTGGACGGTCCCGGTCCGGGCTACCCGGCCAAGGTCGTTGCGTCCGAGGTCGACCAGCATCAGGTGTTCGGCGCGCTCTTTTTCATCCGCCAGCAGTTCATCAGCGAGCAGGCGATCTGCCTTTTCAGTCTCACCCCGGGGCCTTGTGCCGGCAATGGGCCGCAGCGTGGCCACCTCGTTTTCCAGGCGCACCATGGTCTCTGGTGAGGAGCCGACCAGGGCCGTGTCATCAAGGTGCATGAAAAATAGATAGGGGGACGGGTTGATATACCGCTGCGCCCGGTAAAGCATCCAGAGATCTGCAGGGGCCGGACAGGTAAACGGCTGAGAAATGACAGCCTGGATAATATCGCCTGACTGGATATGGTCTTTTACCTTTCTGACCATGCCCAGGAAATCTGCGGGCTCGATCACGGCCTGGGGTGTGTCGGCACCGGCCATCGTGTTATCCGGGCTGATGGACTTGGGCAGGCGCATCCTGGCAGTCATGGATTCGATTCTGGCCGAGGCAGCCTGGTAAGCGGTTTCGATATCCTTTTCCGTGTCTATAAAGGCAATCACCACGGCGGTCATCGTATTGCGAATATTGTCAAAAATAATCAACTCATCTGGAATAATGAAATGGGCCAGAGGTTTATCATCCGGAATTCGATTGGGAACTTTTTCAAAAAAACTGACCATTTCGTAGGTCAGATAGCCAACCAGGCCGCCCCAGAAGCGGGGCAGGCCCTGGACTTTCGCGGGGTTAAAGTTTGCGGAGAGCGTTTTGAGGATTTTCAAAGGGTCCTGGTTGTGAGGGATCTTCTGACTTTCCTCACCGGTGACCAGCTCCACGTATGATCCGAAGACCCGGATATGGCTTCTGGCGGAGGTGCCGAGAAAACTGTAGCGCCCCCAGCGTTCACCGCCTTCAACACTTTCCAGGAGGAAAACCGGACCGGAATCGGCATAAAATTTGCGGAGCAAGGAGACAGGCGTTTCCGTGTCTGCCAGAATCTCCGCGCACAGCGGGACCACATTGTGCTTTCTGGCGAGTGTCTCAAATTGAGCTTTGTCGGGGAAGTTGCTGAGTTTCATAAATTCTTCTTCCTGTCTTCTGGGCGTTCATAAAAAAAGGGTCGTGGTTTGACCACGACCCTTTATGCAAATAAAAAGGACCGTGGCTTGTCTTGCCACAGTCCTGAAAATTTAATTTTGTTTATTCAGGTGTTACATTCCGCTGGCAGGACAGTCGACGCAGTTCTGCCACCACCACCAGCGCTGGTTTGTAATGCTCGCAAATTGTTTGCCGTTTGATTTCATTAAGCGTCAATTCCTATTGTTGACCCGGATCGGTATCTATCCGGATTTCAGAATAGATGGCCCTAACTACAGGTATATTTGTCAGCATGTCAAGTTATTTCTGTGTTTGCTGTCGGTTGTCAGGGATTCATGATCTTGTGAAGCTGGTGCAGGTTTTCTTTTTCCCCGACCGCAATGACCGTGTCCCCCGGTTTTATAATATATTCAAAGGAGGGGTTGAACAGCATCTCACCGTTGGCCAGGGAGATGGCGATCAGGATCAGGTTGAAGCGCTGGCGGATGCCGGAATCTTTCAGCATCACCTGGGCCATCTCTGACTCAGCTTGTACGGGAATCTCTTCCATCTGGATTTCCTTGCGACCGTATGCCAGGGCCAGGTCCAGAAAGCTGGTCACCGTGGGGCGCAGGATTTTCTGGGCCATACGCAGGGCCCCCATTTCATAGGGGGATTCCACAGAGGTTGCCCCGGCAGCCAGCAACTTCTTTTTAGCAGATTCACGGCTGGCGCGGGCCATGATCGTCAGATCCGGGGCCAGCTGCCGGGCCGTTAACACAAGAAACACATTATCGGTGTCCGTGGCCAGAACGGAAACCAGTCCGCGCGCCCGCTGGGCGCCGGCTCTCAGCAGCACGTCCTCATCCGAAGCATCACCATGGATGTAGAGAACCTTGTCCTCATCCATTCGCCTAATGAGGTCCGCATCTTGCTCCAGGACCACCACATCAACCGGCATACGCCTTATTTTATTGCACAAAACCCTGCCGATACGGCCATAACCGCACACGATGTAATGATCTCTGAGATGACTGATTTTTCTGTCCACAATGCGCCTCCCCATGATGGCCCGTATGCGTCCTTCCACCATGAATTGTACCACTGCCCCGGCTACATAGAGCGTGAAGCCGACCCCAATGAACACCAGGAAAATGGTAAAAAGGTGTCCCATGTCTCCCATGGGCTGCACTTCCATGAACCCGACGGTGGATATCGTGATGATGGTCATATACAGTGCATCCAGGAAACTCCACCCTTCGATGAGCACATAGCCGGACGTGCCGATCATTACAATGATGGCGGACAGGGCGACTGAGATGACAACGTGTTTTGAAGTATCCATGCTGGGTTCGTAAAGCCGGGAAAAGGTTGCTTTGTACCTGCGATTGATTTAGCTGCCCCATTATCTTGAAATTTATCTAAAAAATCAAGGGATTTGAATGGTTGACGAAAAGAGGCCGATTTGTTAGAAGCCAAGTCGAAAGTCCCATTATAAAAAGCGTATAAAAAGGGATTTGAAGGGATTGTGTCTGTATGCAAGGTGACACCCTGAAATACCAGCGCCAGCGGGCAGAGATGGTCAAAAAACAGATCCAGGTTCGGGGGGTGACGGATCCGGCCGTGCTGGCCGCCATGCGCAAGGTCCGGCGACACCTGTTTGTAAGCGAAGCCCTGATGGACCAGGCCTATGGTGACTACCCCCTGCCCATTGGTGAACAGCAGACAATCTCGCAGCCCTATATAGTGGCCGAGATGACCCAGGCCCTCGAACTCAGCCCGGAGGATCGGGTTCTGGAGATCGGTACCGGGTCCGGGTACCAGGCTGCGGTTATAGCTGAAATTGCCTTCCGGGTCTACACCATTGAGAGAATCCACCCCCTGTTCATGAAAACCCGGGGGCTGTTTGACCGGCTCAAATACCATAATATTGTCACGCGCTATTCAGACGGGACCACCGGGTGGGCTGACCAGAGCCCCTTTGATGCCATCATTGTCACTGCGGGCGCACCGGAAATTCCCCAGGCGCTCGTGCAGCAGCTGGCCATTGGCGGCCGTCTGATCTTGCCGGTGGGTGACCAGCACGTTCAGGAACTGGTCAAACTTTACCGGGATGAAGATGGCATCCACCAGACACGCCTGGGCGGTTGTCGGTTTGTGAAGCTGATTGGCGAGCAGGGCTGGCAAGAGTAGCGAAGTGGTTTCAAAACCTCCCCTCGGGCCCAATCTCTGCGTTGGGCCGAGGTGTTCAATCCTCGAAATATTCCAATATTCCTGCGGTTGAACCCCTCGCCCCGCCTTGACCTTGAACCCGAGTGAAGGCTTTGAAACCACTTCGTGCAGCAGGAGACGCTTTCTGATTCAGGGTGCCTCGTTGAGCCTGGTAGAAAGTGATGGAATGGCGATAGTAACGGGAAACATCTAAAAGGTTTTAAGAAAAATCACAGGGGTGTCAGGCCGGACCTGATCCGGTATCCAGACAACTCAAAAAGATAAAAAGTCGTTTGCCTGGAAAATAGGATTATATGAAACGTGAAAAGATGACTTGGAAAGGGGCATTTATGGCGAGCCCCGGGCCGCAGAATTTAAAAGAAGCGGCGCTATTATCCCTCAAGGGGTTGTGCATGGGGACAGCCGACATCATTCCAGGTGTTTCCGGCGGAACCATGGCCCTTATTACGGGGATTTACCAGCAGCTGCTGCAGGCGATCAAGTCCGCCGACCTGAAAATGGTAACCCGGGTGTTGAATCTGGACATTAAAAGTGCCCTGGCAAACCTGCACCTTCGTTTTCTGCTGGCGCTGTTTTTAGGCATCGGGGTGGCCATTCTCAGTCTGGCCAGGCTGGTGAACTACCTGCTGCATGCCCATCCGGTCTACATCTGGAGTCTCTTTTTCGGTCTTATTGCTGCGTCCGTGATTGTGGTCGGCCGGTATGTTGCCCGCTGGTCGCCCACAGCGGTCGCCTGTTTTATCTGCGGAGCCCTGCTGGCCTGGCTGATTGTCAACGCTGTGCCGGTATCCACACCGGAGAGTGCCGGGTTTATCTTTTTTTCCGGGTTGGTTGCCATCTGCGCCATGATTCTGCCCGGGATCAGCGGTGCCTTTATACTCCTGATCCTGGGCAAGTATGAATTCATCACCGGGTGCCTGAAAAATCCTTTCGGGGCCGACAATTTTATGACCATTATGGTTTTCTGTGCTGGATGCATGGTGGGGCTAATGGGATTTGCGCGGGTTCTGAATGCCCTGCTGGACAGGTGGTACAACTTCACAATTGCTTTTCTGACCGGGCTTATGGCCGGTTCTCTTCCCCGGATATGGCCCTGGAAAGAGGTGGTTGAAACCCGGATCATTCGAGGGAAGGAACACGTCATTCAGGTGCGTAATATTTTGCCTGATGGGATTGACAGTGCCCTTTTCCTGGCGCTGGGACTGGCTGTGGTGGGGTTTGCCATTGTTATCTGGCTTGAGCGGGTCGCGGCGGCAGAAGGTAAGCCCGATCCGGTGTGAAATTATTTACGCTACCCTTTTACCCGGTCATCCTTATTTGGATTTCGAACCCAATTTTTCCTGAAGCTTTTGATTGACGGCCGGTGGCACCATGTCGTCAATATCGCCCCCGAACTGGGCGGCTTCCTTAATAATAGAAGAGCTGGTGAATATCCAGCGCAGGCCGGTCATCAGGAAAACAGTCTGAATCTCTCTTCTCAATTTCCGGTTCATCAGGGCCAGCTGAAACTCATACTCGAAATCAGACACAGCGCGCATACCCCTTAAAATAGCGTCGGCCTGGCGCTGTTCAGCGTAGTCTACCAGCAGGCCATCATACGAGGCCACCTCCACCTGCGGACAATCCGCAAGACAAGTCTCCAGAAGATCTATTCTCTCCGCAAGTGTAAAAAGGGTTTTTTTCGCGGGGTTGTGCAGGATGGTCACAATAATTTTGTCAAAGATTTTTAATCCGCGCTTGATAATGTCTATGTGGCCGTTGGTGACCGGGTCGAATGATCCGGGGTAGATGGCGATGTGTTCCATGGGCGTAACCTTTCCGTTTAAGATTCAACTGGCGGCGCAGCTTCCGGTACCCGTATTTGGTAGAGTGCAGCACTTGGCGGGAAACCCCGAGCGATAGAGGGGTTTGCCAGCTTTTGTTTTTCAGTGATAAAGTGTTTTGATGAAGCCTCTTAAATCGACCGCGTCATAGCATATATTCAAGAAACGAGACAAGCGTTTTTCCGTATTTACGTTGGTCTTTGAGACCTATAAAAGCAACATCCTCCGGGACAGGTTCGCGGTCCGAATGTTCCACGACCAGGGTGGCCCCCGGCTCCGCCGCCTGACTGTAGTGCAAGTTGGACAGCGCCTTCACCAGCAGCCCCCGTTCATAGGGGGGGTCCATGAAGATCAGATCATACTGCGGCTGTGCCGAACGGAGACAGCCGAGGTTTCGGGCGATATCCCACCGGATGACCTTTACACGGGTTTCAAGGGCGCAGGCGCTGACGTTTTTCTCGATGGCCCGGATGGCGGCTGAACTGTTGTCAATGCAGACAACGGCGGCGGCACCCCGGCTTGCAGATTCGATTCCCAGGGCACCGGTGCCGGCAAACAGGTCCAGTACCACCCGGTCGCGGATCTCACCTGACAGTATATTAAAGACCGATTCTTTGACCTTGTCTGCGGTGGGGCGGGTTCTGTTCCCGCTCACCGAAAAGAGCTTGCGGCCGCCAAGGTGTCCACTGATGACCCTCATAATATCACATGTTCGCCTTCAATTTCTTATGCAGATAGCTTCGGGCAACCCCTATTGCTTCTGCGGTCTTTGTGACATTATTATCCTGTTCGGTCAGCTTGTTTTGGATAAAAGCCTTTTCAAAGGCTTTCTTGGCGTCTTTGAGGGTGCCGATTTCAAACAGCGGATCGCTTTCCCGGTACAGGCAGTCCGGTGATGCGGTGCCTCCCAGGGGCGGCAGGTCGGACACATCAATAACATCTTTTTCAACCATGATCATCAATCTTTCCACCAGGTTTTTTAACTCTCTGACATTGCCGGGCCAGGCGTAGCTGCACAGGGACTCCACCGCCGCGGGGGTTAACGTTTTTTCACGCCCCATGTTTTCGCGGGCAGCTTCCCGGATGAAGGTTTCCACCAGGAGGGGGATATCTTCCCAGCGGTTCTTCAGAGCGTGTACGCTGATGGGGATAACGTTCAAACGATAGTAAAGATCTTCCCGGAAAGTACCATTTTTGATTTCCGTTTCCAGGTTTTTATTGGTGGCTGCTATGATTCTGACATCCACATTGATGGTGCGGGTGCCGCCCACACGCTGAAACTGCATTTCCTGGAGAACCCGTAATATTTTACCCTGGGTCTTCAAACTCATGTCCCCGATCTCATCCAGGAAAAGGGTTCCCCCGTTGGCAAGTTCGAATTTCCCTCTTTTTTTGGTTGTCGAGTCCGCGAAAGCACCTTTCTCGTGGCCGAACAATTCACTTTCGATCAAATCTTCGGGAATGGCGGCACAGTTGACATCCACCAGCGGGTTTAAGGCCCGTGAGCTGAGCTGATGTATCGTCCGGGCAATCAACTCCTTTCCGGTACCGTTTTCGCCGGTGATCAGGATCCAGGCGTCTTTGGGGGCGGCAATCGAAATTTGCTTTTTAAGTTCGACTGTCGCCGGACTGTTCCCGGTTATGGAGTTCTTTTCCAGCGTCTTTTTGCGCAGGTACTGGTTTTCTTCTTCCAGCCGTCTGAAGTTCAGGGCATTGTTGATGGTCACGATAATCTTGTCGATCGAGAGCGGTTTTTCAATGAAATTATAGGCGCCCAGTTTGGTGGCCCGCACAGCCGTTTCAATGGTACCGTGGCCTGAAATGATAATGACCGGCAGAAAGGGGTGCGACTTTTTTATTTCTTTTAGGGTTTCAATGCCATCAATGCCCGGCATCCAGATATCAAGCAGGACCAGGTCCGGGGATTCCATATCTATGATCTTCAAGGCTTCATAGCCGTTGGTGGCTGAAATTACCTCAAAACCTTCGTCCTTGAGCAGACCGCCCAACGATTGCAGGATGGAAGGTTCGTCATCCACGATTAAAACTGAAGGAAACATCGAAATAACTCCTTTTTTAGTTTATGTCTACGGGTAGTTCAATAACAAACTTGGCCCCGTTGGGGTGGTTGTCCTGAACGCGGATACGGCCGTTGTGGTCCAATACAATCGAGCTGACAATGGTCAGGCCAAGGCCCATACCACTTTTTTTGGTTGAAAAATTGGGTTCGAAAAGTCTGGTTTTATCTTCATCGGTAATACCCGGACCATTGTCGGCCACCTCCAGACGGACCATTTTCAAAATCGTATCCAGTGACAGGGTAATCACAATCCGTCCTTTTTCGGCCATTGCGCCGACGGCGTTGTCCACCAGGTTGATCATGGCCTGCTTGACCTGCTGGCGATCCAGGTTCATGGGGGGAATGTCACCGTCAGTGAGAATCAATTCAAACTCTACATTGTGATGTCCCTCCCGGTATAATGCCACGGTCTCTTCAATAATGGCAGACAGGCTGCATAACACCGGGTTGGCGGTGGGGAACTGTGCAAAGGCCGAAAATTCATTGACGAGATTGCGGATAAGATCCACGTGGTCAATTATCATACGGGTGCATTCTTCAAATACCGGATCGTCTATCTGGCTTACATATTTACGTTTGAGGCGCTGGGCAGACAGGGAAATGGGTGTCAGCGGGTTTTTGACCTCATGGGCGATGCGCCGGGCGACTTCCCGCCAGGTGGCGACTTTCTGGGCTCTTTCTTGTTCCGTCAGGTCGTCAAACACCACCACCACCCCGATGTTGCGGTTTTCATCGTCTTTCAACGCACTCACCGTTACCAAAAAGCTCTTCGTGCGTCCGCTGATAGTCGCTTTGATGGCCCGGTTGACGACATTTTCAGGGCCCTGGGACAGGGTATCCATTATCTCCCTGGCCAGGTTGAGATGATGGATATCCAGGATGTCGGTATAGGGTCGGAATAGAATCCGGGCGGATTCCAGGTCGAGCATGCGCCCTGCTGATTTGTTGATGGTCGCAATAACGCCATCGGCATCAAGGGTGATGACTCCGGCTGACACGTTTTTCAATACAATGGCCAGAAATTGACGCTGTTCCTCAATCTCGATGTTGCGGTCTTTGAGCATGCGGGTCGACAGTTCCAACTGTTCGCGTCCAACGCGCAAATCGTGGGTCATTTTATTGAAAGAGTCCACCAGCGAACCGATTTCATCATCGACGGTCATGTTGATGGAAAAACTCAGGTCTCCTTCGGCGACTTTGCGGGTTCCTTCCGCCAATTCCATGATTGGAATGGTAATGGTTTTGGCCAGGTAGAACCCAAACCAGATCGCACAAAAAACAACCAGCAGAGCCACGATGGAAAGGGTGATGTAATAGGAAATCTGGATAGGCTTCTTCAGCAGTTTGATCTGTTGATACTCTTCAATACCCCTGGATATGGATTGCAGGTTTTCGGAAATCGCCGGTGGCATCAAAACCGTTATAACCAGCAGTGCGTCCGCATTTTCAATGCCTGCTTTAAAGGGTACCGTACCGATTGTTCTTATAAACTCACCGGTTGAAACGGTCTCGGTGACTGTTCGGATGCCATTGGGCATCATTTCCTTGCGCAGGTTGTCGGCGGATATCGCATTGAATGTCATCTCTTCCAGTTCGGGTGCGAGGGCGTACGTGATGCGCTTGGTGTTGGTATTGTATACCTCGATGGCATGCAGGTTGAAAGCGCGCTGCACCACCTGGATATAGTTGTTCAGGGCCCTGCGCTTTTCGGGAGCCATCATTTTTTTGGTTTTCACCTGGTAGGCTACCCGCTCCAGGAAAAACAGGTTATTGGCTTCCGACCGGTTGTACAGGCTGCGCCCCACCCGCACCGAATTTTCAAGGGCCTGTTCGATGGGTACGTTAAACCAGAATTCCAGGCTGTTGGTGATAAAGTTGATGGAAAAGAAAAACAGCACGGTGGACGGCAGCAGGGTCAGGGCAATGAACGCGATGACCAGGCGGGTGCGCAGTTTGGCGCCCATCACTTTGCGCTTTCGGTCGTACAGCAGTTTTACCAGGTTTCTTAGAACCAGGAAGAGGAGCAGGATCAAAAGCAGCATATTGATGTTGATCAGGATGAACATCAATATGGTATTGGAGATGGGGAAACTGGTTCCGAAATGAACGACACGGCTTTCCACAAAAGTTAAAAGGGCCACCAGGGCGATAGCCACCACGATAATGATGGCTTCCCGTTTCCGGCGCTTTCGTTCTTCGGGTGATAGCTTGGAAATCGGCGTGCTGTCGTTGTGGTTCTGGCTCATAGTCTGATCCGGCAAATATTATCGCCGCCGCTTGTCAGTAAACAAAATTGATGGTGTACCAGTCTGTTTCGAAATCCCAGAGAGAGATAAAGAAGAGCACATAATGCAGTTTTAATGGGAGGGTTCGTTTGCTGAGTTCGGCTTTTGCCTGAATCTGGTAGGTGGTGCCTTTGGTCAACTCTGCCAGGGGGATGATGGTAAGGCTGTCAACTTCCGTCATCAGTTTCTGGGCCTCGGAAAATGATTGGGTGATATGAGGCTCTTTTTCCCATGAGCGCTGTACCCGGAATTTTTTTTTCAGATTGTCGTACTTAATGGCATGCGTGATGGTTTTTTCAGCGATTTTTTTATCCAGCCACCAGTTGCGGTCCCTATAAAGGTTCACCAGAAAGGAGAAGGTTGTGGAAACACCGCTCTTTATGGCGGCCTCCATATCCGGGGTGAAGGCGCCTTCGACCGTCAGATATGCGAGCAGATCATCCCGGGTGTTGGTGACGATCACATCGGTCAGGCGTGCTTCCTGGGCCAGCACGGCATTGCCTGTCAGCAGGATCAGGCCAAAAAGAGCAATGCAAATTTTCCAGTATGAGCCCACTGTCATATCACTACCCGGTTGGCGGCATTAAGGCTACAAAACCTTGTGCAGATACTCCGGATATTTAATGGAAATTGGCTTAAATGGCAAGCTGTTTCGGTCGGGTGGGCTCTGTTTCGGGGTCATGGATCGTTTCGGTGGCCCAGCATTCTTTTTTCTCAAAGAATGTTTCTAAAAACTCGTGGTTGAAGGCATGCCCTGATTTTTCGGCAATGACATGCCCCAGAATAGGCATGCCGAGGAGGGAAAAATCGCCTATGCAATCAAGGATTTTGTGCCGGACGAATTCGTCCGGATAGCGTAGTCCGCCCGGATTGACCACGTCGTCTTCATCCACAACCAGCACGTTGTCGAGGGAGCCGCCCTGGGCAAGGCCGTAATGTTTCATCAGTTCGTATTCTTCCAGGAACCCGAAGGTTCGGGCGCGGGCGACCTCGGTTTCAAATGTGCCGTCGAATACATCCACTGCACAGGTCTGGCGGCCAATGAGAGGGTGGTCGTAGTCAATCGTGTAGGTTATTTTGTAGGTGGTGGCGGGATAAATACCTACGAATTTACCATCCCGCTCTATTTCAATGGGCTCTTTTATGACGAAAAAGCACCTGGCCCCGGTCTGGTTTTGCACGCCGGCCGACTTGATAATGTCTGCGAAAGGCCCCCCGCTGCCATCCATGATGGGCATTTCGTAATTATCCAGTTCCACCAGGGCGTTGTCAATGCCCTGGCCGGTGAAACAGGCCATGAGATGTTCAATGGTGGAGACGATAAATCCGTTGTACCCGATCACTGTGGCCAGGCTTGTGTCCACGACCATGTTGAATCGGGCGGCGATGACAGGGCTGTCCATTAGGTCCTTGCGGACAAATTTTATGCCGTGATTGACCGGGGCGGGGTTGATGGTCAGCGTTACGTTTTTGCCGGAGTGGACGCCGACACCCTCACAGGTCACAGGCCGCGCAATGGTTGTCTGGTTTACGTGCAGATTCATTTTTTATATTTTAACTACGGTTGGGGTCCGGATTTTGTTAGCATCCACTTCCAAGCCGGTTTGTTTGTAAGGTTTTCCCGAAACTGATAAAGCCTTATATTAAACAAAAGCAGGTAAATGTCAAATTGTAGCCGGAGGTCCAGAAAAAATTTGCCCTCCTATGGCCAATTTGATATGAAGAACCACCAGCGGATGATTGGCTCTATTGCAAAAGGTTTCGCACGGGCGAGTCCGCCGCTGGCACATGCCACGGTCCCCACCGTAACGATAGCCACCACAACCGCTGTCTGCATCTGGAAAAATCCTCTTTCGCAGCTTCAGCACTGAATACAAAATTTCCTGAAATGCATCCAGACACCTGCGGGGTTTAGCATGCTGGCCAAAGTTTTAAGCAGTGCCATAATCGGAATCGAAGCTGTCCTTGTAGAGGTTGAAGTAGACATTGCCTCCGGTCTTCCGGCCTTTACAACTGTGGGCCTTCCAGAAGCTTCGGTGAAGGAGAGCCGGGAGCGGGTCAAGGCGGCCATCAACAATTCAGGCTACACTTTTCCCGACGATCGCATTACCGTCAATCTGGCCCCGGCGGACATCAAAAAGGAAGGGACCGGTTTTGATCTGCCCATGGCACTGGGCATCCTGACCGCGACACGATTGATCCCCCAGGAGACTGTGTCAAAATTCCTGGTAATGGGAGAACTCTCTCTTGACGGGCGGGTGAAACCGGTTCGGGGTTCCCTGCCCATGGCGCTTGAGGCTGTCCGTCAGGCACACGCCGGGATTATCGTGCCGCTGCAAAACGGCAATGAAGCGGCAGTGGTCCGTGGTGTCGACGTGATACCCGTCAACACCTTTGCGCAGGTTGTTGAATTTTTGAGGGGTATGACCACTGTCAAACCGGTCAAGATCGATGTCGCGACGGTATTTGGGACCCGGTCCGCTTCCGGGGATGATTTTGCCGATGTGATGGGCCAGGAACAGGTTAAAAGGGCCCTGGAAGTGGCGGCTGCCGGTGGGCATAATCTGCTGATGGTCGGCCCACCCGGATCCGGCAAAACCATGCTTGCCCGGCGATTGCCCGGGATTCTTCCTCCCATGGTTCTGGCGGAAGCGATTGAGACCACCAAAATATACAGTGTCGTGGGAATGATGCAAAAAAATCAGGCCCTGGTAACCCGGCGCCCGTTTCGATCCCCGCACCACACCATTTCAGATGCCGGCCTGATCGGCGGCGGCCATATTCCGCGACCCGGCGAAGTGAGCCTGGCCCACAACGGAGTGCTGTTTTTAGATGAGCTGGCCGAATACAAAAAACATGTTCTGGAAGTGATGCGCCAGCCGCTGGAGGATAAGACAGTGACCATCTCCCGGGCGGCCTCAACCCTGACCTATCCGTCCAGCTTTATGCTCGTGGCGGCAATGAACCCCTGTCCCTGCGGGTACCTCAACGACCCCAAGCACCCCTGCCGCTGCACCGGGACCCAGATTCACCGCTACCGTTCCAAGATATCCGGTCCGCTGCTTGACCGCATCGACATCCACGTGGAGGTCCCCGCGGTGCCCTACCGGGATCTCATGGGCAAGTTCAAGGCGGAACCCTCGCATGCGATTCAAACCCGGGTAGAAGCGGCCCGTAACATCCAGGCCCGACGGTTTGCGCGGACCCGGATTTTTGCCAATGCGCGCATGGGTAGCCGGCACATCCGCACCCACTGCGCCATCGGCCGGGATTCTCAACACCTGCTGGAAACGGCGGTGGACAAACTGGGCCTGTCGGCCCGGGCCTACAACCGGATTTTAAAGATCGCCCGGACCCTGGCTGACCTGGCCGGGGCCGATAAGATTGGGCCGGCCCAGATTGCCGAGGCGATCCAGTATCGCACCTTGGATCGGAGCCGAAGGGGGTGATGGGTTACAATTGCGCTATAATTTTTTGGATAGTATCTCGAAGGGGTTGAATCTTATTCTGGCAGACTTCAAAAATCACGTCTGCATCAATCTCGAAAAGGCCGTAAGGATCTGTGAAAGGATTTCCTTTGCAAGAGCCCTGTCACACATAAACAGCCTCCTGTTCGATTCTATTTTTTAGAAACGCATTCATTCCTTTACGAATACGTATGATGTCAACCGGTATGCCAAATTCATGTTCAAGGTCAGTTTTTATGGCGCCCAGGAGGAATAGATCCGGTTGAATTTGTTCAATCAGGATATCAATATCACTATCCTCTCTTGCCGATCCCCTAGCGACAGAACCAAAAATGCCGATTTTGCGAAAGCAGTATTCATTCTGGTATTTTCGCTTAAATTGTTCGAGTTTTAATATGATTTCCTCGCGGTTCATACTAACCTTCCTTGTTGATGCGGGTTGGTTCTGAGATGGAGAACATAAACATTTATACATCATGGAAAATTATGACGCAACAGGGAGAAATTAATCGAGTAACAGGACCGATTTCAAGTGAAATAAAAGCAGTGTTTTCGTCACAAAGCCAGCCTTTTCAACGAATAGACCCCGCTGAGGCCTTTGACGGGCACTGGTATCTTATCCCTGGATTGAAATAGCGTTTTAATTTTTTGATAGGTTGCGTTCACATATCGTTTTGAACCGATAATGCCGGAGTCGCTGAAATATCGGGTTCTGTACCGGAAACGCTCAGCCCTGGTGAGATTAAAATTCTTTTGCCGCTCTTTCTCAAGGTAGTTCTCGTTTATTTGATGTCCTTTGCCTTTGTCTATTGCACCGGTTTCATAGAGAAACTTCCGGTATTTTCGCAGCCGCTCATCAGGATTCAGTTCTCCAAATTCCTTCAGGCCAAAATCGAGAGATAGGAAATTATCCTTGTTGCCGGTCTGCAAATGATAGCCGATTGAGTTCCACCGGTACTCTTCAGGTCGTTTGACGATTCCGGCCCGCACGGGATTCAGGTCGATATAGGCCAGGCAGTTAACCAGCGTTTCACCGTCCTCTACGATAAGGCTTTTGAATCTTTCTCCCCAGAAAAATCCCCGACGGTTGTGCCGCTTGTTATAAAACCGGGAAAATTCCTGTTTGATCTCTTTGATGAATTCCGAAAGGCTTGACCATTTTTCCCGGAAGAAGGGGATCAGTTCTTGCGAGAAGTTCTTGCTATCTCCGTAATATTTTTCGTAGCGCTTTTTAATATTGCTGTCGGAATAATCGGTTTCCGGGAGCATACGCACAAGCAGGTGCAGATGGTTTCCCATGCAGCAAAATCCTAATATTTCAGTAAAATACAATTTACTTTTGCGTTGGATAAGGCTGACCAAAAAATCGTTTTCAATACCACCAAAAGGGAATCCGTCAAGCGCTGTGCGTGACATTATATGGTAAACGGTTTGCTCCCCTGAAATTAAAATTCGCGGTATTCTTGGCATGATTTTCCTCTCTCTCAGTTTAATGTCGGCTATACCTGGACCGATTCTTAGTTGTAGTGTTGATTTGTGTCAAGTATTATTTGCCTGTCCCCTATTCTCTTAGAATGGTTGACACCTATAGTTTCATGCCGGCCTATTTCCCAATCCCGACATTCGTCTAAATCTTGCTCCATCATGACCGGGTGAAACCAAAGAAGACCAAGGCTATGTAGGCCATGTCAAACGACAATAGTCGCAACTACCTGAAATATTAAAAAATCAATCATGATTTGGAAATTGAATAGGGCTGTTCCGACTTAAATCGACTGCATAAGCCTTCAAGGCGAAATTTTCAGATATGTTGCAAGATTGGGATTGCGTTTATTTCAAGAGAACATCTCATGATGTTTAAATCTTCGCCCGGGCAAAAAAAATAAAAAAAAAGGGACCAAAACCATGACGAAAGGTGGTGGTCTGGACTAAGAAGTGCGTATAGGCGATTTTTAATCCACCACTCTATGTATATATTTGCTTGGTAGCATCCCGATATCTAAATGAATGGAAAATTAAGCTAAGTGCTACGCGGGCTGCGTCTTGTCCGCCATCAACAAGTAGAAACTGAATAATAGTTAAAGAACAGGTCCACCACGTTCCCAAAAGCAATCTGAAAGAAATCATTTAAAAGGTAAATGAACAGTGATGAAGTCCTGTCAGCCATTTGTAGAATATTTGTGATACTGAATTTATGGAAGGAGGATGCAGGCATGGAACTAAATTCAATAGCTGTCGTAACGAAAATGATGCCAGTAATATGGGCCGCATTCTGGTTCTTTGCAGTACTGATTTCAATTGTGCTGGGGATAGGGATCTGGACTGGGGATTGGGCCGCGTTTAAATACATCTGCGAGCTGATACGGTCGGCTTTCCATGGCAAGCAGTAAGTGCCCGAAAAAAATCTTTCGCGAGAATTGGCAATATCGAGCTTTTGCAGATAAAAATAGATACAGTGGTGAGAGGGGCGGATTCTTTTAACTGCTTTAGAGTAGCTGTACATACACCTCGTCACAGTTCGAGTATGATAACCAACTTCACGTGCTTCAGTAGAAAACACGATAATTGAGTTTTTAATGGCAAAGCAAAAGTGCCTACTTGCCCAATTTAATTGACTTATCAAATGGTTATGGTAGGCTTTGTGAAATTCATCTAATTTGTAGTACTATAAATAATACGGGATGAATTAAGCCTTTTTTGCTGAAAAGCAGATTTCCAATCAATACAAAAGTGTGTCTGAACATGAAGGCTGCGAATGAGACTATTCGATTTGTGGTGTGAGACACGGCCTAATCTGGTCAAGTATGTTACTCGTTCATGGCTTCAGAAGCTAATGAACAGGGCTACGCTGGTATCCTCAAAGCATGAGATCAAACAGCATTTCGCCTCACCAATGGAACGTCACCCCTTGCATGGGCATGTGCTTGCAGAAATGCAAGAACATCAGAGCGCTCTTATAGAACAAATTGAATGCGATCTCTACCTTCTCGCTAAGCAGGGCAATAATGAGGTTCCTCCAAAGAGCGCCCTATGTGATCTCAATGATGTTTCTTGGAATAACGCATGGGGAGCCATCGGAGAAATTCGCGCATTTGGGGAACTTGCGTCAATTCCAGAACTTGCCTTTCGGCGCAATTCCGAAAAGATCAAAAGTGGTGGATGTCCAGATTTCACCCTTGATGATGGATGCATCTTCGGTGAGGTCAAGACGATTACTCACAATGATTTACATGTTAAACTCCAAAACTTGTATGGTCAGTTATATATAGCAAAACAACGCCGTAAAGATCTTCCGGTGAAACTGACAGTTTATGAAAAGAGAGGGCTTCTGAGAAAAGAACACTTCGAGGGGCTACCGCGTAACGATCTTGAAAAAATAGTTGCAGAAATAGAAAAACACCTCGATTCTCTAAATACGAATACTGTGAAGACTCGAATCTGGAAATGGTGCCCGATGGGCGATGAATTACTGTCTATTAGAATTTCTTCGGGAACAGGAACAACCATCGGATCCACAGGAACTGTCATTCGAAATCAGCGTCAACGAACTCGAGATAAAATCGCAAAATTTCCGAAGCAGCTACATCCTGAGAAAGCAAACATACGTATCATCGTTGATCGTCCGTTGGTGACTTTTGCCACAAAGCATCATTTGTGTGATGTGCTGGCGGGCTATTATTATCACCGACCAATCAAGGATAGTATTGAGGTTACACAAGAGTTTCAAACAGGATTGTGGTCTTCAACGGACTCTGATTTCCAGGCAATTGGTCGACATGTCTCAGCGGTGCTCTTGCTCCATCTACCTGGTGACGGACTATTGGAAACACTACCGGGGGACCTCTTTATGAACTGGAATCCGGTGTGCACACTTGCACCATATATCGTGACTGCTCTGGAAAAGATCGGAAAACGGTTTCCCTGCGTGGAACGTTTCCCAGAGCAAGCGGCCTTGTCGAGCCGAACAAGCGAGTGAACCAGAAAATTTTCGGTTTACGTTATATTCACTGCTATTCTTTAGAGATAATAAATTCCTGTCCGATCCACAGCGGACTTTCATACCTGTCGAATTTTATCAACGCGGTTTTGTTGAAATCATTCCGCCTGATAATAGATATGCGGTGCTCACCTTCCGTTCCCCAGACCAATTTCACTGCCAATAGCTTGCCGAAAGTCGCAATGCCTTGTTGCCTCCAATATTCCATTGCTCTAATAACAGCTCTCTCAGATGGGGCAACAAATGACAATAGTTTGGACTATGGCTTTGGGGTCTGACTACAACAACCGATTGTTTACACTACACAATGCTAACCAACAAGCCCCTTGTTTGGTGCTTAGAATGCCCTTTTTAAGTACAAAACAGGCCGTCTAAGGGAAAGGACTTCAAAATGCCGAGAGCGCGGCGACATTTCATTCCGGGATGCATCTGGCACATAACGCATCGGTGCCACAAAAAAGAGTTTCTCCTGAAGTTTGCAAAAGATCGTCGTCGCTGGATGCACTGGCTTTTCGAAGCCAAGAAGAGATACGGTTTATCTGTCTTGAATTATATGATCACCTCAAACCATGTTCATCTGATTGTGGTTGATGATGATTCAAAAGATGTCATTTCAAAATCAATGCAGTTAGTCGCAAGCCGCACGGCTCAGGAGTACAATTGGCGAAAGAATCGAAAAGGTGCTTATTGGGAGGACCGCTACCATGCAACTGCCATCGAGCGGGACGAACACCTTATACGGTGCATCGTTTACCTCGACATGAATATGGTCCGCACCGGGGCCGTATCGCATCCATCGGACTGGATGTATAGCGGGTACCATGAGATTCAGAATCCCAGGCAGCGCTATGCGTTGATCAACTATAAGCGGCTGATGCAACTTTTAAACATTCAAACGGTTGACGACCTAAAAAAGGCACATTGTGGCTGGATCAAGGAAGCGCTGAGAAAACAGGGGCAAGTTCGTGAAAGCAAATGGACCCAAAGTGTTGCGGTTGGCGGAAAAGAATTTGTTGAACAAGTAAAAAGACAGCTTGGATTCCGAGTGAAAGGGCGAGGCATAAGCCGAAAAGGAGAAAATTACCAGCTTAGGGAACGACAGTCAGCTTACAATGCCCATTTTGCCCATGAAAACGTACCGCTAAGCGAGAATAATGCATACTTTTGGAGCAGATGTAGAGCTATTTAAGAGAGATAGCGTGGTCAGACCCGAAAATGCGATGATTTACAGGCACAATATGTTGTGGTTTGAGACTATTGATTCTAAGTTAGCACAGTGGTTCGACACATGCGGTCACAGGTTTGAATTATCTAAAAAATGTAAAGGGGTATTGCAATCATAACTTAATAATTGTCAGCCACCCCGCCCATAACCTATCCTTGTCAACCTTAAGTAAAAATCCTATTCATGACAGAGTTTCCATTCTGAACGGTAGCTACGTCCTGTAACGATAGAACACCCTTTGACTGGAGGCCTTCAATGAAACTCGCCAACGACGCCAAAACTAAGCGCCAAGAGACTTTAAAAGCTGTTTTACACCATTTTTACCATGATACCGCACAGTCAGGTTCACATTGTAAATTCAACCTTAAATACCATATTGTCTGGATACCGAAATACAGGCGAAAAGTTCTAACAGAGCAGATGGCAATCAGGCTGAAAGCTATCCTATCAGAAATTGCCCAGGAGTATCGATTTAATATAATCGCTATGGAGGTAATGCCGGACCATATTCACATCCTGTTGGAAGCTCCACAAACATACTCACCATCCCAGATCGTAGGTATACTGAAGGGGCTATCATCTCCACGGCTCAGGAAGGAGTTCCTAAGTCACATTCAGAGATTCATTTGGAAAAGGAAAACCCTCTGGGCAAGAGGCTACTACATTGCCACTGTTGCCGATGGTGCAACTACGAAGATAGTCAAGGAGTACATAAACAATCAGAAATTACACGACCATAGCGACAACAATCATGGTAAATATAGCCAGACACAACTTCCCCAATTTGAATAATTACGAATGGGGTATTGCAACCACAATCTTCTGATGGTCGGCCCACCCGGATCCGGCAAAACCATGCTTGCCCGGCGATTGCCCGGGATTCTTCCTCCCATGGTTCTGGCGGAAGCGATTGAGACCACCAAAATATACAGTGTCGTGGGAATGATGCAAAAAAATCAGGCCCTGGTAACCCGGCGCCCGTTTCGATCCCCGCACCACACCATTTCAGATGCCGGCCTGATCGGCGGCGGCCATATTCCGCGACCCGGCGAAGTGAGCCTGGCCCACAACGGAGTGCTGTTTTTAGATGAGCTGGCCGAATACAAAAAACATGTTCTGGAAGTGATGCGCCAGCCGCTGGAGGATAAGACAGTGACCATCTCCCGGGCGGCCTCAACCCTGACCTATCCGTCCAGCTTTATGCTCGTGGCGGCAATGAACCCCTGTCCCTGCGGGTACCTCAACGACCCCAAGCACCCCTGCCGCTGCACCGGGACCCAGATTCACCGCTACCGTTCCAAGATATCCGGTCCGCTGCTTGACCGCATCGACATCCACGTGGAGGTCCCCGCGGTGCCCTACCGGGATCTCATGGGCAAGTTCAAGGCGGAACCCTCGCATGCGATTCAAACCCGGGTAGAAGCGGCCCGTAACATCCAGGCCCGACGGTTTGCGCGGACCCGGATTTTTGCCAATGCGCGCATGGGTAGCCGGCACATCCGCACCCACTGCGCCATCGGCCGGGATTCTCAACACCTGCTGGAAACGGCGGTGGACAAACTGGGCCTGTCGGCCCGGGCCTACAACCGGATTTTAAAGATCGCCCGGACCCTGGCTGACCTGGCCGGGGCCGATAAGATTGGGCCGGCCCAGATTGCCGAGGCGATCCAGTATCGCACTTTGGACCGGGGCAAAGGTCGTGAATAAAGATTCAAGATTGCACAATTTATCAACAAGATCCCTATTTCTCTTGGGCTGCGCAGGGCGCGCGGATGCATCTCCTTACAAACATTTGACAGATTGGCTGAGTGTGATATATAGATTGGGTAATGGTTATTTCTGGAATAGAATTCACATTATCTGATCTCGTGTTGCTGGGGATAGGCGCCGCAATCGCACTGTTTCTCATTATCAGCCGTATAACCGGTTCGCGAAACGACGCGGATGCCTAAAACAGTGTTTTCCAAAATGCTGTAACACCTTCCCAAACGAGTGCGAAGACCAGCCACGCCGACATCAAGGGCATGTGGACTGCTCTTGGCCTGCGCCCATAAAAGGCTTCCTCTCCCCGCCGCCGCCAGCCATTCTATCTCTGGTCTAATGCTGGTCGACAAATTTATTGAGACTCGCTTAAATTGTACCGATGATCGTCATGAAACGGTAACTTTCAGGTTAAGAGGAAACAAGATGATTACTGCAGATCTGGTGGTGTATTACCTGGCCAATGTTATCAAACTGGCCCAGACAGACGGTAAAATGAACCCCAAGGCGCAACTGGCGCTCAAGGAGATCTGTAAGCGGCTCAAGGTGGATAAAGAGATCCTCAGAAAGGCCGCCGGAGCGGTTTCCGGCAGCTATGTTCTCATGCCTGTGGGCCGGTTTTCTGATAAAGTCCAGAACCTCGAGGATATGCTGTTCGTGGCCCTGGTCGACGGGGAGTTTTCAGAAGCGGAGCGGGAACAAATTCAGGGCTTTGTTGACAAAGTTCATATATCCGCTGAACAGGTTGAAATCATACTGACCGAAACCAAGATAAGGCTGGACCTGCAGATGGTCGCCAGTGAGTGCGGGCAATGTGGTACCAGCCTTGACCCGGGTGTCAAGGTTTGTCCGGTTTGCAAGAAATAGTGATCCAAGTGCCTGAAGTGAACTAAAGTTATGGCATGTTAATAATCGTTCAATCTGTGCCCGTCATGCCGGGCTTGATCCCCGCTTAAGTCGGGATCCACGACCGGCATCCAGTGGTGTATGGGACCGAAAAGACGATAGATTCCGGATCAAGCCCGGAATGACAAAAACACCAACCTGCGTGGTTTGACTAATTACGGCACAGCCTTGGTGCGCCGGGCTTCATTATTTTAATGGTTTATAGCTGAACTTCTGCCCTCCGATAGCAGCTTCATACATCAGGCCGCCAATTGCGTGGACGTACACGGCCATCCCGTGGGTATAACGGGTTGGCCTTTGACGGTCTGTCTCCGGTCCCAGGGTGACACCGGCCGTGTTGCCCCCGGTGCCTATCTGGGCCTGGGCGCCCACCGTGATGGCCACCGCGGAGAGGCTGGCATCAAATGCGAAATTGCCGCTGGTAAATTCCTCATAAGCGCGCCTGTCCTGAAAGAAAATGATCTCGCTGAACGCCTGCCCGCCCAGTTGAAAGCCAACGCTCAATTTTATCAGGGAGGTGGTGCCGGTGACCTTGCCTTTACGGTAAACCTTGCCTTTGCCATAAGCCCCGCCCAGGCCAATTCCGCCCTTACCCACTGTGGGAAAGACGGCATAGCCATAAGCATCTTTAAAGAACGCCTGTACCTCGGGCGCTTTTTTGAACAGGGCGATGGTGTCCGCGTAGTTGTCCGCGTGAGCCTGGCGGGTGTACCCGGCGGCCGACAGGACCATACAACCTATGAGTGCTAACTTGAAAACCCGCATAATACTGCCTCCTTACCTGCCCGATGATGCCTGATGCGATGGCCGGCATCAGCAGCCGGCCCAAGATCGATCAGTTTGGTTATTACTGGCCCGGGATATAGCAAAAACGCACCCTTGTCAAAACCTTGTTTCACTTTTCGGACCGGTTGACAGGCGGGGTTCTTTTCACTATAGGCCATTTAGTTGTTTGGCGAATTATAAAATTGTAAATCAAGGGAGAAAGTATCGTGAGTGAGACCACCATGCCTGCTGAAGAGCGAAAAATGACCAGTGTTTTTGAGCGTTACCTGACCGTCTGGGTAGGGCTTTGCATTGTCGGCGGTATCCTGCTGGGCAAGGTCGCCCCGAACCTGGCCCGAACCCTGGACGGGATGGCCATCACTGTGAAGGGTGCCCCGGTGGTTTCCATTCCCATCGCCGTGTGCCTGTTTTTCATGATGTATCCCATTATGGTCAAGATAGACTTTGCCAGTGTTGTCCGGGCCGGGCGCAGCGGCAAACCTGTGTTGCTGACCCTCTTTCTCAACTGGTGCGTGAAGCCGTTTACCATGTATGCCATCTGTGTCTTTTTCCTGGGGGTGTTGCTCAAAGGCTTGATTGGGGCCGAGGCGGTGGACCTGGTCAAGATGCCCTTTGGCCTGGATCTGCCGGTGGGGGCCCGCCATGGGTCCGGAATCGTGGTGCTGGATGCCGGTGTCAAAATGCTGGAGGTGCCCCTGTGGCGCAGTTACCTGGCCGGCTGCATCCTGCTGGGCATTGCACCGTGTACCGCCATGGTCCTGGTCTGGGGTTACCTCTCCCGGGGCAACGACGGCCTGACCCTGGTGATGGTGGCCATCAATTCTTTGACCATGCTGGTGCTTTATGGTGTTTTAGGCGGCTTCCTGCTGGGCGTCGGCCGGCTGCCGGTACCCTGGCAGGCCCTGCTGCTCTCCATCTCAATCTACGTGGCCCTGCCCCTTGTGGCCGGCTATTTTTCACGGCGCTGGATTCTCCAGGCCAAGGGTGCAACCTGGTTCCAAGAGAAGTTTTTGCATGTCCTGACCCCGGTGACCATCACCGCCCTGCTGGTGACCCTGGTACTGCTTTTTTCATTCAAGGGAGAAGTGATCCTGACGAATCCCTTGACCATTCTCTGGATCGCCATTCCGCTTACCCTGCAGACACTGTTGATTTTCGGTCTGGGTTACGGTCTGGCCCGGGTTCTGAAACTGTCCTACGAAGACGCCGCCCCGGCCGCCTTAATCGGCGCATCAAATCATTTTGAGGTGGCCATTGCCACTTCGGTCATGCTCTTCGGGCTCTCCTCCGGCGCGGCTCTGGCCACAGTGGTGGGCGTCCTGATCGAGGTGCCGCTGATGCTGGTCCTGGTCGGGTTTTGCAACCGGACCAAAGGCTGGTTCCAGCGCCCCTGAAAACAAAAACATGGCTTCGGGCCATAAGATGCCGTTTTGTGGTCAGATTAGGTTGGGAATCCGCGCCATCTGAAAACGAACACCGGGTCTATACCGGGGAACGGTTATTATCATGCTGGTTGGCGTGCGGGCTGCTATAGGCTGTCCAGGCTCTTGGAAATGCGAATCGAGTTTCCGCCCTTGGTTTTGATCAGAATGGTAATTTCCTTGCCTTCCTGGACAATTTTGAAAGAGGTTGCGGTTTTCTGGTATCTTTTGACAGCCCCGGCCAGCCCCTTAAATAGCTTGGTTCCGATTTTACAATAGTTGCCGGCAAGCTCTATGGCGCCGCCGCCCGACAGGCGGGGCGGTTCATTCAGCAGCGCCATTTTAAAGGCCCCGAAGTCCTCGAAACGGTCTGCGGGGTCCTTTTCCACTGCGCGCATGATCGCGGCGCTCATTTCACGGGGCAGATCGACGATTTCGTCCGGGGGGGTCGGCACCGTATTGACATGCGCCACGATCATTTCGGTGGGGCTGTCGGTTTGAAACGGGTGTTGCCCAACGAACATTTCGTAGAATACGAGTCCCAGAGAATAGATGTCGGAGCGGTGATCCACTGCTTCGGTATTGGCGGCATCAAACCGCTCGGGTGCGGTGTACTTGGGTGAAATCATGAAAAGGGAGGTTTGCTGGGATTCCGAGGTGGACAGCTTGGCGATGCCAAAATCCATCACCTTGGCGGTACCCTCTTCATCCACACTGATGTTCTCAGGCTTGATGTCGCGGTGCAGGATATCTTTCATATGAGCATAGTGAAACGCGTCCAGGGCCTGGGCTGCAATCTGCCGGGCGCTGTCCATGGGCAGAGGTCCCTCATGCTCTTCCAGAAGGGTCTTAAGCTCGGTGCCTTTCACAAAATCCATCACGATGGCGTAGTTGCCTTCGTAAGGAAAGAAATCGAAAAAACGGCAGATGTTGGGATGGTCCATCTTTGACAGAATAATTGCTTCGTGGAAAAACTTTCGGACCGCGCGCTCATTTTCGATTACATCGGGATTCAGGACCTTGATCGCTACCGGTTCACCGTCCGGGGTCATGCCTTTCCAGACCGAACCGAACCCGCCCTTGCCCAGCAGGTTGCTGACTAAATAGCTCCCGATTTTGGTCCGGCCGAGTTCAGCGCCCGGTTCTTTGCGTATAAACGTAGCCTTCACGTCATATGCGGGTTCACTGTCATCCAGAAAGACAGTTTCGTCATCATCGGGTTCCGGCGGCACAGATTCGGCCGCCCCTGCTTCACTCAGCATGGTTTCGCTGTCGAAAAAGACGGTTTCATCGTCATCAGGCTGGTCTGGGGCTGAGCTGGTTTCCACGTCCGCGGAGAGCATGGCTTCACTGTCAAAGAAGAGGGTTTCGTCATCATCGGGCTCGTCTGGGGCCTCGGCGGCTTCCTCTGCCGGCAGGTCGTCATCACCAAAGAAAACCGTTTCATCATCATCGGGCTGGGGCGGTATAAAACCGTTGCCGCCCTCCTCGCGGAGCAGGGTTTGGTCGTCATACGGATCGGGGTCAACAGGACTGGACCGCAGGGTCGGATCAACTCCTTGCCCGGCGGAGGCATCTTCGTCGAACATGACCGTCGCGTCATCATCCTCATCGTCATCACCGAACATGACCGTGGCATCCTCATCGTCAATATCGAAGGCTGCGGTTGGCGGTGGCGGCGGCGGTGGTGGCGGTGGCTTGATTTCCTCCAGGGTGAACGTAAACGCGAAGGCATCGAAGCGGAGTTCATCACCGTTTTTCAGGCCGTAAGGTTTTTTGGGCTCCAGCACCACGCCATTTAAACGGGTCTTGTTGGTACTCTTCTGGTCAATGATCACATGCTGGTCCTGCTGGAAGTCTATAGCGGCATGCCGCCCGGATACGGTGCCTTCCGACAGGACAAGATTGCTGGCCGGATGGCGGCCGATTCGGAATATGGATTTACCGACCCGAAAATCCGGCTTGTCGGTTGTATTGTCGGTGTCAACCAGCCGGGCCTGATAGCGGATGTGTGGAGGCATCGTTTTAATTCCTGAGTCATTTTAGGGAGCGCGTGGAGGCAGGTGGGAAATTCAAACCGGTGGAGGGTCCCACATCCCCGGAAACAAACACTGCCCCTATCGCCCGATTGACAGTGATGATCAAACGGATCGTAGCAAAATGATGCCAAATTGCAAGAAGAAAGGCTGTGCTGCGGCACGATAAACAGGTCTGGGTATTGGCAGTCCGTCAATGTCCGGGGCCCTTATTATCACAGTGGCAGCTTGACATCGGGCAAGTAAGGCAATTATGATGGCGACGCGTGTCAGCCGACTGCTGGCTGATACCGATTCTGTACACCAAAATGGCGTAGACTTAAACTTCCGGGTGTGCACTGCCTGGATATAAACACCAACGGTATGTGAGGAAAAGTTTTCAATGCCTGCTCCGACCCGGATATCCGCCAACCTGGCCGCCGTACTTGTATATGGCCGGCCCGTGCTGGTTTTTGGCGGTATGCTCTGTGCACTTGCGGTGATGTGGGGTCGGCATCCGGCCGTGTATACACTCGGCGTTTCCCTGCTGTTTATTTCCATGTCATTTGACATGGTGGATGGATGGTTTTCAGCCCGCTACAGGCCCAACGCACCCCTGGCTCACCTGGCAGATCGGTTGATGGACAAGTTGGTCTACTCAATCATTTTCCCAGTGATTGCCGTGGGGATGATGTGGCGCCTGGTGGTGCTGGCCTCCGATCCGACCCACGCCCAGCTGCTGCATGCCATGTTTGTCCTGCTGCTATGTGTCACGGTCCTCATCCGGGACAATTTTGCCGCCTTCATGCGCGGGTTTGCCATCCGCAAGGGGGTCGAGCCCGAAAAAAGCGAGTACAACCGTCTGCGGACAATCGTGGCTGCACCGGTCAGCGCCCTGCTTTATGCCCATGCGTTTTATATACCGGAAGGGCCGCCCTCCCATCTCTACTTCTGGATATCCTGGCTGGGAAACATACCCTTGCGCTGGCTTCTGTTCGTGGAGATCTTTTTCCTGATTATCAACCTGGGGTCCATTGCCGGCTATTGTCGGAAATACGGCACTGCCTGCCTCGATGAATTGTGCTTTGGAGACCAGGTCCTCAGGCGCAAGATTCTCTCGGTATTTCCTAATGCGCTGACCGTCATGAATGCAATGATGGGATTAATAGCGGTATTTTTCGCCTACCAGGGGCGTTTCCGGGAGTCATACCTCATGATGATTGGGGCGGCCACATTTGATAAACTGGACGGTGCCCTGGCCCGCAGGCTGGGGCTGACAGAACCCCTGCCAGATGCACCGCCCCAGAGAAACATTAACATGGGCAGCCTGATGGATGATTTCGCGGATGCCATCAGTTTTTGTATGGTTCCGGCCTGGATCTTTTACGTGGCCCTCACGAACTTCGGCGGGGGGCATTTCGACCGGCTGCCCCTGGGCTGGATTGCGATTGTTTACGCCGGCATGGGCATGCTCCGCCTGATCTATTTTACGCTGGATAAGAATCCCATCCCCGGGTTTTTCAAAGGCATGCCCACCCCAGCGGCCGCCATGCTGGTCCTGGCACCCCTGGTCGTCTATGACCATGCCCTGGAAATGTCGCCCGGTTCCCTTGTGTTCTGGGGGTATTTTACGGCGGCCACCATGGTATTTGCGGCGGTGATCATGAACCTGTATCCTATTCGCTATATTCACCTGGGCCGTTCCATGAGCCGGAATCCCTGGTTTGGACGTGCCAATGTCATCCTGTTGCTGCTGATTGTATTTACCCCTTTCTTCGGGCATGTCTGCCTGGCCTATATGATCCTCTATGTCTTTTCGCCCCTGGTAACCTGGCGGATAAATCCCGCAGATGCGGCTCGGGAAAACCGGGCTGAGCCGGTGGAGGAGGGGTAGGGGGGTATTGTGACACAGCCTCTCAGGGCCAAGCCTGTCCCGCTTTGCGGGGGGCAGAGAAAATCGGCTGCGCCGGGAAAAATTGAGGCAAGTGCCTTGTATATTGACAAAATTATCAGCGGAAGGTACCCAGACCTGTAGGGGTGTAAGATTTCACACCCAGCCACACAGCAACCGATTCTCTAACGTTTCTAAAAAAGGGGCGCGCAATGGGCGAATTGGATCAGGAAGCCTGTATCGATATTTTCAAAGACATGGTGCGCGAAGACGGCGAAGATGTTTATCGCCAGGATTGGGACAGTGGTGATTTTGGTGCCGGATCCGACCTGATTTATAAGTTCCGGGACTGGTTCTGGTGGGAAGATGATTTTGGTTTTAGCGGCCCGTATGAAAGCCTGATCGAGGCCTTCCCTCAGCCGTTTATTGCCATTACCAAATCAACGGTCGCGATTCGGTGCACCGAGTGGGATATTGACGAAATCGTCGAAAACCTGCGCCCGGTTGACCTTGAAGACGATCGTTTTATTGAAATCAATGGGGTCGAGTATGAAGTGAGTCCGGCCGGGGAGGTCAATCGAGCATACTAATCCCCCTCCTTATAAGCCCTTCTTTAATATTCCTGTCATTCTGAGGAGCATCGCGACGAAGAATCCCCTTCGAGAGAGAACCACCTTGGCATACTCAGGGCTCGCGCAAAAATAACTTCACATTTTCAACAGAGTAGTTCTTTCCGCAATACATCGAATTCATCGAATCCCAGTTTGATCGAAAAGAGCAGCGACAGGCAGACACTGAAAAACTGAGTGTAGAAGATTCCCAGCATGATAACGATCTGGTATTTGATGGCCACCATGGGAATGGATCCGCCCAGGATCTGCCCGGTCATCATGCCCGGCAGGGAGACGATGCCGATGGTGGCCATCGAGGCGAGGATGGGGTTGATGGCTGCGACGATGCTTGCCTGGAAATAGGGTGCCAGGGCCTGCCGCCGGCTGCCTCCCAGGGCGATCGAGTAGAGGTAGGTTTTTTCGGTTTCCTTCAGGCCCGCATAAAAATTGCTCAGGCCGATAATGTTGTTGCGCATGCTGTTGCCCAGGAGCATCCCGCAGATCGGGATCAGGTATTTCGCATCGAAGATGTTATCTATACGTACCACGACCGTGTTGATGAACAGCAAAACGGTGCCCACCGGAAGCAGGATGGAAATAAATATCGGCCCAAACAGTTTGGACATCCGGAGGCGGCTGCTTTTTAAAACAGAATAGGCCGCCACCGCAACCATGACCAGGATGTAGAGAATATTGACCCAGGCCAGGTTGAACTTGAAAAGGACCTTCAGGTAAAGCCCCACAAGGCTTAGCTGGACGGTCATGCGCAGGATCGACCAGAGGAGGGTCCGGTTAAGGGATAACTTGAACCGGCTGCCCAGCCACAGGGCCGGGATAAGAAAAACCAGCAGCAGGGCCAGTGAAAGAATGTCGATATCCCGGGCGCCCATTATGACCACCTTTCAACCTGGCAGGTGTCGCATTGCCGCCAGATGTTATCATGCGAAATGATGATGACGGTTTTGCCCACCGCCATGACGTGGTCCAGTACCTTCTGGCGCAGTTTCTCATCCAGAGACGCGGTGGGTTCATCCAGGAGCCAGACCGGGCGATTAAGCATAAAGCAGACCAACAATCCCAGGCGCTGCTTCTCACCCCCGGAAAGCTCGGGCATGTTTTGCTGCAGGATGTTATCCTCCAGATCCAGCAGTTGCATCAATTGCCGCTGGCGGTCGCTTCCGGGTTTAATGGCGCGGTTGGGTTCATAGCTGAAGATTTCTTCCAGTACAACGCCAGCGGGCGCATTTCTAAAATCAATAGCCTGGCTTAAATAGAAGATCTGGTTTCGGATAGCCCTGATATTGGGGGCGGTCACCTCAAGATTACCGCAAAATACCTGGCCGGCCGCAACCTTTTCAAACCCCAGGAGTACTTTAAACAGGGTTGTTTTGCCGCAGCCCGAGGGGCCGGAAATCAACAACTTCGCATTGTCCGGGACCTCCAGGTTGAATCCTGAAAAAATTTTTTTGTCCGAAAAAGCCAGGTGGACATCTTTAAACCTGATCATTTCCCGGCCTCCTCAATCTCATGGAAAAGTTCCGCGGCCTTCTTGCCGGCGTCTTCAAAGACGTCAATGCCGAGCGGGGTAATCGCGTAGTATTTCCGGATCTTGCCATTGACGTTTTTTTTCGTCTTTTCAAGCAGGCCGGAGGTTGTCATGCTGCCGAGAAGGGGGTAGATCGTTCCGGGGCCGACATTGTAGCCGTGTGATTTCAACTCTGCCATCATCCAGACCCCGTAAACCGGTTTGTTTTTGGCATGGTAGAGGATGTGCAGTTGCACGAAGCCCCGGTAGAGCTTCTGTAGAATTTTCTCTTTAATATCTTCTCCGGGGATAATATATGTTTTCAATATCAAAATACAATATCGAAAACATATATCGGCGTGCCGGTTTTGTCAACAGCGAAAACTGGCTGGACGCCTCAGGATAACAGGTGGCGGGGAGCCTGCTTAGCGGATTGCTTTTTCCAGAACCGCAAAGAGCCGGTCCAGATCGGCCGGGGAGCTGTAGAGATGCGGGGCCACCCGGATGGCATCGCCGCGTACGCTGGCATAGACCCTGTTGGCGGCAAACCGGGAAGGCAGATCCCGGGGCAGGCCCGCGGGCAGGTACAGGCCCAGCATATGCGGGACCCGCACTTCATCCGGGGCAACCTTAAAGCCAATGTCAACCGCGCGTGCAGCAATCTGGCCGGTTGTGGCCCGGAGGGTTGCAGCGATGTCATCCACACCCCATTCCAGAATCTGGGTCAGGGCGGCTTTTACCACCGGCGTCAGGAAAAAATTGCTGCTGCCGCCCATGTCGAAACGCCGGGCCCCGGGTTGGTAAGTGTCGCGGTAATCAACCAGGCGGGAAAAATCCTCGGAGGATTCGCGGTTCAGCCAGTTTTCCTCAAGCGGGCGACCGTCGAGCCAGCGCTCGGCGATGTAACAGAAGCCGTAGCCGTAGGCGCCCAGCAGCCATTTATGGGCTCCGACTGCCAGAAAGTCGGGCTGAACAGCCTCCACGGAAAAAGGCATGGCGCCCAGGGACTGAATCGCGTCGACAACCAGGGCCGCACCGTTGGTGCGGCATTTAGCCCCGATGCGGATGAGGTCGAGCACGGTACCGTCGGTCCAATGGCAGTTGGGCAGGGCGGCAATGACGGTGTTTTCATTGATGGCTTCCAATACGGCCGCCGTCCAGTCGTGGTTTTCCGGACGCGGAACGGTGATGACGCGGGCGTCCCGGTCGGCGGCCAACTGGCGCCAGGGGTAGACATTGGACGGGAACTGGTCCTGCAGAACCAGGATGGACTGGCCGGCCCGGATCGGTATGTTTTTGGCGGCCAGGGCAATGCCGTAGGAAACCGCGGGAATGATCGCCACCTGGTCCGGGCTGCCGGCCACCAGGCGGGCGAAAAGCCGACGGTTTTCCTCACCGGTCTCAAAAAAATCATCCGGGGTTATGGACCAGGGGGTGTTCTTGCGCTCGATCGCCCGGTGACCGGCCGCAGCGGCGGTGCGCATTAAGGGGGCTGTGTAGGCACAGTTAAAATAAGCAACGTCATCGGGCAATTCGAAGAGGTGGCGCTGGCAGGGGATCATGGTTTTTCCTTTTTAAATAACATGAATGTTGGGTCTATTGTAAGGCAACCGGGGTGCCCATAACAGAAACAGATTCGTAAAAATATATACATAACAGAAAAGGGGAAGGAAAACAGTCGCGAGAAAATGGCTCAGTCGGTGTCAGTCAGGTCCGCTATTGCGGTATGTCCGGTTGGCAGGCCAGCAGCGTTTCGTCTTTCAGGGTGGTCCCGAACTTGTCGATGACCTCCCGGATGGTCAACTTCTGTTTCTCTGCGCCACGGACATCCAGTTGAATGCCGCCCTGGTGAAGCATGATCATACGGTTACCGTATTCCAGGGCCTGACCCATGTTGTGGGTGACCATCAGGGTGGTGATTTTATTTTCAGTGACCATTTTATTGGTCAGCGTGATGACCTTCTCAGCAGTACGGGGATCCAGGGCCGCGGTGTGCTCGTCCAGCAGGAGCAGTTTCGGCAGGGTCAGAGTGGCCATCAGCAGTGTCAGGGACTGGCGCTGACCGCCGGAAAGCAGGCCCACGGCCTGCTTGAGACGATTTTCAAGGCCCAGGTCCAGGACTTTGAGGATGTCGCGGTAGTGCCGGCGCCGGTTCCGGGTAACGCCCCATTTCAAGCCCCGCGATTTACCCCGCAGTTCGGCCATGCAAAGGTTCTCTTCGATGGTCATGTCACCGGCCGTGCCCATGGTCGGGCTCTGGAAAACCCGGGCGATGTAGCTGGCCATCTTGTAATCCGGCGCCCGGGTCAGGTCCGCGTTGTCGATGATGATCTGCCCTGCGTCGGGCGTGTAGGTGCCGGCAATAATATTCAACAGGGTGGATTTGCCGGCCCCGTTGGAGCCGATAATTGTAATAAAGTCTCCGGCGGCCACATCCAGGTCGATCCCATCCAAAGCCCGCTTTTCATCCTGGGTGCCCTGGTTGAAGATCTTTACAATTTTCTTCAGGCTCAGCATCCGGCAGCCACCATCACACCCCCCTCAGGTGAATTTTACCTTCCCGGCCCTTTTTAAAGGCTGGAATGCCCAGTGCGATGATGACCATGAATCCGGTGGCCATTTTCAGGTCGGTAGGAGCCAGGCCCAGACGCAGTCCCAGGGAGATGATAAAGCGGTATAAAACCGAGCCGATGACGGCGGCGAGCGTGAGGCGAAACACCGTTTTGGGTTTGAGCATGGCCTCGCCGATGATAATGGAGGCCAGCCCGGCCACGATCATGCCGATGCCCATGCCCACATCGGAAAATCCCTGGTCCTGGGCAATGAGGGCGCCGGACAGTGCCACCAGGGCGTTGGAGAGCCCCAGGCCGAAAACGGTGGCATTGTCTGTGTTGACGCCCAGGGAGCGAATCATGTCCTCGTTGTTGCCGGTGGCGCGCAGGGCCATCCCGTATTCGGTGTGCAGGAAAAGGTCCAATAGCACCTTGATTGATATCGTGACCAGAAAAAAGAAAATGATCACCGGGACATACCGAGTCACATCCATATTTTCCATGAAGGTGAAAATGGTGGGCCGATCCAGTAGCTGTATATTGGCCCGGCCCATAATTCTCAAATTGACTGAATAGAGAATGGTCATCATCAGGATGCCGGCCAGGAGACTGTTGATTTTAAGACGGGTGTTCAACAGGCCCGTGAGGGCACCGGCCACAAAGCCGGCCACCACTGCGGCGGCAATCGCCAGGCCTGGATCAACACCTTCGAAGATGAGGCGGGCGGCAACGGCTCCTCCCAGTGGAAAGCTGCCGTCAACCGTCAGGTCGGGAAAGGCCAGAACCCGAAATGCGAGGGCAATGCCCAGGGCAACCAAGGCGTAGGCCAGGCCCTGCTGAAGACTGATCGGGAGAATGCTTAGAATCATAGGTTTTGTATCTGCCCGGTACTGTTAAACAGGGCGGGCAAAACAACGTCCTGCCGGCCCTGTTTAAAAAATACCCGCCCGTAGCTACCTTACTTTATGAGCTTGTCCGCCCTGTCGACGATATTTTGTTTAACCTTAACACCCTGTTTTTTAGCGTTTTTCAGGCTCAGGTGAAAATTCAGTTTTTCAGCCAGACCGGACGGAACGGTTCCGGGCGACTTGCCGTCTTTCAAAACCTGAACAGCCTTTTTACCGGCCGAGTAGCCCACTTCAAAATAATTGAAACCGAGCGCCGCGATGGCGCCCAGCGGAACCTGGTCCGTGTTGCCGACAAAAAACGGGATCTTGTTGTTGTTGCAAACCTTGGATACGGACCCCAAAGCCGAGGCGACGGTGTTGTCGGACGTAATGTAAATAGCGTCTACCCGGCCGACAAGGGATTGCGCGGCGGTGTAAACTTCGCTGGAATTGGAGATGGTGACCTCAATCAGCTCAAGGCCGTTTTTCTTTGCCGCCGTCCGGGTCCAGTTGATGGCCTGAACCGAATTGGCATCACCGGCATTGTAAATGGTACCCCACTTTTTGGCGGAGGGGAGGATTTCCTTGTAGAGTTCCAGCTGGCGCCCAATCGGCCAGGCGTCGGAAACACCGGTGACATTGCCGCCGGCCGCATCCATGGTTTTTACCAGGCCGGCGTCCACCGGATCCGTGACAGAGGAATAGACGATCGGAATATCTTTGATTACCTTGCGGGCGGCCTGGGCAGTGGGCGTGGCGATGGCATGCACCAGATCGACCTTGTCAGCAACGAACTTCTGCGCAATGGCCTGGGCATTGGACATTTCACCCTGGGCGTTCTGATAATCGTATTCGACCTGCACGCCCGCATCTTTTAAGGCTTTTTCAAAGCCTTTCTGGTCTGCGTCCAGGGCCGGGTGAGACACGATAACCGTTACGCCGATTTTATACATTTTAGCGGTTGCCGCTCCCGGGATTAACAGAGCCACCATGAACAGTACTGCCACTACAGTCACTAATCTTTTGATCATAACCAGCCTCCTATTTTTTATATGTTATTTCAGTTACTTAAATTATATTCCCAGCTGTGTCAAGAAAAACCTGCCGGCGACCTGTCTTTTAGGATTCACCCAGGAAGGCAACGGCGCGGTCGTCAGGCCCCCGTGGGTTTTGCGGGCAAATATACAGCGCATTCAAGGCATCCTTGCATTTTTCCAGTCAAAAGCTGCTAAACGGGTCGGGGCAAAGTTTAAGAATCTAAAGCGTTAAGAGGGCTCGAATCAATACATCTGATGTTGGTCGACAAAAGTGGTTTTTATACGGTGAACATGCGGGTGGGGAGACCGTCCCGGGTCCATTGTCGACGATGTAGTTTGAAATAACCTAAAGCCGCTCCGATTGTCAACCGAGAGTCGGGATATGTACTCACGGCCAGCTGAAGATGTGCCGCCGCTGGTTTGTTTTTCCGGACTTGTGTTTGGGCTGGCTTTTTGCATTGGGCTGCACAAGGAAGCCCGTATGGTGGAGAAGCTTTTTACCGGGGCTGTTTGCGAAGTCGTCGGACAGCGAAAACGCCGCCCTGGACCAAAAGATGCCGTTTGTGGGTGGGCACTATTTAGGCACGACACCTTAATCTTGCAGTACCGGACTGGCGGCGTACCCTGCGAAGCGCTGCTGGTACTCTTTGGGCCGCAGGCCTGTCAGCCGGGTAAACACCTTTCTGAAAAAGGGGATGTCTGCATATCCGACCGCGTAGGTTATTTCGTTGAAGGTCCGACAACCCTCTTCCAGGAGGCGTTTGGCGGCTTCCACCCGCAATTGCTGCAGATACCCCAGCGGCGTGACCCCGGTGGCCTGTTTAAACCGGCGCTCCAGGGAACGGCGGCTCATCTGGAATTTCGATGCCAGCCGGGCATAGTCAAGCGTGTCAGCGAAATGCCCTTCGATCCACTGTTGGGCTTTCAGGACCCGTGGGTCGTCATGCTCCCTGGAGAAAAAAGAACAGCTGTAAGGGGTTTGCATTTTCCGTCCCAGGTCCAGAATCATGGTTTTGGCCGATTGTACCGCGGCCTGGCGACCACAGAGTTTTTCCACCAGGTAGAGGGAGAGGTCCATGCCGGCATTCACCCCGGCTGAACAGTAAAGACGGCCCTGGTCGATGAACATCCGGTCCGATTTCAAATTCACCCGGGGGTACCTTTCCCGAAACCTCTCTGTAAACCCCCAGTGCAAGGTGGCGGCCTGGCCATCCAGCAATCCGGTTTCCGCCAGTAAGAATGCGCCCGTGCAGATACTGGCCAGGTGGGCCCCCTGAGAATATTGCCGGCGGAGCCAGGGCACCAGTTCCGGGTTTGTTTCCAAAATTCGATCAATGTATGTGGCCGAGGCGATGATGATCAGATCTGTCTGCTCTATCTCGCTAATACTGCAGTGGGGCTGAATCAGGACTTTATTCAGGCACTGGATGGGCTGGCCGTCGGCGGACGCCAGGGTGACGTCAAAATACGGGTTCTGGGGTGTTTTGCGGACCCTCTCCCAGAGACGGCCGGCCTGGTTTAAGATATCCATGGGGCCGAAGATGGTGGTGGCCATGGAGTTGTAAAGGCCAAGGATTGTTGCGCTTTGCATACCGTTATCCTTTTAAGGTTTACAATGTTTCAACCGTGGGGAAATAATTAATGCATATATGTCGTTATCGCCACTATAATTGTCGTTTGTGCCACTTTTACTTTCGAAATGCAACTGCTATGATCAGTTTGAATATGGCGACATCCTAAGCCAGGCGGAACCCGGCAACATTTCTGCCCGAGCAGTTACAGCTTAGCCGTGTGCCCGGCATGCAGGCATGTTAAGGCAATTTACTGATTATAATAGAGGAGACACCCATGACACCCGAACAGATGGAGACCGTCCTGGCCCCTTGCGGCCTGAGTTGTGAAAAGTGCTTTGCCCATGTGGATGGTGAGATACGTCGTTACAGCCTGAAGCTGAAAGAGAAGCTGGGGAATTTTGAGAACTATGCCCGTCGATTTGAAACTTTGCTGGATGATCCGATATTCAAGAAATACCCTGATTTTAAGGCCATGCTGGATTATTTGGCTGGGGAGAACTGCAAAGGCTGCCGCAATGAGCAGTGCCGTTTGTTCAAGACCTGCGGGGTCCGTCGCTGCCACCAGGAGAAAAAGGTCGCTTACTGCCACCAGTGTGCGGAATTTCCCTGCGACCGAACCAATTACGACGAACAGATGCATGCCATGTGGGTGCGGCTCAACCAATCGATCCGGAAAACAGGACTGGCGCAATATTACGAAAAGACCAAAACGCGTCCGAGGTATCTTTAACCTGATTTGATCGTTTTGGGTATTCATTCCCTGGTTTGTGGATGGGCACTAGTTCGTGTCCGTCCACAAATGGTAGATTTTGGTTCAGGGCAAGGCTTGAGCAATTTTGAAACCGCAGTAATAGCGGGCTATTTCGAGGATTTCAAAAGAGCGAAAACGCCGCCCTGGGCCGAAAGATGCCGTTTGTGGATGGGCACTGGTTAGAACTTGCCCTGGAGCATCAACCCCACAAACGGAGCAGCATCGTAATCGGAACCACCCAGCTTATTGGCATTTTCATCTTCGATGGATATGCTGCCGCCCACGGTGGCACCGCCGTTGAGATCGAGACGCCATTGTTTGCCAAGCGTTCGGCCCGCCCTCAGGAATGGAGCCCAAAAATCCACCTGGCCGATTCCGTCGGCGATAACACTGCTGTCGTCCAGCCGGAAGCGGTAGGACCGATAGGCACCGCCGATACCCGCCTGCCAGTTCTCACCCGGTGTGTAGACAAGTTCTATCCCGGCCGGCCCCACCGGCCCGGCCCTGAAGGGGTTGCTGAGTTCCAGTCGATCGGTGATCTGCCAGTTTATCACCACAAAGGGAAAGGCTTCCGTCTGGTCCAGGCGTTCAAACACACCGGTGCCAAAGCCCAAAGTCAAGCCCGGGCTGAATGTATAGGCCGCTGAGAGCACGGCCCCATAGGAGAGCGACTCGCCGATTTCAGCGCCGGTCGCACCGGCCACGTCAAACGCAGGGATAATCCCGAAGCGCCACTGGTTTCCGGGATTGTAAAAGACGGGGATGCTCAGTCCCGGCCTGAAAATCTCGTCCCACAGGTCGGCGCCGGCCAGGTTGCCGATGTTGGTAAAGTCCCAGCGCTCGTAATCGAAGTTCAGCCCGGCGCCAACCATCCATTGGCGGTTGATGAACCGGACGGCATCAAACCGGAAAAAATGGCGCTGGACATCAAAACTACCGCCGCTATCGAGGTCCGTTTCAAATTGGTAAAGGGGCGTGTATGAAAATCCGAAGCTGGTTTGGGGCTGTCCCTTTTGCCCGGGGTCGGGTGGTTGTGCATCGACCCGATCAGGGAAAAGTGCCAGCGTAAAGACCAGGGCCAGTAGAACAGCAGCCGGAAGCCGGTAGTGTCTTGTCATGGGTTGCTCCGTTTTATGGGTGAAATTCTGCAGGTCGAAAGTAATGTTTCTGTCTACACTGATACCCTGCCCCCGTCGAGGTCTATTTTGTATCAAAGTGTAGACCCCATCCTCTTGAAATCGGGCTTGGGGTCTGGTGGAAAACCAGCGCACGGAAACCGGGTGAAAAATTGATTGGCCATCCTTAACACCGGCATCGGCTGGCACGAAGCCCGGGTGCCTACTATTGCGACCATGGTTCCCCGGGTCACACCCCAGGTGTTTGTCCTTGTTATCACATTCAAAGTTGCGACTACGGGTATCCACGCGCCCCTCATCTTGCGGCCTAGATGCGTTTGACAGCGTGCGCTAAACGCTATAACTTGGGTTAGATTTTTGGGGTGTCCGCCGTTTGTACCCGATTAGAGAATACCGTTCTGGCGCCCATTGATAAGACTGCCGCAGGCATGGCCTGCTTTTGGGCGAACTGGTAGGCTTTATACCTGAAACCGAGCCCGGGAGAACGTGTTGCCGCGAACCAAAAAAGATGAAGCGCTGACAGTTTACCAACGGCTGGAACAGGAACAACTGGATGACACCGGTAGCAGCCCTTCAGACAGCAGGGGGGCTGCGCGTAAGGCCAGTGGCAAGATTCTTAAGTTTATTGTTCAGCGGGTGGCGGACGTGGACCCGGAGGCAGCCGATCACAGGGTCAAAGAATTGTGGGCCAAGAATCCCCATGCATCCGCAACTGAACTGGTTGAGCAGTTGATCAGGGCCAAATGCATCAAAACAGCCTCCATTGCAGCAGCCACATCGGCACCCGCGGCCATACCGGGGATCGGTACCCTCTTATCCTTGACTGCCGGCATGGCGGTTGATTTCAGTTCAACCCTGAAGCTGCATACTGAGCTGGTTTTGGAAATTGCCCGGGCATATGGAAAAACGTTGGATGACAGCGAGCGCAGTGAAGTAATCCTTGCGGTTACCGGAATCAGTACCGGTGTCGGCCAGATCGGTAGACAGGCGGCCATGGGATTGTCCGCCCGGACCGGGGAGCTGGCAACCCGTAAATGGTTGACCAAAGCCCTGCCGGTTGTCGGGGTGGCTGCCTCGGCCAGCACCAGCGTTCTGGCCACCTACCTGATTGGCCGCCGCGCGGTATCTTACTTCAAGCGGGGACCGGAATCCATGGGCAGCTGGAAAGATAGCCTGCGCGCCCTCAGCGGTGTGGACGAGCAGAAGATCGCGGCCTGGGTGGCGGAGAGCACCGGATCGTTGGGCAGGGCGATGACGCAGTCCGGCAAGGCGGTCCTCAATACCGGCAGCCGGAGCATCGCGACCGCAGTCGGCGGTGCCGGGACTGCGGCAAGCCTGGCGGCTGATGCGGGCAAAGCCGCCTCAAAAGTCCTGGCGGCGGGCGTTTCCCGGGCGCTGGGTCTCTTTCCAAGAAGGGCGCCGCCCCCAATGCCTCATACAGGCCATAACCATAAGTTAAAGGGTGCGGGCGAAATCATTCAAAAAGCCCTGGACTGCGGGGCTTCCCTGGCCGGAATTGCCAGTGTTGAGGCCCTGGCTGCCTCCCGTTCATATGCCGGTCACGTGTCGATTGCCTGCCCCGTGCAAGGGCACTCCCTGTTGGTTCTGGCGTTGGCCCAGGATGCGGCTTGGGCGGAATTTGACTGGTGGGACCGCCGACCCGGGGGGACACCTGGCAACCGCCGTATGGTTGCAATCATGGATCAGGTGGTGGCCTGGCTGGGAGAGCACGGCCACGTCGCCGCGCGGGTACTGCCGTACAACCTGGAAAAAGGCGGGGTGTTTTTAAAGGGTGCCGCTGTTTTGGCCGGGCTGGGGTGTGTTGGGCGCAACAATCTGCTGATAACAAGGGATTTCGGCCCCTGTGTGCGTTTGCGGGCCATTCTGGTTGGACAGGAATTGGCGTCCACAGGCCCGGGAGGGCGTGATTTCTGTGTGGGTTGCGATGTGCCCTGCCGGCGGGTTTGTCCCCAAAACGCATTCGAGAGCGGTGCGTTTGACAGAAGCCGGTGCAGTCTTCAGATGCGCAAAGACCGCCTGGAAGGGTCTGCGGGCAGGGATGCCCGGCGGGCCCCGTTTGCGGATATTCCGGTTAAATCCTGCCGGGCCTGTGAACTGGCCTGCCCCCAGGTAAAGACCTGACGCCCGGCGGTTGGGGGTATGCTAGATGAGGCGCCAGGTTTCCACAAATCGATACCCAATTTCATTAAAATAAGCCTTCATTTGACTCTTGCAACCCTGTTTGGTATCCATTCCCTCGATGGTTTTCGCCAATAATATGAATTGAATCGACGCGGGGCACCTGAGGATTTGCGAACTTATTTTTGCGCGAACCCCAAGGGCCCACCGTTCGGGACCAGACCTACAACGGGAAGCTGAACACCATGTCTCGATTTTATCAGTGGTATCAAAAATATGTACTTGACCGGCCAGTGCTGGTGATCGTGTGCCTGGGCATCTTAATTTCAGGTTTGGGATACCAGGCCCGGGATTTCAAAGTGGACGCCTCTGCGGAAACACTTTTACTGGAGAACGACCGTGACCTGCATTATGCCCGGAAAATAAGTGCTCGCTACGGTTCTAATGATTTTCTGATTGTGGCGTATGTCCCCCGGCAGGGGGATTTGTTTTCAGACACAACGCTTAAGAACCTGCGCAGCTTGCGCGCTGAGTTTGAAAAACTGGAACGGGTTTCCTCGGTGCTGACGATTCTGGATGTGCCGCTTTTTGAAAGTCCGCCGCTGACCTACGCAGAACTGGCCAAAGGCGCCCGCACCCTTGATGATGCTAAGGCAGATCGAAAACTGGCACGGGTGGAATTCCGTGACAGCCCTTTCTACCGGGACCTGCTCGTCAGCCGGGACATGAAAACCATCGCGCTGGTTGTCTATCTAAAAAACGATCATGTATACCGGGAATTGATCAAACGTCGTAACAGCTACCTTGAAAAACGGGACCAGGGAGACCTCTCAACCGCTCAAAAAGAAGAACTGCGGACTGTTGTGGCGCAGATCACTGAACACCTGGATCACCGGAATGCCCTGCAGCACCAGGACATTGCCCGCATACGGGCGATTATGGACAGGTATCGGGACCAGGCCGATCTTTATCTGGGTGGTGTCAGCATGATTGCCGACGATATGATATCCTTCATAAAAATGGACCTGCAAGGGTTTGGCCTGGCCGTCTTTTTTTTACTGGTTATCATGCTGGGCGTTATCTTCAGGCGGGTTCGCTGGGTGTTGCTGCCCATGCTCTGCTGCTTTTTGTCTGTGATTGCCATGATGGGGCTTCTGGGGACTTTCGGGTGGGCGGTGACGGTTATTTCTTCGAATTTCATTTCCCTGCAGCTGATCATTACCCTGGCGATTGTGGTGCATCTGATTGTTCGCTTCCGGGAGATTCAGGCGGCCAACCCGGACAGCGATCAGCGGGCCCTGGTCGCCGCCACGGTCAAATCGAAGTTTACCCCCTGTCTGTATGCCGCGCTTACCACCATTGCCGGATTCAGCTCCCTGCTGTTTTGTGATATCAAACCCGTTATCCATTTTGGCTGGATGATGAGCGCGGGTATTCTGGTGTCACTGACCCTGACCTTTATCCTGTTTCCGGCCTGCGTGGTGCTGCTGACCAGGGAGGTGCCGCCTTCCAGTCGCCGGTGGTTCAAATTTTCATTTATTACGCTCCTGGCCGATTTTACCCGTAAAAGGGGGACCTGGGTGCTGATTCTGACCGGGATTCTTTCCCTGCTGACGGTTGCCGGGCTTTTCAGGCTGGTGGTTGAGAACAGCTTTATCGACTATTTCAAGGCAGATACGGAAATCTATCGCGGTATGCGGGTCATCGACCAGAAGCTGGGCGGGACCACGCCTTTAGATATTATTATCCAATTTGAAGACACGGATTTGCATGCGGCCAAGGAGCCGGAAGTCGTTTACGAGGACGATGCGGAGGATGCGGACGATGCGGAGTTTATCGACCTGATAGATGAAGAGCTCGAGGCGCAGAAAGACAATTACTGGTTCATGGATGAACGCATGGATACCATCGAAAGGGTTCACGATTATCTGGATGCCCTGCCTGAAACCGGCAAGGTACTCTCTTTTGGAACCCTGCTGAAGCTGGCCCGCAATTTGCGCAAAGGTGAGGCCCTGGACAGTTTTGAGATGAACGTTTTCTACACCAAGCTGCCCGACAAGTATAAAGACCTTATTATTAATCCCTATGTGTCCTTTGAGGAAAATGAAGCCCGGTTTTCGGTCCGTATAAAGGATTCTATGAAGACCTTAAAGCGGGATGCCCTTTTGAAACAGATCCGGTCCGATTTGGTCAACCGGCTGCGGATTGACCCTGAACGGTTGCGGATAGCCGGGGCCATGGTGCTGTACAACAATATGCTGCAGAGCCTATTTGCCTCCCAGATCAAGACAATCGGGGTGGTAGCCCTGGCTTTGCTGGTTATGTTTCTGGTTCTCTTTCGATCAATGAAACTTGCTTTGATCGCGCTTTTTCCAAACCTGTTTGCCTCCGGCGCGGTATTGGGCATCATGGGCTGGCTGAATGTCCCCCTGGACATGATGACGATCACGATTGCCGCCATCAGCATCGGTATTGCGGTAGACGACACGATTCACTATATCTACCGCTTCCGTGAGGAAATCAAAAAAGACGGTGATTACTACCAGACCCTGTATCGCTGTCACGGCACTATCGGTTACGCCATGTACTACACTTCAATTACGATCATCATCGGATTTTCCATCCTGGTGTTTTCAAATTTCTGGCCGACGATCTATTTCGGATTGTTTACCGGCCTGGCCATGTTTATCGCTCTGGTGGCTGCCCTCACCCTGTTGCCGCAATTGTTGGTTTTGTTCAAACCATTTGGGCCCGGGGGCGCCGGTGGTGCTTTAACAGAGACACTTTAAAGTAGTGTCTCGCAAATAAATGGAAAATTTCGTCAAATTTAGGGGCGCTGAAACTGGCGAAATTGGCCTGTATGGATGGAAGGTGTTAGCTTTTAGCCATTAGCTTTTAGATAAAACTGTTAAAATACAGTGTATTATTTAATTGCTAACCGCTAAGAGCTAATAGCGTCATCCTGAAATCTTTGATTTATGGATGGACACTGATTAGGAGTCCTTATGACCTACCCGTCAAAAGAAGAGAATCGGCAGCCCCACGTCCCGGTGTGCCGTGGGGTCCGGGGTGCTACCACAGTGACCGAAAATTCCAAAGAAACCATTCTGGCAGCAACCCGGGAGATGATGTACATTATCATCAAAGCCAACCACATGCAGCCCGAGGACGTAGCCAGTGCCTATTTTACCACCACGGTTGACCTTGATGCGACCTATCCGGCCCTGGCGGCACGGCAGTTGGGCTGGTACGATGCCGCCCTGCTGTGTGGTCACGAAATGCAGGTGCCGGACGGTCTGCCCATGTGTATCCGCGTATTGATTCACTGGAACACGACCTGCGCTGCGTCCGAGGTGGTACATGTCTATCTCCGGGATGCCAAAAGCCTGCGCCCGGATCGCAAAACCCTGCCTGAAATATCGGAAGCGGAAATCGAGGCCTTGATCCAGGATTTTGACCTGGAGTCCCTGCAATTTGACCCGGATGGGATTAAACACTTATAATCAGAACGGCTCACCGACTGTCAAGCGGGCCTTAAAAGGGTGCTGTTATCAGGTAGTCTATTTGGGTGCGGGTTGGCAGTGGCTGCAGACATGGGTGCTGCGCTGGCCCACAATAAGGCGTTCGATGCGGTTTTTGCACCGGGGGCAGGGCAGGCTGGTACGCCGGAAAACCTTGAGAAAAGATAAGTTGCGGCCGGTTTTGCGTTCCAGGGAGTAGAAATTTGCCTGGCCGTTTCCAAGGGTCGTGCCCGAGTTCGCAAGCCCCTGCCGCAATGCCTCGCGTATGGCGCGGTGGAGTCTGCGGGCCTGGTCCGCATTCAGGCCGGCGGAATTGGCCAGGGGATGCAGGCGGGCCGACCACAGGGCTTCATCCACGTAGATGTTGCCCAGGCCGGCGATGAATGTCTGGTCCAGCAAGAGTGGTTTCAGTTGTCTTTTTCGGGTGGCCAGCATGTCGGCCAGTTTTCTGGCTGTAAAACTGTCGGAAAGGGGCTCCGGCCCCAGGTGCCCGGTAAGGGTGTCGCTGTCTGGGACGAGGTAAAGCCGCCCAAATTTGCGGGTATCGTGAAACCTGAGCTGGCGGTCATCATCCAACTGCAGAATCACATGGTCGTGTTTGGCTCTTTTTGAACCCGTTGCCGCCAGGGTAAATCGCCCGGTCATGCGCAGGTGGACAACCAGCGCCATTTCCGGCCGCAGTTGAAATATAATGTATTTTCCGCGGCGGGAGATGTCGACTATACAATGATTGCGGATGGATTTGCCAAAATTATCGGCGGCGTGTGTGGCCACGGTTTTATCCCAGAAAACCTGGGCCCCGGTGATCATGCTCCCCGGCAGGTCCGCTGCGATAAGATCTTTCACAACGGTCTGGACTTCAGGTAGTTCCGGCATATGTCTGCAGGCTGATGGACTGAGTAAGCCGTGCTGGCTTCAGGCGATAAGCATATCAGGCTGGCCCCTGCGGCGACGGATCACCCGGACGGTTCCGGGCCTTGTTTCGGTGGGCTGTTTTTCACCCTGAGGTTGTTCCGCCAAGGCGATCAGTTTGCGTAGTTGCTCTTCGAGCTTTTTTTTCTTCTCTGCTTTCATTCGGAAAAAATTTCCTCCTTAATTTTAGTTTAATTGTACCTATAACTACCAAAGGAAACCTTTTATAACAGTTGGGACCGGCTGGCAAGCATAAAATGGACTATTTGTGTTTATTTCGGATGGCCGTGCGTATGGGGCGTGCCTGCCGGGCGCCAGTTGACGATTGAACTTTGTGTATCTGGCTGATATCAAGGATGATGCCGGTGATCACCTGGAAAACGGCCACCCCGATGAACGGGGCAGAATTGAGCAGCCCGGAGGTAAAGCCCATGAGCTCGGGGGGGTATCTCTTACAATACCCCAGAGCGTAATGATGAAACCGCCCTCAAGCGTTTACTGGAAGACTACATATAACACAGGCCGTATAGTTTTACACCACAATGAGTACCTTTTCGAGACCTGGCTTCTGGAGGAGTCTGTTCCGATTTCGTGGTGGGCCCGGTTGCGGCGGCTGCACTTTTTAAGATGGTTGCCGAACTAAGGGCTGTTTCTCAATGTGCGCAGCACTGCTGTGTATCTGGTCTCATTATAAATTACATAAATAACAAAATGTTATGTTTAAAGTTTGGCTTTGCTAACAAGGCTGTCTTGTGACGCGCGCCCTTCATCCTGCGCCAGACCCGGTTGACCGCCGAAACCACGGCGGCCCGACAGGCGACATTTACCTGCGGCGGTTGTCCGGCAGGGATAATATATCTGGCTGTTTCGCTAAAATCACTTTGTTCGCAACAAACTCTTGATAATATCTTAATGTAGTGATAGCAATCAGTTAGTGTTCACTCACTGTAGCTCTAGATCAAGCTCATACTGACGGACCCCGGGGGCAACATGAAGAGCGTATTGATTGCCGATGATGATGGCATCTTGCGGAAGATGATTACACGTGCTCTGGAAAATGCCAGTGACCAGCTGCGAATCTTCGAAGCCGAGGACGGTCAGGTTGCCATTGACATTCTGGATTCTGAAAAGATTGACTTGGTTGTGACCGACATCAATATGCCCAGAATGAATGGCCTGATGGTCATTTCATACATGAATGCGTTCTTTCCCAATGTCCCCTGTTTTGTTATGACTTCCTACGGGACTTCCCGGTTGAGATCCAAGCTGCCCCACGATTTACTGAAATTTTACCACAAGCCACTTAATACCCCCGAGTTGGCTGCTGCCGCACTGGCAGTGCTGGCCGAGGAAACGGCCCCGGGTGATTGGCAGACGGTCTCGCTGGTCAACTTCCTGGATATGATTGTCCTGGAAGAAATGAGCTGCACCGTTACCATAGAGGCCGAAGGGGCGGACCCCTGTCATCTGTTTATTGATCGCGGCGTGTTACTTGATGCCGTCATGGGTGAGCGCCGTGGTGAAGCGGTTGCCGTCGAAGCAATATCGCGGCCTGAGGCGACTTTCAGCATGGAACGCGGCTGTCCCGAAACCATCCAAAAACAGATTGACCGGCCTCTTCAGGATCTTTTCGGGCATACAACGCATCCTGATTTTCAGCCGCCACCCACAAAGTAATCGCCCCCCTATTTATGACCGGTGAGAGGAGTTTGAATGACAGCATACCTCAATGGCGAATTCAAGCCCAGGCAGGATATCCGTATTTCTCCCGATGATCGGGGCTTTCTATTTGCGGATGGCGTTTATGAAGTTATCTGTGCTGTGGACGGGCGGTTATTCGAAGCGGAGGCGCATTACCAGCGCCTGCTCCGGAGCCTGGGTGCCCTGAACATGCAGACACCGGACATGGAAGCCCTTAAACGTGTCCCGGAAAGGCTCCTGCGTGAAAACGGGCTGACCCGGAACTGGGCGACGGTCTATCTGCAGATTACACGTGGGGCTGCGCCGCGCAGCCACCCTTTCCCGGATGACGGCACACCGCTTACCGTATATGCCTTCGCAGCACCTTTCCAGCCGCCTGAAAAGGAACTGGCCCAGGGCGTTAAAGTTGTGCTGACGCCTGATATCCGCTGGCTGCGTTGCGACATTAAATCGGTGAGCCTGTTGCCCAATGTTCTGGCCAGCCAGTCCGCCAGGGAGAGGGGGGCTAAAGATGTTCTGTTTGTCAGAGATGGTGCGGTCACGGAAGGCTCCTACACAAGTTTTGGTGCGGTGTTCGACGGCACGGTGGTGACCTACCCGGAGAGTCACTATATATTACCGGGAATTACGCGAAGCGTTGTATTGGAATTATGTGCGCGGCTGAATATACCGGTGGAAAAATTCCCGGTTATGGCCACACAATTGCCGGTGGCCGACGAGTGCATGCTCTGGGGGACAACCACCCAGGTGATGCCGATTGTGCAGGTGGACGACAGGCCTGTCGGTGATGGTAAGCCCGGCCCGATCACCCGGAAATTACAAAAAGCGTTTGGTGAACTGATTCTTGATCAAGCACCTGCCGGTTTTTAGACCGGAGAGATGAATAATCGGGTAACCCGCTTAAAAAGGACAGGGGGAACAATGGCGACGGACAATGACCAGTCAAATTACCGGACAATCACGATTATGACTGTTGACGGTGCTACTATACAGGGGCAGGTTTATATCCCGGATGAAGAGCGGTTATCTGATATTTTCACCAAGAGCGCCGCACCGTTTGTGGTAATGGTGGGTGCGGAATCCCGGGATGTGAAGGGCAAAACACTGTTTATTAATAAGAAACACATCATCTGGGTGGAACCGGAAGAATCTTGAATAGGCACTAAATATATTCCAGAAGTTCCGATAGCGCCGCAACCTCATTCCGCCCGCCCAGTTTCCGGCGCATCTCTATGACATTTTTCAGGGACTCCTTGTCAAGCAGAAGATGCTCTTTGCGTGTCCCGGACTGGTTGATATCTATTGCCGGCCACAACCTTTGTTCCGCACATTTCCGACTGAGTACCAGGTCCATATTTCCCGTGCCTTTGAATTCCTGGTAGATGATTTCATCCATCCGGCTGCCTGTATCCACCAGGATGGTGGCGATAACCGTCAAAGACCCTCCATGTTCAACATTCCGTGCCGCCCCGAAGATCCGCCGCGGGATTTTCAGGGCATTTGCGGCTAGTCCTCCGCTCATCGTACGGCCGTGGCTCCTGGTCTCGGAATTGAAGGCCCGTGACATGCGGGTCAGTGAATCTATGAGTACGACTGCATCCTGTCCTGTTTCAGCGAAGCGGATGGCCGTATTCATGGCCATACGGGTGATGCGCATGTGCTGGGAAACACTCTGATCAGATGATGAAAAAAGGACGTGGGCATCTTTGATCCCGCGTTTGAAATCAGTGACCTCTTCGGGGCGTTCATCCACCAGCAGAATAAAGACCGCCACTTCAGGATGGTTGGCCACAATTGCAGATGCGATGTGTTTCAGGAGGGTTGTTTTACCCGATTTGGGGGGTGAAATGATCAATCCGCGCTGTCCCCGACCCATGGGAACAATCAAATCCAGGGCTTTTCCGGTGGTGTCAGCGGTATCTTTTTCGAGGAGAAATCTTTCCAGGGGGTCAATGCTGGTTCTGTCATACAGCGACTCAATTTTTGCAAACGCCTCAAAATCGATACCATTGATGGTTTTAATCTCGGCGAGCTTCAGGTTCTGGTTTTTCCCGTTTCCCGGAACACCGCCGCCTGCAATACAGGCGCCCTCGGGAAGATTGAACCTTTTAATAAGCGGCATCGGGACAAAGGGGTCCATGGGGTCCGGGCGAAAGTTTTTTTCGAGGGAACGTAAGAATCCAAATCCCCGGTCCAGGATTTCAAGATATCCTTCTATAGGTTTCAAAATACGACTCCTAATAGTGTGGCGGCAAACAACTCATTGCGGCGGTTACTGAACCCGGACTGTGAGGCCGGGCAGCGCTTGCAAAAACCTCTTAGCTGGGCTATGGCCAAAACCCTGCCGTTTAAGAGGGGTGGTTTTCTAAGGTAGTAACAGGGTGGGTATGATATGAACCCTAGGATACAGGTGTGTTTGTACCCTGTACGAAAAACAGGAAATAGAATTAAGTGGGGCAGATTCTAATGGCTGTTTCGATTTTTTCAGTATAGCAAATTTTTCCAGTCCGGTATAGTGGTGAAATCATATTGCCGCAATGAGCACGGAAGGTGTTTAAAATATGGTTATTTTTATTGTCATCCTGGTGGTAGCGATCCTTTTCGGCCCGAGCTTCTGGGCTGGAAGGATATTGAAACAATTTAATCGCAGGGAATACTTTTCAGGTAATGGATTTGATCTGGCTCGCCTGATCCTGGCCGACCAGGGTGTTGATGATGTCCAGGTGCACAAGACGCGTGTGGGCGATCACTACGATCCGGCCAAAAAAATGATCGGCCTGACAGAAGCGAATTGCAGCCGGCGTACGCTGACAGCGGCGGTTGTTGCGGCCCATGAGGTCGGGCACGCCCTCCAGGACAAGACCGGCTATGGGCCCCTGGCAGCGCGCACCCGGATGATCGGCTCAGCCGCCCGGATAGAAAAATTCGGGGCCGGCATAATGATGGTCGTTCCAATATTGATGGTTATTACCCGGGTTCCCGCCGCAGGCCTGCTGATGTTCCTGGGCGGCTTTGCGACCCTGTGTATACCCGTATGCGTTCACCTGCTGACACTGCCCACCGAATTTGATGCCAGTTTCAAGCGTGCCCTGCCGCTGCTTGCCTCCGGGAAGTACCTGCCACCTGAGGACCTCCCCGCGGCCCGAAAAATCCTGCTGGCCTGTGCCCTGACCTATGTGGCCAATGCCCTGCTGGGGTTGTTGAATGTCTACCGGTGGCTCAGGATATTAAGAAGATAACTTCTATAAGCTATCTCCATAAAATTAAACCAGTGGCCGTTTTTTGAGGCCTGATCCAGTTCAACCTGGACCGCTTCCACGTGCCGCTCTTCAATTTGACTATCAATAACTCTTTCATATTTTATGAGACCATTGTGAGTGAATCCCGTAACGCAAACAGAATGAACTTAAAGATTATGGACCAACCCGCCAAGCCGCCCTCACCCTTTTCTGTTCCGAACGTGCGCCTTTTTATCGCGTTCAAGGTCTTCTTCAACGCCCGGTTTTATTATCCGGTGTTCACCATTATGTTCCTGGATTTTGGACTTACAATGGCCCAGTTTGCACTGTTAAACGCTATTTGGGCGACCACGATTGTCATCACGGAAGTGCCGTCAGGGGCCTTCGCTGATATCCTGGGGCGCAGGAAACTGGTGGCTGGGGCCGGTATTGTCATGTTCATTGAGATCCTCCTGCTGTGTATTGTTCCCAGGGGTAATCCGGGTCTGCTGTTCGGGGCGTTTGTTCTCAATCGGGTCCTCAGCGGCCTGGCTGAGGCCTCAGCCAGCGGAGCGGACGAAGCCCTTGCTTTCGATTCGCTTAAAGCGGCGGGACTGGACACCCAGTGGAACCAGGTCCTGGCCATGCAGATGCGCCTGCAAGCCGTTGCCTATATCGTGGCCATGAGCCTGGGGGCCATGGTTTATGACCCCGATTTCATGCAGAAAGCATCCCAGTGGCTGGGGCTGGAAATGGTATTTACCAGGGAAACGACCCTGCGCATACCGCTTTATATGACATTGGTGATGGCGGGCCTGGCCGTGATCACCGCCTTGAAGATGAAAGAGAGTCAAACGTTCGGGCAGGACGAATGCGGCCCGCTTGAAACGCGCGGGGTGTCCATCAAAGATGCCTTTGCCATGACGGCCCAAGCCGGCCGCTGGATTTTGAATACACCCTACGCACTGGTCATCATCGGTGCCGGGTTTCTGTTCGACAGCATCATCCGCATGGTTATCACCCTGTCGAGCCAGTATTACCGGGTCATTGCGGTGCCCGAGGCCCTTTTTGGCCTGATAGGCTCTGCAATTGCGGTCCTGGGCCTCTTCGTACCGCGGATTGCCATGCTGATGACTGACCGCCATCCCGCCTGGGTGAACTTTCTGGTGGTGGCGGCCATCACCCTTACAGGTCTGGCCGGGATGGCGTTTTTTGTTCCCCTGGCCGGGCTGCTGCCGGCATTGGTCCTCTTCAGCGCCATGTACCTCACCGGCTTTTTCATCAGCCACTATTTAAACCAGATCACCGATTCAAAACAGCGGGCCACTGTACTGAGCTTTAAAGGGCTTGCCTACAATCTTTCCTATGGTCTGCTTGGGCTCCTGTACTCCTTTTTAGTGGCTCGGACCCGACCGGAAATCGTACAACAGCATCCGGCGAAGGGCTCCCAGGTGATTGAAAACCTGGTTTTCATGGACACTTTCATCTGGTTTCCGTGGCTCTTTCTGGCCGGCTTTGCAATCTTCGTCTGCTTTGCCAGCCGGCAGCTGCAGGGCCTGGACGTTCATCGGCAGCCCGGGATTTCAAAGTCAAAATGACCTTTCCAGAACACGGTCGCAATTTTACTTGCAAAACCATCGGAAATTCCCGAAAGTAGGGCAAGTGTTAACAATAGTGACCGTTCAAAGGAGAGATTCCAGATGAAAAAATGGAGATGCGGTGTCTGTGGTTATGTACATGAAGGGGACGAACCACCGGAAAAGTGTCCGGTTTGCGGGGCGGACAAGAGTCTTTTCGAGGAGATCGCCGCCGAACCGCAACAATCCCCGGCAGCTGAGACTGAAAAAGCAATTCCTGCTGGTGAACCCCCGCCGCCTTCCGATCCGCGGGGTGTAGACCTGGGCCCCGAGCCGGCCACACCGCTGGGCCGGATTCTGCATGCGATCACGGGCCAGATGCTCAAACACCACGCCCATCCCATTTCCGTTCATTTTCCCAATGGTGTCCTGCCGGTCGTGGTTGTGTTTATCTTTCTGGCGATGTTGACGGAATCCCGCGCTCTGGAAACCGCGGCCTACTGCAACCTGGTCTTTTTGGTCCTGGCCCTGCCGTTTGTGCTTTTCAGTGGGTACGTGGAATGGCAAAAACGGTACCAGGGTTTCCGCAGCCGGCCTTTTATGATTAAGATTGCCTGTGCGGCTATAGTGCTTGTGTTTTCAGTGGTCGCTGCTATCTGGTGGACGGTGAACCCGGCCATTCTGCAGGAGCCCTCGTCCGGCCGGACGCTGTTTCTGCTGGTTAACCTGTTAACCCTGGGGGCCGCCGCTGTAGCTGGGCTCATTGGCGGTAAGCTGGTTTTCAAGGACTGATGCAAAAGCTGCATATTATCAAAACCGGGGCTACATTTCCGGCCACCCGGAACCAGTATGGGGATTTTGACACCTGGACCCTTCAGGCCCTGGGCTCCGTGGGGGTTGAAACGTGTACCTGGGACGTTCAGCACGATGACGCGCTTCCGGCGCCGGAGTTGTGTGCGGGGGTGGTGATTACTGGGTCCCATGCGATGGTGACTGAAAATCTGCCCTGGAGCGTCAGGCTGGAAGAATGGATTCCATCCCTGCTGCGTAACAGTATTCCACTGCTCGGGATCTGCTATGGTCACCAGCTTCTGGCCCGGGCAGCGGGCGGCCGGGTCGCAGCCCACCCCCGGGGCATGGAAATCGGTACGGTGGCGATCGACCTGCTGGCCGCCGGCCGCCGGGATGCCCTGTTTGCGTCCCTCCCCCCCCGGTTTGACGCACATGTCACCCATGCCCAGACGGTGCCGCACCTGCCGCCGGGTGCCGTTTGTCTGGCGGCCAATGAGTATGAACCCAACCAGGCCTTTCGTTTGGGCGACTGTGCCTGGGGGGTTCAGTTCCACCCGGAATTCAGCGCCGCAGTTACCCGGTCGTACATACAGGAGCAGGCGGGTGCACTTGCTGCCGACGGGCATGATATCGCCCGGCTTCTGGCCACAGTCACGGAGACAACCATGGCCGCTAAAACCCTTGAAAATTTTGCCGGTATTGTCGCGGCCAGGCAGGACCGGCCGGGGCCGGCCGGCAACCGTCCATGAATTCCCCGGCAGGGCTCCATGGGACTTCCCGTTTTGATCCGTTTCGAAACCGCAAGTGCCGCGATATCCGCAATGCGCTGGCCAATAGGGTCAGAAACTTGTTGGCAAAAAGGCCGGGGTATGACGAGAAAAAGATGTTTGGCGGGGTCTGCTATCTTCTCAACGGCAACATGGCCTGCGCCGGATTCTAAACCGCCACCGAATGTGATTGTTTAAGACCAATCCTATTTATCCATTCCTTCAAAAAATTTAAGATACGCGGCATACCCTTCGGCCTCCAGATCTGCTGCCGGCACAAAGCGCAGGGAGGCTGAATTCATGCAATAGCGCTGGCCGGTCGGTTGGGGGCCATCGTCGAACAAGTGCCCCAGGTGTGAGTCTGCGTGCCGGCTGCGTACCTCTGTACGAACCATACCGAGGCTGGCATCGTGTTTTTCCACGATATTTTCCGGTGCCAGAGTGCGTACAAAGCTCGGCCAGCCGGTTCCGGAGTCAAATTTATCAGCAGAGCTGAAAAGGGGTTCGCCGGAAACAATGTCCACGTAAATACCCGGTTCCTTATGGTTCCAGAAGCGATTGTCAAAGGGCGGCTCCGTCCCGTTTTCACGGGTGACCCGGTATTGCAGCGGGGTCAGCCTGCGATGCAGGTGCGTATCATCAGGAACCGGATAATCAGTTTTTTCGGCAACGGATTTGATACCCTCCGGCGCTTGTTCCAGCGTCATAATGGTATCGGCGTTTCCCCATAAATTTTTTAGAAATCGGTCCCGGCCTGAACTTGAACGATATTGTTTATAGCGTTGGGGACTCTTTTGATTGTAATCCTGGTGATACTCTTCCGCCGGGTAAAAAATACCCAGGGGCAGAAGTTCGGTAACGATGGGATCACTGAAGCGGCGGGTGGCGGCAAGTTGTTTTTTAGATGTTTCCGCCTGGCGCTGCTGCTCCTGTCCGGCATAGAAAATGGCACTGCGATACTGGGGCCCCCGGTCCACAAACTGCCCCCCTGCGTCGGTGGGGTTGATATGGCGCCAGAAGATGTCCAGCAGTTCGGGGTAGGAGATCCTGTCCGGATCAAATATAACTTTCACGGCCTCTATGTGCCCGGTTCCCCCGCCTGAAACCTGTTCGTAAGTTGGGTTGTGCACATGACCGCCGGTATAGCCGGAAATGACTTCCAGCACACCCGCCACTTTTTCAAAATCGGATTCCGTGCACCAGAAACAGCCGCCGGAAAAAACGGCTTGGGCACTGTTGGCGTGGTTTTTCTTTTGTGTGTCCATATGATTTTCCTTACTGGTGGCATTGGGGGCGGTATTCAAGGTACCCTGGCAGCCAGCAGCCCTTTATTGGTTATTTCAGGAGAATAAGCACTCTGGTTGGGAATTCAAGCGGGTGGACAGGCACTACTTTTCTTCTCTCGCAACTTGCCGCGCAATTGCGGCGAACCGGGTGGATTCATTTTCATTGCCCTGTAGGGAATAGATCCGACTGATGGTGTGATAGTAGTTGAGCCGGTTGTCCGGGTCTTCCCTGACCAGGTCAAAGTAAAGTTCAAGAATCCGGGTGGAAAAATCGCCGGATTTAAGGCTGGTTTCAGCGTACCGCTGTTTGACCAGGGGGTCTACCCGGGTTCCGCATCCGGTGCAGGAGCCCATAATTTCACCATAGAGATTCCGGGCCAGATCACTTCGGCCGAGGGCTTCGTAGGCGCCTGCCAGGGATTGGGCGATGAGGGGCTCCCAGCCGTGGGTTTCCAGAAGTTCACGGAAAAAGTCGGCCGCCTGTGAAAACGCATTGGACCGCATGAGGGTTTCACCCACCAACATCTTAACCGGCAGTGAATCGGCGATCGTGGCCGGGCAGCTGGATAACAGGGCCCGGGCGGCCTCAAATTCGTTGTTTTCCCAGAAGATATCACACAGCAGGAAATTCGCTTTCAGTGAGTCCGGTTGCTCTTGGAGAAAATGTGCCAACAGGCTTTGCGCCTGGCGGGAATCGCCAAGATTCAGGTAAGCGGTGGCAAGTTCCAAAGTGATGTAGTTGGCCGCGAAAGGGTAGGCCTGGCCAGCTTCGGACAGCAGGCGGACGGCGGCTTCAAAATCACCTCGATTCAGGGCAATAAAACCTTGCCTGAAGGTATCCGGGTAACTGCGATAGGCCTCTCTTTCCGGTTCTTCCAGGGCATTGCAAAGGGCTGTAAAGTATTCGTCGTCTGACCCCGATTCATCGGCGTCATCTACGGTTTCTGCCGGTTGCTCGGCTTCGAAGAATTCAACCGCGTCCATTTGACCGGCGGTTGCCGATAGATGCTCTAGACGGCTGGCAATATCGGCGGCCAGGCGCGTGTCCCGGGTCAATTCCCGGGCGAGCAGGAAGAGTTCCCGGGCCTCGCCTTCACAACCGGCGGCCACAAGGTTTTTCCCGTTTTCCCGATGCTCCCGGGCGAGGGATTCTTTGCAGCGACCCAGTTTATCTTCAAGAAGCTGCCGGTATCCTGGATTTTGAGCCCCCTGGCGGTCTAACCTGTCAAGGGCCTTTTCATATGCCAGTTTGGCATGGCCATAGGTGCCGCTGATGACATAATTATCCGCCTTTTGCTCGTATTTCTCAGGCGAGCCCCCGGAAAAAAAATCAAATAGCCCCATCCTTAAACTCCTGGTGAATGTTCTTGATATTCATTGGTCAGGGTTGAACTAAATCAGCAGTTATGCGAGAGTACCGGCTGCGAATCGGATTTCAACCTTGTAGAAAATAGGTCTTTTCCTTTGATTTTGCAACAAAGGTAGTAAGATATGACAGCGGAACTGTTGGAATGTGTTGAGATAAACCCCATTGGAGACCCCGCCTACGTGGTGATCTGGCTGCATGGCCTGGGTGCGGACGGGCATGATTTCGAGGCCATTGTGCCCGAACTGCGCTTGCCGGAAGATTTGACCATACGGTATGTGTTTCCACATGCACCCACGCGCCCGGTGACCATCAACATGGGCATGGTCATGCGGGCCTGGTACGACATCCTGGAGATGGATGTCTCCCGCAAGGTGGATATGAATAATATCGCCGAATCGTCCCTGTTGTTGCGAAACTTGATTCAACGCGAACTGGATGCCGGGATACCATCGGAAAAAATTTTGCTGGCCGGGTTTTCCCAGGGCGGGGCTATCGTTTTACACACCGCCCTGCGTTATGAAAAACCCCTGGCCGGCCTGATGGCCCTCTCCACGTACCTGCCCACTGTCGCGGATCTGGCGGCCGAACGCGCGGATGCCAACCGGCAGATCCCCATCCTGATGGCCCACGGTCAGCATGACCCGGTGATACCCATCTGCCACGCGGAGAATACCCGCAAGGCGCTTGTGCAACTGGATTACGCAATCCAGTGGCACGCATACCCCATGGAGCACCAGGTCTGTATGGAAGAGATCCAGGTCATCCGCAGCTGGATGCTGGAGATCATGCAGTCGCCGAAGTGAAAGAAAGGAACCCGGACTAAAGATGAATGCAAAGACAACCCCGCCGCTGCATGCGGCCTGGCTGGTCTGGGGCCTGGGGGCCCTGTTATACCTGATGGGCTTTTTCCAGCGGGTGGCCCCGGCCGTCATGACGGATGAATTGATGGGCGACTTCGGGATAAACGCAGCGGGCCTGGGCAGTCTTTCGGCCCTCTATTTTTACAGTTACGTGGCCATGCAGGTTCCCACCGGAATCCTGGCCGACCGCTGGGGGCCGCGGCGCCTGTTGACCGCGGGTGCTTTTGTGGCCGGGATGGGCACCCTGCTGTTTGCCCTGGCAGACGGCATCTTTTGGGCCGGAGCCGGCCGGTTTTTGATCGGGGGCAGCGTGGCGGTGGCTTTTGTCGGCCTCTTGAAAGTCGCCAGTAGCTGGTTTCCCCCAAGGCTTTTTGCCATGGTTTCCGGGCTGGCTTTATTCAGCGGCATTGTCGGCGCAGTTTTTGCCGGTCCGCCCCTGCGGCTGCTCATGAACTGGTACAGCTGGCGCAGCATTATCTCCGGGTCGGCGGTGTTTACGTTTTTGATTTGCGCCGGGATATGGGTTTTTGTGAGGGACGCCCCCCGCGAAAAGGGCTACACGGATTTCCCACTGCCAGGGGGACCAACGCCAAAAACATCCCAATCCGGCATTGCCGGGAGTATCGTCGAAGTATTCCGGTACGCCAACACAGCCTTGCTGTTCGTGATACCCGGCGGCATCGTTGGCAGCGTCCTGACGTTTTCCGGCCTCTGGGGGGTGCCCTACCTGGCCTCGCACCACCATCTCTCCACCGCAGGGGCCTCCGCCCTGACGACGACCCTGATGGTGGCCTGGGCGGTTGGCGGGCCGGTATTCGGCTGGTTATCAGATCGATTGGGGCACCGGAAGCCCCTATATCTGGCGGGCCTGGCTGTATGCCTGGCCGGATGGGCCGCCATACTCTTGATACCCAGCCTGCCGTTTGCCCTGCTCACCGGCCTGCTGGCACTTACCGGATTCAGTTCCGGCAGCATGATTATCAGCTTTGCCTTTGCCAAGGAGTCGGTGCCGGCCAGACTTGCGGGAACCGTATCCGGGATTGTGAACATGGGGGTGATGACGGGGCCGATGGTGCTGCAGCCAGCGGTCGGCTGGTTGCTGGATCGCAATTGGCAGGGAAAAATGGCTGCCGGTATCCGGGTCTATCCTCTGGAAGCCTACCAGGCGGGCTTTTCCCTCATGCTGGCCTGGCTGGTCCTGGCTTTGCTGCTGCTGTTTTTCACACGTGAAACCCATTGTTGTCAGCTCACCAGCAATGAAGGCAAAGAATGCAGACCCTGATCGTACCTGTAAAAAATCAGTCCCGGCGAGCCTTTCCACAATTGATTGTTGGGCCATAGTATGAGATAGGAGTCGGATAACCGGGAGGCCGGAAACTGATATCACGTACCAGAAAGGAGAGACCAGAATGCTCGACACCCTGAAACGCTTTTTCAGCAAGAGCGCTGAAGATATCGCCGGAACTGAAACCGAAAACAGGGAACACAAACTGCGGGTGGCCACCTGTGCCCTTTTTCTGGAGATGGCGCGCATAGACGAGGTCTTTACCGTCGCCGAGATGGAGACGGTCCTGACGATTTTGAAAGAAAAATACGGACTCACCCGCCAGGAGGCCGACGACCTGGTAGCCGAAGCGGACCGGGAACTGGCCGAGAGTGTCGATCTCTGGCAGTTTGCCGGATTGATTAACAAGAACTATACCGTGGATGAAAAAATCGAAGTTATTGAAACCCTCTGGCGGATGGTTTTTGTGGATGGGAAAATGGACCAGTATGAGCATTACCTGATGAATAAACTGAAAAACCTGCTGCACCTTTCCCAGAAACAGCTGATTGACGCCAAACTCAAGGCACTCCATCTGCCCTGAGAGAACGCCTACTCCGGGGGGCGCGAGGCCGAAAACTTTGTGATCAGCCCCCAGGCTATGAAACCGGTACCGATCATGATCATCTGGTGAGTAAAACTGAAATGAATGGCAGTTTGCAACGTGTTGGCGGCCAGTCCGATGAACACAATCCCACCACAGGTGAGCAGTTGTCTTAAATAACTTCTGATGGACCCCCGGCGTTGCTTCTGTGCGGCGTTTGCACGCTCGGCATCTGCGGGCTTCTTTTTTTGCCCTTTGAGTGCCCGGAGTCTTTTTTCGGTTTGCTCCCAAGCGCGTTTCCGGGCGTCTTCCTTTTCACGCTTGGCTTGTACCTCAGCTTCCTTTGCGCGCATCCTGCCTTGCCGTTCTGCTTCAATGCGAGCCTTTTTTGCAGCCGCCCGCTTTTTTTCCTCTTCGGCCGCCATCCGGGCGGCTGCCTCTGCCTGCAGGGCCTGTCGCGCTTTCGCAGTTTCTTTCGCCCTGGCCAGGACGGCCAGACGGGCCTCCGTCCGGGCCCAGGCGGCGGAGCGGCCTGTTTCTCTGGAGATAGTATCTCGATGATAATCAGCCGGAGCGGGACGGCGGCCCGGTTTCGATTTGGGTGGATGTTCTTGGCCGGTACCGTTTTCCACAATGAAGCGGCTGACAAACTCATAAGCGGAATTGACCGCTTTCATCTTTTCCAGTGCTTTTTGCTGCAGTCGCGAATTGTGCGTATAGCGATCCGGATGCCAGACGGCGATCAGGTCCCGGTAGGCCTGGCGGGCCTCTTCCGGGGAAGCCGACTGGTCTAATTCAAGGATTTCAAAATGTTTCTCTGGGCCTGAAGTCTTTTCAATCACACCTGGGTCCCGGCCGGAACAATTTCGTTAATCTTGCGGGTCAGTTGTTCCAGGTTAAAGGGTTTCTGGATAAATCCATCACACCCGCGATCCATAATTTCAGAGGCTTGACCATCGAGGCTATAGCCGCTGGAAAGCAATACCCTTGCCCGGGGGTTGACTTTTTTTAACAGGTCGAACAACTCGCCCCCACTCAGGTCGGGCATGATCATGTCGAGAATTATCAGGCTGATTTCCCGGTGCTTTTGCTTGTATAGGGTCAAAGCTTCCCGTCCACTGGTTGCGCTGATAACCGCATAACCCGCTTCCTTCAGCATCAATGCACCCACTTCGGCCACCAATGCTTCATCATCCACAAACAGGATTGTACCCTGCCCGCGCACGATTTTTTCAGGCTTGGCCGCTTTTTCAATGGCCAGCTTTTCCGAGGCCGCCAGGTAGATCGTGAACGTCGTGCCAATGCCGATTTCTGATTGTACATCGATGTACCCGCCGTGCGCTTTTACAATGCCGTAGGCCGAGGCCAGCCCCAGGCCGGTGCCTCGCCCCATCTCTTTGGTGGTGAAAAACGGGTCAAAGATCCGCTCCATGGTTTCTTCATTAATGCCGGTGCCGGTATCCGTGATCTGCAGTCGCAGATATCGGCCTGGTTTGGGGGCATAAGGCCGGTCCTTCATCATGGCCTGGCTGCCGTAGTCGGTTTGCAGATAGAGATGACCACCGCCCGGCATGGCGTCAGCGGCATTGATATACATATTTATCAAAACCTGTTCAATCTGGCTGCGGTCCGCCCGGATTGAACTGGGACTGGCGTCTAGTCTTTCATGGATGTGAATTTCACGACGGGTCCTTCCAAATGTTTCGGCGGTTTCCTGAATCAGGGAATTAAGATCTATGGGCCGGATTTCATATTGGCCTTTGCGGGCATATCCCAGCAGGTGCCGGGTGAGTCGAGATCCGCTCTGAATCATCTTCTCTATGGAAACCAGTTTTTGATAATGGGGGTTGTCTTCATCGGTGTCCAGGAGCATGAGGGTCACGTTGCCCTGGATGCCCATCATTAAATTATTGAAGTCATGCGCAATACCACCGGCAAGGGTGCCAATGGCCTCCATCCTTTCCGCGTGCTGCAGTTGAGCGGTGAGTTTCTTGTGCTCCGATATATCACGCAGGATTACCAGGACCCCATAAGGGTTGCCTTTGTGGTCATCGTAACGGGAGGCACTGATGCTTACATCTATCAGGGCCCCATCCTTATGGTATCGCCTGGTTTCATAGCCGCGGCAAGGTGTGCCCTTTTCAACAAGTTCGTGAATAAGGGCCATGGTGGTTTTCTTTTCGGATTCCGGCAGAAATGGAATGCTTTTCCCCTGAAGGTCTTCAATGGTCCATCCGAATAACTGGGTAAAGACCGGGCTCACATGCCGGGTATTTCCTTTGAGGTCGTACATGATGATGGCATCCGCCGATGAATTAATCAGGGAACGGTACAATGCTTCTGCTTTTTTGGATTCTTCATAGAGTGTTTTCAGGCGATTTTCACTTTCCGCAAGTGTGTGTTCCGTTATTTTACGCTCGGTAATATCCTGCAGGCTGCCCTCATAGTAGAGGATCTCGCCGTTTTCACCGCGAACCGCCTGGGACTGGTTTTCAACCCAGATTGTCTTCCCGTCAAACGTCCGCATCCGGGTTTCAAACAGGGTGATGTCCGGGTTGGCCTCCATGAGAGTTTGCCAGTGATGGCGGTCGGTGGGATTCGAGTAAAGTTCGATTACGTTTTGAGCGATAAACATCTCCCGGTCCGGATAACCCAGGGACTGGATCAGCTTGTGGTTGGCGTCCAGGACTTTGCCGTCTGGTGTTGTGCGATAAAGTCCTATGGGAACGCCGTCAAAAAAACTGCGGTAGTGCTTTTCGCTTTCGGTCAAGGCTATTTGTATACGGTGCTGCTCGGCCACACGTTGTTCCAGGCTGGTAACCAGTTCTTCTAAACGCTTCGACATCATGTCGAATGTCCGCGCAAGGGCGCCGATTTCGTCCTTGCGGGTGAGCATGGTCCCGCTATCGTGATAGTTCCAGCTGCCCTCACCGATTTTCCTGACGGCTTCGCCCAGGCGTTCAATGGGCAGGATATAGCGCAGGGCCGCACTGCGCCCAAGCTTGTATACACCACTGAAAGTCAGCAGTAAAAGCCCCATAACGCAGCCCAGGAAATAAAGACCTTCCCGGGAAACAAACTCCTGGTACTTGTGTTTCACCACATCGGCATGGCTTTCCAAAGCCTGAAAGGGAGCCGAAAATTCATCCACATAGGTGGTGGCCGCTACCATCAGGGTTTTTCCCCCAAAGCGTGTCGGCAGCGGCGTCATGGTCATGAATTTCTCCCGGATCGAGCTGTCAGGTTCCAACCAGCTGTAGTAACCGGACCTTTCGATGCCATCCAGGGTGGGCTTAAATATGGCCCACCATGAGGGGAGCGTGGTGGCCAGCCGGGACATGTCCATATTGATCAGTTTTTCATTGGGATGGATCCGCATGATGCCGGTGCCGGCCTCATATACACAGGTATAACCTGTAACCCCAACGACCTGCAGGGCGATATTTTGAAACTCGGCGCTTTGCTGGAGCGTCTGGAACGTGGCCTCCGGGTGCGCCTTGAGATATATATTTATTTGTCCGGCCACATCCCGGGCCTTGTTTTCAATGACCTTTTCCCCGAGCTGGCGAAGGTGAATCAGTGCCTCTACGTTCAGGTCGGTGATGGACCTGGAAAGCATTTTTCCAACGTAGTTAGTGGAGGTGACGGCGCCCAGAAGTGCCAGGAGGAACAGCAGAATAAGAGGCACTACAGAGATAAGTAGATAATCCCGGGTGAATTGTCCGGCCATCGAATCGGGTCTATTACCGGTCCACTTCATAAGCTCCTCGCAAGATGCTTTTCAGGATTTAAATAAGGCCTCAACAGTCACTTTAGCGGTAAACGCATCTGGAGTCCATCTTTTTGTGACGAGCATTCTAAATTGTTTTATATCGTTATATCGGATGTTTAATAACTTGTTGAATTGGGCGTATAGTAACAAATCCTATTTTATGCGGATTACCAGCCGCTATATCCACGAAAGGGCACCACCTGATACCGGACCTCAAAGTTAAGCCGATCGGCGTCCGCCCGGGGCTGGATTGGCAATTCAAGTTGACAAGCGTGGTTGATATTGAGTAATCAGTCTACGCCGTCACCCTATTTGGGAAAACGGGAGACAGCTCCTAAAATATTTCCAGATTATGAATAAGGAGAAATAAAATGGTAAAGCTTGAAACGGACATGGGTGATATCTTTATTGAGTTGGATGAAGAAAAAGCGCCCAAGAGTGCGGAAAATTTCTTAAGTTACGTGAATGCCGGCCACTATGACGGGACTATTTTTCACCGGGTGATTGATGGCTTCATGATCCAGGGAGGTGGCATGGATGCGAACATGAATGAAAAAGCGACCGGCAGCCCGGTTGAGAACGAAGCGGATAATGGCCTGACCAATGATGCGTACACCGTTGCCATGGCCCGCACCATGGACCCCCACAGTGCCACCGCCCAGTTTTTTATCAACGTCAAAAAGAACGACTTTCTCAACCATACAGCCAAGACCCCCCAGGGTTGGGGCTACGCCGTGTTTGGTAAAGTGACCAAGGGGCACGGGATTGTCAACAAACTCAAAGGGGTTAAAACCGGCCGTACAGGTAGGCATGACGATGTGCCCGTGGAGCCGGTCTTGATCAACAAAGCTGTTGTTGTGGATGCCGCCGATTAGGCCGGGGTATTGACGGTTTAACCGCCCAACATAGGGCTTGTTGCAGCGAACATTGAAATCCCGCAATTTTGTCACTCTGAAACGGACAGTTCAATGGCCTTGTTGGGGCAAACCGCTACACACCGGCCGCAGCCGCGGCAAGCCTCGCCTATTTCCACCTGGCCGTTTTTCATATGCACGGCACCTGCAAAGCGGGCATTGTCCGCACAGGTGCCGCATCCCACGCAGGGGTCTTGAAGTCACTTCCGGCTACTTTTCGAACATCAGATAGTAAAAAACATACTCGCCGTCATTGATGTCGATGGTCAGGTCGGCTCCCCGGGCCCGGGCATAAATAATGTAAGGGGGCTTGTCGGCGCCGCCGCAGTCCATTTTAGGATAAAAATCGCCTGTTTTGCCGCTATACCAGGACAGCAGCATGGGATCCCAGCAGATGCTCTTGGCTTTCAGTTTTGCAAGGTAATGGGCCTTTTCATAATCCAGTTCCGGGTCGTCTAATTCTATTTTTACGTGCTCTCCCAGGTATTCAGAAGGCTTAATTGTAGTGATATGCATAAGTTTCCTCACAAGTTTGTTTTCGTTGCGATCCAGCGCCTCGACAATCTCTGTGGTTCACAGTATTTAGGAACAGGAGCACTAAGATTTTAGGTGGGAGCGGCATCTTGCCGCGAAATTCCACTATTTCCAGGGGACCGGTTCGTAGCAAGACGCTGCCCCCCAGGATAATTTCTGGTTTCATATCAAAATAGGAGTTTATGCCGGATGAATCTGTTTTACGCGCCCCACCTGTCCATCCGCCAGGCGGACTTTGATCCCGTGGGGGTGGGTGGCCGACTTGGTGAGGAGCGTTTTAACCAATCCCCGGGTAAGGTTCCCGGTGCGCTGGTCTTTTTTCAACACAATGTCGACTTCAAGGCCCGGTGCGATATCTTTTCTGTTGCGGCCGTCCATGTAAAACTCCTTTGTAGTTATTTTAAAAGGATTCAAGGGTTCAAGGGGTCGAGGGTCCAAGTGAAGTGCAAAAAATCATAAATATCGACTCAACTTTCGGGTTTCATGAAAGCATAGACCGACGATTGTTTGTGCATGTCACTCTGAGTGTAGCGAAGAGTCCCTTCCACGCAACGGTGATGCTCTTATGGTAGGGATTCTTCGTCGCTACACTCCTCAGAATGACAGGATTTTGACAACTACGTGCCATTGCGAGGGCATAATATTGATAAACCCTGCCGAAGGCTGAAAGCCTAAAGTCGAGTTACAATTGTTAAACACTTGACCCCTTGAATCCTCGAATCCCGGGACCCTCTATTTGTTCACAAACCCATACAGCATTTCAATTTCCTGCGCCCAGCGGGAATCATCCGGGGTTTCCATGATCAGGGGGATATCGTCAAAACGGGGGTCATTCATGATGAATTTAAAGGGTTCCAGCCCCAGGGTACCTGCGCCCAAACTGTGATGGCGGTCCACCCGGGAGCCGTAATCCTTTTTCGAATCGTTCAGGTGCATGGCCCGCAGATACTTGATCCCCACCACTGTGTCGAATTCAGCCAGGACCTCATCAAACCCGGCGGCGGTTTTAATATCATACCCGGCCGAATAGGTGTGGCAGGTGTCCAGGCAGACCCCCACCCGGGGTTTGTCCTCCACCCCTGCGATCATAGCCGCCAGCTGCTCGAACCTGAAACCCAGGTTGGTGCCCTGGCCGGCGGTATTTTCAATGACGGCCACCACATCGCTGGTTTTTGCATGGGTAAGATTGATGGATTCGGCAATCCGCTGCAGGCATTGATCCGGATTAATCTTTTTCAGGTGGCTGCCCGGGTGGAAATTGAGGTATTTAAGGCCCAGTTGTTCACAGCGCTCCATTTCGTCCAGGAAAGCTGCCCTGGATTTTTCCAGGCCGGCCGCTTCCGGATGACCCAGGTTAATCAGGTAGCTGTCGTGGGGCAGGATCTGTTCGGGGCCGAAACCGGCGGCGGCACAGTTCTTTTTGAACTGGTCGATGTTTTGGGTTGACAGGGGTTTCGCTTTCCACTGGCGTTGGTTTTTTGTGAACAGGGCAAACGCCCTGGCCCCGATTTTTTGGGCGTTCAGGGGTGCGTTTTCAACCCCCCCGGCCGCACTGACATGGGCTCCGACATATTTCATTTAATTTGGCCTCCCGCATATTGACTTCCATTCCAAGCGAACAATAGGATATAAGGTAATGCTTAATCAGCGTGATTCAACAGATAGCCCCAAAGTTAAAACTATTAAGGAACGTATCAATGGTTACCGGTTTAGAAACTATCGGGTTCGACGGGTGGTTCCAGGAGCAGGCGGACCCGGCGCGGCTGGCTTCCGGCGAGATCGCCAGGGTCGTAACGGTCCACCGGGAAAGTTATATGATCAGCAGCGGCCAGGCGGTGATTCCGGCGGAGGTGACCGGCAAGCTCATGTTCAGTGCCGATTCGCCCCTGGATTACCCAGCCGTGGGCGACTGGGTTACCGTAAAATATGTGGATAACCAGACCAGTGCGATTATTGACGCGTTGCTGCCCCGACGCACTGTCCTGAAGCGCAAGACACCCGGTAAGAAAATTGCCCACCAGCTTATTGCCGGCAATATCGATACCGGCCTGATCGTCCAGTCGCTGGATGTCAATTACAATCTGAGGCGCCTGGAGCGCTACCTGGTCATGATTCACGACAGCCGGATAAAGCCGGTGGTGCTGCTGAGCAAAAGCGACCTGTTGGGGGCGGCTGAGATTACAGAAAAGGCGGCCGCCATCCACGACCTTATGCCGGACGCCCCGGTGGTGGCGTTCAGCAATAAAGACCGGGCCGGGCTGGATAAAGTCAGGGCACTTTTAATGGCCGGAAAAACCTATTGCCTGCTCGGGTCGTCCGGGGTCGGCAAAACCTCGCTGCTGAACAACCTGATCGGCCAGGCGCAGTTTGCTACCCGTGAAATCCGGGAAAAAGACAGCAAAGGCCGCCATGCCACCACCCGTCGGCAGCTTTTACAATTGCCCGGGGGCGCCCTTCTCATCGACACGCCAGGGATGCGTGAACTTGGAAATATCGCGGTTGAAGCTGGGATCGGTGAGACGTTCTCCGAAATTACAGCGCTGTCTGATGAATGCCGTTTCAGTAATTGCAGCCACACTCGGGAGCAGGGCTGCGCGATCCTGGCCGCCTTGGACGCGCAGGAGATTTCACCTGAACGCTATAAGAATTTCATGCGAATGTCCCGTGAGTCCGCCTTTCACGAAATGTCCTTTTTAGAGAAAAAGAGAAAGGACCGGCAGTTTGGCAAGATGGTTCGGACCGTGATGCAGCACAAGAAGAACAAAAGATAAAAGCAATGCGCATAGATTCATGGGGTCTATGGCTTGCAAGCGGGCGCCCGCGGATTTAGTGACATCATGAAACTCCTCTGCCTTCTTTAGAAAAAACCCTAATCACCTAATATGTTTAACTTAAGAGCTAAAGCGTTGTTGATATCAGTAGGATAGCGGCAGCAGGTGGTTCTTGTACGACCCGAATGAAATGGCACAATGTTTGCTTTAAAAGTTATCGTTTTTTAATCAATGATGGTTCCAAAACCGATACAAAGTGGCAGCATATCGGAATTAATATAAAATAGGGGCCCGTATGAAAAAAAAGATCCTCTTTGTTGATGATGACAGAATTTTAAGAAACTTGGTCAGCAAAAAATTAGAGCCTTACTCCGGGACTGTCACTACATTGCTTGCAGAAGATGGAATAAAGGCAGTGCAGATACTTAAGGACCATCACGTTTCCTTAGTGATCACAGACATACAGATGCCGGAAATGAACGGCTATGCCCTTCTTGCCGAAATGTCGGGCAAGTACCCTGATATTCCGAAAATCATCTTGACGGGCTACAGCACTCCGACGTCTAAAAAAAGGGCCATGGATATCGGCGCTACAGCTTATATAGAAAAACCATTTGTTGTGGAGAAACTGGTTAGCCAAATTCTACAAATTTTGAAGAAAGAAAACGAAGGCGGCACCCTGCAGACCGTTTCCATGGAAATGTTTATTCAGCTAATTGAAATGGAGCAAAAAACCTGTACTGTACGAGTTTTCAACAAGGCCACCGAGAAACAGGGGGTCCTATTTTTCCATAAAGGGGATATAATGGATGCCCGGATCAATGACCGCAAAGGCAATGCACCGGCCTACGAAATAATGGCGTGGGACAATGCCACAATTTCCATTCAAAACGATTGCGCGTTAACAGAAAAAAGAGTCAAAGGTACGCTAATGGCAATTCTATTTGATGCCATGCGGATAAAGGATGAGGCTGCCAGTAAACCGGAAAAGTTTGAGGAGGATCTGCCCGTGCCTATGATGATGGCTTAGGCGGCTATTGTCTTATTGTGAAAACTCAAAGAGGTATTCCGCTGTCATCAATCCCAACCAGTAGATCGGATTATTTACCTGATTAACCCGATTTTCAGGGGATGGGTCAACAATTTTTGGGTTGGACACGCCAGACGATGATTTGGGTATGTCGAAGACTGGGTGGCGAAACAGATCAGACGTCATTTAAAACGAACAAGGAATCTTTCGGGGTCCAAGTGCTCGAACCCCGGCCGGTGCCGCGAATTTATTTCAAGCAATTCTTGCAGATCCCATCCACCCGCACTTCTACCTTGTCAATCCGACCGGGAAAGGTTTTCTGGATAATGTTGGTTTCGATATTCAGGCTCTCCGGGGTGAGGCAATCCATCTGGCCGCAGTTCTTGCAGTAAAAATGGGGGTGGGGGCGATGGTGTTCGTTGGGCGCCAGGCCGTAGTAAGCGGCGCGGCCTCCGGTGCTGATTCGATCGACAACCCCCTGGTCGACCAGGCGGTCAAGGATGCGGTAGACTGTTACCCGGTTTATGGAACTGCTGCGCTCCAGGGTCTTATAAATATCGCCTGCCGAGAGCGGGTAGCTGTTGTTGCCGACGACTTCCAGAACATCCACCCGGTTCGGGGTTGCCTCCAGGTCTGCCGCGACCAGCATTTCCCTGTAATTGCAATGGTGACACATATGAAATCCTTACTTCCCAGTTGCGGGTGGCGTGGGGCTTTTTGATAGTGGTTTATCTTTTTTACGTGCAAACAGGCCGAGCCTGTCAAACAACAGCGACAACAGAAATGTCGCTCCCGATACCAGGATAATAGAGGCCCCGGAAGTCAGATCATAGGTATAGGAAAGCCAGAGGCCCGCAATGGTGAAAACCGCACCCAGCAGGCTGGCGCCTACCATCATCTGCGCCAGGGAGCGGGCGTATTTTTCAACAATAAAGGGCGGAATGGTAAGCAGCGCAATGACCAGGATGAGGCCGACCACCCGGATGACCAGGACAACGGTAATCGCCAGCAGGCAGATCATGCCAAAGTAGAGTGCCTTCACCGGCACACCGCGGATACGGGCGAATTCCTCGTCGTAAGACATGGCCAGCAGGTTTTTATAATAATAGGCCACCAGCAGGGCAATCACAATTCCCACACCGCACATGATGTAAAGGTCCATGGCCGGAACGGTCAGAATGCTGCCGAACAGGTAGCTGAGCAGGTCTACATTGTAGCCGGGTGTCAGGTCGATCAGGATGATACCGATGGCCATGCCCAGGGCCCAGATGACCCCGATAATCGTGTCCGCACGGTGTTTGGCTTTTAAGCTTACGGCGGCCATGAGTATGGCCGCGGCCAGGGAAAAACCGAGCGTGCCGAGCAGGTAGGGCCAGCCAAAAAAGAAGGCCAGGCCAATACCGCCATAGGCCGCATGGGCGATCCCCCCGGATAGAAAGACGAGACGGTTCACCACGGCCAGGGTTCCCATGATGCCGCAGATGACGCTGGCCAGCAAGCCGGCCACTATGGCGTGGCGCATGAATTCGAATTGAAAGGCTTCGATCATTTTAGCAACCTATTCTCCCTCATGGTGTTCGTGCAGGACCCGATGGGGCAGGCGGCCGTGGGTCACCAGTTCCACCGGGCACACTTCTTCCACCGTACAATTGTACATGGTGTCGAGCATTTCTCCCGTGATCTCGGCCTGGTTGTGATAGTGCAGCCGTTTGTTCACACAGGCCACCGATTTTACATAACGGGATATGACCAGCAGGTCGTGGCTGACCACCATGATGGTGATATCCCGGTTGAGCGTTTCCAGAAGCCTGAAAAAATCCGCCTGCCCCCGGGTGTCGATACTGGCCGTGGGTTCATCCAGCAGCAGCAGTGCGGGCTGGGTCACCAGGGCCCTGGCAATGAACACCCGTTGGCGTTGGCCGCCGGAGAGTTCATTGATCCGGGTTTCGGCGTAGGCCGTCATCTGCAATCTTTCCAGGGCTTCCCGGGCTTCCCGGCGGTCGTCTGCGGAGTAACGCGACCACCGTTTTTGCGGGTCGAGTTTGCCCATCAGGACAATATCCAGGGCGGTAATCGGAAAGCTGCTGTTGATATGCACATTCTGGGGGACGTACCCGATCCCGGGTGCCGCTTTCAGGGCTGGTTGGCCCATGACCCGGATGGTACCCTGGCTGGGTTTAAGCAGCCCCAGGACCAATTTCAACAAGGTGGTCTTGCCGCCTCCGTTGGGTCCAATCATGGCAATGAAGTCCCCGGGATGAATGGCAAGGTTCACATCCTCGATGACCGGCTCCCGGTTATAGGCAAAACTGACATCGTCCAGGGTGACAATGGGTGTGTTCGTATCCAAGTATTATCTCCCGATTATTGAACTATTCTAAATGAACTCGTTTGCATTGGTTGCGTGTGTCTCATCAGGGTCCGAGGGGCCCAGTCTTCGCTTTGCGAGCTTCGCCCGGCAGGCAAGGGTAATAGGGTCCAAGTGAAACGCTTCAAAGCCCCAACAGGTCGGTAAAATCATACAGCCTCATTTTAAAAGTATAGCAGCCCTGATAGAATGCTATCAGCACCTAATAAACCACCGAGAATAAACGCTTGCCCCTTCGAACCCTCGTTACGAAGTGAAGCGAACGCGCTATTCTGGAACCCTTTATTTTAGTGCCATTTTGAACTTGTGGGCCACCTGGCGCAAATTATCCATCCAGTTTTCAGCCAGCGGATCGGCGAAGGCTACCTGACCGCTGATTTCGCGGGCAATCAGTTTGGCGCTTTGGGTTGAGAATTGCGGTTGGGCAAATACAATTCGGATTTCGTTTTCCCGGGCATGTTCGATCAGTTCTTTCAACTGGGCCGGCTTCGGGTTCTTTCCTTCGATTTCGATGGGGACCTGTTTGAGATGGTAGTCCTTTGCAAAATATCCCCAGGACGGATGGAACACCATGAAGCGCAACCCCTGTTTTCCGGTGAAAATCTTCTGTAAATCAGAATCCAGGCGGTCGATATCCGCCGCGAATTTTGTATAGTTGGCGGTGTAGTCGGCCCGATGGGCCGGGTCGCTTGCCTGGAGGGCATCCCGGATCGCGCGGGCCTGGATTTTCACCAGGGAGGGGGCGAGCCAGATGTGAGGGTCGCGGCCGGCATGTTCGTCATGCTTGCTGTCGTGGTGCTCAGATTCGTCATCGTGGTGCGCGATTTCTTCCTCGTGGTGGTGATGGGCCGCCATGGGGATTTTTTCAATGCCATGGTCGGTATGCACGATTTTCAGCTCGGGGTTCGCGCCTGTGATCTTTATAAGCCAGACGTCCTCGAACGGCACCCCGACGGTAAAATAGAGGCGTGTTTTTGAAAGGGCTGCCATCTGCCGGGGTTTGGGTTCATAGATATGGGGGCTTTCTCCGGGCTGGACCATGACGTGAACGTCCACCAGGTCCTTGCCAATTTGTTGCACAAAATATTTTTGAGGGGCAATGCTGACGAATACCGGGACCCGTTCCCCGGCAAGCGTATAAGCTGGTATAAATAGAAATAACAAATAGATAGGGATCGATTTTTTGAGAGGGAACATCTTTGTAGATCCTCCAACAAGCTGTAAAAGCGTTCAGGGCTGTAATGGGCCCATGCAACGTAATGTCACAATCGGTCAGTCTTGAAATGTCTGGTTTAACTATTATAATTGGCAGAATACATTAAAATGATACAGTGCCGTTTAAATTGTCTGCTATGCAAATATATTGCATTAGTCTGGTTCTGGCAACCCATGCGACTATTTTTTTACAACTTTCAAATTCTATACAGGCAATAATGAGGACCACTTGTCTGGTACGGGGTTATTTTTAATGGTATACACAGGGCATAAATGCTATCAGATTATTTTCGTATACGATGTCAGTCCCAAGGCCTGTAAGAAAATGGACTCCAAGCCTTTTCCCATAATCCGGAGCGACGGCCACTGCCACCCGCACCATCACCTTAGCCCGGTGCCGTCAGGAAAATTTCCCGTCTTGTTTATTATGCAGATTCTGTTCATTGTTGTCGCTGTGGGGGCGGTTCTTTTTTTTCGAAAACATTCGGCTTTCAGCACTCTGAGCATCACCTTTGTTTCCATTTTTCTGGAAGCCCTGCCTTTCATGCTTCTCGGGTCGTTAATCGGCGGATTCATCGAAGTGTTCGTTTCCGAAGAGGGGTTGGCCAAATTTATGCCCGGGAACAGTTGGCGGACCATTTTCATCGCTGCCGGTGCCGGTCTTTTTTTCCCGATTTGCGAGTGCGCCATCGTTCCGGTTGTCAGGCGCCTGTTTCAAAAGGGCCTGCCACTGGGTGCCGGCATTGCGTTTCTTCTGGGTGGCCCCATTGTAAATCCCCTTGTCGCGATATCGACGGCCGTGGCCTATGGGTATCAATGGTCGATTGCCATGGATCGCATCGTTTTGGGCTATCTGATCGCTGTATCAATCGGCATACTGGTCGAGCTTTTTTTCAGCAAGCAGACCGTGCTTGCCGATGGTCTCCCGGACAACAGCCATACCTGTTCCTGCGGACATGACCCTCATACCGGCCACAGAGCGCCTGCAATCTCCCTTTTTCGAAAGTTTGTATCTGCCTTTCAGCATGCCGCCGGTGACTTCCTGGACATCGGCCGGTATCTTATTTTCGGCGCCTTTATTGCCGCATTGCTCCAGACCGTGATTGCCCGCGGGGAGATGACGGCAATTGCCGCTACGCCGGTGCTTGCTATCCTCATGATGATGTTTCTGGCCATCATTTTGAATCTCTGCAGTGAAGCCGATGCTTTCATTGCGGCCACTTTTCGGACTTCATTGCCGCTGTCCGCCCAGATGGCCTTCATGGTGCTGGGTCCCATGCTGGATATAAAGCTCGTGCTGATGTATTTTCAACTTTTTCGTAAACGGTTCATCATCGCATTGTCGGGAACGACTTTTGTGCTGGTGTTCCTGAGCATGCTGATAAGGTATTGGAGTCAGGTATGGCAAGTGTAACGCCTTACAAACCTGAGAAGATGAGCCGCGTGGTTCTTGGTCTGCTCCCCATTGTTGTCCTTATCGCCATTCTGGATGCGCTGGTGTGGCTGATAACCAAAGACACCTATACTGCGTTCCTGCATCCCCGCTTCTGGCCGTTTCTACTAGTCGGCACCGTCATTCTGGCTGGATTCATTGCGGCGCTGATGCTGGGTCGCCTGGAACCCGTCGGCAGCAGCCGGGAGGCATTGGCCCGTGCCATGGTCATGCTCATACCGCTGCTATTTTTATATACCGTTTATGGCCAGGGCCTGGGCGGGCACGCGCTGTCTAAAAAGTATGTCGGCAATCAACTGGAGCTTCCCTATGTTTTCACGGACGACCCGCCTCCGGAAGAGGCCGTTGAGAACGGTGCGGATGCACAGCTGAACCTCCTTCAAATCAATCAACAGATGGAAACGTTGCAAGGCAAACGCGTCTCCACCGAAGGTTTTGTCTACACGGATGCCAATATGCCCGCTAATCACCTGATGCTGTTTCGTTTTTCAATATTTTGCTGCGCGGCCGATGCAACCCCGATATGGCTGTTTCTTAAAAAGGAGGGCATAGGGACTTTCGAACCGGAAAGCTGGGTGAAGGTCGAGGGGATTTTCGAAGTAGGGAACATAAACGGTAAAACGGTGCCGATGATCTTGGCGGATACCGTAACTATATCGGAGCCGCCGGCACCGGGCGCCCAGTACCTATATTTTTAATACGGACGTAAACCTGAACCATGGAGACTTAAACTATGCGGCGGATAAAACTGGTATCCTGGAATGTTAACGGCCTGCGGGCGGTGATGAAAAAGGACTTTCTTGAATCTTTCCAGAAACTGGATGCCGACATTGTCGGGCTCCAGGAAACCAAACTGCAGGCAGACCAGCGTACAGAGGCCATGATAGCTGTGGCGGGATATGATTCCCACTGGTCCTATGCGTCGGTGAAAAAGGGTTACAGCGGTACGGCGGTATATACCCGGCCTGAGTGCAGGGCGGTCAAAAACGGTATCGGCATCGATCGGTATGATGACGAGGGCCGGATTGTTGAGGTCGATTGCGGTGATTTCATCTTTTTCAACATTTACTTTCCCAACGGGCAGATGAACGATGACCGCCTGGCCTACAAACTGGATTTCTACAAAGATTTCTTTGCCTATACCGATGATCTCAGGGCCAAGGGCCGCAGCCTGGTCATTGCCGGCGACTACAACACGGCCCACAACGAGATCGACCTGAAAAATCCCAAGGCCAATGAAAAGCGTTCCGGGTTTTTACGGATAGAGCGGGACTGGCTGGACGAGATCATATCCAGGGGCTATGTGGACACCTTCCGTCATTTCAACCCGGACACCGTCAAGTACTCCTGGTGGTCCTACCGCTTCAACGCCCGCTCCAGGAATGCCGGCTGGCGGATCGACTATTTTTTCGTGACGCAGGACATCATCGACAAGGGTTGGGTGGTGGATACCTTTATCGACAATGAGATCTTCGGGTCGGATCATTGTCCGATCGGGATAGTATTAGAAATACCGTGAGCCGCACTAACAAGGCTGTCGACAGAATCGCCCCTCTCCCTTAACGGGGGAGGTCGGGTGGGGGTGCTGTTGGGGGTCTCGCGGTGTTGATGGCAGGCACAGATTTCGGGCAGATCACCCTCCCCCAGCCCCTCCCGTCAAGGGAGGGGGGTTATCTTTGATGGCCGGATACTTATTCTTTTCCCGGGTCCATTGAAAACCCCGGCGGGAGCTCGTCGAACTGCCCTGATTCAGTTCCGTAACCGGCTTCTTTTTTCCGATCAAGGGCCAGGTCGAGTCCCCTGAAGCGCCCTTCTTTTTCGTAGGAACCGTCTGCCAGCCGAACTTCCTGGAAAGCTGTCACAATTATCGCAGCGTCGTTTTTTACCGGGCAGTGGTATTCGCAATAGCCGCATCCGGCGCACATGTTTTCCCTCACGATGGGCACCGGAACCGGTCTGTCCTTTTTCTTGATGAACTTTACGGCGTCATAGGGACACACCTCGTCACAGACCATGCACTTCTTATCGTGTTCCCAGGCGATGCATTTGTGCGGCAGGATAACCGCGGTGCCGGTTTTGGCCCAGATGCGTTCCTGTTTATCCAGGACCCGGATCGATTCGGTGGGACACACCTGCGCGCAGCGATTGCAATGAGGGTCGCAGGGCCCGTGCCCGGGAATTACGGACGGGCTGAAAAGCCCGATAAATCCGGATTCAAACCAGAGGGGCTGGAGCGTGTTGGTGGGGCAGGCGGCCATGCACTCGCCGCAGCGGATGCAGCGTGAAAAGAGATCAGCTTCGGGCAGAGCCCCCGGCGGCCGGATCAAACGGTCGGGCACCACCCGCCCGACCTTGCGCTCTGCCAGGGGGGAATCGATCCCCGTCAGGGAGAGCAAAGCCGTTCCCGCACCGGCGGTACCTGCCAGCAGCAGCTCCCGGCGGCCGGTGGAAAAAGGCAGCGCGGGATTGGCTATTTCCGGTTTCCCTGGTGAATACCGGATCGCATCCACCGGGCAGACATCCTTACAGGTCTGGCAGAGAATGCATTCGCGCTGGCGGGTCATTTTACCATCGGCCGAGATAGCGCCCATCTTGCATTTCCGGGCGCAGGTGCCGCATTCGGTGCAATCATCCGAAACCCGGCGCCGGAAAATCGGCCGCCAGGCAACCAGCGCGAAGATGGCCCCGGATGGGCACAGGTAGCGGCACCAGAAGCGCGGTGCCAGCAGGCCGAGACCCAGGAGGAGGCTGAAGAAACCGAGAATGAACCCGGTGGTGGCAAACCCCACCGGACGCAGTTTTGCAGACAGCAGGATGTCAGGGTTGATAAATTCGGCCGTGGACTGGGCCAGTATGACGGCCCACTGCAGCAGCAGAATCAGGGCGGGGTAGATAGCCAGTCCATAGAACCGGGTAATCAGTGACAGCGGGGCGGCCAGGAAGATGAGCGACACCCCCATGAGGGCGCTGCCGCCCAGCAGGGCCAGCAATAGATATTTAAAATCCGGCCATTCTCTTTGCTTTTTGCGGCGCTTGGCCTTCAGGAGTGTATCCCCGGCATCCAGGGTTACCCCCATGGGGCAGAGCCAGCCGCAGAAGAAACGACCCAGAACCAGGCTGGCGACAATGATGACCAGCGCGGGGATAAACGCCGACAGGAAAACCCGGCCGCTCAAAAGAGTCCCGAGGAAAACAAGGGGGTCCATTTCCAACCAGATTTTTAAAAGGTCCATCTGCTGCCAGCCCAGGGAGGCCAGCAAGATAAACAGGATAAAAACAGCCAGCGAAGCAATCTGGCAGCTGCGACGAAGCCACATCAGACCGTAATCCTGCGCGTGTTGAGGTTTTCAATATCCATGCGCCCCAGGCCCCGTTTATGGGCAATCCGAATATGGTTTACCTGGCCCGGTTTGAACCGCCGTCCGTACCATTCAAACATGGAAACCGCGGTTGCATCCGCGGCGACCATGTCGGTCGACGCGATGATCTTGTCTTCCCGGATGAGCTTGCCGGGGCCCTGGGGGCCGCCGGTCGATAACACCCGGCTGGCGTCAATAACGGCCAGGTCGGCTTTCAGTACGGTGCAAAGGTCAACGATACTGGTGTCCAGGTCGTAACGGCCATGGAAGACCCCCCGATCATAAATCAGGCCCATCATGCCTTTCATGGAAAGGCTGACTCCAGCGGAACTGTGACTCTTAGCCGTGGGGGCCGCGATGAGGACATCGCTTTTTAAGACAGCCTTCATGATATCCGTGCGGGGGATATCGTCGGCCCCCGGGATGACAACCTCTTTGTAGAGGTGCGGGCTTGAAATCACCCGGACCATGTTTGGGTCCACAGATTCACAGGCATCCTGGATGCCGCTCTGTTCCAGGCAGGCTTTTTCCATGTGCAGGACATTGTCCGGGATCAGGACACTGGCCGCCCCCGCTTCCTTACACATCACGGCAAGTTCGCGGACGACTTCCGGGCTGGTGTTGGTGCCTGCTTTCGGCGGCCGGGCGAAGGACATGTTGGGTTTGATGACGACCCGGCTGCCTGGTTTGACAAAGCGCTGCATACCGCCCAGCAGTTCAACCGCTGCCCGGGTAGCCGCGGCGCGATCTCCCTTGGCAATGGCGACATCGGGTTTTGCCCCGGCTACGACCGACCCGGGCAGAAAAAGACCACTGCTGCCGGCCGCTAGCCAGAACATGCCCTGTAGCTGGTTTTTTAAAAATTCCCTGCGATTCATGCGATCCTCCACGTGAAGCCAAATAATTGAGTAAAAACCAATATTGCAAATCCATTGATATGATGTCAACCGGGAGACACCGGCGACACGCCTGAGTCTTGCATGTTACCGGAAGATATTGTATTGTAAACACAGTTGTTTCCGCCGGTTTCAACCACACGCCATCAGCGGCTCAGCGGATATCTGGTTCATAGTGACACGATTGCTCCGACCTCCTGCCTGGAAACCGGTGTTGAGCAACTTGGTCCCATATACCGATTTACGTAAAAATATGTTCCCCTAACAGTGCCATGCACGGACAGAATACCATTTTTCTGACCCCGCAGGAAGCCGTGGCCGCGATTCGCCGCGACCTCCAGCAATACGAACCACAGACCCGGTTGCTGAGCGAACTGTTTCCGGTTGTAATGGGCGCCGGCGCCGTGGCCGTAAAGGATGCCAACCCTGGCCGGATCTGGATTACCCGGTCAGCCCGGGGCCCCATGCGCCAGGTTACCTGCAGCGAACTGGCTGACATCCTTTCTGACCAAATCGCCAAAGAGACCGTCACCCCCGAACGCCTGGCCGATTTCTGTGCAAGTGTCTTTAAATCGTCTGCCGCTGCGGGTTTTGACAGTCAAACCCAAACCCCGGGAATCTGGGTTGACACCGGCATGGGCGGTTATGCCTGCCGCCAGTGCGGACAGTGCTGCCGCACGCTGGATTACCACCATGAATGCACGGCCGAAGACTATAGCCGTTGGCAAACCCTCGGCCGGGAAGATATCCTGCAATGGGTCCGGTGTATCCCGGGGTCGGCCGGGCGCACGGCCTATCGTATCTGGGTCGCACCCGGTACCACAGAGCCGGTCGACGAATGTCCCTTTCTGGCGAACGGGCCCGCGGCCGGACAGGTATTTTGCACCATCCATGCGATCAAACCGGGTATATGCCGCCAATACCCGTACACCCGCAAACACGCCGTTAAGACAGGGTGCCGCGGGTTTGATCGGAACTGACCCGTTTCAATTCCCTTTTATTCCTTGCAAAAAAATTAGGCCCCATTATTATACCGGCTATGTTTAAAGCTGCTTTCAAACCCTCCATCTCGGAGCGGGAAAACGCGTTGTGGTTTATTATTCAGAGCGGTAGGCTCTTGATAAAAAGAAACAGCCAGCCGGCCCTCGTCCCGCAGACACGGCAGTTTGGCGGAAGCATCCCGGCGTTCTCGCATACCCAATTCCTGGGACATCTTGACGGACAGCCCTGTTTTGCCGCTGCCCCCCCCGCCGATTACCAGCCTGAAGATGGCTTCGAGTTCAGGGGGCTGAGAGCACTTTTCGGGAAAATTGACGAAAACCAGTTGTGGGTGGCCGGCCGGGCCAACCAGCTGGTGCGCTGGAGCCGGCATCATAGCTATTGCGGCCGCTGCGGGGAGAAAACCGCGGACAAAGCGGATGAGCGGGCGAAGTTCTGCCCTGCCTGTAATCTGGTGAACTACCCCCGGGTGTCACCGGCCATTATTGTTGCTGTCGTAAAGGGTGAGCAGCTCCTGCTTGCCCGCTCAGGCCGTTTTCCCGGGGGCTTCTTCAGTGTCCTGGCGGGGTTTGTGGAGCCCGGCGAAGGCCTTGAAGCGTGCGTGGAACGGGAAGTGTTTGAAGAGACTGGCATCAAGGTAAAGAATATCAATTATTTTGGCAGCCAGCCCTGGCCGTTTCCAGATTCACTCATGGTGGCCTTTACCGCCGAACACGCCGGGGGAGACATTCAGATAGATGGCGAAGAGATAGTGGCTGCGGATTGGTATACACGGGATAATTTACCCAACATCCCGCCCGGGATCAGCATTGCCCGGCAATTGATCGATTGGTTCTCAGATAGCGGTTGCCATACATAATTTCGGTTTGTTGAGCTGTTGACAGGCAACCGGGGGTTTTTAGAAACGCTTTGGGCCCCTGTCGTGGCGGCAACCGCTATTATGAAATTCAGAAAATTATTGAAACAGCCCATGATACACTACAGATAAAACACAAGTCCATGGGGCAGGACTTGGTCTGCTTAATGGGAAAAGCCAAAAATGTTGATGTGGGAGCACTGGAACATATGGTCCACCTGCTTAAGGATGCTTCGGAAGGACGGTGCACTGTGGATGCCCGGACGGCGCCGCAAGTCCCCTGTTCGCTACAATTGTCCTGGATGAAGCATTTTCAAAAAGTTCGCAATCCACGGTTGGAAGGATTATTTCGGCACTGAGAGAATTCGGTCTCCACCCTTTATTCATTACCCCCAATAAAGAGATGCGCCTGCTACGTTCCCACTCCCGGTCTGCGGTTCTCATCCACCGCAAAGGCATGCGGGCGACAATGACGTCATTGAGCTGGGAAGAGTTGGGCGCGCATGCCCGAAAAAGGATCAATCCTAAAGAATGAAATCCCCGGATGCACTGGCACAAAAATTAGCCCGGCAGTGGTTGAATTCCGATACCCGGGAAAACCGGTTGCTCAATCCCTGGTTTGTCGGACCCTCAAAACATGGCATGGATGACTAAAAACATGATTCATGTTTCAATAATTTGTCGAACTGCTGAGGAGATGATTATTATAAAATTACTATTCAATGACCGGCGGTGTGTTTGACAATATCTGTTTATCAAACGCAACTTCTGGTACCAGCACCTGCCCTGATGTCCTCCCCTTGTTTGTCCAATTGAATCTTTGAATAACCGATAATAAATATATCGATATTATCAATTTGACACATTGCTAATATGCATGCAATTACGGGTTTCCAATTCCCCCAAAATTATAGAGTGAAGGAGCAAAAGTGATGGTGACAACTTTTTTGCGAGCGGGTGTATTTTTGACAGGTTTTTTTATGCTGGCGAGTCCCTGCCAGGGAGGGGCTCTTGACACTTTTGACGGCCAGAAGGGGACGGTAAAGATTGCCGGCGGCACGGCTCATATCCCGGTGATGAAGGCGATGGCCAAGCGGATCATGACGCGCTATCGGGACATCACGATCACCGTGGCCGGGGGCGGCTCGGGGCTGGGCATCAAGCAGGTGGGGGAAGGGCTGGTGGACATTGGCAACTCTGGTCGCAAAGCCAAGCCGGAGGAGGTTGAACGGTATGGTCTCAAGATGTTCAGATGGGCCGTCGACGGCGTGGGGGTAGTGGTCAATCCGGGCAATGCCGTAACGGCTCTTACCCAGGCGCAACTCAAGGATATTTTTGCGGGCAAGATCGAAAACTGGAAAGTTCTGGGGGGTGCCGATCACACCATTACGCTGTACACCCGTGATGAAGCCAGCGGAACCCGTGCGGTGTTCTGGAAAAAAGCCCTGGGCAAAGGTGCCATCAGCACCCAGGCTCTTTTCGTCCCCTCCAACGGGGCCATGAAAACCGCTGTGGCCAAAGACCCCTATGCCATCGGCTATGTTTCGGTGGGCCACATGGACGAGAGTGTCGCTTCGGTGGCGCTCGATGGGGTTACGCCCACCCTGGAAACTGTAAAGAACGGGCGCTATAAGGTCGCCCGGGGACTTTACAGCAATACCAGGGGCGATCCCATGGGCCTGGAACGCCTGTTTATTGATTACCTCTTTTCGGCTGAAGGGCAACAGATCGCCGCCGAGAAGGGGTTCATTCCGGTGAAATGAGGTCTTCAAGGGAAGCCATTGCCAGAGGAGTGCTTTTTTTCAGCACTATGGCCAGTGCGATCGTGATCCTGTCGATTTTTTTGTTCATGATTGCACTGGGTCTGCCCTTTTTCAGGGAAAGCGCTGGTTTTACGGTCTGGACCGGTCCCTGGGTGCCGCATGCAGGGCTGTACGGCATTCAGCCGATGATTGCCGGTACGTTGTGGATCGCCCTGCTGGCCACGGCGATGAGCCTGCCGCTTTCCCTGGGCACGGCTTTTGTGATTGCCGGCCTGGCCGGACCGCGCCTGGCCAGCCTGCTGAATACCCTCGTGCGCTTTATGACCGGCATTCCCACGGTGATTTATGGATTTGTAGGGATTTTCCTCCTGGTGCCTTTTATCAGAGAGGGCTTTGGCGGGGCGGGGATGAGTGTGCTGGCTGCAGGGTCTGTCTTGGCCATCCTCGTCAGCCCCACGATGATTCTGTTTTTTACAGACAGCCTGTCGGCTGTACCCCCGGCTTACGTACAGGCGGCCAGAGCCTTGGGGGCCGGTCGCGTACAGCGGCTGTTGTACGTGATGGTGCCCGGAGCGCTGGGCGGTATGACCTCTGGTTTTATTCTCGCCCTGGGACGGGCTCTGGGCGATACTCTTATCGCCCTGATGCTGGCCGGCAACGCAGTCCGCGCGCCGCACGGTTTGCTGGACCCGGCCCGGACGCTGACCGCCCACATTGCCCTGGTAAAGGCCGCCGACTTCAACAGCCTGGAATTCAGGTCAATCTTTGCCTGTGGGATTGCGCTGTACCTGTTTACCACCGCTGCCGTTGTCGTGGTTCGGATCATAGAACACAAGCGAGGTCTGGTATCATGTTAAGAGATTTCGCGGAAAAGGTGGTCGCGGTGTTTGCCTGGGGCATGACCGCTGTTCTGACCCTGTCGGTGGTAGTTTTTCTAGGGTACCTGTTCATCAAGGGGTTTCCGAGCGTCGGGACAGAGCTGATTTTCGGTCAGGCCGATCCACTGGCGGTGCTCATGGGACGTGCCCGGGTCTTTGACGGGATATTTCCGGCCATTTTAGGCACCTTGAGTCTGGTGGTGCTGTCAACGGTTCTGGCCGTTCCGGCCGGGGTGTGCTCCGGAATCTATCTGGCGGAGTTCGCGGGGTCGGGGACGAAGAAGTTTTTCGGATTTTTTTTCGACATTCTGGCCGGCATTCCGTCCATTGTTATCGGCCTGTTCGGTTTCAGCCTCGCGATTTTTCTCCACAAGCATTTTTTCAGTGAATTGGGCCCCTGTCTGCTCATCAGTTCCCTTTCGCTGGCGGTACTGGTATTGCCCTATATCGTCCGGAGCACACAGACCTCCCTGGAGGAATTGCCGGCGAACACCCGTACAACCGCTCTCGCACTGGGTGCCAGCAAACTGCAGAACATTGTCTATGTACTGATCCCGAACGCACTTCCCGGCATCAGTTCGGGTATTATCCTGGCCATCGGGCGGTGTGCCGAAGATACGGCGGTTATCCTGCTGACGGGTGTGGTGGCCACTGCCGGCGCGCCCTCTTCGCTATTGTCGCAATTCGAAGCACTGCCCTTTTATATTTACTACATCGCCAATCAGTACGCAGACCAGGCGGAGTTGTCCCAAGGCTACGGGGCCTGCCTGGTGTTACTTGGCGTCTGTGCTGTTTTGTTTTTGCTGGCCTATTGCGCCAAAAGAAGCCTGACCTATCGTGCTTTCTACCGGGTCTAGTGTGAATAGTTGTTTTGAAGTGGAGTTTATGGAAACAAAGGCTAAAATAATCGTTGCCGGGGCTAGCTTCTTCTATGGCCGTAACCAGGTCCTGGACAACCTTCAGGAGACCTTTGAAGCGCGGACCATCACCGCCATTACCGGGCCGTCGGGACAGGGGAAGTCAACGCTGCTGGGACTGTTCAACTGCATGTGGAACGAGGTGCCCGGCGCCCGTTGCAGCGGAGAGATCCGGATTCGACTGGGTGCAAAGTGGGTATCACCGCTGAAAAGAGAGATCCCCCTGCCGTTGCTGCGCCGCAAAGTCGCCATGATTTTTCAAGAACCGAACCCCTTGCCCATGAGCATTGCCCGCAACATGGCGTTTCCCCTGAATCTTGCTGGGGTAAGAGATAAAACCGTTATCGCGGAGAAGACCCAAAAAGCCCTGGAGCAGGCTTTTTTATGGAAGGAAGTGAAAGACCGTATGGACAAAAGCGCCCTGGAGCTATCCGGTGGGCAGAAGCAGCGGCTGTGTATCGCCCGGGCCCTGGTCCTGGAGCCGGAAGTGCTGTTGTGCGACGAGCCTACCAGTTCCCTGGACCCAAGAGCCTCAGGGATCATTGAGGCTCTGCTTATCAGCCTCAAGGCGCAGTGCACCCTTCTGGTGGTGTCGCACTACATGGACCAGGTGCGGCGGATTGCGGACCGGGTTGTGGCGCTTGAAGATGGCGTCCTCAAGCAAATTCAATAGGGGTATTAGAGAAGTCTGAAGCATTCTCTTCAGGCCAGGGTTTTTTACTGAGAAACACCAATGCGGATGCTCCTAACCCCGGGTGAGCTGCCGGTATTTGATGCGCTGCGGGATTTCGGATTTTTTCCCCAGGCGCTTTTTCCGGTCCGCTTCATAATCGGAGTAATTGCCTTCAAACCAGGTGACCCGGCTATCACCTTCGAAAGCCAGGATGTGGGTGGCAATGCGGTCCAGGAACCAGCGGTCGTGGCTGATGATGACAGCGCACCCGCCGAAGTTTTCCAGGGCCTCTTCCAGGGCGCGCATGGTGTTGACGTCCAGGTCGTTGGTGGGCTCATCCAGCAGGAGGACATTGGCGCCCTCTTTGAGCATCATGGCCAGATGGACCCGGTTGCGTTCGCCGCCGGACAACCGGCCGACTTTTTTCTGCTGGCCTGAACCGGTGAAATTGAAGCGGGCCACATAGGCCCGGGAGTTGACGGAGCGCTCCCCGATATCAATGGTGTCCTGCCCCCCTGAAATGGTTTCCCAGATATTTTTGTCCGGCTCAAGGCTGTCACGGCTCTGATCCACGTAGGCCAGCTGCACCGTGTCCCCTGTGCGCAAGGCGCCGGTATCTGGGTTTTCCTTTCCGGTGATCATATTGAAAAGCGTGGTTTTACCGGCCCCGTTGGGACCGATCACACCGACGATACCACCGGGCGGGAGCAGGAAATTCATCTCTTCGACCAGCAGCCGGTCGCCGAAAGCTTTGGAGACATTGTCCGCTTCCACGACCACTTTTCCCAGGCGTGGACCGGGGGGGATGAAGATCTCGAGATCCCGGCGGCTGCCGGCGCTGCCCTGGTCCAGCAGCTTTTCATAGGAACTGATGCGGGCCTTGGACTTGGTCTGCCGGGCTTTAGGCGACATACGGATCCATTCCAATTCCCGCTGCAGGGTTTTTTGACGCTGACTTTCACTCTTTTCCTCGCGGCGGAGGCGTTCCTGTTTTTGCTCCAGCCATGAAGAGTAATTGCCTTTCCACGGAATGCCGCGCCCACGGTCAAGTTCAAGGATCCACCCGGCCACATTATCCAGAAAGTACCGGTCATGAGTGACGGCTATAACGGTGCCCGCGTATTGCTGGAGGTGATGCTCCAGCCAGGCGACTGTCTCGGCATCCAGGTGGTTGGTGGGCTCATCCAGCAGGAGAATGTCCGGTTTTTGCAGGAGCAGCCGACAGAGGGCCACCCGGCGCAGCTCGCCCCCGGACAGGACCTTTACCGCGGTATTTCCCGGTGGACAGCGCAGGGCATCCAGTGCCATTTCCAGCCTGGCGTCGAGATCCCAGGCATCTGTGTCGTCCAGTTTCTCCTGGACTTCCCCCTGCCGTTCAATGAGACGGTTCATCTCATCGTCGGACATGGGTTCGGCGAATTTTTCATTGATCCGGTTAAATTCGTTTAAAAGATCCACGGTTGCCTGAACCCCGGCTTCAACAATTTCCCGTACGGTTTTATC
>CAZWPX010000008.1:0-106587 GCA_964636125.1 uncultured Desulfobacterales bacterium | reverse complement strand
GAACCAGTGACTTCTACCGTGTGAAGGTAGCACTCTCCCGCTGAGTTAATCGCCCAATCCTTCCAATTGCTGTTAAGTGGGAACCTACCTCAATTGATCGATGCATGTCAATATTAAAGGGGACCGCCATGGACAGGATGATACCCCTTGAACAACTGGCCGAAGAACGCCTGAAGATCATGAATGTAAATGATTTTCAGGCGGCATAGTGCCGGTGCGTGGCCACCAGGCTGTGGGCCAGCAGGAGGGTGCGCTGGGCAAGGCTGTCTTTGACCATATATTCGGCATCGGAATGATCGTTGCCGCCAATGGGGCCCAGACCGTCAATTACCGGAACATTTTCCGCTGCAATCAGATTGGCATCGGAAACACCCTGGCGGTATTCTTCCCCGATGGTCTGGCCGAGTGTTACCCCGACACGTTTAACGATGCCATAGAGGGTTTCATTTTTTTCGTTGCGGGGCATGGGCGGCCGGCCGCTGACAATTTCGATTGCGGACCGGGTGCCAGGCAGCGTGTTCCGGGAGACAATATCCCTGATACGGTGTTCCAGGTTTTCTTTTTGCCCGGGGGTGATGAAGCGGCAATCCACGCCGGCCAGGGCAGATTCCGCAACCGTGTTCGGCCCGATGCCTGCTGTGACGGAGCCTACATTTACGGAGAGCCCGACCTGGACGTCGTTTAGTGCTTCCAGGGCAATGGTCTTGTGGGCCAGCTCCAGAACGGCACTGGCCTTGTCCGGGCCGGCGAAGGCTGCATGTCCGGCCCGCCCTTTCACGGTCAAAAGCAGGGACAGATTGCCCTTGCGGCCGGTGGCGACCTCACCGGTCGGGCCGCCGCATTCCAGTACGAAAGCCGCCAGACTTTCCCGGGCCTGGGCCTGGATCAAGTTGCGTGAACCCGGGCTGCCGATCTCCTCGTCCGCGTTGAATACAAACGTCAGGGGCAGATCTGCAAGGCGACCGCAGGCCGATAGAGCCTTCAGGCCAAAGATACCCGCCACCAGGCCACCTTTCATGTCGGCCACGCCGGGGCCATAGCAGTTGCTCTCATCCGATTTGAACCAGTTGAAAGCGGTGTCCTCGGGAAACACGGTATCCATGTGCCCTACGATGAGCAGGCGTCTGCCGCCGGTGCGTGTTCGCAGGATCAGGTGGTTGCCGAAATCCGGTTGCCGGATCGTCTCTATGGTTACCGGCAGGGATGCACAGGTTCGGCTGATCAGCGCGGCAACTGTATCGATTCCGGCTTTGTTGTAAGAGCCGCTCTGTATCAGCACCATCTCTTCCAGCAAAGTGAACAGGTCGGACTGGTGGGCGGTGACGTAAGCTGCAAGGCCGGATGTCATGGGCAGTCAGGCTCCTTTCCGGTTTCAAGACGGGCCCTCTCTGGCCAGCCTTTTAGCCCGACTATTTCATGAAACTTATTGTGTATTTGAATCTTCATGTGAATGGCTGCCGCAAACTCGTCAATGTCTAATGCGCTCCGTTCGATCAGCCCTATATATACAGGCCCCCTGATGGTGTCTACAAATTTATTCAGCTCAGGAGATCCACTGCGGGTTTTGTGCAAAGAAGTGTTCAACAACCGCTTTATATTGAACCGTCTGGCGGGTTTTCTGAATTTTTTTAAGTACCTTGCGGCCGTCCGCAAAGGAACGGGAAAGATAGAACCAGAAGCCTTTCATTTTGTCACCAAGGTGAGAAGGCCCTGATAGTAACTGGGCATAAGCCTCAAGGAGCTGGTCATGAAAATGTCTGATAATTACAGGCTTTTCAGCGCCAGGCGGCGCCTGGCCCTTAATAGCCGCGGGCAAAAATGGATCTGTCAGGGCGCCCCGGCCCATCATCCAGCGGGTCACTGAAGGGAATTGAGCAGCCAGGGCGCGGTAATCAGCCGGTGTATAGATATCCCCATTGTAGACCACCGGATTCCTGGAAAGTGCCAGGCACGCTGTGAACGTTTCCAGGTCCGGCCGGCCGGCGTACATCTGGACGCCGGTGCGCGGGTGAATGATCAACTCGGCCAGGGGGTAGCGGTTGAAGACCGGCATGAGGGCTTCCATCTCCGCAATGTCAAAACGGCCGATGCGGGTTTTAATGCTCAGCGCCACGGGGCTGCTGCGGATCACTTTCTCCAGAAAGCGGTCAATTCTATCGGGCTGGGGGAGCAGGCCGGAGCCCCGGTATTTTTTGGCCACCCGGGGAAACGGGCAGCCCAGGTTCCAGTTGACCGTGTCATAGCCCATGGCGTGCAGCCGGCCGGATAACTTAATGAAACCCTCCGCATCGTTACTCAGGATCTGGGGGACGACCGGCCAACCGCTATTGTTTGCGGGCAGGAGATCTTTCAGGTGCGTGGCGGAATATCTGCGCCCCTGCAGGGTGGCCACGAACGGGGCCATGGCCACATCAAACCCTTTGAAACAGGCTGCGGCAGCATTGCGATAAGGGGCTTCGGTGAAGCCTTTGATGGGTGCGAGGCATAGGTGCATTTGATTCATTTACCTGATGAACCTTGAACATTCAACACGCAACATTGAACTTTGAACTAAGGAACGCCTTCGGCGGCCCACTAAATTTGGTGGAGCACAGCGGCACTCATTATTCGATGTTGGACGTTCGAAGTTCAAAGTTGGATGTTCACGGTCTGTTATGCTTTCCCGGCTGCCAACCGCGTAAACCCCAGGCCAGAGTGGCGACCGCGGCCATTGAGGCTATTGCGGCTGTGGCTGCCGTTGCGTGAATGCCGCCAGACGTCCAGATGAAGCCGCCGCCCCAGGCGCCGATGAAGCGGCCGATGCCGGCGGCGGCAAAGAGGCCGGACATCATGGTTGCCCGGGCGCCGGGGAGAAGCTCCGTGCTCAGGGACAGGCACGATACAAACGTGAATTCAAAACAGATAAAAACAACGAAAAGCCCCGTCAGGGCCAGGGGCAGCGAAACCCCTGTAAAGGGTAGCAGGATATTGCCGACCACCGTCAGGCAGGCACCCAGAAGGATGATCCGCTTTAATCCGAAGCGGTCCGCCAGGGACACCGTGATGAGTTCACCGATGAGTTCGGCGGCACCGATGACGCCGGTGCTGGCCCCTATGGCCACGATGCTCAGGCCGAAAGCACCTTCCAGCCAGGCCCCGTAGACGACAAAGAGAGTATCATTGGCCAGGCTGAAAAAGAAGGCGAAGCCCAGGGCCCCCAGGGCCGACCTTGACCGGGCCAGGTCGCGCCATAATTCCCAGAATCCGGGTGAACGCTGCCGGCTGGCCTGCCGGCTGTCTTTGGGGATAACAATTGCAAGGGCAATGAGGCCGAGGACGCCGCTGGCGCCAAAAACCAGAAAGGGGGCCTGCCATCCCAACCTGTCAATCACCACCCCCATGACGGGAATACCGATGAGGGTGCTCCCGGCCCAGGACAGCTCGAGCAGCCCGATGACCATACCCCTTTTGGCAAAGGGAACCTGTTGGCCCACATAGGCCTGGAGAGCGGAGTCAAAGATGTTTTTCGCCAGGCCAGCCAGAAACAGGGCGGCCAGGACCGTGGCATACATGGGCAGAAAACCGGCCGCAAACATGCCGATGACCAGCATGCCCATGCCCACCAGCATCATCAGGCGGTATCCCAGTCGGTCGGCAATGGGGCCGAATATCATCCCGAGGATACCGGTGGCCTGGTTGACGCCGATGGCTGCGGTGACGGCAACCAGGGGAACATCCAGACCGCGGCTCAAGGCCGGTGCGAACGGATAGGCAAACCGCCGGGCCGTGTTCAGGACAATCCGGCTGAAAACCACAGCGCTGACTTTTGAAAAAAAGCCGGAACTGCTACTCTGGTGACTGGCGTCCGCTTGCGTTGACATGGTGATATCCGGGCCTTAAATTGATTCTGGATAGAATTGTACAGGCCACCGTGATCCGGCCTGCACGGCTTTAAATCGCCCGAGTGTAACGCTTATCTTTGTAAAAGCAACCTGAAAAAAGGAAAATAATTGAAGATCCGCGCAAAACATGAAAAGATCGGGCTTGCATTGCCTCTAAAAGCCATGGCTGCGGCCAGAATGGAAACGTTGAGATGACCTACAACTTTGACCCGGATCGATGGTACGATGATGAAGTCCACATACTGGAGCAGCAGCTGCAGGCGGGCCGGTTGACGCAAATTGAGTTTGAGCACATGGTTGAGGCCCTGATGCAAAAGTATGATGAGATGATCCAAAGGCTCGACGGAACCTATCAGCTGCCGGCTTAAAATGCGGCCTGCCCGGGCCGGTGTCTACAATTTATAGACCCAGATAATGACCAACAGCATACAGGCCAGCGCCCCCTCACGGGGCGGCGTTGAAGAAAAATTGCTTAAGACCCGGATAGTGGCGGTCGGCGGCGCCATTTTTATCGGTATCGCCCTTATGGCGGCCAAGTTTTACGCCTGGCACCTTACCGGTTCCAGCGCGATCCTTTCCGATGCCCTGGAGTCCATCATCAATGTGGTGGCCGGCGGGTTCGCCCTGGCGGCCATCATTACTTCTGCCCGGCCGCCGGATCAGGATCATCCGTATGGCCATGGAAAAATCGAATTTTTCTCAGCCGGATTCGAAGGGGCCCTGATCATCCTGGCTGCGTTCGGAATTTTCAAAGTGGGCTTTGCGCACCTGCTGCACCCGCAGCCGCTGCCCCATCTGGGTACCGGCCTGCTGGTTCTGCTGGGGACCGCGGTCGTGAACCTGCTGCTGGGGCTCTATCTTTTAAGGACCGGCAGAAAGACGGGATCACTGGTGTTGGAGGCGGACGGCCAGCACATTCTGACCGATGTCTATACCTCCGGCGGTGTTCTGCTGGGTCTTTTTCTGGCTCACCTGTCCGGGTGGTTCTGGCTGGACGGCACCATCGCCTGCCTGGTGGGACTGAATATCCTGCGAACCGGCCTGCAGCTGGTGCACCGCTCGTTTGCCGGGTTGATGGATGCCATGGATCCGGAATTGCTGCAGACGGTGGTTGACCTGATCAACCGGCACCGCAAGCCGGGCTGGATTGATATTCACAAATTGAGGGTGTGGCGCTCGGGAAGGCTGATTCATATCGATTTACACCTGATTCTGCCGGGAGACCTGGCTTTGGACACAGCCCATGCAGAGGCCGGCTACCTGGAAAATATTTTGATTGCCGGGTTTGAAGGCAATGCCAGTGTCCTGGTTCACCTGGATCCCTGCATCGATGCGGATTGCGCGCTTATTGTGCGGTCCGGTTCCAATGCAGACTGGCGCCCGTCGGACCTGACCCGGCAGTTTGCAACATCCGAGTGTAAACAAGCATCCAATCCGGCGGATCGCAATCTGTGCGGGGCCGAAAGAGTCGAGAGCTGAAAAAATGAAACTGCAGACACCAAAACCAGTTGTGGAGTTGATTGGGTTTCCCATGGATCTGGGTGCCGACCGCCGGGGAGTTGATATGGGACCGTCCGCCCTGCGCATAGCCGGGCTTGCCGAAAGGCTGGAGGCCCTGGGGTACACGGTACAGGACAGTGGAGATATCCCGGTCCGTATCCAGGAGGAACAGCAGGTCAGAACGCCCAAACTCAAGTATGTGAGTGAGATCGTGAAAACATCGGAAATCCTGGCTGCGCGGGTGCGGCAGTCCTTGGAAACCGGTTGTTTTCCTCTGTGTGTCGGAGGGGACCATTCCATGGCCCTGGGCAGCATCGCCGGCATCGCTGATTATTGCCGCTGCCGGGAGATGACCCTGGGTGTTGTCTGGATGGATGCCCACGCCGACATGAATACCCACGAGACCAGCCCCTCGGGGAATATCCACGGGATGCCGCTGGCCGCTTCACTCGGGCTCGGCAGCGACCGTTTGACCCACCTGCTGGGATTTGCACCCAAGGTACAGCCCCAGCACTGCGCTCTTCTGGGGGCCCGCCAGATAGACCGGCTGGAAAAAGAAAATATCCGCCGGGTCGGGCTGCCCGTCTATACCATGACCGAGATCGACCGCCAGGGCATCGGGGTGGTGATCGACCAGATTCTGGCCGATATCATGCCCCATGTCGATCACCTGCATGTAAGTTTTGACCTGGATTGTGTCGACCCGCAGGTGGTGCGGGGCGTGGGGACCCCGGTGCCCGGTGGTTTGACCTTCCGGGAAGCGCACCTGGTGATGGAAACCCTGGCTGAATGCGGGTGTATGGCCTCTTTTGAAGTGGCCGAGGTGAACCCGATCCTGGATCACAAGAATACCAGCGCAGAATTTGCGGCCGAGATTGTGGCTTCCAGTATGGGCTTGCGGATACTATAGCTGCTGCCGGCGCATCCTATATGGGTGTATGCCTCCGGCGGCCGGATTGAATAGGAAAACTGATATGTTCAAGATGTTGCAATATACCTGGGCCCTGCTGATCTTATGCCTGTTTTGGACGGGTGCGGCCGGTGCCCGGCCGGTTGGTGAAATTGCACCGGCCACCTTGCCGGCGCTCATTGACAGCGTCCGGGTGTCCGGGCCCCTGGATTTTTGTGGCGAGCCCGTTCCCCTCGAAAGGCAGAATGTCCGGGAAAGACTGGAAAAAGAACTGCTGCTGACCCTCTGGGGACGACCGCAGGTCATTTTGTGGATTAAACGGATTTCCCGTTACATGCCGCATGTCGAGAAAATGCTGGCCGCGGAAAAAATGCCCGCCGACCTTAAATATCTCGCCATTATCGAGAGTGCGTTAAGGCCCCACGCCGGGTCACCCAAAGGCGCCATGGGTTTCTGGCAGTTTATGCAAAGTACCGGCCGAAAATATGGTTTGACGGTTGACGCGCGCAAGGACGAGCGGCGCAACCTGTTTTATTCAACCGCCGCGGCCATACGATATCTAAAGTTCCTTCATGAGGATCTGGGGTCCTGGACCCTGGCGGCCGCAGCCTACAACATGGGAGAAGAAGGACTCAAATCAGAAATCCTGTCCCAGGAGACCGGCGATTATTACCGGCTGTATCTGTCCCTTGAAACCCAGCGTTATATATTCCGAGCCCTGGCCGCCAAGCTGGTCTTGACCCAACCCGAAAAATACGGCTTCAGTGTCACCGCAGCCGATCTCTACCCCCGCCTGGAGTTTGACGCGGTCACCCTGGAATGTCGCCAGGATGTGGGCCTCCAGGTATTCGCCCGGGCGGCCGGGACTGATTTCAAGACCATTAAAGAGTTAAATCCGGAGATCCGGGGGTATTACCTTGCGCCGGGTCCGCACAGGCTCCTGATCCCCAAAGGCCAGGCCCGGGATTTCAACCGGCAGTACCCGGAGCTGCTGGCCCAGTGGCTTGTCCGGCACAACAGCATGGTTTATATCGTCAAGAAAGGTGACAACCTGACGACTATCTCCGAACGGTTTAATGTGCCGCTGCCCTCTTTGTTTATCTGGAACCGACTGAAGCTGAAACAGCACATACATCCGGGGGACCGGCTCATTATCTATCCCAATAACCCTGCAACCCTGCCAGTGAAGGATTTGCCATGACCACCCAAACAGCCGAATGCGCGCCAGTTTATAATTTCAACACCGAGATCCGGGTGCGCCTGCCGGAAACGGATGCCATGGGGGTGGTCTTCCACGGCAATTACTTTACCTACCTTGAGGTGGGCCGGGTGGATTACCTGACCAACCTGGGATTGTGCGAGGGCAACCAGCCCATCAGCGAATTCCAGAACGTGGTGGTGAGCGCCCATCTCGATTTCAAATCACCGGCCCGCCTGAATGAACAATTGATCATTGATGTCAGGACGCGCGATATAAAAAAAGCCAGTTTTACCTTTGAGTTTCGCATCCGCCACAAAAGTGAAAACCGGCTGGTGGCCGTTGGCCACACGACCCATTGCGCCATTGACGATCAGTACCGGCCCATCCCGGTAACTGACTATTTCAGAAAAGTAGTTGCCGCTTACGAAGGCTGGGACAGCCTGTAAAGTTTGCCCTCGGACAGCCTTTCGATTCAAGGTGTGCACATTGACCCGCGGATAGTGACTAGTTGTTGACGAATTCCAGCAGGCGGCCTTCCATGTAAGTGTAAAAAGGGTTCCAGCGCAGGCGCAGCAGGTCTGTGGCAGAGATCTGCAGGATGTTGCGTTCACCGCGGACCACCAGGCTGCCGAGATGGATCCCCGGACTGGGGCCGGCCCCGGTCCCGCCATAGACAGGATCGCTGCCTGGAAAAGGCAGTGCCACGTGCGACAGTGAATACAAGTCTCCCGGCCAGTCCAGGCCCAGTGATCTTTCGGAAAGGGCATCGCGGCCAGCCGGACGATGACGCACCAGGACCTCTGCGTTTTCGTTGTTTTTATTGGTGACCAGGCTGAATGCGAAGGGCAGCTGCGCGCCGGTTAACAGTGGCTTGATGATAGTGCCGGTGGGGCTGCTGAGCAATTCTTCCACTTCGGCCCGGCGGTTGATATCAAACAGGATTAATTCATGCCCCCCGGGGGGCAGGCGTTTGAAAAGTCCGTTCACCACGGCCGGGGTGCTGACCGTCGCATCGACAATCGATTGAAAGGCCAGTACCGGGGGAAATGTTTTAAGGCCACCGGACTTGCCCAGTTTTTCAAGCCGTGACTGAATCTCGAGTGTCAACCGGTAGACCTGGTCGCCGGCGTTTACGGCGAAAGAGTTGTATTTAAAAGGGTCATACTCGGGGCCGAGGGAGTTCCAGGCAAGTTTGTCCAGTCCCAGCAAATGGCCGATACGAGCCTGCCAGACTGCCAGGGCCGCCGCGCCGGTGACCCCGATTGAAGGTGAAATCAGGACCAACCCGGATACCGCGGGCAGATCAGGTTCTGCCAGGGCCCTGAGTGCGTGCTGCACGGCCAGGGCCGCCCCGGTGGAATACCCCACAATGAAAATCGGTTTGCCGGCCGTCTTTTCGCGCAGGTGCTGCAAGGCCAGTTCCATGGCCGCGGCCATATCTTCCCATTTTACCGACACCAGCCCCGAGGGCGCGGTGCCGTGCCCCGGTGAGCGCAGCCCCACGACCCAGGCCCCCGATTTGTGCAGGCGCAGGCCCACGTTGCGCAGGCTGTAGGGCGAATCGGACATGCCGTGCAGCAGCAGTACGCCCATTCGCGGATCGTTGGATGGCAGCTCATAGGTGCGGTTCCAGTTGCGCGGCCAGCGGGCCGGGTCAGAGAGACTGCCGCGATGATAGCGGTTGATCCGGCGGCGATCTTCCGGTGCGATCTGAGCGTGAACGCGTTCATCGAGCTGGGCAAAGAGGCGCTTTTCCAATGCCAGGTAGCCGTCAAAGTTCTGTACCTTTGAGGCTTCTGTAAATTCGGCATCGAGGTCGGCGGTATGCCAGACATCCAGCTCCGGGCGGCTATTGAGGTAGAGGATCCCCACAATGACCAGAGCCGAGGAGCCTCCCAGGGTCATGTAGGCAAGCATTTTTAAAATGCGCCGGATGGGCTGGCCGTAGATTGCTTTCATTGGCTTTTCCTCTTTTCAAGGATGTCCAGAAGCTGGCGTCCGGCTGTCAGGTCGGGGTGGGCGGTTTGCAGTTTTGCGGCTGTCTCCCGGGCTTTATTCCAGTTGCTGCGCTCCAGGTAAAAGACCGCCAGGGCATACAGGTATTCCGGGTGATCCGGTTCGACAATGAGGGCGGCCTGCAGGGCCGCCTCTGCTTCGGCGTCGCGCCGGACCTTCTGGAGCAGCAACCCCAGGTTGTAGTGAATCCGGGATCTTTGCGGCAGACCGGCCGCCGCGTCTCCCAGGAAAACAGCCGCTTCGGTAAAACGGTTTTGTTCTGCCAATAGCAATCCCAGGGAATATTTTATTTCGTAAAATTCAGGATGCGCGGCCACGACCGCACGCAGCAGTTTTTCGGCCTCCCGGTTCCGGCCCTGTTGATTGTAGAGCATGGCCAGGTTGACCTTGGCAGGGTAGAACTGACCGTCGATTTCGATGGCCTTCAGGTAGTGTTGCACGGCTTTGTCGGGGCGTCCCAGGTTCGCGGCCAGATTGCCCAGGTTGTGGCGGGATTGGGGGAAATCTGCCGTTCGCTCCATAGCCTGCCGATATTCATCCAGGGCTGTCTCGAATTGCTGACGGACATCCGGGCGCATGTTTTTCAGGGGTACGGAGGCCAGGCTTCCGGCCGCCTCGATGCGAACGGCGCGTACCGGGTCGTAAAGCAGGGGCGCCAGCAGTTTCAACCGGCGGGCCGGGTCTGTTACCGGCAGGTGCCGCACCGCTGTCTGGCGCAGCAGCGATTCTTCATCGGCCAGGGCCAGGACAAATGCGGCCTCTGTTTCTGTCGCCCGGTACGCGGCCAGTTCGGCCAGGGCGGTTGCCCGCACAATGGTGGGGTAGAGCCGGTCCCGGGACAGAGTTGTCAAATCTGTTGCGGCATCAGGCCGGCGCTCTCGGGCGGCATACAGCACCTGGCCGTAGTGCGGCTTGGATTTTTTTCCGTACCATTTTCCCATGGCCTCCACCGACCACTGGGTGGGCTTGTCCACATGGCAGCGGTCACAGGCATTGGGTGTGCCGATTTCCAGGGTGAGATCCGGGCGTGGCAGACGGAAGCTGTGATCCGGTCGATAGTCATTGCCCATGTAGACCCGGCCGGGCATGTGGCATTGTTCACATTGAGCGCCGGTGCCTACCTCGAAAAGAACCTCTCCGTTTTCAGACCGGATGGGTTCGCCGGTTGCGCCTTTTTGTTTGTGAAAATGGTGCTTTGCGGTGTCATACAGGGCGGCCTTGTGGCACTGCAGGCAGAGGTCGTTGCCTTCCTTGATGCGGCGGATATTGTGGACATCGTGGCAGTCGCTGCAGCGTACACCCCGTGCGTACATCTTGCTCTGCATGAACGAGCCATAGACATAGACTTCTTCGAGGATCTGGCCGTCAGGGTAATACAGGCCCGCGCTCAACGGCTGGGGAACGCCGTAATCGAGAAAGTCTCGGTGGCTGTGGATGTTGTCGTCCAGGGACATCCTGCGGGCATGGCAGGGGGCGCAAAGTTCAATTTGCTGCCGTGACGACAGATCCCGGGTTTTGACGGCCAGGGCGAAATTTTCTCTTTCCGGGCGACCCATTTCCGGACGCTCTGCCCATTTTATATGGGCGGACCCGGGGCCGTGGCATGCTTCGCAGCCCACACTGATCTCCGACCAGGTGGTCTTGTAAGTGTCGGTGGTGGGGTCGTAGTTTTTCTTTAGATCAGTGGAATGGCATTCGGCACACATGCCGTTCCAGTTCTGCCCGTTGTTGGTCCAGTACAGCCAGTCTGACGGGTTTAAGGGGGCCTCGGGGTTCAGATGGTACCACTTTTCCTGCTTTACATCCCAGGCAATGGGCAGGCATTGGCGGCGGCCGCCGGGAAAGGGAATCAGGTATTGCTGGAGCGGGTACCAGCCAAATATGTGCGTGATTTCAAATTCGGTGGGCTTTCCGTCTACACCTTGCGTGTGCACGTAGTATTTACCGTCGCGCCGATAGAAACGAGATTCTTTCCCAAAGTAATCGTACACAGCGTTGTTAAAATCCCCCCGGACCGTCTTTTCGGTTGCAGGTGCCATTGCCCAACGGTGATGGGAGTCGGACCATTTGTCATATTCCGGCTTGTGGCAGTCCCGGCACGCCTGGCTGCCGACGAATTCTGCGGCGGGCGTACCTATACCCCTGCCACCTGGAGATTCTGGTTTCCAGTTAAGCGGTATCAACAGGACAATCACCAGGGTGGCGATGATGCCGGTGATTTTCCAGGGAGCGTTGGGGTTCTTAGTCATCTTTTTCGATGTTGAACGTTCGATGATCAATGTTGGATGTTCATTATTTTTTAAATGTTATACCTTTTCCGGGTAAACCACCTGTGCGGGTTGAAACCGGTCCCTTTTAGCCGCCTGCCCAATATCTACCTTGACCACGGTATTTTCGATGGTCACCCGGTAGAGGTCCATGGCGCGCGGCGCCGGACTGCGGAGGACATCACCCTGAATATCGAAAGCCGATGAGTGACAGGGACACAGGAATTTTTCCTCGGCCGCTACCCAGGGGATGGTGCAACCCAGGTGGGGGCACCGCCTGGAAATGGCGAGAAACCCGCCGTCCGCAAGCCGGGCCAGGTAAAAGCGGCCCTGGGGAAACGCCGTCACGGTTCCCGGGGTAAACGCGTCAACCGGACCGATAACCATTTGTTTATCCAGAGTTTTTTTTGCGGAGCGATCTTTAGACGGACGCAAAAAAGCGGCCGCCAGCCAGACCATTTCTGCGAAAGCAGCCAGGCCCAGCCCAACCCAAAGCCAGGACAGGAAATCCCTGCGCGGTGCGCTTATTTCCGGGATCGATTTTTCTTTTTGTTTCTTTGTCATTTAGTGCGTTTCAATTTAATTTGTCAGAATGAAAATCTTAAACCGCATTGAATGTAACCTGTTCAATCCCGACTGTAATTACCATGGAGCCGTCAGTACCATCCCGGCACCCCGAAACCAGACACCGGTAACCGTCAAGATGCCATAGGCGACTAAAAGCAGGATAAAGACCGCCTGGACGGCTTCATTCTTTGTTGCCTGAAACCGCCATTTCAAGGCCCAATAGAAAAAGCTTACAATGGCCGCCAGTACAAGCATCGGCAACGCGCCATGGGCGACAAGCGGCGAAACCGCCTCAAAGTGATGTCCACCGCCTGACAACCCTTCATTCATGAGTATCAGCAGGGGTGTCAGCAAGACGCCTGAAACTGCCGCGATGATACCGGTTTTTTTCCCAATCCGGGAGGCGAACCAGATGCCCCCGGGATCGGTGTCATATTTCAAATATGGAATGGCCAGCAATCCCAGAGCGGCCAGGACCGGAACGACGCAGATCGCGAATAACGGGTGGAGATGCAGCAGCAATTCCTGGAGGCCGGCAAAGTACCACGGCGCCCGGGTCGGATTGGGGCTCAGGCCGGGATTGGCCTGTTCGGCCAGGGGTGCGTTGGCAAAGGTTGCCAGCAGCAAGACTGCCGCGAAAAGCACCAGAGCAGCCACGATTTCGCGCAGCAGCAGATCCGGCACTGTTGGAACCCGGTCCGGGTGTTCCACAGGGCGTTCATCTGGTCGCCGGGGTATCACCAACCCCCGGGCTTTGCGTACCCGCCAGAAATGCAAGGCCATCAAGCCGAGCAGCACCAGTGGCACAACGGCGGTGTGCAGGGCAAAAAAGGACTGCAGGGTGGCGGTACCGATCTCTGTGCCGCCGAGAAAAGTTGTCTGGATATAGACACCAACAAGCGGGATGTATTCCAGCATACCGCTGGAAACGGTCACCGCCCAGTAGGCCAACTGGTCCCAGGGCAGCAGGTAGCCGGTAAAGTTGGCGAACAAAATCACACAGACCAGGGACCACCCGACAACCCAGTTGAACTGGCGCGGCGGGTGAAAGGCCCCGGTGAAAAAGACCCGCAGCATGTGTAACATGGCCACGGCCACCAGGAGGTGGGCGCACCAGTGGTGCAGGTTGCGGATGAGTCGGCCGAACGGTATGGTCGTAATAATAGTTTGAATGGAGGCATAGGCCGATACCGGGGTTGGCTCATAAGCAAACTTTAATAGAATACCGGTTCCGAATTGCAGCAGGGCAAGGGTGGCGGCCATGCCGCCCAGGCCCCAGGTGAGAGAAAGCTGCATTGTTTTTCGGGGAACGGTGGCGGGCCGAAAATGAAGCGCCAGGTATTTCAGGGGAAAGCGCTTGCGCTGGATTTCGGACCGGGGCCGCAGCGGCTTTGGGAATATGGATCGTAGTATCTGCTGAAACAAGCGAGGCTCTCCAATGATTGCGGCAGGCCTGATTTTCAATTGTCAGTGTGTAAGTTACTAAACTTCAACGAAAATCAGGCTATCATCGAAAAGGGCGCGGTTCAAGGGGTTTTTCCGGGCTTCACTTTTGACGGACAAAGACAACTTCAAAATATTGTTTCCGGCCCGCCTGAAAGTAAAAGCCCATCAGGAGGTCCTGCCCGGGCTTGTAAAGCAGGGCATAGGTGGAACCGGGGTATCCGGCATCCCTTAATTCCACGACCAATTTAATTTCGCCAGCGACCCGGGCCGCCTCGGCTCTGTGAACATTGATGGAATTGGGATTGAAATAATAGGCGTCCATTTTACCGTCGGGCGTGATTTCCCGGATTTCAAGTACGTAGCCGCCGTCGGGTCGCCGCCAGCGGCCGATGAGCGTTTTGATGTCGTCGACTGAAAATTTGTTTTCAGCCAGCAGCAGATGCTGACCCGGTGAGGCGTCATTGGAATCCGCAGCCCGGGCAGCCAGTGCTCCTCCGGGTAGGGGACTGGCTGCTGCCAGCAGGATTAACAGCGCGGCTGCCAGCAGGCGGGTATTTTTTTTCAGAAGTACGAGCATACAGATCAAGGCCCGTTTAAGTTGTGGTCGCATGGGTTTCTTTGGCATTAAAAATAGATTGAGGCATAAAGCATACCACCAAAATACCGATATTCAATTTTCCCCATCAGGTCGATTTCCGGGTAATCCTCTCCCTCTGCTTCGACACCCAGGTTAAAGTTTTCAACGCCCAGCCCAAAACCGACATTCTTGAAGGCTTTGTACTCAACGGCAATCCGGGAGTCATAGACCGCGCCTTTGAATTGTTTATATTCAAGGTAGAAAAGGTCGGCTTGGGTTTTTAAAATCCATTTGGGCGTCAGGGCGAAATCGGCCCGCAGAGTAAAGACGGGCAGCGGAGCGGTAACCGCCTCACTTGTGTTGCCGTTCACCAGCCCCGTGGCGTTGAACTCGAATGTGATGGGCATGATGTAAAGACCCCCGCCCACACCGACATCCATGCGGTCATCCTGGAAAAAGGAATAGGTGTAGGAGGCTTTGTAGACATCCAGGTTAAAGGCGGTGTTTACTGCAGTGCCGGTGGGATAGGTGACCCCATCGATAGTAATGTCCTGCCCCAGCTGGGTGCTGCCTTTGCGGCGCAGCGCAAACCAGGAAAGTTCTGCCCGGTGACGGCGGTTGTCAGAAAACCGCCAGAGGCCATTGGCCCGGAAAACGGTCGTGGTCACATCCAGTCCGAGGGCCTCTTCCACGTCAATGCCGACCCCCAGCCCATTGGCCGACAGGCGGACATTGCTGTTTGTTGCGGATAGAAAAGTACCCAGGTTAACCGTAAATTTGTTCCAGGGAAGGTTCTCAACTTTCGTTTCGGATGGCTTTTCTTCGGCGGAAGCAGGCAGGCAGATCGCTGCCATGAAAGCTGTCAGGATCGCAATGAGTATCAATTTTCGCATCGTTTCCTCCTCTAAGAGTTATCAATTTGCCTGCGACAAACTGAATTTAAAGACTATGTTGTGAAAGCTTTTAACCGGAAGTTTTATCCGACAATACCAGGGCCAGATGGAGAGCCGTTTAAGTGTTTGCGCCCGGGCAACCCTTCGTGTCAGAAGTAGATTTTAGCGTAAAGCATGGCTCCGATGTAACTGAATTCAATTTCCCCAACCAGGTCGAGTGTCGGGTAATCCTCACCTTCTGCTTCGACGTGTACGCCGAAATTTTCGACGGCCAGTCCAAAGCCGACATTTTTAAACGCCTTGTATTCCACGGCGGCTTTAGAATCGAAGATCGACCCTTTGAATCTTTGATATTCAAGGTAGAACAGATCGAAATTGGTCTTGAGGAACCATTTGGGTGTTAACGCGAAGTCGGCCCGCAGGCCTAAGACGGGCAGCGGTGCGGTGATACTTTCCGCTACGTATGTGTTTACCAGCCCCGAGGCGCTCAAGGTAAAACCAACCGGCATGACATAAATGCCAACCGCTGCGGCTATATCCATGCGGTCATCCTGGAGGAACGAATAGCTGTAACTCACTTTGTAAATATCCAGGTCATAGCTTGAATTGACGGTGCTCCCGGTAGGTATCACCGTGCCGTCTATGATGATGTCTTGTCCAAGCTGGGTGTTGGCGTCACTGCGGAAGGCGAACCAGGACAGTTCCGCCCGGTGCCGCCGGTTATCGGTAAATCGCCAGGCGGCGCCCGTTCGAAATACAGTGGTGGTCATGTCCATCCCGAGGACTTCCTCGAGGTCAATGCCGATTCCGAAACCCTCGGCCGACAGGCGCACATTACCGCTGGCAGAAGATAGAAAAGAGCCCAATTCAAGGGAGACTTTTTCCCAGGGAAGGTTCTCCGCATTTTTTTTAGTATCATTTTCTTCGGCGAAAGCGGGTTGGCAGATTGCTGCCATGAAAATTGTCAGGGCTGCAAGGGGTATTAAGCTTCGCGTCATTTGACCCTCTGGGATTTATCAATCTGCCTGTAAACAGCCTCACTGAATGATCCGCAGCTTTCCGTAAACTAGACGATTTTATAGAATATGCTGTGCATTAGACGCCCTGAGCATACTTGCAAAGGGCCACCTGCGTCAAGGCCAATGTCAGTTCGGGGAGCCCATTTTCAGGCGCCTGATATGTGTGCTTGAGTGCTTCGAAAGTCAGGCAAACACCTGCCAGGCTACGGTCAGTCGCCTGTTGCGGGCATCGGCGGCAATGTCAAGCACGGATCGGTCGCGCTGCCAGGTGTGACGTGTTTGGGAACAGACCAGGTCCCAACAGGACTCTATACTTTCGAGGAGTGAACGCAGGGCTGTGATGGCGCCACCTGCAGCGATATGTATTGCGGGAGCCGTGTAATCGGCCCGCGCGAGTGCCCGCAGGGTCATCAACAGGGCCAGCAATTGTTCCCGGGCTGCGTGCGGCCAGCCAAAAAGGGTTCCGATGCGCAGCAGATAGCCACCCATGGCCGCCATAATATGCAGGTCCTCTATTGTCCGGAATGGTTTGATATAGGTGGTATAACCATCGCCAGGCAGAAAGTCTGTCCCGGGAACAGTCACATCGGAAAACACAACAGCACCATGACTGATCTCGGGGAGGATGGCCAGCGGTTTTTCAAGCGGTTTTACCGATATTCCGACCTGGGCCCTGTCCACCATGACCAGGTGCAGCTTGTTTTGCCCTTCTGCGCTGGTTCCCGTTGACGCGGCTACAATTAGGAGTTCTGCTTCCCGACCGCAGGTGACGAAGTGCTTTTTACCGTTGAGTCGCCAGCCGACCGTCTTGTCTCTATCAAGCCGACATTTGATTTTGCCGGGATGGGGGCCGTGTTTTTCGCTGATGCACAGGGCCGGCAGCGGCGTCCTGGGTAAATCCGGAAGCAGGCGATAGAGGGCGGCCCAGTAACCGGCGGCGAAGGCATAGGCCGGGCAATCAGATAGAAACCCGCCGGCAATGGCCAGGTCAACCGGCTCTGTCCAGGCCAGCAACTGGTTTGCATGATTCTTTTTCCAGTCCGCCACCGACTTGAAATCGCCTGAAATATTTTCAGGCCGTGTGGTCAGGAGCCATTTTAAAATGAGAAGGTCATCATTCGGCATAGAATTTCACTTTCGGGTTTCATCAAAAAGAGGGCTTTGCATCAATGTATAGACCGACGTTTCCCTGTGCAAGTCACTCTGAGCGGAGCGAAGAGTCCCTTCCGCGCAAAGGCTATGCGCTCTTGTTGGGGATTCTTCGTCGCTCCGCTCCTCAGAATGACAAAATATTTACAATCGATTAATGAAATTGGCTATTTGTGGATAGACAACAGTTAAAGCACAAGGTCTCTTATGAATTCCGTCAGCTGGTTCAAATTTTGACACTGCCGCACCTCGTGACAATAGGTCTGGTAGGTACGCATCTCGCTGTCCCCGGAATACCAGAAAGGTGTGCTCTCGGGGTTGAGCCAGATAACCCGCCGGCACTTTTCCCGTATTTCATCCAGGATGCCTTCCTCCGGGTTTGAGTAGTTGCTGCGGCCGTCGCCGATGATGATCAGGGTGGTTTTTTTGTTCAGGCTGTCCAGGTAGCCGGATTTGAATTGCCGGAAGGTGTAGCCGTAATCGGTGGACGCGCCGTATTCAATGTCCGCCGCATGCATCACTTTTTCAATGGCCTGGTTAATTTCCAAACTTTCAAACAGGTCGGTGACTTCACACAGGCCGGCGATGAAAATAAAACTGCGGACTTTGGTGAAACACTCCTGGAGAGAATAGAGCATGTTCAGCATGAATTTGGCCGAGGACCAGACCGAGCCGGAGACATCACAGAGGATGACAATCTTTCCTTTGCGCGGTGGTTTCCGGCGCCGGACGATTTCCAGGGGAATGCCCTGGTGCCTTGCGGCTCGGCGCAGGGTTTTCTTGATGTCGATCACCCCGTTTTTTCGGGCGGCATAGCGGCGGCCGAGTGTGTCTTTCAGTTTACGCACCAACCGGCCGATGACCTCCCGCATCTGGGCAACCTCCCGGGGGGTCAGGGTTGTAAAGGCGATTTCTCCCAGATTGCTCAGGTGCTTGTCCCAGTTAAGCTTTTTTTGGACCGGGATGTCTGCAGTCGGGTTATTACGGGTCAGCAGGCGCCGGGCGGTATCCAGGCGGGCATTGACATGTTTTTCAAGGTCCTGGCGGGTCTCCCAGTGGAGGGTGTCGCGCTGGTCGGTCAGATAGGCCGCTACGGCCTTGCGCGTTTTTTCAATGGACAGCATCAGGGGAAAGCGGCGTACCACCGAACCGAGGTTCGAACCAGGGCCGCGACCACCGGTTTCGCCGTCTGATTCAATGTCCCGCAGAATTTGAAGGTAAGCCTCCGGGTCACCGGTCAGGAAGGCCTGGATGGCCTGGTCGGATGGAGTCTGATCGGATGGGACCAGGTCGGGATTGTCCGAGAGGGCCTCGATGATGCGCCGGACATTCCGGGCTACCGGTTCAGCGCCGGTGATCTCTTCATCGCTCCTGAGTTCATGAAAGAACAGGTGGTAGAGGTGGGCGAACTTTGCCTGGTCCCGACGGCTCTTGGCGAAATTCGCTCTCAGCACCGCGGCAAATTGTCGCTCCTCCAGGGGCTCCACCAATCGGAGCTGTGCCAGGCAGTCGAGGACCTCCGATGTTGAAACCCGGAGTCCCGCGGCCCGGGATGAGGAGACGAATTTTAGGATAAGGTTTTGCATGACATTTAAAAATCATTGAACATCCAACGCTCAACATTGAACTTTGAACTGCGGTGCGCCTCCGGCGGCCTGATCAGAACAATTATATATTGAAAATGAAGCGCGAAGCACAGCCTCGCACCCTTTTCGATGTTGGGCGTTCGATGTTCAATGTTCGCAGTTCGATTGTATTCTTAAGGGTTGACCACCTTTCCAAGGTTTGCTTTCACCAGGTCCACATCGGTCCGATACTTCACAATCGCATTCAGGGTGTCGCGCACAATTTTCGGACTGAGTTCTTCAACCTGGAGGGCGATTAAAGCCTGGGCCCAGTCCAGGGTTTCCGAAATGGAAGGGCCTTTCTTCAGGTCAAGGCGCCGGATGGCTCGAATGGTCTGGACCACCTGTTGGGTCAGGGCCTCGCCAAGGCCTGGAATTTTCAGGGTTACAATCTGGCGTTCCAGTTCAATCTCAGGATAATCGATGTACAGGTGGAGGCATCTTCTTTTGAGGGCATCGCTCATATCCCGAAAGTTGTTGGATGTCAGGAACACGAACGGAATGTTCACGGCCTTGCGTGTGCCCAGTTCCGGAATCGAAATCTGGAAGTCACTCAGGATCTCCAGTAGAAAGGCCTCAAACTCCGGGTCTGACTTGTCTACTTCATCAATGAGCAGCACCACCGGCTCGTCGGCGGAAATTGCTTTCAGCAGGGGTCGCGGCTGAATGAAACGTTCTGAGAAAAATGCATCTTCCTGTGCGGCGATGCGGTCGGCCGCTTCTGTCAGGGTCGTTGCGCCGTCCATCAATTCGCTTGTTTTTTCCTTCAGGATCTGGGTGTAGAGCAGCTGCTTGGAGTATTCCCACTCATACAAAGCTTTGGCTTCGTCGAGCCCTTCATAGCACTGCAGGCGAATCAGTTCGCGGTTCAGTCCGGCAGCCACGGCTTTGGCCAGTTCGGTTTTACCAACTCCGGCCGGCCCTTCAACCAGGACGGGTTTGCGGGTGGCCCCCGCCAGGTAGACCACGGTGGCGATTTCCCGGGAGCAGATGTAATCGGCGCCTTCAAGTTTTTGTTTTACATCCTCTACGGTATTAAACATTTTGAGACTGCCTTTTCGAGTCGATCAACCAGGCCGGTGATGGCCGAATTATCGGGGTAAACTGAAATCTGCTCATATTATCGGCGTCCTGAGTTTGTCGAATTCCTGCCCCTTATGGCTGGACACGTATCGGCAGGCTGATGGTGAAGCGGGTCCCTTTTCCGGGCTTAGAGTGAACCGACATGGAGCCCTTGTGGTTCTCCGTAATGATAAAATAGGAAACCGAAAGGCCCAAGCCTGTCCCGATGCCCACGCTTTTAGTGGTGAAAAAGGGCTCAAAAACCCGTTTGCGGGTGGCCTCATCCATGCCCGGGCCATTATCTGCGATCTCAATGTCGATGTGCTCATTACGTCCCTGGATGCGCAGAACAAAATGCGGCTTTTTCCCGGCAGGATCTTTTGCGGCCATGGCCTGGGCGCCGTTTTTCAGGATGTTCAGGAAAACCTGCTGCAGCTGACTGCCCTCACATTCTAATTCAGGGAGGTCCTTATCGTATTCGCGGATGATCTCAATTTTACGAAAATCGTATTTCTGCTTGAGATCATAATCGTTGGATGCCAGTTCTACGGTTCTGTCGAGAAGTTCGGGCAGGCGGTGGCCTTTGAGCTTGGAGTCACTCCGCCGGCTGAAGGAGAGCATATTATCAACGATGCGGGCAGCCCGGGTTCCGGATTCAATCACGGCATCTATCATGGGCGGCAGGCCTCTTTTTTCCATGTACTGCTGCAGGGCTTCGATTTCGAGGCCGCACTCCCGGGCGGTGTCCGCATTCTTCGGCAGGGTTCCCGACAGCCGGTTGCGCAGAACCTGTACATTCTGGAGGATGCCGGCCAGGGGGTTGTTAATTTCATGGGCCATGCCGGCGGCCAGACCACCCACCGAGAGCATTTTCTCTGACTGGACCATCATGTCTTCTATCCTGACCCTGTCGGTGACATCATCCACCCGGATAACCGCCCCCTCCACCCCGTTGGCCACCAGGGGGTAGACGGTGACATCGGAATAACGGGTCTGGCCTTTCCGGAGGTGGAGAACCTTGGGATCAGACTGGGGTGTGCGGGTACTGATGGCCGTTTTTACCTTATCCATTTCACCTGCGAGCATGGGGAAAATGTCAGCAAGACGCTGGCCCTGGGCCTGGTCGGGCATAGTGCCGGTTATTTTTTCCGCCCCCAGATTCCAATGGGTAATGCGGCCTTTAAGATCGACCCCCACCACCACCGAAGGCATTGAGTTGATGATATTTTGAATATAGTTCCGTTCACGGTTCAGGTCTGCCGTGGCCTGGAAAAGTTCGCTCGACATATCGTTAAAGGATGAAGCCAGGCGTCCCAGTTCATCCCGGGCCGTAACCGGGACCCGGTAGTCCAGTTGGCCGCCGGCAATAAATTTAACGCCGTCCATTAATTTTTTCAGGGGTTTGTTGACCAAGCGCTGCATGCTCAGGTAGACAAGCGCCCAGGCCAGCAGCAGGGCCACCAGACCGGTAAAAAATATTTTTTGAAAAAGGCCGACCATAAGCAGTTCAAGCCGGGAAGCCGGGCTGAAAGTCATGGCCTGCAGACTTTGCGCGGAGGTCCCCGGGAATAGCACGGCCTGGCTGGAATAATAGTACTTCCGGCTGCCAACACGGGCGCTGTGTTCATCTTCGATGGCAATGTCGGTATTGAGCACCGGCAGGCTGGTGGCCAGCAGGCGCCCATATTGGGCGATACCCACATAGGTGCCCAGCTGGTTCTGAATCTGATCCATCCGGGCGACATCCAGGCGCTGGTCAACCACGATGATCCCGATGGCCGTCCTGCGATCCTCAAATGTGTCCGGATCGGCCAGGGGCGCTTTGATGTTATAGGCCGTCCGGATGGTGGGTATCCCGTCCGTAAACACGATGGTTGAAACCGGCAAATCCAGTGTATCCGGTCGAGCATGGAAGAATTCGTTTGTCCGGGATTCCGGGAAAACTTCAAAATTGAGTTTGTGGTAAAAAGCTTCGGCAGACTGGGCATACACCGAACTGATCCCAATGCTGTCCTGAACGGGTGGCTGGAACCTTTCAGAGTCTATTGATCGCAGCACGCGGTCGGTTATATTGCGCCGGTCTTTAAACTGCATAACGAACAGTTTATCCGGTGTGATCCTAAACGACAACACGGGCTTCGCATCCGGTATGATATTGAACGGGGAGACACTGTAATAGTGAATGGCGCTGAATCCGTGCAGCGGGAGCAGAGGCTGCAGCAAGTGGAGCAGATGCACCTGGGATTGAAAGAAATAAATACTTTCATCATTCTCCAGTTTTTTTTCGAGCAGCGAGCGGTCGGAGGCATAATAAGGCCCCATCTGGGCGATCTGTCTGGCATGATCCATAAAACGCCGGTTTTCTTTCAGGCTTATGACCAGGCGGGTGGCTCGATTTTCGATTTCGATGAGGTTGTTGGAGAGAATCCCGGACATTTTTCCCAGTTCTTTCCGGGTAATGGCGGTCAGGTCATTATAAATGGTAAATCCGGTAACCAGAGACAGGGAAACCGTAAAAAGAAGTAACAACCCCAGCACAGGAAACAGGATTTTATTACTGATACTGATGCCTGCTAAAAATTGGCCGGCGGTTGCTTTTTTATCTTCAGAGGTTTTCATGGGAGCCGTTTTCATGCCCGGTTCACTGCCACTGGCGGATCAGGTCATCATAGGCAATGGTGACCGGTTTGGGTCTCTGTCTGTATGGTTTTGGAGAGCCGGGCTGGCTAAGCCAGTAGCTTTTGCCTTTTTCCGGATTCAGCCTGGGTGAATATTTGGCCAGACGCATTTTGCCCATGAGAGCGTCCTGGGCGGCGGCAATGTTCTGCATGGCCTGTTCCGGGGACTGGCTGCCGCTGATCGCCCTGGCAATGTTGGGCCACCAGACAGCGGACAGCGCCGGGTAATGGGGTACGTTGGGACCGGTGTCAGTCCATTTTTTTTCTTCCGGCGAGCGGTAGAAATCGATCAGGCCGCCCCATTTATATTTCATGGGATCGATATGTTCAGAAAAGACAGTGGATTTTCTGACCGGCGTTCCGCCCACCAGGAACTTTTTCAGCGACACGGTTTTGGAGATACAGAACTGCGCCCACAGCCAGGCCATGGCCCGTTTCTGGCCCTTGACGTTGCGGGGGATGGTCCAGCTGCCGGCATCCTGGTAGCCCACTTTCATACCCGGGTCCCAGTAGCGGCCATGGGGTGTGGGCGCCACGCGCCACTTTGGCCGACCTTTTGCGTCCACCACCGGGCTGCCCGGGCGGTGAAAATCCGCATCTGAAAGCCAGGTGATGTACTGAAAAATCCGCTGGGCAATATTACCCCTGGCGGCCCTGGGGCCGGCATCTACCCAGCGCCAGTGAATGGCCTCGGGGGGTGCGAAGTCTTTCAGCCACTGCACATATTTGGTCAGGGCATAGATGGCAGCCGGGCTGTCCAACGCCCCGCCGCGGGTTACCGAAGCACCCACCGGGGTTTTGCCGGCCACCCGAATGCCCCATTCATCCACCGGGAGGCCATTGGGCAGCCCCTTGTCGCCCACCCCGGCAATGGAGAGCCATGCGTCGGTGAAGCGCCACCCCAGAGAGGGGGACTTCTTGCCGTAATCAAGGTGTCCGTAGACTTTTACGCCGTCAATCGTCATGCCCGTAAAAAATGCGGCGATATCCTCGTAGGCAGCCCAGTTTACGGGAACCCCCAGCTCGTAGCCGTAGGCATTTTTGAACTTTTTCTTAATATCCGGCCGGGTAAACCAGTCGTATCGAAACCAGTACAAGTTGGCAAATTGCTGGTCGGGAATCTGGAGCTGGTTGCCATCGTAATCCTGGCCGAACTCCAGGTTAAGAAAATCGTCCAGGTCGAGACCGGGGTTTGTATAGGCCCGGCCCCCGGACTGCATATAGCTGCTCAAGTTGACAACCGCCCGACTTCTTAAATGGGTGCCGACCAGGTCCGCGTCATTGACGTAGATGTCGTAAAGATTTTTGCCGGTTTCGACTTGCTCCATGATTCTTTGCACAATGGAACCCTCGCCGACGATGTCATGGCTGACCGTGATGCCTGTAATTTCATGAAAGGCTCCGGCCAGGACATCCCTTTCCCAGAAATGGGTCTTGATGTCTTCAGCGGTGGAGCGAATCCGTTTACCCCGAAAAGGACGGGCAGCGACGGCGAACCACTGGAGTTCATCCCGAGCCTCCTGGCGGGAGAGGACCGACGGTTGGAAAAAATCAGCCCATTTTCCCAATACGTTGGTCTCGGTTTCAAGGGGGGCGGCCGCCGCCGGCCCCCCAAACCAGACCAGGCCGGCACATAACACCAACAGGCCAAAGCACGATTTTTGAAGTGGGGTAGCAGTGCGCATTGCAGTCTTCCTGTCGGTTGGAGCATCTGGTCATGACAACCGTTTGACAGTCTACTATACAATCAGAATATTTCAAAAGCACTTTTTTATTTTGTAGATTTGCGTTAAGGAGATTATTAACATGCTCACCAGCAACGCAGTTCGCAGCGACCTTAATGTGAATCGGACCACTCTTTGACCCAAGTTCAGTAAACGGTAAGCTTCAAGGATTGAACCCATGATGAAACGCGAGCAACAAATTGCCGCTCTCACCGGAGAGTTGGTCCAAATTCCCTCCACCCACTCACGACCCGCAGAGATTAAACGTTGTGCGGATTTCATAGAAGCCTGGCTCAAGCACCGCGATATTGACTACCAGCGGTCAGACATTGGCGGCGTTCCGGCCATTACTGTCCTGCCCCGGCCGCAGGCCACCGAAATTCTACTGATGGCCCACTTCGATGTGGTGGAATCCCAGGCAGACTCGCAGTTCATCCCCCGGGAAGAGGCGGGGCGGTTGTATGGACGCGGGACCATCGACGATAAATATGCAGTGGCAACGGCCCTGATTCTTTTTCACAGCCATCTGGAGCGCCTGCGCCGGACCGGCGGGAACCAGGGTGATATGTGTTTTGGTCTGCTGCTGAACGGTGATGAAGAGGTTGGGGGTGCCAATGGTGCTCTGGCTGTCCTGGAGAATATCCAGCTTGATTATTGCCTGGCCCTGGATGGCGGGAACCCCGCGATAATTGTCACCAAAGAAAAGGGCATTCTACAGCTGCAATTGACTGCCCGGGGCAAGGCCGCCCATGCCGCCCGTCCCTGGCTGGGGGAAAATGCCTTTGACGTTCTGGTGGCGGACTATCAGGCCCTCCAGCGGCAATTTGCAGATGTATCCGAGGATCATTGGCACAAAACCATGGTCTTGAGCAATTGCAAGGTGGGTGATGGGTCGGTCAATATCGTTCCGGGAGCCGCCACCGCCACGCTGGATATCCGCTATACAGAACACGATGACCCGGAGGCCATGGTGGCGGCCATTGAAGCAGCGGTTTCGTCAGAAGTGACGGTCATGACAAAAGAGCCCTTGTTTATCGGCGGGACTTCGCCTTACCTCGATTCGCTGGTTGACAGCATCCCGGGGGTCCGCCTCGGGTTTGAGCACGGGGCTTCGGATGCCCGCTACCTGACTGCACGGGGGATCCCCGGAGCGGTCTGGGGGGCGGAAGGCGAAATGTCCCAGCATGCCGCAGATGAGCACGTGGTCCTTTCCAGCCTGGGAAAGGTATACAATTGCCTGGACGCATTTTTTACAACCATCAAGGGGCGCTGATGACGACTCCGGATACCCATTTGCTGGAAGTGCGCGACCTCAAGACCTATTTTTTTACCTTTGAAGGTACCGCCCGAGCCGTTGACGGCCTTTCCTATCATCTGGACAGCGGTGAGGCCCTGGGTATTGTCGGCGAGTCCGGCTGCGGCAAATCAGTGACTGCACCCAGTATCATGCGAATTGTACCCGACCCGCCGGGCCGCATTGTATCCGGTGGGAATCAACCTGTTTGCCGACTGGCTGCGCGAAGAACTCAACCCTCGCCTGTAAGGTCGACACCGGTTTAGCGGCCAAAGGCAAGTGGCGACACCTGGTCAACGGTCAGGGTGCAGGCACCGAAATCTTCATCCACCGTGCCTTTGAGAACAAACGGCCGGCTGCGGTTGAGCAGTGCGCAAAACCGGTTGTAGGCGTTGGGAAAAAAGGTGGTTTCCACCAGGCCGGTCTCATCTTCGAATGTCAGAAACTCCATGGGGACCCCCTTTTTGGTGTGCACCACCTTGCCGGTTATCAGCAGGCCGGCCATGGTGATACGACGCCCGGCAAAACGATGCAGGTTCCGGGCTTTCACGGCCCCCAGGCGGCGTACCGCTTTTGAAAACAACGCCATGGGGTGACGGCTGCACAAAAAACCAAGCACCGCGTATTCCCGACGCAGGTTTTCCCGGGGGTCATCTTGCGGAAATGCGGGCCGCTCAACGGGTGCCGCCTGGTCGAAAAGCCCCTTGGGTTTTGCGGGGTTTTGCCGGGATTTTATCCAGCAGGCCAGATCCCAGAGCAGCGTGGCGCGGCTGCGGTCTGCGTGCAGGGCGTCGCAGGCGCCGGCATGGATGAGGGCCCGGGCCTCGGGCTCGTCCGGGCGGACGCGCTTTAAAAAATCCTCGATATTGCGAAACGGTTTTACCTGTCGAAGCGCAACCATCCGCCGCATGGTTTTACGACCCAGCTGTTTTACGGAGAGCCAGCCCACGCGCATGGTTTTCTCGTGGCCGCGCCAGTGGATGGCACTGCGGTTCACGTCCGGCGGCAAGATGGTTACGCCCATGCGCCGGGCTTCGGATACATAGGCAAAAGGACTGTAAAACCCGCCCTGGTTGCTGATGACCGCAGCCATGAATTCGGCCGGAAAATGGGCCTTCAGGTAGGCGGCCTGGAAAGAGACCCGGGCGTAGCTGGCGCTGTGCGGCTTGCAGAAGCTGTAGCCGGAAAAACTCATCATCATGCGCCAGACGGCATCACTCTGCCGGCCGGTGACGCCTTTGGCCCGGGCGCCCATGACAAACTGTTTTTTATAGTCGTCCAGCTTGCGCCCCGGGTCCTTTTTAGACATGATTTTGCGCAGGCCGTCGGCTTCTGCGGCCGAAAAACCTGCCAGGGCCGTGGCTGTCCGGGACACATCTTCCTGGTAGACCATAATCCCGTAGGTTTCATCCAGAACATCTCCAAGCAGGGGGTGGATCGCGTCCCACTGCCCGCCGTGCAGGCGACGCACGTATTCACGGATAAATTCGTTGGCAGCCGGGCGGATAATGCTGCTGTGTATCACCAGGTGTTCGAAATCCCCCACCCGGGCCTTTTGCTGCAGGAGCCGGGTGGCAGGGCTTTCAATGTAAAAACACCCCATGGTTTTCCCCGCGGCTACCGCAGCCTGGGTGGCCGGGTCGTTCTCCGGATCCCAGCGCTGTTCGTCAAAGGCGGTGCCGTTTTGCTTCAGGTTGGCGACGGCATCCCGGATGACCCCCAGGCTGCGGTTTCCCAGCAGATCTATTTTGACCAGGCCGGCTTCTTCGGTGGCATCTTTTTCCCACTGGATGATGGGAACCCCCTTGGGCGCTTTTTCAACCGGGACGTGGTTGTCGATCCGGTCAGGGGCAATCACCACGCCCCCGGGGTGGACGGACAGGTAGCGGGGTATGCCGATAATCTGCTGGGCCACGGCGATGATGTCAGGCCAGGGGTGGGGGAAATCCACGCCTTTGAAGACCGGCAGGGTGCGCATGTGTGCGAGCAGGCCGTCTTTTGATTTTACCCGGTGCCAGAACCATGGCAGCCGTTTGGAAACCTGGCCGATTTCCCGGTCGGTCAGACCCCAGACCCGGGCCACTTCCCGGATGGCCATGCGCGGCTGAAAGGCCACGTGATTGCAGACCATGGCCGCCTGGCCCCGGTAGCGTGACAGGACGGTTTCTATTACGGCGTCTCTTTCATCCCAGGCAAAGTCCACATCAATGTCCGGCGGGTCGGTTCGGCCGGGGTTGAGAAAGCGTTCAAAATAGAGGTTGTGCCGGACCGGGCAGACATTGGTGATCTGCAGGCAGTAAGCCACCAGCGAGGCAGCCCCGCTGCCCCGGCCGCAGATGCGCGGGCTCAGGGACACGATATCCCTTACCACCAGGAAATAAGATGAGAAAGCCATGCGTTCGATCACGGCCAGTTCGTGCTCCAGTCGTTCCACCACGGTCTCCGGCAGGTCGTTCCCGTAACGCTTACGGGCGCCTGCATACGCGTCGTGTTTAAGTCTTTCCGCCGCAGTTTTACCGTCCTGATCCGACCAGGGCGGCAGTACCAGGGAGCGATCCGGGCCGGAAAACATCAGCCGTTCAGCCAGATGATGGGAGGTCCGGATCGCTTCCGGCCAGACATCAAAACGGCGTTTATACGTTTTGGCAGGCGCCAGCCAGGCCTCCGGCGGGGCCGCCGCGCTGGCCGGCAGCCGGGAGAGGGACGTGTTCAGATCTATGGCCCGCAGGATCCGGTGTATTTTGAAATCTTCCGGGGTTGTAAAGAAGCTGCCCGGGGTCGCGACGGCCGGGATACCGGTTTTCCGGGCCAGCTGCTTAAGGCGCAACCCCTGTCCGGAAGGGCGGCGGGGCAGTGCGGCCGCCACGGTGGCACCAGCCGCATGCAGGGATGTCAGCAATTTTGCGGAAACGGTCAAAATGACCAGGCCGGCGGCCAGGCCCTCCAGGGCCCGGTCCAGGCGAAATGGTTTTGCACAATGCCGCCGGGTGATCAACTGGCACAGGTTTCGATAACCGGTGTCATTCTCCACCAGGCAGACGGCCCGTTGGGACGTGTTCGGTTCCGTGATCTCGGCCCCGATAATAGGGTCAATCCCGGCCCGCCGGCAGGCGGTGATAAAGGGCCACAGGCCGTACAGGTTGTCTGTATCGGTGAGGGCCAGCCGGCGGTAACCCAACTTTCGTGCGGCCGTGCAGATTTGGTGCGGGGACGCCGTCCCCCACATGAGGGAGTAGTGTGAACGTACGGTGAGAGGGATCATAGGAAAACCCTTTTGAATGCCTAAAGTGAACTATAGTTTGAAGTGATCTAAAGTTAAGGAATTTTGCCAATTATATAAAAACCAAGGGTCCGATAGGCCACCTTTTCGTCATGCCGGACTCGATCCGGTATCCATAAACCAGCGGAGCGTAGCGACTCCTGAACTTCAGGCACTTTAGTTCACTTTAGGCACTTTAAACTTTTCGTTATCCCCCAGCGTTCGCCCGACCCTGATTGCTTCTTTTCCAAAGCGGGAGCGGATGCCGTCCAGTGCTTTTACCAGCCCCGCATCCACCCGGTCTTTACGACGCTCCGCGGCGAACAGGGACATCTGGGCCGGCGGAAACCCCAGGCGGTCGCAGACCAGGCACAGGTGCCGGATGCGGATCCGGCGTGTCCAGGCCAGGTTGAGCACCTGCAGGGCCGTGGTAAAGAGCCGGCGATCATGGGCGGTTGCTGGCTTTACCCGCTTCTGCCGAAAGAGCCGGATGCCGTCGGAATAGTCGAGGGCAATTCGGATCCGGCCGGCGGCCAGGTTCTGTTCGCGCAGTTCAACGCCGGTCTGTTCCACCAGCGTGTATAGGACAGCGTGGATTCGGGCAACGTCGTTGGTGTCGTTTCCAAAGGCATAATTTTTCCTGATGGCCGGGGGCTTTTGTCCCACGGGCAGCACCGGAGACGGATCGATACCGCGTACGGCCCGGTAAACAGAGCGGTTGCGGTTGCCAAAGAGGATGTCCAGCTGCGGCAGGTCCAGCTGTGATACCTGCCCGGCCAGCAGCAGGTTCAGCTCCCGGAGCCGGGCGAGATCCGCGGGCTCGATGCCCGGTATCAGAAAAACCGGCAGCGGTTTGAGAAAGGTGGTCTCGTCGCCGGGGCGCACGATGTATTCGCCCGTGGGCTTTACCGTGCGGGTGGCCACTTTGGCCACCAGTTTGTTGGGGGCGACCGACCAGATCGGCTGGATGCCCAGATCGGTGCGAACCGCGCGCCGAATGCGCCAGGCGACGTCCCGGGGCGGCCCGAACAGCCGACCGGTGCCCGTGGCATCGATAAACAGGTGCCCCTTGTGATCGGTGACTTCTATCAGGGGTGAAAACGGCAGCGCACAGCGTACCAGGCCGGACATGGCGCGCTCGTAGCGATCCGGATGCGGCGGCAGAACAACGGCATCGGGGCAGCGGCGCAGGGCTTTTGGCAGGGGCATGTCCTTGCGGACCCCGGCCTGGTAGGCTTCTTCGCTCATGTCATAAACGGCTGCCCGCAGGGCACCTTCCGGGGCGACCACCACCGGGCGGCCGCGCAGGCGGCTGTCCACGACCCGTTCCACGGCCACGGCGAAGTCGGCAACGTTGATATGAATAATTGATCTTTCCAATTTGCACGGGTTGGCGTTTGCGCAAGCTGTCCAATCTCTGCGTTGCCCTTCATGTCGAGGCGGTGCGACGACCACCAGGTCGCCTTACGCCTCAACACTCGGGCGCCTTGACCTTGAACAGCTTGCACAAACGCCGGCGTTTTCGTCCTGTGTAACTGTTTAATTTCGCACTGGCCATATTTTAAAGGCGGCTGTTGTTTTCCCATGGTGTTTTGTGGGAGCGGCGTCTCGCCGCGAATTTGGTTCAGTCACCCCACCTCCAGGCCTTCCGCCTTTAACAGCGCTACCAATTTCCGGGCATTGGCCGGGGCCTGGGCCCGCACGTGGTTGTTGAAAAAAAGAATGCCGGTGCGGGCGGTTTGACACATGGGCACAATTTTTTCCGCGATCCAGACCTGCAGCTCTGCGGTGGTGTAGTCATAATCAAACTGCAGCTGCATTTTTCCCGAGCCCCAGCCCCGGGCGTTGCGGCCATGGAACCGGATGTAAAAAAGATCCGGGTTGGTCACAATGTCCAGGGGTGGGAACAGGTGGCTCAGATTCGGGGCGTCCACCCCCACCAGGGTGACCCCGCGCCGCTCAAGTTCGCCAAAGACCCGGTCGTTGACCCAGGAGCGGTGGCGAAACTCCACGGCCAGGGGCAGCCCGGCCAGGGTGTCCAGCAGGGCGGCCAGGTGCTGCCGGTGGGCCCGGGTCCGGTCAAACCCGGGGGGCAGCTGCACGAGAATCGCCGCCAGCTGGTTGGATTGTACCAACGGGGCAACGCCGTCGCGGTATTGCTGTGCCTCAGACGGCCAGCCGTCCGGGTCGATGGCGTGGGTGAGCGTCCGGGTCAGTTTAACGGCGAAGCGAAAGCCGGACGGGGCTTTCCGGATCTGGGCGGCGACGGTTTCCGCCCGGGGCATCCGGTACCAGGTGTAGTTGAGTTCGGTGATCGGAAAATGGCGTGCGTAATGTGCGAGCATGGTGTCGGATTTTGTGCCGGACGGATAAAAACCGGCCTCGGTCCATTCGGTGTAGGAGTACCCGCTGGTGCCCACAAAAAGCCGGCACTGGCCGGAGGGGTTTGCATGTGTTTGAGGTTTTGCAGACATAAATGAGATGACTTTGTCATAGGTTAAAGTTCTAAAATATTAAGTAAAGTTAAGATGTTCTGCTGGTTTTCAAGAACCGGGAGACCCATAGACTGCCTGTTGTCATGCCGGGCTTGATCCGGCATCCAGAATTCGACTGGGCCGGCTTTCGAGATGGCAACCCGGAGGCTTTAAACACCAGAGTGTTGCCGTTGATTTTTCAGCGGAGCTGACAACCTGTGTTTTATGCTTTTAATTCAATTCGGCTGGTCCAATGCCCCCCGGACCAGCCCCACGACCTTGCCCTGGACCAGGACCTCGTCAAAGCGGCAGATGATCGGGCGGTAGGCCTGGTTTTCAGGACGCAGTTCGATGTGGTCACGACGGCGGAAAAAACGCTTGACCGTGGCCTCCTCCCGGTTGACCAGGGCCACGACGATCTCCCCGTTTTCCGCGTACTGGCGCGGTTCGCAGATCACCAGGTCCCCGTCGAGGATGGCGGCGTCCTGCATGGAATCACCTTTCACCCGCAGCGCAAAAAGATTGGATCCCGGGTACAGGGAACCGTCCACCACGACACTGCCGCCCCATTCCTGCTGGGCATACAGGGGCAGGCCCGCGGCAATCCGCCCGATGACCGGAACCTCGACCCAGCGCATGGCGCCTGCGGTTTCCCCGCTGCGGTTCAACAGGTGTATGGTTCGGCTGTAGCGTCCATCCCGCCGGACAACCCCCTTTTGTTCAAGGGCTCTTACCAGTTGGGAAATAGCCCCGTGGCTGACACCTAGATCGGCGGCCGCCTGGCGCAGGCTGGGGGTCTGCCCGTCCCGGCGGATGGCCTCTTCGAGGTAGCGGTAAAAGCGCTGCTGCTTGGGGGTTAAGACTGACTGCATGTTGAAGGCCTCGTTTTGTGATGATGTGTCTGAGAAATAATCCATCAAAATGTATATGTCAATGTAAATATAAAAGTTGAGTTTGTATATATCTAAAAATTCAATTTTAGGGTTTTTCAACTAAAAAAGGATAGAATAGCGGTGTAAATTAAAAGTTGAATTTAGAAATAGCCCCGGGAATACATTGTTCAAGGAGGAGTACCGCCGGTGTTTCGAGGGTTTAATATGGAGGGCCAACGCCGAACTTGGGTTAAAAGATGGACACGAACTGTGCGACGCCTTTATAACTGGGATTCGATGGGCAGCAGGCTCATAAAGCCGACACTAAACCGGCGCCAGATGCTGGTGTAGGGATCCACCGTAAACGTGCGCGGCTGTCCGTTTTCAAGCCCGTGCCAGAAGATTTTCCGCGATCCGGAGCTGCTTTTTTTGTACTCCAGCCGGAAGGCCACCGTTTCAATGTTTTCATCAAACCAGGTGCTCATCTCCGCAGCCATCTGAGATGACGCGACCACGACCCCGATTTCGGTGTTTTCGGTCACCGAGCGGGGGTCGAGGTTCAAAGAGCCGATGAAGACCTTTTCCCGATCGAAGATAAACGACTTGGTGTGCAGGCTGGCTTTGGAAGCGCCCTCCTGGCCTTTCTTCTTTTTGCGCGCCTCCCTGGTGAGTCTTTTGTTGAGTTCGTAAAGCTCGACACCCCCTTCCAGGAGTTTGTCACGGTATTTTATATAACCCGAATGCACGAGCCCTACATCCGTGGAGGAGAGGGAATTGGTTAGAACGCGCACCCGGACACCTCGTTTGACAAGGTCTGTTAAAAAGGCGGTGCCTTCCTTACCCGGGACAAAATAGGGCGAGAACAGTAACAGCTCCTGTTCGCTCGCTTCAAAATAGGGATTGAGCTGCGAGGAGAGGTGGTATTCTGTTTCACTCCTGGCCTTGGTTATTTTTTCGGGCTGATCATAAATCACTTCCGCGTTGCCCCAGTAAAATTCGAGTCGGTCTTCGCGCAGGCGGTCGGCCAGGTTTGAGTTTTTGAGGGCCTGCAAATAGGGTGAGTCTGTCTGCTGGGCAATAAATTCATGCAATTCCTGAAATTGCCGGGCCTGTTCGGCCGCGGTCGGCCACTTTTTGGCAATGGTTTTTGCCGGGTAGGCCAGGGGACTTTTCCAATATTTGTCAAAAGACCCGGAGACCTGGGACACCACCGGCCCCACGGCCATGACATCCAGGTCCGCAAAGGCCAGGTCCGGCTCGGCCTCGAAATACTCATCACCGATATTGCGGCCGCCGAGAATAGTGACCTGATTGTCCACCGTGAAAGATTTGTTGTGCATCCGGCGGGTCACGGACCCCAGGCGGGAGACATATTGCACGAGGCGGCTCGTTTTGCGGCTGAAAGGGTTGAAGATTCGGACTTCCATGTTGGGGTGTCGATCGAGAGAAACCGCACCGAGATCGCGGCCTTCCAGGGCCATGTCATCCACCAGCAGACGCACCCGGACGCCCCGGTCCGCAGCTTTGAGCAGTTGATCCAGAAACAGCATGCCGGTCAGGTCAACGTGAAAGAGATAGTATTGGGCGTCGATGCTTTTTTCGGCCTTGTGGGCCAGCACCGCCCGGGCCACAAAGGCGTCCAGGCCGCTGCTCAGTGGTACGAATCCAGATTTGCCGGGGTTGTCCGCCAGTTCTGAGGCGATGTTTTTGCCGAAATGGGTATCCGCCGTGTCGGTGTAGGCATGTGATGCCTGGCGATTGGTATTATCCGGCAAAGAGGCACAACCACCGGCGGCAAACAGCCCGAAAACCAAAATCAAAAAAAAGGCAGTTCTATTCATTTTCAATTCCTGTTGTTGAGGTTCGGTCAACCTGGAACTGGATGGCGGTTATGGCGACGGTGTTGCTGATATCCGGGATGGTGCAGCCGCATTGAAATCAAATTCAAAGGCAGAAACCAGGCCGGTAAAATCAGTGACTTCACATTGGAAACAAACCGTGAACGAGTGCGGGGCATCACGACAACGTTTCCGGTTCCTCATTGGCTGCGGGCGTCGTCTGGGGCGTGTCGCCCAGCATGATCGCGATCCAGCGGGTTTCAGGACTGCTTTCCAGGGCGATTTTAAAGATCATGGTCAGGGGCACCGAGAGCAGCATCCCCACCATTCCCAGGGCCCAGCCCCAGAAGACTAAAGAGAGGAACACAACCAGGGTGGAGAGCCCGAGGCCCTTTCCCATGAAGCGCGGTTCGACAATACTGCCCACAACGACGTTCACCACGGCATACCCTGCAGCAACGAGCAGGGCGGAGGTGACACCCAGCTGTACCAGGGCCAAAAGGACCGCGGGGATCGCTGCAATGATCGAACCGATGTTGGGTACATAATTGAGTAGAAAGGCCAGCAGGCCCCACAAGACTGCGTGGTTTACCCCGAGAATGAGCAGCCAGATCCAGATAATCACCCCGGTGGCCAGGCTGAAGATGGTTTTAATACCGATATACCGGTTCACACTTTCGGCAAACTGGCCAAAGCCGGAGAGGGTGGTGTCCGGGTCATCCAGGGCCAGGCGTAGTTTTTTGGGCAGGCCCGAGGCCTCCAGCATGATAAAGACGACCGTAAGCAGGATCAAAAATCCGTCGGCCAGGGCACCGCTGAGCCCGGAAAAGATCTGGGCCGTCAAGCGCATCACTTTGGAGGGATTGATAAAGTCAGTCACCATCTGGCCGGAAACCTCAACACCGTGACCCTTCAGCCAGGTTATCAAGCCGGCCGTTTCAGCGACCAGGCGCTGCTGATAGACCGGCAGGGCCCGCATGAAGTCATTGACCGAGGCGCCCACGATGGCTGCCAGAAACAGGAACAGGATGATAACGCTGCACAAAATGGACAGGACGGCCAGGGCATCCGGGACACCCTTTTTTTGCAGCCAGAACAGCAGCGGTGTGCAGAGGATGACGATAAAGGTGGACAGCAAAAACGGAACGAGAAGCTGTGTGGCTTCCCGCATCCCGGCTACCACGATAACGAAACAGGCTGAGGCAAGCATGAAACGCGTCCATCTGGATAGGCTCTGTTTGGTGTCCATGCTGCCTCCTGGATTTTTTGTCGCGGGTGCTATAAAGGAATTGAAATCAGTTGAAGTCGTATCAGCAAGACTCTTTTTACGAATGGATCCTAAGTCTAAATAGCAGTTTCAGGTCATTCTTTCAACCGGCATCGTGTGGCTGCCGGCTCGCTGGCCGGTTGAAAAATTATATCCGGTTCCAAAATGGTCAGTTGCCTGATGAAGACCTTGATAACCCGTTCCGGGTAAGGTTCCTGTTCGAAATAATGAGCGAAATTAAATGTTTGTCAAAGTTGAAGGATTTGACATCTCATCCGGCATATACTATTCGGGAACCAGGCGACATCATCTCTCTTTGAAGGGAACGGATCACGAATGGCAAACCACATCCTGTTCATCGCCGGCACACGGCCGGAAGTTATCAAAGTAGCCCCGGCGGTCCTGGAGGCGCGCAGAATCTATCCCGATGTGACCCTGCTGCTCACGGGCCAGCATAAGACCATGGCCCGGCAGGCGCTGGCGGCTTTCGGAATGCGGGCGGACGTTGAATTGGACGTCATGCGCCCCGGGGCCAGCCTTTCCGATCTGACCACCCGCCTGATCAGCGCGGTGGATGCGGTTTATTTGCAAGAAAAGCCCGGTGTGGTGGTAGTCCAGGGCGATACTTCTTCGGCTGCCATTGCCGGACTTATTGCCTTTTACAATCAGATCCCGGTGGCGCATATTGAAGCGGGCCTCAGGTCCTACGACAACCAGCACCCTTTCCCGGAAGAGGTCAACCGCAAGGTCATCAGCACCTACGCGCGGCTGAACTTCGTACCCACTGGATTGGCCCGGGAAAATCTGCTGGCCGAAAAAGTACCCGCGGAAACCATCCTGGTCACCGGGAACACTGTTGTGGATGCGGTGAACCGGATGAAAGCCAACTTGCCGTCTAAATCGGTCGATGGTGTCCGCCGGATTTTGGTGACCACCCACCGGCGTGAGAGCTGGAACACGGAAATCGCCCAGATATGCGCGGCAATCCGGTGCCTGGCTGATGCTTACCGGGATGTGGAAATTTTACTGCCGGTTCATAAAAACCCAGTGGTGGCCGACCAGGTGTATGATCTCCTGGGGGGCCACGCGCGGATCAGGCTGACCGAACCGCTGGATTACCTTGAGCTACAGGCGGCTTTAGCCAGCAGTTACCTGACCTTGACTGATTCCGGCGGGATCCAGGAAGAGGCCCCCAGTTATGGGGTTCCCGCCCTGGTGCTGCGCCGGGTCACGGAGCGCCCCGAAGCGGTGAACGCCGGTTTGGCGAAGGTGGTGGGTACCGACCGGGATGCCATTGTCAATGAATGCCGACAACTGTTGGACGATCCGGAATACCATGCCCGGATGGCCCGGGCCGACAATCCCTTTGGAGACGGGCAGGCCGGTAAAAGAATCGCGATTGCCCTGAAACGGTATCTGGAGAACAAGACCCCCCTGCTTGAAGGTATCGGGGAATTTAAATATCGTTAGATTCCAGACCAACGAATTCTGGGTGAAGCGCACCGGTGCGGTCAAAGGTGCCACGGTCTCCTTTTCAGGCGAGTGTACCCGGATGCACAAAAGCTTGAATTCGCTTTCCATTGTTATGAGAGCAACCATCCGTTAGGCGCTTGCCGGGTTATTCTGTTGCTTCTCCCGAAATCCAGCCGCCGCCCAGCGATTTGTAGAGGTTGATATAGCCCTTGAAATACAGCTGCTTCAATTCGGATAGGCGCAGATCAGCCGAAAACAGGCTGCGTTCTGTGTCCAGAACTTCCAGGTAGCTGGTGACCCCCTTGTCATAGCGCTCTTTAGAGAGCTCGTTGGCATTTTTCGCAGCGGCCTGCTGGCGTTCAATGGCGGTGAGTTCCCGGCGGTAGGTATCAATTTCCACCAGGGCGTCTTCCACCTCCCGAAAGGCGGTCAACACGGTGTTTTCCCATTGGTAGAGGGCCTGTTTGGTCTTTTCTTCCTCAATGAATACCCGGTTTTTATTCTTGTCAAAATCAAAGATCGGCCCCAGTATCTGTCCGCCCAGCGACCAGACCCCGCCATCGGTGGAGATGGCACCCAGGTCAGAGCTGGCCACGCCCAGGGTGGCTGTCAGGGAGATGGCCGGCAGCCGCAGCGTTTCGGCCACCCCGACTCTTTCGGTCTGGGCTTTGAGCAGGTACCTGGCCTGAGAGATGTCCGGGCGGTTTTCCAGAATATCCGCCGGCAGACCAACCGGAACCGGCGGGGGCTTGCGGTTATCCGGAACAGGTCCAAATTCTATCGCCCCGGGCAGCCGGCCCAGCAGAATGCTGAGATAATTTTCAGTGATGGAAATGGAGCGCTCATACAGGGGGATGGAAGCCGCAGCGATCTCTTTTTGGATCTGGGACTGGTTGACATCGAGCTGGCCGATGATCCCCTTGTCAAAGCGCTGACGGATGATCTTGAGACTGTAGAGGCGTGAATCATAGGTGCTCCGGGAAATTGCCAGGCGCTGGTGAAAATCAAGCAGCTGGTAATAGGCGGAGATCACCTCGGCTATCAGGGTCAGCTGGATGACCTTCAGACCATATTCAGAGGCCATCAGATCGGCGCGGGCCGCTTCGGTGGAGCGCTTGAATTTGCCCCAGAAGTCAAGTTCCCAGCTGGCCGGGGCCGCCAGGTAAACCGTACCAGTGGTATCCGGTGAGCGCGATCCGCCGTTAAAGTTGCCGGTCTGGGCTCCGGCGGACCCATCCACGCGCGGGTACTGGTCGGCCCGGGTAAAGCCGACCGTGGCCCGGGCCTGTTCGATGCGGCTGACGGCGATTTGCACATCGCGGTTGTTTTCCAGGGCTGTTTTGACCAGCAAAGAGAGCTTGGGGTCGTCAAAAAGCTCCCACCATTTCAAATCCTTGACAGGGGCCGCCGGCAGGCCTTCAGTCCGGTAGCTGTCCGGCAACGGGGCCACCGGTTCTTTGAATTCCGGACCCACTGCACAGCCTGTAAAAAACAGCAGTAGAAAAATTGACGCGCAGACCTTGTATGTTATTGGGCGTGTATTCATCGTATCTCTACACCTGCTCCTTTTAATAATCATCGGCAAACCCCCGGCTTTGCCGGGGAGATTCTCGGAGTTTGACAGTTCCGTAATTTGTCGAACCGCTGAGGCGATGATTATTATAAAATTTAGAAAAAACAAGATGATCTCTGTAACCTGTCCTCCGGCTTTGCCAGAGGTCATTGAATTTCCGGTGAAATTCCGGGTTGAAGTTCCCGATTCTTTTCATATCCGGCCAGTTTACCGATGAAAACAAACAGCATGGGGTAGAAAAACACACCCAGAATGGTGGCCAGCGTCATGCCCCCCAGCAGGGCCATGCCCATGACCACCCGGGCTTCAGCCCCTGCGCCGGAAGCCACCACCAGGGGAAAGATACCAAGGATGAATGAAAAAGCCGTCATCAGGATGGGCCGAAAGCGCAGCTGGGCGGCTTTGACGGCGGCGTCAAACAGCGACAGGCCCTTGTTGAATTCCAGGTTGGCAAACTCGACAATGAGAATGGCATTCTTGGCGGCCATGGCAATCAGCATGACCAGGGAGATCTGGGCAAATACGTTCAGCTCATAACTCGGGCTGATCTGCCTGGCCAGCAGCAACGCCAGGAAGGCCCCGAAAATGGCAAAGGGGGTTCCCAGGAGGATGCTCAAGGGCAGGGACCAGCTTTCATACTGGGCGGCCAGGATGAGAAAAACGAACAGCAGGGAGAAGGCGAAAACAATGGCACCGGTACCCGAGGCTTTCTTCTCCTGGAAAGACATGTTGCTCCAGGCATAGCCCATATCGGGCGGCAGGGATTCCCGGGCGACTGCTTCCAGGGCGTCCAGGGCCTGGGTGGAGGAGTACCCGGGGGCCGGTCCGCCGGACAGTTCGATGGCCCGGTAGAGGTTGAAGCGGTAGGTGAAATCCGGTCCGGCGATCTCCTTGATGGTAACAAAGGCGCTCAAAGGCACCCGGTCGCCGTTTTTGTTCTTTATAAAAAACAGGTCAATCTTGTCTTCACTGAGCCGGTACTCCGGTTCGGCCTGGATGTAGGCCTTGTAAAGCCGGCCGAATCGGTTGAAGTCATTCACATAGGACCCGCCGAGAAAAGCGCCCACCGTGGTGTAGATATCGTTGAGGGCCACACCGGCTTTGAGCACCTTGTCCCGGTTGATCTCCATATAGCGCTGGGGCACGCTGGCCCGGAAGGTGGTGAAGATGGAACCGATTTCCGGCCGGGCCTGGGCGGCCTGAATAAAACGGGCCGTCTGGTCTGCCAGGTAGTCCGGGGTGTTGCCCGACCGGTCCTGGATCATCATGGTGAACCCGGAGCCGCTCCCGAGACCGGGGATGGCCGGCGGGCCGAAGGCAAAGACCTGGGCTTCATTGACCCCGAAAAAGAAGTCACGGTTCAGCGCCGCCACGACCTCGTTGGCGGTTTTTTCCCGCTGATTCCAATCCTTGAGCGAGACAAAAACAAACCCGGCATTGGAGGACATGCTGCCGGAGAGCAGGCTGAACCCGGTGGCGGTCGTGATGAACTCAACCTCCGGGTGCTTGCCGATGATTTGCTCCACCTTCTTGGCCACTGCGTCGGAACGCTGCAGGGACGCGGCATCGGGCAGTTGAATGTTTACCATCAGGTAGCCCATGTCTTCACTGGGCATAAAGCCGCCCGGCAGCATTTTCCCTAAAAACCCCAGGCCGCCGGTCAACACCAGGATAAACACAATGCCAAAGGCAATTTTACGGGCCACGATCCGCGTAAAGCCGGTGTAGGCTTCAGTAGATTTGTCGAACACCCGGTTGAACAACTTGAAAAAGGCGCCCAGGGGGCCGCCTATGGGTTTTTGTTTGCGCAGCAGGAGACCGCAAAGCGCCGGGCTCAGGGTCAGGGCATTGATGGAGGAAAACACCACCGAAACCGCCACGGTGATGGCAAACTGCTGGTACAGCCGCCCGGTGATCCCGCCCATCACGGCCACTGGAACGAAGACTGCCACCAGAACCAGGGTGGTGGCAATGACCGGGGCGGTCACTTCTTGCATGGCCGCGGCGGTGGCTTCCTTGGGGTTCATGCCGTTTTCAATATTCACCTGGACGGCTTCCACCACGACAATGGCATCGTCCACCACGATCCCAATGGCCAGCACCAGCCCCAGCAGGGAGAGCACATTGATGGTAAAGCCGATCATGGGAAAGACGATAAACGCACCAATCAGGGAAACCGGAATGGCAATGGTGGGGATCAGGGCCGCCCGCCAGTCCTGGATAAAGATATAGACCACCAGGATGACCAGAGCCAGGGCGATAAACAGGGTCTCGATGATCTCATCAATACCGGCGGTGATGGCCTTGGTGGTGTCCAGGGAAATATCATAGCGCATGCTTTTGGGGAAGGAGCGCTCCATGTCAGACATGGCGGTGGTCACTTCCTCGGCCAGGGCCACGGCGTTGGAGCCGGGGGCCTGGTAAAGAGCAATCATGGCGCAGGGCTTGTTGTTCAAACGGGTGAAGGCGTTGTAGGTTTCGACACCCAGTTCCACCCGGGCGATGTGTTTGATCTTAACCTGGGATCCACCGGCCGTGGTTCGGATGACAATTTCACCAAACTCTTTTTCGCTTTGCAGCCGGTCGGGCAGGCGGACCGTGTAGGTGAACTCGTTCCCCGGCGGTGCCGGCTCCGCACCGAATTTACCGCCCGGTACGACCACGCTCTGGGCGCGGATGGCATCCATGATCTCCGGGACGGTGATGCCCAGGTGGGCCAGGCGGTCCGGTTTGATCCAGATGCGCATGGAGTAGTCGCTGGCCCCGATGACATTTACGCGCCCGATGCCCTTGATACGGGCCAGGATGTCCTTGATGTTTATCAGGGCATAGTTGCCGAGGAATTGCTGGTCAAAACGGGGGTCTCCGGCTGTCAGGGAGATCAGCATGAGGATGTTGGGCAGGGATTTTTCGGTGGTGACGCCCAGGCGCTTGACCTCTTCCGGTAGTTTGGCCGTGGCCGCGGCCACCCGGTTCTGGGTAAAAACCGTGTTCATATCCGGGTCCGTACCGATGTCAAAAGAGACCTGGACGGTCATGGAGCCGTCGTTGGCGTTGGTGGACTTCATGTAAATCATGTTGTCCACACCGTTGATCTGCTGCTCCAGCGGCGTAGCCACCGACTGCTCCACGCTGATGGCGTTGGCGCCGGTGTAGTTGGCCCGGACCTCGACAATGGGCGGCGTGATGTTCGGGTACTGTTCCATGGGCAGACCGGCAAGAAACACAACACCGATAATGACCATGAAAATGGCAATCACCATGGCCACGATGGGCCGTCTTACGAAAAAATTACCCATGTTTGATCACTTTTTCCCCTGCTTTGCAGCGTTCATGTCCACCAGGGCAGGTTTGACCGTCACCCCGTCCCGAACTTTCTGAAGTCCCTCGAAGATCACCTTTTCGCCGGGTTTAAGGCCCTTTTCAATCAGCCAGAACGAATCTACTTTTGACCCCACTGTGATTTCCCGGGTCACGACCTTATTCCGGGCGTCTACCACATACACATTGTACAGGCCCTGCAGTTCCATGACGCAACGCTGGGGGATCAGGATACCGTCTTTGACCACCTGGGCCTGGGCTTTAACCCGGGCGAACTGACCGGGGCGGAGCAGTTTTTCGGGATTGGGGAACGACGCCTGGATCAGCATGGCACCGGTTGTGGCGTCTACCTCCCGGTTGATAAAATCAGCCATGCCCTTGTGATCATAGACCGAGCCGTCGATCAGGATCAGTTCGAGATTGGCCTCCCGCTTTTCGACCTCTTCAGGTGCTTCCGTGGCCAAGTGCCGCGCAATGGTCAGGTACTGGGTTTCCGTGATGAAGAAGGTGACCAGGATCGTGTCGACCCGTGAGACGGTGTTGAGGATGACCGGGTTCGGGTCTTTGCCAACGAAATCGCCCACTTTGGCCTGAGTTTTACCGATGATGCCATTGATGGGGGTCTTGATTTTCGTGTAGCTTAGCTGAATTTTGGCAGCCCGGAGATTGGCTTTGGCCGCGTCCAGGGAGGAAAGAGTGGCCTCATAGGCGGCCACGGCCGCATCCAAGTCGCTTTTACTGACCGCATTGATATCGGCCAGGGGCCGGATGCGCTCCAGGTCTCCTTTGGTTTTGGCCAGAACGGTTTCCTGTTCGGCCACGGCGCTCATCCGGGTGGCGACCTTTTCCTGGAAAGGCTGGCTTTCCAGGGTATACAACAGGTCGCCCTGTTTAACGTCACTGCCTTCTTTGAAATGGAGGCCCTCCAGGAAACCCTCCACGCGGGCCCGGATGGCAATATCCTTCATACCGGCGACCTCACCCACAAATTCAAGGTAGAGCGGTACATCCGCGGCCACCGTTTCTACAACGGAAACTGCCGGCGGTGGCGGCGCAGCTTTTTCCACTGTCTTTTCACCACAGGCCGTGAGCAAAAACGACAGGCATACGATCAGTCCGAAAAATTTGAGTTTCATAATGTCTTCTTTGGTAAGATGATAAGGATTCTCCTGCCAATCAGCGCCAGGAAAATTGAAAAAGTGTGGGTCACGGCAGGGCATCCCAAGATATGACCGATCCGGGAACCTGATGCAGTCAGGCCACAGCATTCGATAAATAGAATTTAATAGCGGGTGCCACCTGTTTTGTCAAGATTGCACTTTTATACAACGTATCGAAAATTTGAGTTTTTTATGCATCTTAAGGTGTCCTGACCCAGGTTTTGTAGCAAGTGCCCATCCATAAACGGCATCTTTTGGCCCAGAGCGGCGCTTTCTCTCTTTTGAAATCCTCGGAATAACGCGCTATGCACCACGATAGGCACTTGCTGCGCGACGCTCTGAACCAAAATCTACCATAAACAATCGGTTGCGTTTAAAGTGATTTCTGATTAAAGTGTCTATGCGTGTGGAACTTATTGGATTAACAATTATTTAACGGGTTGCCAGGATCGGTTGCCCAACAACTGACAGCAGGGGTCGAGATGATGAAACAAATTTGGTTTGGGTCACGAGTTTGCCGTTCAGGTCATGGCGTTTTAGTTGTCGCGGTGGTCTTTCTGTTGCTGATCGGCCTGGTATTTTTTACAGGCGGGTGCGGCAAGAAAGAAGAACCTGTTGCAAAAGAGGTTGTCCGGCCGGTAAAAACGCTGACGATTCAGGCAGCCGGCGCCAGCGCCGTGCGCAGCTATCCGGGGCAGGTGCGTGCTTCGCGCCGGGTTGACCTGGCTTTCAAGGTGGCTGGACCGCTGATTGAACTTCCGGTGGAAGAGGGCCAGGAAGTCAAAAAAGGAAAACTGATTGCCCGGATCCTGCCGCGGGATTTCAAAACCCGGCTGGACCAGGCCAAGGCGCGCGCCCTGGAAGCGGAACAGCAGTACCAGCGTTACCGGGATTTGTACGTGAAAAAGCAGGTCTCCAAAGCGGACTTTGACAAATACAAAAGCCAGCGCGACGTGTCTATCGCCCAACAGGAAGATGCGCAAAACGCCCTCAAGGATACTTACCTCAAGGCGCCCTTCAAGGGCACTATCGGCAAGCGCTACGTTGAGAATTTTGAAGAGGTCCAGGCCAAGCAACCGATTGTTTTTTTGCAGGACATTGCAAAAGTGGAGCTTTTATTGAATGTCCCGGAGAGTGAAATGGCAACCGTCAGAGGCAAGATAAAAGCGGATGCGTTTGCTCTTTTTCCGACCGCCCCGGGAAAAAGATTTCCATTGGTCCTCAAGGAATTTTCGACCCAGGCCGATCCCAAGACCCAGACCTACCAGGTGGTCCTGACAATGTCCCAGCCGAAAGAGGTCAACATTCTTCCCGGCATGACCGGCACTGTGGAAATTGAGATAAAATCCAGAACCACAGAGGCCCCCCAGATTATTATCCCGGCCATTGCCGTCCTGGGGGATTCCGACGGCAGCGCCTATGTATGGCGTGTTGACGAAAAGGCCAAGACCGTTCACAAGCTGCCACTGAAAGTCGGTGAAATGACCGGCTCCGAACAAATCGTTGTGAATGAAGGCCTCAAGGGCGGTGAAATCATTGTGGTGGCTGGTGGGACCAAACTTGAAGACGGCATGCAAGTCAGGCTCTGGGAAGATCAGGAGTAGCTATCCGCCTTGTGAATCAGGCGGCTTCTGTTTAAAGCAATCAAAGGAAAGTGACCGATGAATATAGCGGAATTCTCTATCAATAAAAGCATCATTACCTGGACCACGACCATCGTGCTGCTTGTACTGGGGTACCTGTCCTATCAAAGCCTGCCCCGATTGGAAGACCCGGAATTTGCCATCAAAGATGCGGTGGTGTTGACCCCCTATCCCGGTGCTTCCCCACAGGAGGTCGAAAAAGAAGTCACCGAGCAGATTGAGAAGGCGGTCCAGGAGATGGCCCAGCTCAAACGAGTGGAATCCTATTCAACCCGCGGGCTTTCCACGGTCAAAGTCAAGATCAAGGACAATTATGACCTGGCCGCGCTCCCCCAGGTGTGGGATGAACTGCGCCGAAAAATAATCGATTATGTGCCCAACCTGCCGCCCGGGTCTGGTACCCCGACTGTTCTGGATGACTTTGGAGATGTATACGGAGTTTATTTTGCCCTGGTCGGTGACGGGTTCACCTACGCGGAGCTCAAAAAAATTGCCGAGCTGCTCAAGCGCGAACTGCTGACGGTGAAGGATGTCAAGAAAATAGCCTTTTTTGGAGAACAGCAGGAAGCGGTTTACGTGGAGATGGCCCGGGCCAAAATGGCTGCCCTGGGAATTACCCGTGGGGAGATATTTGACGCCCTGCGGGCTAAAAACCTGCCGGCCGATTCCGGACGGGTAAAAATCGGCACGGAGTACATGGCCTTCCACCCCACCGGTATTTTCAAATCAGAAGAAGACTTTGGCGACCTTCTAATCAGCAGCCAGGGCAGTCGTCTGATTTACCTCCGTGATGTGGCCACTATCCGGCGGGATTATGTAGACCCGGCCGCACGCATTTTAAGGGTGAACGGCAAGCCGGGGATCGGAATTGCCATATCCACAATCTCCGGCGGCAACGCGGTTTTCATGGGAGAAGGTGTGGAAAAAAGGATTGCTGAACTGGAAAACCAGATCCCCATCGGTATGGATCTGGAGATTATTTCCATGCAGTCCACCACCGTAACCGAAGCGGTTAACTCATTCGTCATCAACCTTGTGGAAGCGGTGGTTATTGTGGTGGTCGTCCTGCTTATTTTCATGGGGCTGCGCAGCGGCCTGATCATTGGATTTATCCTGGTATTGACCATTGCCGCCACCTTTGTGGTGATGGGGTATTACCAGATTACCCTGGAGCGGATCTCTCTGGGTGCCCTGATCATTGCCCTGGGTATGCTGGTCGATAATGCCATCGTGGTGGTGGACGGCATGAAGGTAAAGATGGAACAGGGCCTGGATGGCATGCAGGCGGCCAAAGATGTCGTCGGCCAGAATTCCATCCCCCTGCTCGGGGCCACCGCCGTGGCGGTCCTGGCCTTTGCCTCCATCGGCGGAATGACCAACCAGACCGGGGAGTATACCCGTTCACTCTATTACGTGATCTTAATATCCCTCTCTTTGAGCTGGCTGACTGCGGTAACCGCTACCCCGCTGGTTACCAAGACTTTTGTGCTTGGCAAAAAAGCCGCGACAGGTGCCGGTGGGGAGGCGGTCGATCCTTATGCTGGAAAATTTTACCAGCTTTACCGCAGAGCCCTGGGAGCCGCCATCCGGTTGCGCTGGGTAACCATTGGTGCGGTGATCGGGATGTTCGGGGTGGCCATGGTTGGATTCGGCTATCTGGACAACCTCTTTTTTCCGCCCTCCACCCGGCCCCAATTCCAGGTGGAGTGCCATTTCCGGGAGGGGACCCATATTCGTGAGACGGAAAAAAAGGTCGCCCGGATCGAAGAGTACCTTAAAAAGTATGAGATTATTACCGATATTGCCTCGGCCATCGGCGGCGGACACTCCCGCTTTCTGCTGACCTATGACGTACCGGTGGATGCCGCCAACCAGTACAGCAGTATTCTGGCCTCGGTAAACGATTACAAGGCCATGAACGAGATTCTTGAACAGGTGCAGACCGACGTAGAAGGCATGTTCCCGGATGCCAACATCAATGTGAAGAAATTTACCCTGGGACCCGGTAGCGGTGGTAAAATCCAACTGCGGATCAATGGCCCGGATCCGGTAGTCCTGCGCCAGCTGGCGGAGAAAGCCAAGTCCATTTTACGTGCGGACAGCGGGGCAAAATCTGTCCGTGATGAATGGGGCACCCAGGTGAAGATCATTCAACCGGTGCTGGCCGAGGACCGGGCCCGCAAGCTTGGATTCTCCAGGCCCGTGATCGCCCAGGCCATTCAATCCAACTTTTCCGGAACGACCACGGGATTCTACCGGGAAGGCATCGAGCAGATTCCCATCATTGCGCGGGCACCGGATGATGAGCGCCTCACCCTGGAAGACCTGGGGGATCTGCAGGTTACCAGTCCGGTCTCCGGTGAAAAGGTGCCCATGCTCCAACTGGTCAACGCCCTGGAGAGTGTAGCCGAAAATTCACGGATATCCCGCTGGCACCGGCGGTCGATGATCAAAATCCACGCCGATGCCCGGACAGAGCTGCCGTCCGAGGTGACAGCGCGGGTCAAACCCAAAATCGAACAAGCTCTCGGGGTAGACGCGGAAGCCTACCTGGGCAAGAGCATCGCGCCTGAAAACTGGACTGCCGCCACTATCCCGCTCAAATACGACGATATCATTCCTTTAAAAGACCGTCCGGGTTATTTCATGGCCTGGTCCGGTGAAGCGGAAGATTCGGCCGACGCGACCGCCCAGTTGGCCGCCAATATCCCGATCTATTTCGGGGCCATGATTCTGGCGGTGATCTTTCTGTTCAATGCCCTGCGCCAGCCGGCCATTATCTGGCTGACCGTGCCGCTGTCACTCATTGGTGTGGTGGCCGGTCTGCTGATGTTCAAACAGCCGTTCGGTTTCATGGCCCTGCTGGGGCTGATGAGCCTTTCGGGGATGCTGATCAAAAACGCCATTGTCCTGATTGACCAGATTGATCTGGAGATCCGGGGAGGCAAGGCGCCGCTGCAATCTGTGATTGATTCCGGGGTCAGCAGGATGCGGCCGGTTTCCATGGCGGCCCTGACAACGATCCTGGGGATGGTGCCCCTGCTGCAGGATGATTTCTTTATTGCCATGGCGGTGACGATCATGTTCGGCCTGGGCTTTGCGACCGTGCTGACCCTCGTGGTTGTGCCGGTTTTGTACGCCACTTTTTTTAGGATTCCGTTTGAAGAAAGCGCGGTGTAGAAGTCATGACGGGTAACGCAATAAGGATCATCTCCAATTGAACAGGCGTTATCCCAGAGGGGTCAAGGGGTCCAGGATTCAAGGGCTCGAGTGATCCGCCATAGAACAGGCGGATAAAAATGCTAAAGGTTTAAAAATCTGGTGAAAGTCATACGAACTTTGTATAGACATTTGCAGGATAACTGGAAAATTCTTAAAACAAGATCGATACGGTCAGGTATTACAGCTAAGGGGAAAGGATGCTTAAGGTATTGATAAAATGGTTGAAAAACAGACGTTTGAACCCTTGACCCCTTGAATCCTCGAACCCTCTTCTCCAGCTAAATTGGAGAAGAACCCGTAATAATAACAAGGAGACCTTTGATGAGTGCCAGGCTAATGCTGAAAGCAGCCGTGTTGCTGTTGGTCATACTACTTGCGGTGTCAACCGGCAATGTCCTTGCCGCGAAGAAAACGTATCGAGTCGGCGTTATCACCGATGGGCCCCTGGCCCGATACCAGGAGAGCGTTGCGCTCTATCAAAGCGAAATTACTTCCATGGCCAGCAGCGAGTTTAACGTTCAGTTTCCCGAAGACAAACAGCTCGACGGCGGCTGGGCCCTGGTGAGTGTCAACCGGGCCATCGATCGCCTGCTCGCGGATCCCAAGGTGGATATCGTGATTGCATTGGGAGAGGTGGTTACCAATGAGATCTGCAAACGGCGTAACTTGAAAAAACCGGTTATCGCGCCCCTGGTAATCGATGCTGAACTTCAGCAACTGCCCGAAAAAAGTGGCGCTAGCGGCATCCGCAATTTGAGCTACATCAACACGTATCGCAGCTTCGATAGCGGTATCAAGCGATTCCAGGAGGTGGTCCCCTTTAGACGCCTGGCCGTTTTGGTGGATAAGTTCGCGATTGAGTCTATTCCGAAGCTGCAGCAGTTGGTGGGACCCGTTGCTCGCAAAGCGCAGATCCGAATTGAACTAATCCGGGTTGAAACATCCGCCGAAGAAGCCCTGCACCGAATACCACCTGGTGTGGATGCGGTTTTAACTACTCGCCTGCCAAGGTTTACACCCGTGGAATTTGAAAAACTGGTGGCTGGACTGATAGAGCGGCGCTTGCCCAGCGCGACGTTGACCGATAACGAGGAAGTGTCTGTCGGGATACTGGCAACGGTCGTGCCAAGTTCTGCCAGACTGCAGCTGGCCCGGAATGTGGCCATCAATACCTACGAGATCATGCGGGGTGAAGAGGCCGGCAAGCTCTCCACCGCGTTCAGTGAAGGCGAAGCCCTTACTATAAACATGGCCACGGCCAGAGCCATAGGGGTTTTTCCGAGCTGGCGGGTCCTGGCAGAAGCGGAATTGCTCAATGAGGCCGTGGGCGACCGTGACCAGCGAATCACCCTGTATGAAGCTGTCAAAGAAGCCCTGGCCGTTAATCTGGACCTGGCGGCGGCCGGCAAAAAAGTCACGGCTGGAGAAGAATCGGTGAAGGAGCGCCGCAGCGGGCTGCTGCCCCAGATAGGCATCAGCTCTCAAGCCAGGGTCATAGACAAGGACCGGGCCGAATCTTCTTTCGGGATTTTTCCCGAGCGCCTGTGGACCGGCTCGGCTACGGCCAGTCAACTGATCTACTCTGAAAAGACCTGGGCCGGGTACGAGATTGAAAAGCATTTGCAGAATTTGAGGATTGAGGAACTGGCCACGGCCAGACTTGACATCATGCAGCTGGCGGCTGTTACGTATCTGAATGTACTGCGGGTGAAAAGCATCGAGCAAATCCAAAAGGAGAACCTGAAGCTGACCCGGGCCAACCTGGAGCGTGCCCGGGTGCGGGTGTCGACCGGTGTGGCCGGCCCGGAAGAGGTCTATCGCTGGGAAAGCCAGATTGCCGACAGCAAGCAGTTTGTCCTGCTGGCCGAGTCCGCCAGCCTGGATGCGATCAACGCCGCCAACCGTGTCCTCAACCGGCCTCTGTCAGCCCGGTTTATACCGGAAGAGATCGACTATGCCGATCCATTGACCACCATCGGATCACCACGCCCCCATCGCTACCTGGAAAACCCGAAAACCCTGAATGAGATGCGGGATTTTTTGATTGTTGAAGGCCTGGCGGATTCACCGGAGATCAAACAACTGGACGCAGCCATTGAAGCACGGCAAAGATCATTAGTGGCATCCAAACGCAATTTTTGGCTGCCCACCTTTGAACTGGCCGGGGATGTGACCGAGGAGTTCAGCAGAGCAGGCGCCGGCAGCGACCGGCCAGCAGGGTCTACGGCGGACAGCACCCTCTGGACCGCGGGGGTCTCCGGTTCCATCCCCCTGTTCACCAGTGGCCGTAAGACGGCCGCCCTGAGCAGGACCCGGGAAGAGTTGAGCGGTTTGAAACTTGCGCGCAGTTCTACCGAACAGCGTATCGAAGAGCGGATTTACAATGCCGTACACCTGGTCCGGGCCTCTTTCCCCAGCATCGAGTTTTCGAAGGATGCCACCCGGGCGGCGCACCTGAACCTGGACCTGATCACCGAAAATTACACCCGGGGAACCAAGTCGATCATCGACCTGCTCGATGCCCAGAACCAGGCCCTGACCGCGGACCAGCGGGCGGTGAATGCCATTTACGATTTTTTGATCGACATGATGGCCGTTCAGCGAGCCCTCGGACGCTTTCTTTTCTACGAACCCAGGGAAGCGCAGGATGCCTGGTATGACCGCCTGGATGCGTTCATCCAGGAAAAGCACAGAGCAAAACCGGTGTTAAAAAAATAGTACGGCCTAACCATCCCGGGGGAATGTTGGAATCCCCTCCGGGTGCCCATTTAACGCTTCCCTGTTATATACTTTCGGGCCATATGCGCATTGGGGTTGTCCGGAAATTTTTTCAGCAGCCACTGGGCAATTTTAACCAGGCAGCCTGGATTTGGCTGGAACGTTCCGTCCAGACCTTTGCATTAGCTGTAGATCTCGCAGGCCGTCTCTTTTTCATTTTCTGCGACCAGAAGATCCAGGTAAACGATGGCATGCTTGAGGCCTTCAGAGACCTGCTGACTCTTCTTAAGCAGGTCATAATAGACACCCGCCAGATCCACATCCTCTATTTTGCCCCGGGTTCCCGCCCGAATGAGGATCAGGGCATCCTCATCCCGGCCGGCGGCGACCAGGTCGGCTACTTTGTCGGCCATTGATTTTTTAGGGGCGGGCGGCTGCAGGGCCTGGGCCTGGGCCGGAGTGCCGGAGGGTTCCGATTTTTTTGAACGGGCGCCGAAAAGGGCCTTGACGGCGGCCCAGATAGCGGAAATGAAAGCCAGCAGGGCGATGATAACCACCTTGCCCCCTTTCGCCAGCATTTTAAATATACCGAATTTTGAAGCGGCCGCCGCCGCACCGCCGGCGACCAGGGCTGTGAGGCCGATTTTGGCAATCTTGTCACCCTTTACATACTCGGCATAAGACTTTCCGTGTTGGTACTCAAAGCCATCCAGAATCGTGTTCACATTGCCAATCAGGGATTCAAATGTATCCAGTCCAGTGACCAGTACAACCGACATATAACCGCCGCGTCCCAGCAGGCGGGTATTGTAATTTACGATCCTTTCCCCCTCTTCTTCGCCGAGCAGGGCCCAGACCAGGTTGTGGGGCGATTCATCGTAGTGCGGCTTGATCTGCCACCCGACCAGGTTGACCGGGGTAAAGCCCTGTTGGGCACGCTGCTGGTTGGAATGCTCGGTAGCCTCTTTGATACTTTTAAAAATAGCATCCGCATCCAGGTTTTTCTTTTCGTCATCTTTGACATAACCCACTGGGTCATACTCAAAAACGATATACCAGGGGTCCCCGTTTTTAGGGGCGATCAGGCCTGTTTCCAGAGAACTCACCGGATAGCAGTGTAAAGTATGAGCATAAGGGCCCCAAGGCCATTAAAAAAGGACATGGGCACGGGCCATAGATAGAGAATGACCGGTATCATAACGAAAAAGCACGCAAACAGCAGGAAACTGAGCAGGTTTAAGACCCTGGTTTTCTGAGTCAACCGGCAGCATTCAGTTTTGATGGCGGCCAGGTCCGAGCTCTTTTGCATAAACCCTTCAATTAGTGCCAGCCGGTGAGCATAGTCGGTAGTTTTAAGATCTTCCAATAGCCGGGCCAACAGCCGGGCCTCAGCCTGACAGCTGGTGCTAATCGTCACCGAGTTATTCAGGATAACCGCGGCGCCCTCAGCTGCGAAAGTGTCCATGGCCGCATAAGGGAACAAATCGTAATTCTCGGGATACGTTCGGTCCGCCGGGGCGATCCGTTGCCGTGACAGCAGATACATCCCGCTGCGGGTCAGACAATAGGGCCTATGGCCGGTGATGAAGATCCGCGAGCCTGGTAAAAAGCCGGCAAAATGGATGCCTGCCTTTACCTTATAGAACCTTCGGCCAAGTTTATGGATAAAGGCAATTTGTTGTTTTTCAATGTAAACCAGGCAATCCGTGCAGTAGAGGAGAATCAAATATGGGTACAGGACCGCAAGAAGTTCGAGCATCACCTTGTTCCTGTTTCACTGGGTAGGCTGACTGCTGCACAAGTAAACAGGCCTACGGTCAAGCCAGGCACTGGCAACTATCGTAACCTGCCGAAATTATGCAAACCTGCTTCAGGTTTTCGCTCTGGATCACATGCCCTTGAGCCAACATCCTTTTTTAGCCTGGGCTTCTATGCTTGCAATTCCAATGACGGCAACCTAAAGTACCGGACTTGTCTGAAGCCGGTCTGGATGATTGATGGCTTGAACAGCGAGCTGCATTTTTTCAAGACTATCATTCTCGTCTGGGGATGGCAAGCCCCTGCGCCGAGCAGCCCGGTTTAAGGGCGCCCGGCCAGGAATCCGTCTTAATAAGAGAACCTGGCAGGCGGCCCAATGATGTTAAACCTATTGCTATATGTTTCTGCGGTGCTTGTCTGGGGCTGCAGCTGGCTGGTTATCAAGTTCCAGCTAACCCAGGTGCCGCCCGTGCTGTCGGTGGCCTACCGCTTCAGCCTGGCCGCAACCATCCTGTTTGTTTTTTGTCTCGTTTCCGGGCGTTCCCTGCGGTTTTCAGCCCGGAAGCAATTTTACATGGCTCTTTATGGTGTTCTGATTTTCTGCTGCGGGTATATACTCTGTTACCAGGCCAGCCTTTACATTGCCAGCGGTCTGCTGGCCATCGTTTTTTCACTGCTCCAGGCGATGAATATTGTCAACCTGCGCCTTTTTCTGGGCCGGCCTGTTCGCCCCCGGGCCCTGTTTGGCGGCTTAATCGGGTTGGCCGGGCTTTGCCTGGTTTTCAAAAATGAGATTCTTTCCTTCAGTCTTACGGGCGGCGCCAGGGGGCTGTTGCTGGGTATCGCCGCGGCCTATTTATCTTCGTTGGGAAATTTGAGGGCCGTGAAAAATGGTGACAGTGGTATTCCTGTGGCCCAGGCCAACGCATTCGGTATGGCCTACGGGGCGGGGTTCACCTTCTTGCTGCATTTTTTGCTGGGCGGCCGTCTGGTTATTGATACTTCCTGGGGCTATCTGGGCCCCCTTTTCTACCTGTCGGTTTTTGCTTCGGTGATTGCTTTTGGCTGCTATTTTTCCCTGGTGAATCGGATTGGCGCCGACTACGCGGCTTATTGTGCAACGTTGAGCCCGATTCTGGCGATGTTGCTTTCCTGGGTTTTTGAGGGCTATGTCTGGACCCTGCCCGCACTGGCCGGCATGGTGGCGGTCCTAGTTGGTAATGTCATAATCTTGACCCCGGGACGGGTCCTGAGAAAGGTAATCCATTTTGCCCACTGATCCTGATTTTGGCTATCAAGGGCGCGCACTTTTGCAACCCTGATTGAGATGTGGTATGTAGCAGGTATGCACACTTTCCATGTAAAAAGCATGAACCGTTTGAAATAGCTAAACAATTTGTAAGCACTGGTTGAGTTTCCAGCCACCGGCCCCAATTGCCGGATTTGATAGCACTGTTGGATATGGTGCGGCAGATCTGGATTCCAATGCTGAAATTGAACAGGGAGTGGCCATGAAGAAGTTCTTGCTAAAGGGACCGGTTGTGTTTGAAATCAGAAGCCGGCATGCGAACCCGTATCCAGAAGCGCCAAGAGAGTTTTACAGTTACTTTGATGCGCTCCATTTTTTACGTGGTTTTCTGCTCGACCGGGCCAATATGACCGCCTTGCGAGAGGTGCTGGCCAACGACCTTAGCGGCCGCACACCAGCCGGATTGACCGATTATGAGGTGATCGAACAACTGGCCCGACGATTTGTTTCCGGCCAGTTGTGTGTGGCGGCCCGGCACGACCGATTCCCGCCCGGAACCCGCGGGAGCGGATATGCCCCGGCAGCCGCACAGCCGACATCAGCCGCGGCTTCTTCCCCACCGCCGCCCGCACCGGTTTCCGGGCCGCCGCCGCTCCCGGGGCCATCGCTTGCGGTTGCGGCCGCCCAGGCCCAGTCACTCAGGCAGGCCGCTGAAACAGGATCGCATTTCTGTGAGGCCTGAGCCGTGCAGGCAGCCTCCCGGGGGGAGGCACCGCCGCCGCCACCGCCACCCGATCCGCCGCCACCGCCCGATCCCCTGGCCGCAGCCCAGGCGGAGATGTTCAGGCAGGCCTCGCAGGACGGATCTCACTTTTGCGAGGTCTGAGCGGGCACTTGAAGTGTCCCGGGCGGGCGCCGTTACAACTGTCAAGACAAGTAATATCGTGCAAGTTATTAAGTTCGCGATCTTTAAGATGATGACTATGGTACCTGATGGAATGCACAGATGACAACAACACTGGATGGTTATCTCTACACCGATAGAATTCTCAACCACCTCTGGGGCTATACCGCAGAACAGGCCGGCCTGAAATTCTACGCGATTCTGGATGGGGCCCGGAGTGAAAAGATCTATCCGGCCCTGAAAGAATACAGTGTCAATCACAAATGCCTCTTCCTGGCGCACAAGCTCATTTTTGGCGGACGCCTGCCGCACGTTCTGGCCATGGCCGCCCCCTACCTGGTGGAACTCCGCCCCGGTGATCTTTTCACAAAATGGGTGGTCAGCCGGGGGTGGGGCAACAGTTGGGGGATTTTTCTGGGTTCCACAGCCACTTTCAGCATCCTTGCCCGCCATTTCCGCCGGTTTTTGATGGTCAAGACCGAAGCGGATGAAAAATTTTATTTTCGCTACTACGATCCCCGGGTACTGCGGGCGTATCTGCCCACCTGCTCAAAAACAGAGCTGGCATTTCTGTTTGAAGAGGTCCGCCTGTTTCTTGCTGAAGAGGAAGGCGGTAAACGCATGATAGAATACTACCCCCGGGGTGACCGGTTTAGCACCCGCTATGTTCGACTTGAAAAATCAGAAACACACCCCGCAATCTCTGAAAACCAGTAGTATCATCACAATGCTGGATAACGCCAGTGAACATCCGGAACGACTCGAGTTCAATTTGCTGGAGAATTTGAAATCGCGCAAATGGAGGGCATTGATTCTCTCAACAAGGTCGTCACGGAAATGACGCGTTACATGTTGCAGCAATATAAAGAGACAGAGCCCCTGGGCACCACTAAGAGATGGGGGATCTGGTGGCCAATTTCGAAATTCCCGGTAATGTGGATCTTGTTACCAACATCATATTATCAACTCCAGGGCGGAGAAAGCCAAGGCTGATGGCGTCACCGTCACGGCGCTGAAAACGGATATGAACAACCTGAATAAAAAGATTAAAAAAGCGGAAAATGAATTAAATAAGCTTCGCGACCAGCTGAAAGCGCTACATAAAAAAGACGCTTTGGTAACGGGAGACGTCGTGGCATCTCAGGAGATGCTGGCAAAGGAGGGCGACCCCTGAGAGCGTTTTTGGTCAGCGAAATGGAACTGAGCTCCGCCCTGGATGAAAAACTCGTCACCCCGGAAGTGTCCGAGTTGGATATCGTCAAAGCGTCTCTTGACCGTGAAAGGGGGCGGCTCATGAAAATTCTTGACGATCAGGCGTCCAGCAGCGTCCAGCAAGCGGCTGTGATGGTGGACGACGAGGAAGCCGTGGAGACCCCGGCCGTATCTGCAACGTAGTATTATAGGTAGTTCTCCCAAGGGAACCTTCCCCCCGCGCGCTCACAGACACGGACGTGAACCTCTCAGCGCATCGGACCTTTCAAATCTAAATTTAGTATTCGATTGCAATGCTCCAAAACAGTCGGGCTTGTTAAAACAGTGGCATGATCTTCATCGAATCCAAATATGTGTTTGGCGTCGTTTTGGGCGCGATAATCCAGTTCGCTGGTAATTTCAACGGTGCCGTCATTGTTGGTTAGAAAGATACTGCAATCACCACGAACACTGAATAAAAGCGAAAAATTTACCATAGGGGTCAATTGTTCCTGGTAGATTGACTGGATGAACGGGCTGTCCGGAACCATGTCGTACCAGGAGGGGACGGCTTCGGGCGCCTGCTCTACCCTTTTGGCAGTCATTTTATGCCCATTCCACGGCGTTGAGAGCGCAACGAAACGTTTAATGTAAGCATGTCACACTATTTAATTGCTGTGCCTTTGAAAAAAGTATAACAAAATGTACCGTCTGTCTCCGTGGCCCGGTACAGGCCCCGGATACCTTCTTCCCAGGTCGCTTTGTCGATCAATCTCGATTCCAGAGCCTTTTCCCGCACCCCTTCGATCATGGCTGTGAAGGTATTTTTTGAAAACCCTTCCACCAGGTCAGGCCGGGACGAATCCACGTAGACCATTTTGGGTGTTACCGACGGTGATTGAAATCCGGCCTTTTTCAGCAGCGGATAAAGACGGAGGTGTTGGGTTTTATGATATGCCGCTGACGAAGATCGAGGATCAGGGGCGGCTTGTGCGCTGATCATTATTGATGGTTTCCAGTCCTTCACACCCTAATCATCCTGGGGTTGAAATGGAGCCGCATATCGACTATTCTGGTTGAATATACTATAAAATTCATAAGATCTTTCATTGCTGTAGCAGATACCGGGAATTACACCAGTGCCGGCAACAAGCCGGACGATATCCTGGAGCTTCATTGTACTACCTCTATCTCATCAGGCACGGGAATGAACAAAATATCTATTTTGTTGACGTCGCTATTTCAAAAAAAATGCCTTTGCATCCCACCTAATGCTTTATTCCTATCAGTTTCGAACTTAGCATCGCCCGCAGCAATCACCCATTTTTCACGCTGGCTGCTTATTTTGCTGTTTTTTTCACTGCCATCCCTTATCTTTGTTCAGCCTGCGGTGGGGGCTCCGGATGAAAACTGGAGTTGGAGTAGCTCCAGGTCAGACTGCTTTGGGGCCTCCGATCAGGGCTCCCCCGGGTGTTCGAGTTATACCGCCGATATTTATGAAGACCTGGATTATGGCGAGAATAAGGCCAGTACGGCCGACATCGCGGTCACCCTGGGCGGAGACGATGAGGCGTACATCTACGTTGAAGTCGATTTTTTGGGTGACTACAACCCCAACCACTCCGAAGGCAACCAGATCGTCCTCGAATTCGACGTCGATTCCAGCACGGAATCCAATCGTGCTGACTATTATGTCGGTCTTTATCAGAAAAAAGAGTTTAACAGTAAACGGTGGGTCGACGCCTATGAAGAAGGCGGCTACGAAATGTACCACGATGCCAACAACGATGTGGGTGGCTTCCAGCCCCTGCATTCCGACCGCGGCGGATTTGAAGGTGATGGGTATGAAAACAGTGTTTCTCAAAACGCCGACCGGGTTTGGGGGCGGGTTACCAATAAAAATTTTCAGGTGGCCGTCAAACGCTCGACTCTTGGCAATCCTGCACAGTTGATGGTGCGCGTGTGGAGCCGTCGTTCCACCGGTTTGGACAAGAGTAAACTTTATTTCCATGATCACAATGACCCCAGCGACGTCGAGGGTATCGACACCATGGTCGGTGTGGGTACGAACAATTGGCTGCCCATCGGTGGGGAGAACACCACCGTGGCAGGCGCCAAATCGGCGGCGCCTGCATCCACCGCTTCCGGCGGGACGATCACCTATTCTCTCACCGTCACCAATTCAGGGCCCTATGACGCATCCGTCGACCGCATTGTCGACACGCTGCCCGAAGGGTTTGCCTATGTGCCGGGGAGTTCTTCCGGGTTGACGACCGATGATCCTGAGGTTGACGGGCAGGTGCTTACCTGGTCAGATCTCAGTGTCGCCTCGGCCTCCTCACAGGCGCTCCAATTTCAGGTTACGGCAGGCACTACAACCGGCACTTTTTACAACCGGTTCACCATCCAGGGGGGCAACTTTCCCGAATTTATCAGCGACGACACCGCCCCGGTGACCGTTACGGCTCCCTTGATGAAGATCGCCAAATCCACGGATAAATCCACGGCCACGCCCGGTGAGGTCCTCACCTATGCGGTGCGCTATCACAACAGCGGCGACGGGCTGGCCCGTCAACTTCACATCCTGTCGACCATGCCGCTTTTCACCACCTATCTGCCCGGCAGCCTGCGAATCGGGGATGCTGATTCTACCTATGATACCGCCCGCCCCCTCACGGACGACCCTGGCGATGACGAAGGGGAAATCCAGGGCGACACAGTCTTATTCCGCATCGATGCCGTACCGCCTTCCGACGGGAATACCGGTTCCGGCAGTGATGAAGGATTCGTTTATTATCGCGTCACCATAAACTGAACCAAGGAGGACTCATGAAGACCACATTGATCACGCGCTTGCAAGGCGTTGCTTGCTTTCTCGCCGGCCTCATCCTGTTAGCGGTGCCCGCGGTCGCCTTTGCCGACAATGGCAAGCCGAAGCTGGAGATCACCATTTCCGCAGAAAAAGAGGTGACCGTCACCCAGGGTGGCAAAAAGACAGTACAGCGGAATCCGGCTGAAAACAGTCACAAAGGAGATCTGATCGTGTACACCATCACATACGCCAACAAGGGGGATGCCCAGGCGATCAATGCCGCCATCGTCGACCCGGTACCCGAGGGCACGGTCTACCTGCTGGACAGTGCCGGCGGCGGTGACGCCAACATCACCTTCAGCGTGGACGGCGGTCATTTCTTCCAACCGGCACCGGCCAAAATCAAGGTGACCCGGGCCGATGGCTCTGTGGTCGAAGAAACGGCCAGCGCCGACAAATACACCCACCTCCGCTGGCGGATCACCAAACCCGTACTCCCCGGTAGTTCCGGAACTCTGTGGTTCAAGGTGCTCGTCCAGTGATGGGCGGTCGTACATACGTAGCCAACAATACCCGCTTTTATATTGCCAGCCTGATACCTGAGGGAGGGCGCACCCGCGTGCCTTCGCAGCCAACTTTTCCATCAAACGGCTCTTGCAGCCGGCAAATATTCACCACCACCGTTTTTCATAGAAAAGGAGAAGAACAATGAACCAGCGATTTCGTCAACTTTTTTCAGGTCCGGTAGATACCGGAAAAAAACCTTACCCGCGGCCCCATGGAGGGCTCGCCAACCTGGAGGGATGTCTCATGCGCAAACTTGTCACCACGTTCACACTGGGTATCATCGCCGTATTATTGTCGTCTGCGGTGGCCACCGCTGCCGGAACACCGGCCGGTACTGCCATCACCAATCGGGCAACCGCAGATTACCAGGACGCCAACGGCAACAATTTACCGCGGGTTGTGTCCAACAGCGTCACCACTACGGTGACCCAGGTTGGGGGCGTCTCGGTAACGCCGGATACCGCCACGAAGACCGGAGCCCAGGGTACCCAGGTCGACTTCGCGGCAAACGTTACCAACACCGGCAACGGAACGGACAGTTTTGCTCTTACCGCCGTATCCGCCGCCGGCTGGACGACCTCCATCATAAAAGATGACAACGTCGACGGCATCCTGGATGTAACCGAGACAACGGTTATCACGGATACCGGCGACCTGCCGGCCGACGGTTCTCTGGATGTCATCGTGCGGGTGGACATCCCCGCCGGTACGGCCAACGCGACCACGGACGACACAACCTTTACGGCAACCTCGACCTTCGATGGCACCGTAACGGATGCCGGGGTCTACACCGTGAGTGTGGAAGACGCGGTCATGAACCTGAACAAGCAGGTGGACACGGCGGCCGGTAGAAAACCCGGCGACATTGTCACCTACATTGTGACCGGTGCCAATTCCGGTTCGACCACCGCCCAGAGCGTTGTGGTCACCGACCAGATGCCAACCAATACAACCTACGCACCCGGCAGTATGCGTTTTGGCCCGGTCGGCGGCAGCTACGATACCGCCACCCCGCTCACAGATGCCAATGATGGCGATGGGGCGGACTTTGACATCACCACAGCCGGGGCGGTCACCTACCAATGGGGCGACGGCGCTCCCGGTGATTCCGGCGTTGTCTATTTCCGGACACAGATCAATAACGGGGTTGCGGCCGGGACGGATATCGACAATGTGGCCAAGCTGGACTACGCGGTTGCGGGCAACCCCCAGCCGACCCTGGATTCAAATACCGTGACCTTCGATGTGGACGGCCAGGCCGGAGTGCGGGTCACACCGGGTGTGACTTCCCGGGTCGGGGATCCGGGCGACCAGATCGTCTTCCCCCTGACGGTGGCCAATGCCGGCAACGCACCGGACACCATCGACATGACCACCACCTCCACCGCCGGATGGACCTGGGCGCTATGGCGGGACGTGAATGGCGACGGTGACCTGGATGAAGGGGACTCCCTGCTGCAAGACACCAACGGCAGCGGCAAACCGGATACCGGACCGCTCGGGCCCGGCGACAATATCGCCATCCTGTCGGTAGCCACAATTCCGGTCGGCACCAACAACGGCATTGCCGATACCCAGGTGGTGACCGGCACCTCATCAGTCGACAGCGCCATTTCGGATACCAGCGGCAACCTTGTCACCACGGTGACCGCGCCGGTGATGGACCTGAGCAAGGAGGCCGACAAAACCACAGCGGCGCCCGGGGAGACCATCACCTATACCTCGACAGCCACCAACAACGGATCGGGGGTGGCCACCAACATCATCATCGCCGACCTCATTCCGCAGTTCACCACCTATGTGGCCGGTTCCATTGAAACCGGGGACAGTCTCGGCAACCTGACACCGCGGACCGATGCCAACGACGGCGACGGGGCCCATTTCGATCCGGACGCCAATACGGTGATTGCCAACTCGCCCACGGTGGGCGCCGGCGGCAGCTTTATCCTGAGGTTCCAGGTCACCGTGGATTAGAAAACCCGCAACCCGTTGATCGGGGAGTGAATGAAGATCGTGAATCGTGCATTGACAATGACATCGCTGGTCATGAAACTGCTGGCGTCGTGTTTGCTGGTCGTCCTTTTGTGGACGGCTGCGGCCGGCGCCGGCAGTCCCCCGCCCGGTACCGTCATCAAAAGCAAGGCCGCGGTTTTCGCTCACGATCCCAACGGAAACCTGCTGCCCTCAACCCCGGGCAGTGTGGCGTCGGCAAACACCGTTGTTACCACCGGGCCACTGCTGCGCATCCTCAAGTTGGGGAGCACCGATCCCGTAGAGATGGGCGCGCAGCTTGTCTATACGATCAACTACCAGAATACCGGCAACGTCGCTACTTCCAGCGTCACCGTCAAAGATACCCTGTCAGCTTATCTCGCTTTCGAATCGGCTTCCGACAACGGACAGTTCGTGGCCGATCCGGCCGGCGGCGGGGTGGTCACCTGGAATCTCGGGACGCTGAATGCCAAAGACGGCGGCGTCGTCACCATCACCGCCCGCGTCAAGACACCTGCTGATTATCCACCCGGCGACCCCAATGTCATCGGGCCGGGCACGCAGATACCCAACACGGTCCGCATCGACTCACCCGACGGTTCCCACTCGGCGAGTATTACGTCCACAGTCGGTCAGGGCCCCAACCTGGCCCTGGTTAAATCCGGCCTGGCGAGCAGTGTACCCCCCGGTGGAACTTTAACCTACGCATTGCAATACCAGAATAGCGGCAACCAGCCGGCTACCAATGTCATCATCAGGGATCAACTGCCCAGCGGCACCTCCCTGCAGCCCGGTTCCATCACGGGCGACGGCGTCCTGGTGGGCCGTACGGTGATCTGGAATACAGGCACCGTGCCGGTCGCAGGCAGCGGTGCGGTGGGATTTCAGGTCGTTGTATCCAATGCCGCTCAGGACGGTGACCAGATTTCCAACGTGGCCACCATGACCAGCAACGAGCTGGCCCCGGTGGTTTCCAATACGTTCGTCAATACAGTTTTTTCAGCCGGCACGGCACCGGCCATGACCGTTTTCAAAAACGGTACCCCCAACCCCGTCTACGCCAAAAACAACATCGTCTACACGATAAGTGTATCCAATGACGGGACGACAGATTTCAACGGTGTGACCATCCGGGACACCATTCCCGCCAAAACGACCTTTGTCAGCGCCAGCGACGGCGGCACCCTCAGCGGTGACACCGTGGTGTGGTCCCTGCCCCTGGTGGCGGCTGGCACCGTAAAGACGGTGACCCTGTCGGTTTTGGTGGATACCGATGTCACACCCGGTACGCATATTTTAAACAAGGCCAGCGTTATCGTTGGTACGACCATCCGCGAGACACCCATCGTCACGACCCTGGTGCGGGCGCGCACCGTGGGAGAGATTACCTTCTACGACACGTCCTGGAATCCGGCTGTCAGCTACAAAATCGGCGACACCATGTGTCTCCAGGTGGACGATGCCGACCGGAACACCGATCCGGCCCTGGCCGAAGCGGTCAAATTGATCCTGACCCATGCAGACAGTGGGGATCTGGAATCGGTCACCTTGACGGAAACCCATGTGGACACCGGCATCTTCCAAAACTGCATCCCCACTACCGGCGCTCCCGCAGTTGCCAATGACGGTCAGCTGAGCGTTACCCAGGACTCGGTGGTAAAGGCCACCTATGTAGACATTGACGATGAGACGCCCATAAACGTGGCCGCCGTCCTCATCGACCCGTTCGGGACGGTCTTCGATTCGGTGTCGGGGGCCCCGGTGGCCGGCACGGTTGTGACGCTCTACTGGGAGCAGGCGCCGGGTAACGACATACCGGCTGACCAGCACCCGCTCTGGCCCGCCGGACAGGCCAATCCGGTCACCACCGGTGCCGACGGCAAATACCAGTTCCCGCTGGTACCCCCGGGCACCTATTTTCTCGATGTGGTACCGAGCACTGTGCATACGTTTCCCTCCGTCGTGCCCGATGCGACCCTGCCGCCGGGTTTTACCATCGGCGTGGGCTCCAGGGGTGAGCGCTTCACCCTCTCCGTGGGCGACCCGCCCCTGCATCTCGACCTTCCGGCGGATCCGCCGGTGGGGTCGCTCCAGGCCACCAAAACAGCCGGCACCAGTGGGGCTGCCATCGGTGATGTCGTTCGATACGAGATCGTCATCAGCAACAATGGCGTATCCCCGGTAGATGCCCTGCGGATTCTGGACACGCTGCCCCCGGGATTCAACTATGTGACGGGCTCCAGCCGGTTGAACGGCACACTGGTTGCCGATCCAACGGCGGCCGGAACCCGCACCCTGGCCTGGCCGGTGGGAACCGTGGCTGTCGGCTCAGCGGTCACCCTCCAATATGTCACCACCATTGGCGCCACCGCGGCCATGGGGGACAACACGAATATTGCCTATGCCGACGGCGTGAGCGTCGGGGTGCCCGTGACGTCGAACCAGGCGACCGCTACAATTTCTATCAACGAGGGCGTGTTCACCTCCAGGGGGCTCATTATCGGTAAAGTCTTCCTGGATGCCAACGGCGACGGTATCCAGAACGGCGCGGCGGTTCTTATGGAAAACGATGCGGAGGGGAATTCTCCCGTGGAGAGCAGCACTGAGCCGGGCATTGCCGGGGTCGTGCTTTTCCTGGATGACGGTACTCGGGTGATCACGGACCAGCACGGGAAATATTCCATTCCCGAAGTGGCCGCCGGCGCGCGGGTACTGCGGCTCGATGAGGCCAGCCTGCCTCCCGTTCTGGTACCCGTGCCGGTTTCCAACCGTTTTCTTGGCCAGGGCAACTCCCAATTCGTCACCATCGACCGGGGCGGCATGGTCAAGGCGAATTTCGCGCTGCGCCGGTCGATACCCGATCCGGGTTCCGGCGGCAACCTTTCGGCCAACGGTGCGGCGGCCAAGCCAGGGCTGCAGGACCCCGCAACCGGGCAAAGTGAAGCAGCGCTTGAAGACCAAATCGCTGACATGACGCCGGACCTGGATTTCATCTTCCCGGTCGACGGCGGTCGCATTCCCGATGACGTCACCGACATTGTCGTGAAATATCCCCTGGGCGCCAGTGTTGCCGTTTATCTCAACGATGAACAGGTCGACGATGCGCGCATTGGGCGGCGTATCGAAGACCCCCGCAGGCGGATCGCCATTCACGAATACATCAGTGTGCCCATTGACGAAACCGGGGAAATCACCCTCACGGCCAGGATGAAAGACCCGTTTGGCAACGACCGCGGAGAGAAGCAGATTACCGTACACACGGCGGGCCATGCGGTCGACATTGCCATACTGCCGGATGTCGCCTCGGTGCCGGCCGATGGCAACAGCACCATTGCGGTCACCCTCAAACTGCTGGATAAGGAATCACGGGTTGTGCCCTTTAATGGTCTGGTCTCCCTGTCGGTGTCTGCGGGGTCATTTGCACAGGCCGATGCGGATCCTGGTCGCAAGGGATTCCAGGTGAAATGCAGTGACGGTGTGGCTGTCGCGCGCATCCAGGCACCGCGGGAATCGGGTGCGGCCTGGATCCGGGCGGCGGCGAACGGCATCCGGTCGGAAGAAGAGATCTTCTTCTCCCCGCACCTGCGGGATATGATTGTGGTCGGTTCCGGCGAAATCGTCGTCGGCCACGGATCCGTCGACGGCGATACCCGGTATCTGAAAGGACGCAGCGGGATGGAAGACGGCACCTTCGCCACCGGGCGGGGCGCAGTCTTTGCCAAAGGACGTGTATTAAATGACATGCTGCTGACCGCGGCCTATGATTCGGCCAAGGAGGAGACGGATGAGCTGTTCAGGCAAAGCGAGACGGACCCTGATGCCGAAGATAAATACCCCCTCTACGGTGACGAAAGCGAGGTGGGTTTTGAGGCCAAATCCAAGACCAAGCTCTATGTCAAACTTGAAAAGGACAAGTCCTCCGCACTTTACGGGGACTACAACACCGATCTCAACGACGCCAAGCTGAGTGCTTATCGGCGCTCATTTAACGGGGTAAAGGTAGACTACGACAAAGACGACTACGGATTCAAGGCATACGGCAGCTACACCGACCAGACCCAGGTGGTAGACACCCTGCCCGGGCGGGGTGTGTCCGGATACTATTACCTGAGTCGTCAGCCGGTCATTAACGGTTCGGAAAAAATAGTCATCGAAACCAGGGACCGATACCGTACCGACCATGTTCTGAAGCGGGAAAGCAAGGCCCGTGGTACCGATTACGAGATTGATTACGACCACGGCACCGTCCTGTTCAAGGCCCCCATCCCCGGGCGCGATGCGTCCTTTAACCCGGTGTATATCGTGGTCAGCTATGAAAGCCGGGCTCCCGGCGACCGTTATTATCTGTATGGCGGCCGGGGCTTTTTTCAGCCTCGCGACGACACGGTGATCGGTGTGACGGCCATCCATGAGGACAAAGAGGCGGAGGACTACTCCCTTATCGGGGCGGATGCCACCGTGCACCTGCCGTGGCAAACCATCCTTACGGCGGAATATGCCCAGACGGAATCCCTGTTTACACTCAACAACATGTATACGCCCCAGAGCGATAATGCCTGGCTCGTGGATATCCAAAGCGCGCCGCTGGACGCGTTGAAACTCAACGGTTATTATCAGCAGGCCGGGGACTATTTTGACAACCCCTCGGCCGTGGATGTCTTCCGGGGATCTCGAAATTACGGTTTCGGGGCCAATTATGCATTCAATCCGGAAACCTCGGCATACGCGACCTATATTGACGAGACCGATACGTTGAACGACATGGATTACAGTCGCGCGGTGATTGGTGGAGAGCACAGGTATAAAAAAGGCCGCATTTTCAGTGATCTGTCCCACGAAACCAGTACCAGCCAGTTCGTCAAGCCAACCAGCCCCACCAGCCGGTATCCCTTTGACAACAGCGAGGAAAAACTGCCGGATGTTACTTCCATCACGCTGGGGGGCGACTACAGTGTGCTGGAAAACCTGTCGCTGACCGCCGGACACCGGCAGGACGTCTCCAGCAGCGATTTCAGGCGGACCCAGGCCGGGCTCCGCTATCGCTATAACCCCGACACCAGTTTTTACCTTCGGGAAGAACTGTCAAAGTATGAAGATCGTGAAGAGGCCCGGACCGTGGCCGGTGTGGAGACCGAGGTGGCCGCCAATACCGTAGCCTTCAATGAGTATCGCCTGGAAGATGGTGCCAGCGGCAGCCGCAACCAGAACGTCATCGGCCTGAAAAACCGATTTCAATTCGGAGAGGCCATTACCGGCAACCTGGCGGTCGAGCATTTCCGCAACGTGTCGGGCACCCGCAGGTCTTCGGAACCCGACTCTTTTGCCATTGCCGGTGGTGTAGAGTATTTACCCCTGGAGGGGTTTAAACTGACATCACGCCTGGAGTACCGCAATGAAGTCGACGCGGCCACCAAGGATACCTATCTGGCTGAACTGGGTATGGCCTTTAAGCTCAACGATGTGTATACGCTGCTTGGACGGGAGCGCCTTTTTGTGGACGACATCCGCAACGACGGCAGCCACATCACCAACCGTGTCTTTCTGGGACTCGCTTACCGGCCGCGGCACACCGATGCATTCAATGCGCTTGCCAAAGTCGAGTACAAACATGAAAAGGATGCCCAGGGATCCACCGGTTTCAGATCCGATTCTTTAATCCCGGCAATTGAAGGGATTTACCAGGCCGGGGCCGGCACCCAGTTAACCGGGCGATACGCGGGTAAGTGGGTCGTCGACGATGCCTACCAGCTCTACACGGATCTCGTCTCTTTCCGGGTGCTCCACGATCTCGGCGACAGATTCGACGTGGGGGCCGAATGCCGGGCCCTGAACCAGCACGGTTATAGCTTACACCTCGGCGGGACGGCCGAGATCGGCTACCGCCTGATTCAGAACCTGTGGCTGTCCGCGGGATACACCTTCGATGATTTTGAAACGGACCTGACCGGCGACAGTTTCAGGGGAGAAGGGCCTTTTATGAAGCTGCGGTTCAAATTCGACGAGCAGATTATCGATGCCATCAAGAACCCAAACCGGTAATCTATTGCTGTTTTGGATGTCCGACAGGACAATTCTCGAAGCAATTTTTCAAATTGGTGGAAGGGACTGATCACAAATCTTTCCAATCCCAAAACGGCTATGTTCATTACAAGTCTATTTGCATCAGTTTTACCGAAAGAACCTGCAATGTTTTTGGGCCTACTGATGGTCACCTCAATGGTCGCAATTTCCCTGATCTGGTATTCCTTCGTTGTGTTGATATTTTCATCCAATAAAGTCAGTGACTGCTATCATCAGATGCAAAAATGGTTAGAAGGCCTTGCGGGAATTATTTTTATAGCTTTTGGAGCCAAACTGGTTTTCGGGGATCGATAGCCAGGTAAGGGTTCGCGCAAAAATAAGTTCGCAAATTTTCAGGGTTCAAGCGCTCAATCAGCAAGGCGCAAAAATTAAGAAATATCGGGCATATTTCGTATTTTAGCAACGCCGCTGATTGAGATGGTTGGGCTTTGAAAATATGAAGTTATTTTTGCGCGAGCCCTGAGCATTCATTGTTCAACAAGCGGCTGGATGAAAAGCATCCTGGCCGGGATCGGTCGGAAACCGACGATCGACCGGAAACATGCACAAAGTTGTGCTCTGGCTGCAGGATGTTCCAAGCTTTGATTGGGTATACAACCATATCGGCAGCAAGCGTGGCCACACGAAAGGCTGACTTTTAGTGGGAGACAGCCGACCAACAACCAGATTTGCCATGGCATTGTGGCTAAATCCCGGGACGACTAAATCCGGTGAGAAGGTGACCATCCGGATTGTCCATTTTGGATAGAAGACCAAAATGGGGGTTGGTTCAGTCAGGCTGTCAGGTAACTCGCTTTGCTCGCAACCTGACCCACATGCTATCCAAAGTCACTGAAAGATAGCGTTTCCAGGAATTCATGCACCGGCCGCATGGCGGCCGGACCTTTTGATTTTTTTTGCCTCAGGTTGTGAACGAGCTGGATGGGGCGGGCGTGTTCCAAAAACTTGTGGAACCGAAACAGGGCCTTTGAAAACCGGTCATCCCCTGCCTTGACTTCAATCATCATGACCGGCCGTTTATCGATGACCACCAGAAAGTCGACCTCGTTTTTTTCTTTGTCTCTTAGAAAATGGAGTGCAACCCGACAGCCCGTTGTGTCTTCGAGAAGGTGAAGCTCACGCATCAGGGCGCATGCAACCGTGTTTTCCAGCCTTGCACCTATACCTCCGTCAACGGCACCCGTGTCATATAAATAGTACTTCGATTCTTTCAACAGACTGCGGGCGATGTTTTTATGGTAGGGCCGGACCGGAAAAATGACATAGAGGTTTTCCAGGATCTGTAGCCAGTGCTTAATGGTGTGCACAGACACCTGCAGATCGTTTGCCAGGGAGGTGTACGAGGTCGTGGAGCCGACACGGGCTTTCAGCAGGTCAATCAGGATTTCAATGGATTTTATGTCCCGGACTTTTTCCAGGTCCAGCAGGTCTTCCCGGATAATTATGTCTGTGTGGGTCCGGCGCCAGCGTTTTGCAAACGCGTCACGGGCCTTCAAAAAAGGCTCTGGGAAACCGCCCACCTTGAGGAGTTTATCCAGGGCGGTTTCAGAATCTTCATTAAGGTATTTACAGATTTCCTTGACTGTCAAAGGGTGCAACCGAAAAGGAAAAAAGCGACCAGCCATTGACTCGCCACCCTTTTTATAGGTATCCAGTCGGGCCGAACCGGTGACGAGTATCGTGGGCGGGATGCCCTCGGTATCATAAATGCCTTTTATCCACGACTTCCAGTTTTTCATCTTGTGGAGTTCGTCAAAGATTACCAGCCCGGTATCGCGGTCCCATTCCTGCGCCCGGATTATCTTTCGGTCTGCAGCTGCGTCATAATTCAGGTATGCATAAGCGGGCATCAACTGTTTTGACAGGGTTGTCTTGCCGACCTGCCGGGGACCTGATAAAAGGACGATTTTTTCTTTTAAATCATTCCTGATTTGGGTTTCGAGGGAACGCTCCATGGCGCTATTATGAAGCAAACTTCAAAATAGTCAAGACTATTTTGAAGTTTGCTTCATAATAGTCGCAAATGTCTTGGATTGTAACAAACATATTGAGTGCCCGTTCACAAACGGTAGCTTTTGGTTTAGAGCAAGGCCACAGAGCAGGCTTACAATGGCTACTCCGGTGATGGCTTTCTGGATAGCATCCCCTTCAATGGACCCTGAAATCTTCTTTTTAAGTGTTGGAACAATAGGTTTGGATTTAGCAATCTGGCGTTTAGCCGGCACCCTGGGTTTAAGTTTAAGCGCAGGATTCATTACCCACGCGCTCATGCAGGCAGGATGGATTAATACTGATGTCCTACCTATCAAGTCGTTGCAGGTTTTACGATACCTACGGCATATATTTGATAGCTGTGCTCCTGAAAAAAGTATAGCAAAAGGTGCCGTCTTCCTCCGTGGCCCGGTACAGGCCCCGGATACCTTCTTCCCAGGTTGCAGTGTCGATCAATCTCGATTCCAGAGCTTTTTCCCGCACCCCTTCAATCATGGCCGTAAAGGTATTTTTTGAAAACCCTTCCACCAGGTCAGGCCGGGACGAATCCACGTAGACCATTTTGGGTGTTACCGACGGCGATTGAAATCCAGCCTTTTTCAGCAGCGGATAAAGCTCACGTCCGATGAGGGCATTGCCGCCGGCCAGCGCCTGACTTTTTACCAGGCACGCAACCACTCTTTTTACGGCCGCACTTTCCGGGTGACAGTAGAACGAACCGTGGTCACCTTCCACGACCGTTATGGAGCCCCCCTTGACCAGTACGTCTTTCAGGTTTGCCAGGGCCCGTTCGGGGTCGTTGAGATGTTCAAGGACGAAACAGACAAAGACATGGTCAAAACTTTCCGGGTCAAAGGGCAGGTCGTAAATGTCACCCTTTTTGAAGTTAACATTGGACAGGTGCGCAACCCGGGCTTTTGCCTTTTCAATCGATACTGCCGAGATATCTACTGCGGTTATTGTCGATTCGGGATTGTTGGTGGCCAGCGTCAACGTTTGAGCGCCGGTGCCGCAACCCGTTTCCAGGATGCGGCCTCCCGGAGGGAACACTGCGGCGCCGTGAATTATTTCAACCAGGGTATCCGCCTGCTCCTGCAGGCGGGTGGATTCATTTTTCGAATAGCCGTGAACGTATTGTGTCATGCCTATAAACCTTTCGCGGCAAGATGCCGCTCCCACAGAGCATTGCGTTGATAGTCTATTTAGAGATACACAATTTGCTGTCAGGAAGCTTGTACAATCTTGCGGTATTGCCCCGGGGTAAACCCGGTTTTCCGCTTGAAGTGGCGTGTGAGACGGCTCTGGTCGGTAAAGCCGACTTCGCAGGCTGCCCGGGCAATCTGCCGGCCGGCGGCAATATTTTCCAGGGCTTTTTTAACCCGCGTCTGGATGAGATAGGTGTGGGGCGGCAGGCCGGTCGTGGATGACGCCTTTCTCAAAAAACGAGAAATCGGCGGGCCGGGGTGACATGCCATCCGCAACAGCCTGCAGCTGCTCGGCGGGCATATAAAACATGCGGTAGGTCCAGCCGCTGGCCGCCATAGGTTTATGCTTTCCAGATTGCGGGGTGTCTACGGCAACATGCTCTATATTATCAGCATTCCGATCGGTTTTGCAATCGGGCAGCGTCGTTCAGGCGGCCTTTTTCGCGTTCACGGTAAACCGCGGTGTTTTGTTTTCGAGCCAGCAGATCAGCTGCTTGACGACTTCCTCGTTCATGCTGTTCATGGCCTCGGTGGTAAATGCGGCCGTATGCGGTGACAGGACCACGTTGTCAAGCTTCAGAAGCTTCGATTCGGTCGGGGGTTCGGTCTCGAAAACATCCAGGCCCGCACCGGCGATTTCACCGGCCCTCAACGCCTGATAAAGGTCCTCCTCGTTGATGATCTCCCCCCGGGAGGTATTGATCAACAGGGCGCTGTTTTTCATGCGTTTCAGCGCGTTTCGATCAATAAGGCCGGTTGTCTCCGGCATCAGCGGTGTATGCAGGCTGACCACATCGGATACTTCCAGCAACTGGTCGATCTCCACACGTTCGATATCATTTTCCCGGGCAAACTCTTCCGGCCACGCCAGGATTCTTTACGGTTCAGGGTTGAGAGTCAATCATTCCGAACGCGTTTTGATCCAGGAGGGTTGCATTGCCGGCTTTCAAGGCGTGTATGGCTTTATCGTTATCTTCAAACCTGAAAATCATGACGGCTTTACCGGAATGCAGGCCGGCAAACGCATAGGAATACTTCACCGTGATGTCGTTTTCCATCAACAGTTTCAGGAGCTCGGCGAACCGGCCGGGTTTGTCTTCTATCTGCACAGCCACCACATGATCGACCCGGGCCGGCATCTGTTCACGCATCAGTACCTGCCGGGCACCGACGATGTCGGAGACCAGGATGCGCAACATGCCAAAATCTCCCGAATCCACCAGGTTAAGGGCCCGCAGGTTGATCCCCGCTTCACCCAGCGTGTTGGTAATGTCAAAAAGACGGCCATGGGCATTTTCAATGGGTACGGATAACTGTTGTAGTTTCATCGATTCCTCCTATAGCGTTTTAGAGTGAGCCAATAGGGCAGCCATAGCTACCTGTATCTTTTCGGTTTCAACTTGCTTTCTATATTTCCCGCAAAACGCTATCAAGGGAGTCCATTGAAAATCCCAGGTTTTTAAAGTGCTTTTAGGAAATGCAACGACGTGGATACTCTGTTTAAAAAACCTCGAAAGCAACAAGGCGGAAAACTTTAATAGCGTTTGCACCCGCATGCCGGGGTGTTTCCCAATTCTCCCGGACTCATTGTTACCGCCAAGATTGTGAGCCAGTATCGGGGCAAACGGTATAAATAAAAAACCCGAGAAGCTCTCTTCTCGGGTTCAAGCCTGAAAAATAAACCCGAGCAGACCCTGAAAGGTCCACCCGGGTATTTCCGCATCCATTCATATCCTGTTTAGAGAATTATCAGGATTTTTGTTTTTTAAGCACCTGAAAATACGAACGGAAACAGAACTACGTGACCGGGTGGACGCATCTAAAGCTAAAAAAGAAGCGTCCGGCAAAGCAATGGTTGCGAGTGTCTGGGGTCATAGTGGTTTCCTTATGGTGAACCGCTATAACATCGCTACATTGTATCTGTCAAGTGATTATTTTGTATCTATATTGCTTTAATGAACCGGGTTGCCTTCAAATCCGTGCTGGATAAATGACAGACCGTTTCGCCGGCGATCGTATAGCCCATGGCCTCATAAAACTGGCCGTTGATGCGCGGAATAACCGTATCCACCAAAAGGTGGGTAATGTCTGGCCAGTTCATGGCCACCCAACGTTCAAGCCAGCGCATACATTCACGCCCGAGACCCTGGCGCAGGTGGTCCGGATCCAGGTAGATGAGCGGTATCTCAGCTTGCTTGCGGGTGCGGTGTTTCAAGGTGAAAAAGCCCCGGGGAATACCGCTCTCTTCCGCAATGAAAAATTCTCCGGCCCCGGGCATGCGGATGTAGTCGTAAAGGGCATAGGCCTCGACACAGGCGGTAATCTCCGCCTGTGTCAGTTCCCGGGCGAACAGTTCCGTAAAAGCCCTGTTGCGGATGGTGTGGCAGAAAAGGGCATCCTCATACGCGAACGTTCGAAATTGCAGTCTGGCGGTAGTCATGCATTATTCCATAAAGCAAAGTTAATTGTTGAAAACGCGTTAAAAGGTTAACACCTTGGCATCTTCACACAGTTCAAACAGTTTGGGGGCCCCGGCAAACTCGAATTTTTCATATACATCGGCTTCGCCAACCTGGCGAGCTTCAGCGCAGGGGATTCAGAGAAAGATGGGCACATCATTATCGATGAGATAAAAAAGGTGGCCGGCGGCCTCATCGCCGGTGGGAGCCACCACATTGTCGATCATGCCTTTCCTGGCCAGGGGTACGGCGTCGTCCGTCATGAATATGCTCACTTCATGCCCTTGCTCCTTGGCCACCTTGGCGAGCTGCAAAGACCGCGTCACACGGGTTGGATCTTCGATGCCACGGGTTAAAACGAATACGAATTTTTGCACGGTGAACCCTCCTTTTGCTAAATAATAAACAGTTCATGGACTGTTTCTTAATTAGGATTTTGGTTCAAGGTCAAGGCGGCCGCGAGGTTTCAACCGGAGGAATACTCAAGTATTTCGAGGATTGAAACCGAACGCCCAACGCCGAGATTGGGCCAAAAGACAATTTAGAAACAGTCCATAGCTTTTATCGGGTTGGATACCGGCACGTCAAGGATGAAACCAGTGTGTGGGGCGGGAGAGCTTTCAAACAATTGAAATATCAGGGTTAGAGGTGTGAGGGTTCCTGGGGCGCCGGTTTAATGGTCAACGTTGTCCGCTTGCCGGTAAAGCGATTCTTTTTAAGCCAGGAAACACTTTCCCTGTTCACGTCTACGCCCAGGCCGGTTCCCTGTGAGGGTGCGGCCCCACCGCCTGGTCCGAACAGTGAGATACCCGGTCCGGTTTTGGGTCTTGGCATGAACCGGGCGTAAATGGCTTCACGGTTCACAGCGTCCCGGCAGAGTAAATTTAGGACATGCCCGGCGGCCGAAAGGATGCAGGATTCCACCGGGTGACAACCGATTTGATAATCAAAGCCGGCCTGTCGGAGAGAGTTGATCAATTTGAGCGAACGGTGAAATCCACCGCTGCGGGACAACTGGACGCTGATCCGGTCGTGGATACCACCGGTGACAATTTCTGCGGCTGTTTCAATGGTTGCGGCTGTTTGGCCGGCCACGAGTTTGATGCCCATGGGTTTCAGGCTGGCGGCCAGTTCCGCCCCCCCTTTTGTGTGGACCGGCAACGGGTCTTCCAGCGAACAGACTGGAAACCTTTCCAGCAGCGGCATGTGAGCCCGGGCGATTTCGGGTGTCCAGGAGCAGCAGGGGTCTAAACTGAGGGTGCAGCGGTTGTTATACAGGCGGGTTACCGTTTCCAGGCGGTTCAGATTCTGCATGGGCTGGTTGCCCACAGCCAGACGGATTTTTTTGATTCCCAGCTGCCTGGCCGAACGGCAGACGGTGGTGGCCTGTTTTCTGCTGAACCACAGGGGAATTGACGCTGCATAATTAATGAATCCAGTGTAATGGTGGCTGGGGAAATAAGCTGACAGGGGTTTTTGCTGCCCGCGGCCGAGAACATCCAGAAGGGCTGTTTCTATGGCGCAGACTACCGGGTTTAGGCTTGAAAATACCGGCAGGCTGTCGACATACGCCCGGATTTCATAGATGCTGTTAAGGTTCCACGGAAATGTATCCAAAGATAAAAATGCCGCGGCGGCCTTTATCCAGTCTTCCAGAAAGAGTTGTTTCTGCGGTGGCAGGCAGCCTTCGCCAAAGCCTCGAACCCTGTTTTTTGAATCACTGATTTCAATAATGATGTTTGTGGAGGTGGCTGCAGTCTGCCTTTTGGCAGCTATCCGCAAGGGGTGGGGCACCAGGACGGGATAGATTTTAATTACACCGATTTTCATTGTTTTCAGGAATAGAAATTCTAAAAGCAGCGCCGCCGAAATAGTCGCGGTTAATTTCCAGGGTGCCTGCGTGGGCCTGGACATTCTGATGGGCGATAAAAAGCCCCAGGCCAGTTCCTTTGTGCAGCGTGCTTTTATGTTTGGTTGAAAAGTATGGATCGAATATTTTTTCTTCAATTTCAGCAGGTATTCCCGGGCCATTGTCGCGGATTTCGATTTCTACGACGCGTTGGCCGTTGTCTGGGTTGGCCAACGATGTGAGAATCTCCACTTTGCCGCGGTCCGGGGTTGTTTCTACGGCGTTGGTCAGGAGGTTCAAGATGGCCTGTTTCATCTTTTTAGCGTCAAGCGTCACTTCGCCAATATCTCTGGAGAGAAGGGTTGCCACTTCAATTCTATGGGCTTTGCTCTGGGGCGAGATCAACATGACCATTTTTTCAATAAGCCCATGCAGGTCAGTTTGTTCGAAATGAGACTCTTCGGTATTGACCAGGTCCAGAAGTTCCGTGATCAATCCGTTTACCCTTTCGGTCTCTTCCAGTGCAATTTTATGAAAGGTACCCCGAAATTCCGTATCGTCGAACTTATCAGGCAGCATTTGAATAAATGTGCGGATGGCGGTCATTGGGTTTTTGATTTCATGGGCCAGGCGGGCGGCCAGGTTGCCCAGAAATGAGAATTTTTCAACACGGCTCAAGAGCAGGTTTGATTTTTTGAGAGCCTGCATCTGTTCACTGAGTTTGCTGTAGAGCCTGGCATTCTTTATGGCAATGGCGATCTGGGGAGCAAAAATATCCAGCGTGTCTCTTGTTTCTTTGGGGATTCCGTCTTTTTCAAAATTGTCGATGACAATTAAACCAATGACCCGGGCTCCGGTCTTCAGCGGTGCGATGTAAAGAGCGGCCGGGTGTTCCAGGGCGAGCAGCAGTTCGCTATCGAGCCGGTCCGGCTCCTGCACCTTGGACAGATAGCGGGCTTTACGGGTACCCGCGGCGATGGAGAACAGATGCCCCTTTTTTTCAAGGCTGATTCTACACGCTTTGATTCGCTGCAGAGGGGTGGGATCAAAACCAGTCCCATGGCAGTACTCCAAAGCCCCTTCCGTGCGATTGATCATCAGGATGACGGCCCGGTTGATTTTACAGGTGGAAGAGAGCAAGCGCATAATGACCGTGAGCAGTTCATCCAGATCAAGAATAGACAGGATGGCTTTGCCGGTCTCCTGAATAGCTTCCAATTGCGCGACCTTTTTATTGAGCTCATTGTTCAGCCGCCGGGCTTCCTCATATTTCAGTTCGATCTGTTGGCGGTTTTTTTCAAGCTCGTAAATAATTTCATTGTGGGTATTGCTGCGAATCAGCAAACGGTCGAAGAAAGCGAAGATACGGCTCTTCTCGGTCCAATCCAGTTCGTATTCACAAAAGTTGGCGCCTTCAAAAAAGCAGCAGACTTCGCGCAGCCTGATCTTGGGCCCCTTCCAGATTTGCGGCATGTACGTGAAGATACCCTGGTTGTAGATACAATTGTCGTGGGTAGCCCCCATGCCTGCATTCCAGTGCAGCCGGATGGCTGCCTCGTTATGCTTCAGGGAAATGATTTCCAGTTTTTTGTTACGACTGCATTGTTCGTTTATACCGTGAAAGGCAATCAGGGCTTCCCGGGTGGAAAGGGATGCCTTTAATAGAATCTGTTGACTCAGTCCCAGAAATGACTTCTGGACAGCAAATTTTCCAATTTTAAATGCAGTAAGAGGGTCTCCCAGCAGCTCTCGGGAACGCTTAAACAACTCTGCCAGGACACGACAGGATATCCAGTTGTTCTGGTCGCAGAGATAGGCTTCGGGGTTAACCATCCTGTTGATTTCAGGGTCCAGGTCGTCCGTCATAAGTTGAACCGCTTCCGGGTTATGGGTGCTTACATAGCCCAGAACAGCCTTGGAATTTATACAACTGGTCTCTTTTTTCATTTTTAATGCCTTTGCAGATAGCCGGCAACCAGATAGCTGATTCAATTTATATGCCAGCAAGGCGTAAACGCCGACACAGTTTGGCCATATCCGGACATTGATCTGGTCGTGTGGAATTATCCGCCATAATTACAGGTTATTGATAAGTAAAAATTCAGGTTTGCGTTGCAGGGGTGGTCGTTGCAACCGGGCAGACCCCTGGCATTACCTTCGAAGACATTCCAATTCATGCACAAGAATCTGTGCAGGCTTGCACAGTTAATTGGGCACAGATTTTTTCGAGGCCTTTAAAGCGCAAAATTTTAGAATTTTAGATATTGCCATTGTTAAAAAAATTTGTCAAAACCGTGTTGCTTGAATCAAAAGAAGCATTTTGGGGGGGTGTCTTAAGCTGTGGGCCGGGGCCTGGAAATCAAAGAAAGGACCTGTACATGATTAAGAAATCGACGATCCTGATTGTGGACGATGAACCCGGTGTCCGGCAATCCTTTAAGATGGTTTTGAAGGAATACTACCGGCTCTATTTCGCTGAAAATGGAAAAATGGCCTGCGACATTTTTAACCAAAAGCGGGTGGATCTGGTACTGCTGGATATTCTGCTCCCGGACCTGGACGGGCTGGATCTATTAAAACAGCTTAAGGAAATTGAGCCGGCCACAGAGATCATTATGGTATCGGCCCTTAAGGAGATCGCTTCAGCCGTAAGTGCTATGAAGCGTGGTGCTTTTGATTATATCACCAAGCCATTTGAAGTAGATGAATTGCTCAATGTTGTCCAAAAGGCGCTTGAGAGAAAAAAACTTCACAAAGAGATTGTTTACCTGCGCGATGAGTTGGAACGGTTCCAGCCGTTTGAAGCGATGGTGGGGCAATCCGAGGTGATGAAAGCGATCTTCAGCTTGATATCCAAAGTCGCCCTGGCCAAAAGCCCGGGCGCGATTTTGATCCAGGGCGAGAGCGGCACCGGCAAGGAACTGGTGGCCCGGGCAATTCACAATCGGAGTCTGAGAACGGCGCAACCTTTTGTGGTGGTCAATTGTGCGGCCATCCCGGTAACCCTGATGGAAAGCGAACTATTCGGTTACTCCCGGGGGGCTTTTACAGGCGCGCTGGAGAGTCGCAGCGGCAAACTGGAAATTGCCGATTCCGGCACACTGTTTCTGGACGATATCGATTCGCTGGATATCAGCATGCAGGCCCGGCTCTTGCGGGTGCTGCAGGAGAAAGAGTACGAAAAAGTTGGCAGTGACCGGGTAGTCAATGTCGATATCAAATTCATTGCGGCCTCTAATAAGGACCTGCTGCGGCTGGTGTCAAAGGGCAAATTCAGGGAGGATCTGTATTATCGCCTGAATGTCTTCCCCATAGAGCTGCCTCCTCTTCGGGAAAGGAAGGCGGATATTCCTGAGTTGCTGAGCCACTTTTTAAGCGCGAATGGAAAAAGCAACGGGACAGGGTTAAAGTCCTTTTCAAAAAAAGCCCTCAGGGTTCTGACCACATACGACTGGCCGGGCAATGTAAGGGAACTTGAAAACTATGTTGAGCGCCTGTTTATTATTTCCAGGGGTGATGTGATTCGTTACGAGGATGTTCTTCCGCTTCAAAAAATAAACCATCAGCCGCGCACGCTGAAGCTCAAAGATGCGGTGTCAGGTTTTGAGAGGCGGCATATCAAGACAATCCTCGGGACCGTGGACGGTCGGCGGGGGGCGGCTGCCAGAATCCTGGGGATTCACCGCAACACCCTGGCCGCCAAAATAAATGAACTTGGTATCCTGGTGTAATTCAGGCAGCCCCGTTTCGGAGCACGCTTATTAAGGGCTCGCGCAAAAATAACTTCACATTTTCAAAGCCCAACCATCTCAATCAGCGGCGTTGCAAAAATACGAAATATGCCCGATATTTCTTAATTTTTGCGCCTTGCTGATTGAGCGCTTGAACCCTGAAAATTTGCGATTTTCTTTTTGCGCGAACCCAAGGGCTGAAATATTGTTGTTTTTGTGGTATTCTCCCGTCACAATACAAATCCTTGGAGAGTGACCATGAAAACATTTCCCCGTTTTATCTTTCAGGTGCTGTTTTTATCCCTTTGTCTCTTGCTGCCGCAGATTTCGCTGGCCGGCCCGCAGTGCCGACTGTCTGACGGACAGACACTCTATGTCCCCGCCTATTCACACATTTACAGCGGTGCCCGGGACACCCCTTTTTTTCTGACCGTGACTTTGAGTATCCGCAATGTGGACCCGAAGAATCAAATCGTCATTACCCGGGTCGATTACTACGAAACCCAGGGCCGGCTCCTGGAAAAGCATGTGGAGAAGCCGGTCGTGCTGAAGCCCCTGGAATCCATCCGCTATATCATTCCGGAGCACGACAAGAGCGGCGGGTCAGGGGCAAACTTCATGGTTGATTGGACATCCGAAGAACCGGTTAATCAGCCCATTGTGGAATCGATCATGATCGGGACGAAATCATCCCAGGGGATTTCATTTTCCTCGCGCGGCCAGGTTATCATCACGGCCAAATAGCTGTCCGAGAAATTTCGTTTGTGAGTTCCAACATTTGAGGCGGGGCCTGACAATGTCGTCGAGACGGTTTCACTGCCTATTGCTGATATCTCTGCTGGGGTTGCGCTGAACTGGTTTTTCAACGGGTTGTTATGCGTGTGGCTGCAATGCTTGAATGTTATACTGTTTCAGCCGGCGGGCAGTGCAGAGCCCCATGGGGCCGGCGATGATGATGGCGTAGGGTAGAACCCGCATTTTTCCTCAAACCGTTTTTTGATCGATTTTCTGAATAGGACCGTTTTAGCGGTTTACCGGCTGCCGTGCTTACTGGTTTCCGAACGGAAAACTCTTCATCAGGCTTTTGACGCCTTCTGGCGTGCTGCCTTGCGACTCCCCTTCGGGCTGAATCACCTTTTTCAGGGATTCCGTGTCCGGTAGGGACTGGCCGATCTGCTGATCAAGCAGGCCCTTAAGGTCCGGCTTGAATGTGGGCGCAGTAAAGCTGCCGGATACCATTACCGGCACCATGATTCCCGATCGCTGGGCTGTATCGCCCTGGCCCTGGATCGTGGCAACGACTTTAGGCTCAACGCGAAAATCCAGGGTTTCTTTGACCAGGTCGGCTTTGCCGGACGCCAGCACCCGCATCAGGGGGGAGGCCAGTCGGGTTGCGTTGGTTTTAAAGAGCCCTTTTTTGATCGTATACGGCAGGTGCAGTTCTGCGAAGTCGGTGCGGGGTTTTTCCGCGGTCTTTTCGGCCAGGCCAAAGGCGGTTTTTACATTGCGCACCATTGATGCCAGGTCAATGCCGACAATAGCACCGTCGTTGAACCGCAGGTCGCCCTTGCCGTGGAGGGTCTGACGAATCAGGGCAGGGGCGTCGCCGGTAAAATTTAGTCCGATTTTGGCGACCAGAGCACCTTCAATCAATTCCTTGGCCATAAAATCTTGGATAAACGGGCCGGCCTGGACGCCGTTTATGGCCACCTGCAAGGCTGTTTTGGGTTTGTCCGTCTGGACATTGAGCTTCCCGGTGCCGGCAATATTGCCCTCGTAAAGATCGAGCTTGAGCGGGTCCAGTTTGAGAATGCCGTTGCGGGCCCTGACCCTGACTTCAAGGCTCTGCAAGCGGACTTTTTTGGCCTTCAGGTTACCGGCTCTGATGCGGGCGTCCAGCACCAGACGGCGCAACGGGCTGTAGTCGGTTTTTTTAGCAGCCGAATCTGCCGGCGGTTGCTTGGCGGTATCTGCGTCGGTCTCACCTTCGGCAGGCGGCGGCAGGTAGCGATCCAGGTCGATGCGGTCCAAGTTAAAGTCTGCCTTCAGATTGGGTTTGTCGAATTCGCTGGCCTGGGCGGAAAAGGTGGCCCGGGTGTCGTCCAGTTTTAATGTACCGTCGGACACGGCAATGTTCTCCGGGGAGCCCTTGAGTTTAAGTGCCACGGCAACGGCGTCCAGCACCTTGGCGTCGGCTGTTTCAACGGGGAATTTCTGGCCCAGCTGGTCCATCAGCCTGCGGGGTGAAAATTCGGCCACGTTCACGGCAAGATCAAATTGGGGCGGCGCAACGGATGGGTCGATACGGCCGGTCAGTTTGAAATCCAGTTCATTGAGCAGTTGTGCGGCCAGTTCCAGTGGTATGGGGCTTTTGCCGGGCTGAGTCCCCAGTGGGCCAATGGTGCCGTTGAGGTTAACCGGCTGCTTGTCCGCCAGAGCCGAAAAAGCCACCCCGATGGGTTTGTCTAGTGAGACATTCGTCAGGACCAGGTCGATCTCCTTGATCTCTTTGCGGATGCCGCCGGCCTGGTCCAGCCACACGACCAGGCCGTTGGTGATGGCAAATTCTCCCACCAGCAACCCCTTGATGGGCAGTTCCCCGGTTGACGCCGGGGCTTGCTTTTCCTTGGCCGGCACCGCCGGTTTTTCCGCGGGCTGCCCCAGGCCTTCCCAGCCGCCTCTACCATCCTTACGTTTTTCCAGCACAAGTGTGGGACTATTGACCACGAAGCGTTTTACTTCAATGTTGCGTGACAGCAGGGGCAAAAGCTTGACACGGACTTCAAAAGATTCCACGGAAACAAAATCTTTCTCCTTAAAGCCTGCAGGATTGCCCAGGTGCAGGTCCGACAGCCGCACACCGATCCAGGGGAAAACGGACGGTTTCAGGTCACCGCCCAGCGTGAAGGTGCGGCCGGTGGCTTTGGTGACCTGCTGCTCGATCTCCGGCCGGTACTTCTCGACATCAATCACCATCGGCAGAACAATGACAGCGATGAGGAGCAACGCTACCAGTGAACCGGCGCCAATAAGAATCCATTTCACAGTTTTATTCATGATAAGTATCCTGTTTTTCAGCTTGGGCCAAAAGATGCCGCCCGTAATAGAAGATGTCCGCTCACAGGTGGTAGGTTTTGGTTCATTACAAGGCCGCAGCCATTTGTGCAACCGCAGGCGTAGTTCTTCTACGTTGAGGATTGCGCAACGGCGAGAACGCAGTAATGGGCCAAAAGATGCCGCCTGTGAGCGGACACTACCGCATGTTTCTCAGCACGTAGTGCAACACCCCCCCATGCCGGTAGTATTCCAACTCCGCGGGTGTATCGATCCTGGCCTTTACCTTGAAGGAGACCTCGCTACCATCCTCCCGGCGCGCGGTCACGCTAAGCTCTTTTCCCGGTGCAAGTTCGGTGATACCTGAAATGGTGTATCGCTCTGACCCGTCCAGACCGAAGGATTCGCGACCGGTGCCCGGGAGAAATTCCAGGGGCAGGACGCCCATACAGACCAGGTTGCTGCGGTGAATTCTTTCGAAACTTTCAGTGATGACCGCCTTGACGCCCAGAAGGTTGGTGCCTTTGGCGGCCCAGTCGCGGCTGCTGCCGGTACCGTATTCCTTGCCGGCAATCACCACCAGCGGAGTTTTCCGTTCAATATAGGTCATGGCTGCGGCGTAGATAGAGGTGGTTTCGTTTTCCGGCATGAGCCGGGTCACACCACCGGAGACGCCGGGGACCAACAAGTTGTCCAGGCGAATGTTGCCGAAGGTGCCGCGCATCATGATTTCATGGTTGCCGCGACGGGAACCGTAGCTGTTGAAATCCACTTCTGCGACCCCGTTGTCCCTGAGGTAGTCCGCGGCCGGGCTGTCCAGCGGAATGGCTCCGGCCGGGGAGATGTGGTCCGTAGTGACCGAGTCTCCCAGGAAAGCCAGAACCCGGGCTGCTTCGATGTCGGCCAGTTCAGGAATGTCCTGGTTGATGCCTGCAAAGTAGGGGGGCTCTTTTATATAGGTGGATGCCGGTTCCCACTGGAAGCGGGTACTTTCCGTAACCGGCAGGGCATTCCAGTTGTCTGAACCATCGTAAATCCGGCCGTATTCTTCCAGGTACATGTCGGTTTTGACATGCTCGGCCACCAGTTGCTTGATTTGAGCCTTCTCCGGCCAGATATCCGCCAGAAAGACAGGCTGACCGTCCGAACCTGTCCCGATAGGATCAATGGCAAAATCAATGTCAACCCTTCCAGCCAGGGCGTAGGCCACTACCAGGAGCGGAGAGCCTAAATAGTTGACGCGGGTTAACGGGCTGATACGGCCCTCGAAATTGCGGTTGCCGCTCAGCACGGAAGCCACCACGAGGTCCTGCTTCTGGATAGCTGTGGCAACCGGTTCCGGCAGGGGGCCGCTGTTGCCGATGCAGGTGGTGCAGCCATAGGCCACATTGTGAAATTTCAGCGCTTCAAGGTATTCCATCAGGCCGCTGCCCTCAAGATAGCGTGTGACGACCCGTGACCCGGCACCCATGCTGGTTTTTACCCAGGGTTTCACGTCCAGACCCTTTTCAACCGCTTTTTTGGCCATCAGGGCTGCCCCGATCAGAACCGAGGGGTTGGAGGTGTTGGTACAGCTGGTGATGGCGGCAATAACCACTGCACCCTGCTGCAGGGTTTCGGTTTTACCATTGATTTCGATCTGCGCGGCCGCATCGGCTGCTTTGCCGCTTTCTGCCAGGGCTTCTTGAAACGCCGGCTGCATGCGGGTGAGCGCTATGCGATCCTGGGGCCGCTTGGGACCGGCCAGGGAGGGCTCAACCGTGCCCATGTCCAGCTCCAGGGTGTCGTTAAAGGCCGGCTGGGGCTGGTCATCGGTACGGAACAGTCCCTGGGTTTTACAATACGTTTCCACCAGGGCGACCTTTTCCGGCGCGCGGCCGGACAGTTTCAGGTAGTCCAGGGTACGGTCGTCTACCGGGAAAAAGCCCATGGTGGCGCCGTATTCCGGGGACATGTTGGCAATGGTAGCGCGATCTTCAAGGGGCAGGGTGGCAAGACCCGACCCAAAGTATTCCACGAATTTACCCACAACCCCTTTCTCCCGGAGCATCTGGGTCACCGTCAGCACCAGGTCGGTGGCGGTGACATTTTCCGGGAGTTGACCGCTGAGTTTGAAACCGACGACTTCCGGTGTAAGCAGGTAATAGGGGGTTCCCAGCATAACCGCTTCGGCCTCGATGCCGCCGACCCCCCAGCCCATGATCCCCAGTCCATTGATCATGGTGGTGTGGGAATCCAGGCCCAGCAACGTGTCGGGAAACGCCGTGGGCTGCGGACCCCCTTCTTTCAAAAAGACCACCCGTCCCAGATTTTCAAGATTTACCTGGTGGCAGATTCCCGCCGCCGGAGGCACCACACTGAAGTTGTTGATGCTCTGCATCCCCCAGCGCAAGAATCCGTACCGTTCACCGTTGCGGTGGTAATCCATGTCCTCATTTTTTCGCAAGGCATCATGGGAACCGAAATAATCCACCTGGACCGAGTGGTCGATCACAAGTTCGGCCGGGATACGGGGATTTACCCGCAGGGGGTCTCCGTAGAGCACCTGGGCCGCATCTCGCATGGCAGCCAGATCAACCACCGCGGGTACCCCTGTAAAATCCTGCAGCAGCACCCGGGCCGGCATGAACGGCACCTCGGTCTTGGTCGTTTCACCGGGAGACCAGTTGGCCATCTTCTCGGCATCAGGTGATTTGATCAGGGAGCCATCCTCGCTACGGAGCAGATTTTCAAGTAGAATGCGGATGCAAAAAGGCAACCGGTCGATGTTTGTGAATCCATTTGCCGCCATTTTGGCCAGGCTGAAATAGGTGACCGGACCTTGTGCGGTTTCCAGTGTTGCAAGGGTGTTAAAACTGTTTGGATGATCTGCCATGGGGGGGACCCTCCCTGGTGATTGCTGCTGATTGTTCAACCGGCTGTTGCAAAACTATTGCGCCTGGCCATACGGCGTTATAATCCTCCTCAAAATGCTCATTTATTCCATATAAACTGCGCTTTCTCGTCGGATTTTGCCTTGTCTGGCCTGCGCTCATGACATTTTCAACCGCCTGTTAAATTGTTTGGATTGCTGGCAGGATTTCCGATTTCCGGGATGATTTCCCGAACCCGGGGGAGCCTGCATTTTTGTAGAATAACTCTATATTTATAGGTCTTAAACCGCGAATTTGCAACCTTTTCGATAGTTGTTGACAGTTTTTTGCAATTTGATTATAAAATCTTCTTTAATCTGAAGGCATGTCTGATTACTGTGCACTTTTCAAGCGGTATTTTCAGGCAGTTCAGAGTATACGCCAAGTTATGGAGGAATTGGGAACAGGTTGTGAAAAATAATCTGGTATCAATACTAAAAAAGAAAAAAACCACCATTGTAAAAGGGTGGTTTGAAGTTGTTGTCAGTACGTATGCCCCGGACACCGCCACCTTCCTTAAAAGCCAGAAAGACCAATTTGCCAATCCAGTCGGCCAGACCACTTTAAAAGGGCTTGAAGCCGTCTTCGATGAAATCGTCAGCGGGATGGACCGCAAAGCCATCATATCGTTTCTTGATCCGATTATCCGGATTCGGGCCATACAGGATTTTACACCGGCTCAGGCGGTGGCGTTTATCCTGGACCTCAAGAAAGTCGTCCGTGAAAAACTCAAAAAGGAACTCAAAACAATAGAGACTTCTGTCGGGCTGGCAGATATTGATGCCAATATTGATCAGCTGTGTCTCATCGGTTTTGATATCTATGTCGGTTGCCGGCAGGCCATCTACCAGTTAAAGGTCGATACCGAAAGAAAAAAAATATACTCTGCGTTTTCAAGGGCGGGTTTAGTTACTGAGATCCCGGAAGATGGACCGGGCTTCCAGACGCCAAAATCTTAATATACGTGAGGTAATGTTAAATGAATGACAAGTACATGTATTCCCTCATAGCGGTGCTCGTGCTTGCTTTGCTGGCCTATGTGGGGGTCACGGCGGCAGGTCTTGATGCCCTGTTCGGCATTGTTCTGCCTTATGCGGCGGTTCTCATCTTTCTGGTGGGCTTTGTCATGCGGGTTATGGGCTGGGCGAATTCAGCGGTGCCGTTCGCTATCCCAACAACCTGCGGGCAGCAGAAAGGTTTTGACTGGATCGAGCCGGCTAAAATTGACAATCCTACCACAACCTGGGGCGTGGTTGTCAGGATGTTTTTAGAGGTGGTCGCGTTCCGATCCCTTTTCAGAAATACCCGCGCCACAGTCAAATCAGATGGTAGGCTCACCTACAATCTCGAAATTTTTCTATGGCTGGGCGCCCTGGCGTTTCACTACGCCTTTTTGACCACACTGGTGAGGCACCTGCGGTTTTTCCTGGAGCCGGTTCCCGTCTGCCTCCAATGGCTGGAAAGACTGGACGCTTTTTTCGAGTTTGGCCTGCCGGTGGTTTACCTGTCGGGTGTCATTCTTTTAGCAGCCGTCCTTTATCTGCTCTCCCGGCGGCTTCTGATCGCCAAGGTTCGCTACATCAGCCTCGCTTCGGATTTTTTCCCGCTGTTTCTCATCGGCGGCATTGCCTTTACCGGGATCTTGATGCGGTATCTCTCTAAGGTCGATATCGTGAACATCAAGGCTTTGACCATGGGCCTGGTGACTTTTCACCCCGTGGTACCGGAAGGCCTCAGCGGCTTGTTTTACGTGCACATCTTCTTCGTGAGCATTCTGCTGATCTATTTTCCTTTCAGCAAACTGATGCACATGGGGGGGATTTTCCTGAGCCCCACCCGGAATATGACGACAGATACAAGAGCCCGCCGACATACCAATCCCTGGAACTACCCGGTGCATGTCCATACCTATCAAGAGTATGAAGACGAATTCAGGGAGAAAATGGTGGACGCTGGCTTGCCGGTGGACAAAATGCCTGAACCGGAAGCTGAGACACCCGTGGCAGAGGAGAAGGAGTAAACGATGAGTAATCTTCCGAAATCAGATGACTACTATGAGGCAATAGACCATGCGCCCCCCAAATCCACGGGCTGGATGGATACGCCGGTAAACATGCGCAAGGGCATTTTCTGCTACTCTGCGAATCCGAAAAGCCTGGAATACGTAGGGATGCCCAACGCGAGAAAATTTGACCCTTTGGCGGAGGACTGGAAACTGCCGGAAAACTGGCAGCAGATCATCCACGAAGGTTTCAAGGAGCGGTTGGATAAATATCGGTCCCTGAAAGTGTTCATGGATATCTGTGTGCGCTGCGGGGCCTGCGCCGACAAGTGTCACTATTTTATCGGTACCGGTGATCCGAAAAATATGCCGGTCCTGCGGGCAGAACTGCTCAGGTCGGTTTACCGCAACGATTTTACCCGGTTTGGTAAGATCCTGGGCCGGGTCAACGGCGCCCGTCCCATGACCCTGGATGTCCTTAAAGAGTGGTGGTATTACTTTTTCCAGTGCTCCCAGTGCCGACGCTGCTCAGTCTTTTGCCCTTATGGTATCGATACCGCTGAAATCACCCTGCTGGCCCGAGAACTGCTGAACCTTTTGGGCCTGAACATTGACTGGATCGCCACCCCGGTAGCCAATTGTTACCGCACCGGCAACCATCTGGGGATCCAGCCGCACGCTTTCAAGGATATGATCGAGTTTTTTGTGGAGGACATCGAAGAGATGTCAGGACTGCAGTTGGAGCCCCAGTTCAACAAAAAGGGTGCGGATATCCTGTTCATTACGCCTTCCGGGGACGTGTTTGCCGATCCGGGCACCTACTCCTGTATGGGGTACCTGATGCTGTTTCATTACCTCAAGGAAAAGTACGGGCTGGACGTTACCTGGTCCACCTACGGCAGCGAGGGCGGCAACTTCGGATTTTTCACCTCCCACGAGATGATGAAGCGCCTGAACAGCAAGATGTACATGGAGGCCAAACGCCTGGGCGTGAAATGGATCCTCGGCGGCGAGTGCGGTCACATGTGGCGGGTGATCAACCAGTACATGGACACCATGAACGGCCCGGCGGACTTCCTGGAAGAGCCGGTGAATCCGATCACCGGCACCAAGTTCGAAAACGCCAGATCCACCAAGATGGTGCACATCACCGAGTTTACCGCCGATCTCATCAAACACGGCAAGCTCGACCTTGATCCGAGCCGCAACGACCATCTCAAGGTCACCTTCCACGACTCGTGCAACCCCTCGCGGGGCATGGGCCTGCTGGATGAGCCGCGCTACGTGATCAAGAACGTCTGCAACAACTTCTACGAAATGCCGGCAAATACTATCCGGGAACAGACCTTCTGCTGCGGCAGCGGCGCGGGACTCAATGCCGGCGAGGATATGGAACTGCGGATGGCCGGCGGCCTGCCCAGGGCCAACGCGGTCAAGCACGTCCACGAAAAGCACGGCGTCAACATGCTGGCCAACATTTGCGCCATCGACCGTGCGGCTTTCCCGGACCTCATGTCCTACTGGGTTCCGGAAGTCGATGTGACGGGCGTTCATGAGATGGTGGCCAATGCCCTGATCATACCGGGGCAGAACAGCCGGCCTACCGACTTGCGCGGTGAAGATATACCGGGATTGGAGCAGGAGGAGGAGGAAGAGACTGATGAATGATAAGGGAAAGATCATCACGGGGTTAGTCATATTTTTCATAATATTCACCTTCCCGTTCTGGTACAACCGGGGAAAAGCGGCCTCCGTGCCGGAGCCGGTCCTTTCTCCGATAGCCAAGAAAGCCGGGGCGTGTGTGCGTGACAAAGCCTATATCAAGGCCGAACACATGCAGCTACTGGATGACTGGCGGGACACCGTTGTCAGGGACGGAATGCGCAGGGTGACCAACAAGCATGGCCAGGAATTCGAAATGAGCCTTTCCAATACGTGTCTGGAATGTCACGACAACAAGGCTGAATTCTGTGACCGGTGCCACGATTACGCCTCGGCAAGGCCCTACTGCTGGGACTGCCACATCGACAATCCGAAGGAGAAGAAGTGATGGAAGACAGCAGAAGAACATTCTTGAAAATAGCCGGGGTTGCAGCCCTCGGGTTGACAACGAAGCCTGTTCTGGATGCATACGCTTCGGGCGGTGGCAAAGCGCCGGACGCACTGGTTAAACGTGGGGCCAAGGCCCTGACCGCAAAGAACTGGGGCATGGTCATCGATACCCGCAGGTTTACATCGGCAGCGGATCTTGAACCGATCGTTGCGGCCTGCGACAAGATCCACAATATCCCCAAGTTTAAAAACAAGAAGCACGAGGTAAAATGGATCTGGTCCGTGCCGTACCATAACGCTTTTCCGGATAAGTCCAACAAATACATGGACGCCCACAGTCATCACGTGCCGTTTCTGGTCCTTTGCAACCACTGCGAAAACCCGCCGTGTGTGCGGGCGTGCCCGACCAAGGCGACCTTCAAGCGTGGAAGCGACGGCATCGTGCTGATGGATTTTCACCGCTGCATCGGCTGCCGGTTCTGCATGGCCGCCTGCCCGTTCGGGGCCAGAAGCTTCAATTTCCGGGACCCCCAGGAGTTTATTCCGGAAATTAATCTAAAATTTCCCCGCCGGATGAAAGGGGTGGTTGAAAAGTGTAATTTCTGTGCCGAGCGGCTGGCGATGGGCAAACTGCCGGCCTGTGTGGAAGCCTCCGAGGGGGCCATCGCTTTTGGTGATCTGTCGGACCCGGATTCAAATGTCCGGCACCTGCTGCATGCGAATTACACCATTCGGCGCAAGCAGAGCCTGGGAACGGAACCGTCGGTGTACTACATTGTCGGGGGCGGTGCTTCGGAAGCGGAGCACGGCTAACAACGCGGTCATTAAACGTAAACACAAGGGACTGTTACCTTATAAATCGGTTTACGACATAGTGTGAGGTGGTTATGCTAGATTTAGCTGTTAAAGGAAGTAAAAGATACTGGGGATGGCTCGCTTTCCTGGGTGCAATTGTCGCCTTTGGGGCCTTTTTCTACATGAAGCAGCTCAGCTTCGGCCTGGGGATCACCGGTATGAGCCGGGACGTTTCCTGGGGATTTTATATCGCCCAGTTTACATTTCTGGTTGGTGTTGCCGCCGGAGGTGTCATGGTGGTCACCCCGTATTACCTGCACGACTACAAGGCGTTTGGCAGGATCACGATCCTGGGTGAATTTCTGGCCATTGCGGCCATTACCATGTGCCTGCTGTTCATCCTGGTCGACCTCGGGCAGCCCATGCGGATGCTGAATGTCATTTTTTATCCGACACCCAACTCCATGCTTTTCTGGGATATGATTGTGCTCAACGGGTACCTGTTCCTGAACATCGTCATCGGATGGAATGTGCTTGAAGCCGAAAGAAACGGCACCCACTACGGGAGCTGGCTGAAGCCGCTGATCTATCTTTCCATCCCCTGGGCAGTGGGTATCCATACGGTTACCGCCTACCTGTACTGCGGCCTGCCGGGCAGACATTTCTGGCTGACTGCCATCCTGGCGCCGCGGTTTCTCGCATCGGCCTTTGCGGCCGGACCGGCCCTGCTCATCCTGCTGTGCCTCATCGTCCGGAAAGTGACCAAATTCGATCCCGGCCGGGAGCAGATCCAGACCCTGGCCAAAATCGTAACCTACGCCCTCATCCTCAATGTCTTCTTTCTGCTCTGTGAAGTGTTCGTGGCCTTCTACAGCAACATTCCGGGCCATATGGATCACATCAAGTATCTGTTTGTTGGCCTCCATGGGCATACCACGCTGGTACCCTGGATGTGGTCGGCAATCTCCCTGATGCTGATCGCGATCATCCTGCTGCTTATCCCCATGTGCCGCCGCAACGAAGGTGTGTTGGCCGTGGCCTGTGTGATGCTCTTCATCGGCGCCTGGATAGACAAAGGCATGGGCATGATCGCCGGCGGTTTTGTACCCAACCCGCTGCATGAGGTCAATGAGTACATGCCTTCGGGACCTGAAGTGGCCATTACCCTGGGCGTCTGGGCGGCCGGCTTCATCGTTCTGACCATCCTGTTCAAGATGGCCACCGGTGTGAAAGAAGAAGCCACCGGTCTCTAAATACAATAATCATAGAATTAAAGGGCCTGCCGCGTATGCGGCGGGCCCTTTTTGCTTGACAGGCAGGCCGGGCCCATTTTAGAGATTGGCTATAGAGTTCAGGTGCTCAGAGAGCTTAACAGGGAACCCCGTGAGAATCGGGGACGGGCCCGCCGCTGTAATCGGGGACGAAAGCCGCAACCAAGTCACTGTTCAAGAGAAGTTGAATGGGAAGGCGCGGCCAGTAGGGTGATCCGAAAGTCAGAAGACCTGCCTGGATGTAAGGCGTACCCTTTATGGACAAAAGGCCGCCCCCATGATCTCAGGATAAAAAAGGGAAATCCCCGGATCGCAGCGATGCCGATTCGGGGATTTTTGTATCTGGTGAATCTGCGTCCTTTGCGAAACAGGAGAAAAGACGATTAACGGAGGGACGTATGTACCCCGCTAGATTAGAAATCCAGAAAAAATGGGTCACCACAGTCCTTGTATCGCTGCTTGGCCTGCTTTCCTGGTGGCCGTCAACAGTCGGGGCGGGCGATAGGCGTGTGACCGATCTGCTGGGCCGGCAGGTGGCAGTTCCAGCGAATCCGGCACGCATCATCGCCCTGGCGCCCAGTGTCACCGAAATCATGTTTGCCCTTGGTTCTGAAGAAAAACTGGCGGGTGTCACCCAGTTCAGTGATTTTCCGGAGCCGGCCAATGCTTTGCCCAAGGTCGGTTCCTATGTACATCTGGATCTGGAAAAAATTGTTTCCCTGAATCCGGATCTGTGTTTGGCTGTCAAAGACGGCAATCCCAAGCATGTCATCGAACGGCTTGAATCGTTGGGCATTCCTGTTTTTGCCGTGAATCCGACCAATCTGGAATCGGTGATGGAAACCCTTTTGACCATCGGGGGGCTGATCAATGCTGAAAAGCAGGCCGCCGAGGTGGTCGGGGGTATGCGCGCGCGGGTAGCTGCGGTAAGTAGCGCCCTTGGCCCTGTTCGCACCCGGCCGCGGGTGTTTTTCCAGATCGGGATAGACCCCATCGTGTCAGCGGGTGCGGAGACCTTCATTGACGAATTAATATCCATGGCCGGGGGTACCAACCTGGCGGCAGCCAGCACATCCTATCCGCGCTTCAGCCGGGAACAGGTGCTGAATCTGGCACCGGATGTGATCATTATTACATCCATGGCCCGGCATGCGGTTTTCGAGGAGGTCAAGGCCTACTGGCAGCAATGGCCGGGAATGCCGGCCGTGCGCCATGACCGCATCTACCTCCAGGAATCCAATATCTATGATCGGCCCACCCCCCGGCTGGTCAGCGGTCTTGAAACCCTTGCCCGGATTTTGCATCCGGACAAATTCAAGGAGAACGAGTGAGGACTGAGCGGACCCACTTAATATCCCAGCTGCTGCTGACCGGCGGCATCTTGCTGGCCGTGCTCCTGGTGACCATGCTGGCCGGGTTGGCCGCGGGATCGTCCGGTGTGAAATTCGCGGCCTTGTGGCAGGCGGTCACAGCGCCGGAAAGTGCGGATGCCATGCTCAAGGCGATCATTTGGAAAATTCGCCTGCCCCGGGTACTGATGGCCATCATTGCCGGGGCCACCCTTTCATTGGGCGGTCTGGTTTTCCAGGCCCTTTTGCGAAACCCTCTGGCAGAGCCCTATATTCTGGGTGTTTCCGGTGGATCCGCCATCGGCGCCATCATGGGTATTTTGCTGGGATTTTCCCGATTTCCAGGCATCACCCTGACAGCCTTTGTCGGTTCCACCGGCACGCTGCTGCTGGTGCTGGCCATATCCGGCGGCCGCTCCCTGGTGGACCGCGATTCTCTGCTGCTTTCCGGGGTCATGATCAATGCCTTTTGCTCGGCGGTGATCATGTTCCTGGTTTCCATTACCCAGGATTCGCGCCTGCACAGTATCATGTTCTGGCTCATGGGGGACCTGTCGTTGGCCGGGATGAAAGAGGCCGGTGTCCTGTTCCTCCTGGTACTGCCCTGCTTCATCCTCACGTTTTTCTTTTCAAACCGGATGAACCTGCTGCTGCTGGGGCGTGAAACGGCCCAGACCATGGGGGTAAACGTACGGCTGGTTGTGGTAGCACTGCTGATATCCACCTCTTTCATGGTGAGTGTAACGGTCAGCTACTGCGGGCTTTTCGGGTTTGTGGGCCTGGTTATTCCTCACCTGCTGCGCCTGATAATCGGTCCCGACCACCGCGTCCTGGTGCCGGCCTGCATTCTGGGTGGCGGTGCATTTATGGTGCTGTGTGATATTCTGGCGCGAACCCTGCCGGACCAGGGGGAAATGCCTGTGGGGGTCATTACGGCCCTGGTCGGGGCCCCGCTTTTTATCTATCTGCTCAAGAGGTCGCAACGATGATAGCTGCCATCAGGGCTGAGAATATCACCTACCGTTATGGGACGACAGCGGTCCTTGAGCGGGTCAGCCTGGTGGTCGTTCCAGGAGAATTTTTTATTATTGCCGGTCCGAACGGATCCGGCAAAACAACCTTGTTGAAAATCCTGGCCGGAATTTTTCAGGCACCGTCGGGCGGCGTCGCGATCAGGGATACGCCGATTCAGGCCTATGGCAAAAAGGCGTTTGCACAGGTGGTGGCCTATGTCCCGCAGGCCATGGATGACAGTTTTCCATTTACGGTTCTGCAGACCGCCCTCATGGGACGCACCCCGCATCTGGGATTGCTGGGTATCGAAAGCGGTCCGGATTACGATATGGCCATGAATGCATTGCGTTTTACCGGTCTGGAGCACCTGGCCCAGCGCCGGCTTGACCAGCTCAGCGGCGGAGAACGCCAGCGGGTTCACATCGCCCGCGCCATTTGTCAGGAACCGGAAATCCTGCTCCTGGATGAGCCGACGGCCTCTCTGGACCCGGCCCACCAGATCCGCATCATGGATTTGATGGATCGCCTGCGGGCTGCCCGGGGCATGGCCGTTGTCATGGTGTCCCATGATCTCAACATTGCCGCCATGTACGCAGACAGCATCCTCATGCTCAAAGCGGGCGAGGTTGTGCAGCGGGGAACCCCGGAAGAGGTTTTGCGCCCGGATATTCTGGAAAAGACTTATGGCTGTAGAATGTGGGTGGACAAGAACCCGGCTGGCCCCTATCCTCGGGTACTACCCTTGCCGGAGAAGTTAGGGTCGGGGACGAAATAAATTGAACGAAGATTGCGAAGGATTCTGTTCCATATTCAAGGGGTGTTGAAGATCGCATACTCTTTTGCCGCTTTCAAATCCCATCCGCGGCAGTGAAATTCTCGAGTTCTCGCAGGGCGGCCCGGGCATGTTTTTTTTGTTCCGGGTGATGCTCCGCCCTGGTAAATTCATCTCTGGCATTCACAAGGTCGCCAGCCTGAAAGGAGGCGTATCCTGCCATCAACCAGGCGTGGCCGGCTTGGGAGCCATCCCGTGCACAGCTGCGATAGGCCTTAGCAGCCGCCTCATACTGTTTCATTTCAAACAACAACTCACCTTTTAGCCAGAGCAGATCCGGGTCGATGGGGTTGGGCTGGTGGTGGTCGATCTGCTCCAGTGCTTCTGCCTGCTGGTCCATTTGCCGCAGGGCCTGGACCAGGCCGGTGAGGTTGCCCGTATCCGGATCGGCGGCCGTCAGTTCCCGGTAGTATTGGGCGGCTACAACCGGAATCCCGACCTGGAGACTGAGGTCGGCCAGTAGTTTTTTCTCAGCCGCATCCGGTACGTTGATCTTGGCGTAGATCATTAAAGCCTGCAGGGCTTTTTCGTATTGCGCCTGTTCAAGCAGCAGGTGCGCCAGGGCTCTCCACCAGCGGGCCGTGGTGGGATCCAAACGGGTCAAATCCCGCGCGTACGCCAGGGCCCGATTTGTTTGGCCGAGCAGCAGGTAGTGTCCCAGGAGAGTTTCCTGCCATTGGGCTTTCTGGTGCGGGACACTGCGGGCCGCAAGTTCCTCGATAACCGGCAGGGCGGCCACCGGTTGATCCAGGGCCTGGTATAGTTGGACAAGGACCGGCTTCCAGTCCAGCTTGACGTCCGGCGCATGCATTTTCAGCAGCAACTGGAAGGTTTCCAAGCCTTTATCCGGATCGTTGGCCAGCAGGTAGGCGGTGGCACTGTAATAGAGTGTTTCAGCCCGGGGTTCTGCCTCCGCCTGGTAGGCTTTGTAGAAACAATCGGCGGCCACATTGTAATTCGCCATCTCGTAAACAGCCTTACCCAGATTCATCCAGGCCGGCGCGAAATCCGGGCGCTGCGCTGTAGACTGGCGATAGGCCCTGGCGGCCTGGGGATAAGCGGCCTGCGCCATCCAGAGGTTGCCCAGGGTAAAAGGCACCAGGTAGTGGGGTTGTTTCCTTTTTTCAAGATAGGCTTCCAGTTTTAAGCGGGCCTTGTCTGTTTGCCGGGCCTCAATAAGGGTGTGGGCCTGGTGCAGCACCCGGCGGACCGACGGCGGCAGGGGCTCGTTGACCTCGGATGCACACAGGCCCAGGGGCAGGGCCAGGATAATGCCCGTGATTGCCCATTGGCATACTTTTTTCCATTTGCGGGTCATATGGCTAGTCCAATTTAAACCGGATAACGGTTTCCGCCCAGACATCCACCGGTTCCCCGTCCACGGTGCCGGGCCGAAAGCGCCAACCGGTTACGCAGCGGCGGACACTGCTGTCAAACAATTTTGCGGGGGCGGCTTCCAAAATCTCCGCCCGGGCAATGGTTCCATCCCGGCGGACCAGGAACTTTACCCGCACCCAGCCTTCGATGCCCATGCGCTTGGCCCGCAGGGGATAGACCGGGGGGATGCGAACCAGGGGTGTCAGGGGTTGATCCAGGTCTCCCAGGCCCCATTCGTGGTCCAGGGAAAGCAGACCGGGATCCAGGCCCTGGGCCAGGGGCACGCTAATGGCTCCGGCAGTCATTGGCAGAACCCGACTGGGCTGATAAGGGAGCGTCAATTGCGGTCTTTTGTGAAGTTGGACCGCCCGGGGCTTTTTGATTGCAGCCCGGGCCGGTTTTTGTTTTTGCGGGGGCGGCGGTTTACGGGTGATCGGCGGCGTTTCGTGCTTAAGACGCACAAAATTGATTGGTTGGATCGGGACCCGGCTGCTGGAAATATTTGTCTCGCGCTGCATCAGGCCGGGCAGGGCACCGAACATGAGGACGTTGAGGGCCAGGGATACGGCCAAAGCCGTGAGCCACTCCGCCCAGACATTGGCCGGGCGGGTCATGGCGCCCCCTTTTCGGTCGGCTGGCGGGTCGCAACTGCGATGTTTTGAGCGCCGGCGGCCCGACACCCGTCCATCACGCTGATGATGGTGCCCGTCAGGCTCTCCCGGTCCGCTACAATGATCACGTGGCCTTCAGGGTTTTCAGCCAGGGAGCGCTCGACGTTGGCGCGTACCGTGCGCACATCAATTTCCCGGTGCTGCATATAAATCCGGTTTTCCCGGGTGACACCGATCAGGATCCCGGTATTATCGGAAACCACAGCGGTGGCCGCGGCCGGGCGGTTGATGGCGACCCCTGCTTCTTTTACGAAGCTGGTGGTTACCAGGAAAAATATCAGCAGGATAAAGACCATATCAATCAACGGCGCGACGTTGATTTCCGCGTTCTGGCGACGGGCTTTACGGGCTGCGGTAATGTTCAGCATGGCATTCTCAAAATTGAATTGTTCAAATGACAGGCACCGAATTCGCGGCAAGATGCCGCTCCCACAAAGTACCTACTCGAAATTTCCATCGAAAACATAAAATTAATTGATTCCGTGTTCATTCACAAAAGATGCCGTTTGTGGACGGACACTATCTACATTCTGGGCCGGACAAACATGGCCACGGCGGCGATGCGGCGTTTGAGTTTTTCAGCCCGGCGAACCAGGAAATTTTTCATGTACATGCCCGGGATGGCCACCAGCAGGCCGGTCTGGGTGGTGATCAGGGCGGCCGAAATACCGCCGGCCATGGCCTTGGCGTTCCCGGTGCCGTATACCGAAATAACATCAAACGTGGTGATCATACCCAGGACGGTGCCCAACAGGCCCAGCAGGGGTGCAACTGCGGCCAGGACCCCTATGCTGGCCAGGTGACGATCCAGGGACCGGGTTACGGCCATCACGGTTTCATCCAGGATATGGCGATCAAGTTCACGCCGGCCGGTGGATCTCTTCAGGAACTCTTTAACCAGCAGGGCAATGGCGCCCCGGTAGCGGACCGAATCCGGCCGGCGCCGGGCGGAGATATGCGCCAGGGCACCGTCCGGTGTGAGCCGTCCAGCGTTCAGGCGGCGAAAATAGAGCGAGCGGTTGACAATCAGCAGCCACATGACCAGGCTCAACGCAATCAAAGGCACCATGATCGCTCCCCCGGCGGCCAGGTAATCCATGATCGTGTAACCATATTCTGAAAAAGGGCCCATTAACGGTCACTGCTCACGCGGGTTTTATAAACGATATTGGTAAAGGCCACCGCTTTTTCTTCCATCTGGGCGATAACGTTTTCCGTCCTGCGGGACAACAGGGTATGGCAAAGCAAAATGGGAATGGCCACACTGAGTCCCAGCATGGTCGTGATAAGGGCCTCGGATATGCCCCCGGACATCATACGGGGATTGCCGGTCCCATAATGGGTAATCATGTCAAAGGTATTAATCATGCCGGTAACAGTCCCCAGCAACCCCAGCAGGGGCGCAATGGCCGCAAGCATACCCAGTGTGGACAGGAATCGTTCCAGGCCCGGTATTTCTTGTAAAATAGCCTCCTGCAAAACATTTTCCATCTCTTCACGCGCCATCTGCCGGCATTCGAGCCCGGCCTGCAAAACCCGGGAAACCGGTTTGCCCGTGAACCGGTTACACAGGGCATGACACGCGTCCCAATCTTCACAGGCCGCCAGGTTATCCATCTGGTTCATCAGGTTGTCCGCATCGATGGCTTTGCGGTAGAGGTAGAGGGTCCGCTCGATAATGATGGCGGCACCCAGGACCAGGACAACCAGGATCGGCCAGACAATGGGGCCTCCCCGTGCGATACGCTCCCATAAATTGGTCTGGTGGCTGAGCTGCTGCAAGGCGCCGCCCCGGGTGATATCCAGAGGCACCGCATCGGCCTCGCCGGCCAGGTAAGATTGCAAGGCTTTGCGGAGCCTGCCCGGTACGGCCTTTTGCAGGGCAAATAATTTCTGACTGCCCGGAAGGTAATTCAGGTACCCGCAGGCATCGCCGGTTCGATAGGCAGCCGTAAAATTTCCCAGGAAAAGCAGGTCCGTTGTGACGGTTGCACCGCTGTGGTCCACCATCGGTCCCCGCACCAGGCGGACCTCTCCGGAATTGCGGATTTCAGTTTCTAAAAGGGTCACCATGTGCTGCAGGTCCTGCATCCCCGGAAACTGGCTCTGGGTGGCAATCGCGGCGAGGGTCCGGCGCCTTTCAGGCTGCAGTGCCTGGTCGAAACTGCCGGTCAAAAGGGCATCGAGATCCTTGGCCAGAACTCGAACATGGCCGATTAGTTCATTGTGAACTGCCCGGCGTTCATCCAGGTCGGCGGTTCGCTTTTTGTTCTTTGCCAGTAAAGCTGTAAATTCATTTTCACCCGTTTTGATTTCGGCCTCCAGCTGCCGGATCTCGGCCTGCAGGCTGTCCGCGGACGCGTTCAGGCGGCTGCGGTCTTCTAAAATGAGGCGGCGGGTTTCCCGGCTCTCTTCGTCCGCCATTTGTTTTTCACGGACGACTTTTTGAAGCAATTCCCGACGGAGCTGCTGTTCCTGGACACTCATTGCCCGCATGTCCTCGGCCAGGGTGACTGGGACCGGACAGGCGACCAGCCAGAAAGCCAGGGTCAGTCCTATGGCAAGGTGGCGCATCATCTGGTCACCATCCTTCCAATGGGCAGGGGCACCATCTGGGCGGGGCGCTGCTTACCGGTTATTTCAATGGCTGTGCGAAGGCTTTTGTTGTGGACCGCCGGGAGCGGCCGCCACGTGCCGGCGGCACGATCAAAGTATCCGCAGGTTTTGCGGTCCATGCTCTGGTAGAACAGTGCCAGGTGGCCCAGGCGCACAACCTTCACCGTCAGGGGTAGTTTCTCGACAGAAATGGTTTGCTGGTAGACGTCCACTGTATGGCCGTATTCCGCTTCGATGAACAGGGCTTCCATGGTCTTGCGATATTTTTCACCCATATCAACAGCCGGGTCCTGCAGCAGGGTTTCCAGGCGTGTCAGGCGTTGACTGCGCTCTTGGGGCAACAGGGCCGGTTCACGCTGCAAAAGGGCTGCCAGCCGCTGGCGCGTGTCTTCGAGAAAGGGGACTATATCTCGAGATATCTCTTCGAGTTTGGCCAGCTGATCGGTCAGGGCCAGGTTGCGGGTTTGCTGGGCGGATAGTCGCTTTTGCAGGTCCGCCCGGGCGGCCAGCAGTTCATTGCGCCGGGTTTCAAGGGCTTCGTAGGCGGCAATTCGTTTCTCTTTTTCAGTCTGCCATTGTTCCCGGGCCTGTTGACTTTCTTTCCGGGTGGCAATGCTCTGGCGTACAGGCTTCTGCAGGCTTTCCGAAAACTCCTGGGCCGGTACCGGGTTGCAGAAAGCCAGGCTGCAGATCAGCATAATTACCGCAAGGTGTTTCACGTTGGGCATCTTCAATCTCCCCTGGCGGAGTTTTGGTGGTAGACGCCGTTTAGCAGGGCGTTTAAGGCCAGCTTGAGGACCGTTGGCAGGGTTTCCGTTTCCGGGTAATGCTTCAGGGTTGCGAGCCTTTGGCCCGCAATGTCTGCGGCAACCCCCTGGCACCATTGCTTATACATGGAAAGCTCTTTGAGCAACCCTTTTTCATAATCATCACTGAGGGCCAGGGCAGTTTCCAGAAAGGCACTGTAGCGCGGATTGCCCAGTATCTCTTCCAGGGAACTTGAAATCCGGCTTTTGGGCCGGCCGCAGGCACAGTCTGTGAGGGCCACAAGGCCATTCGGGGTGATACCCCGTTCACGCAGGCGCTGGTAGATATTGCGTTTGGCTGAAAGGCCATTTTGCCTGAAAACGGCCTCCTGGACACCGGCATAGGCCGCTCTGGCGACCAGTTCTCCCAGTTTACTGTGTCCACCGGCGTTGAGCAGTCCGGCGCCGGTCTCGGGACCGGCGGCCACCATGACATTGTCCGTGCCGGTGCCGGTGGCGCGGTAGCGCCCGGGTTGGTATGAACTGCGAATGTCCATATCAAGCAGGGCCGCCGTTTTACCCTCGGTGGCGCTGATGATGGCCCGCGTCATGGCCCGGGCAGAGAGTTTTTGATTGGGCAGCAAAATAATGTTGATGGTCCCGGGTTCATAGTAATTGCCCCGGTCCCGGGACATGCGCATGGCGTTGGAGCGGACGCCGGCGGTTACCAGGGCCACAATCTCCAGTTCCCTGTACACCTCCCGCTTCACAACCAGGGTGTCCATGTCCGCGCCTGTCAGGAGCAGTGCGCTGGTGTCGGGCGACAGGTCAAGCGCCGCACAGGTTTCGGTGCGCAACCGGGCCAGACCCGTGCCATGTCCAATGGCCCAGTTTGGGGGCGGCGCAAAGTGGTTTCCAAGGGTTTGAATGTTGTCCCGCTGGCCGTCCAGGGTCGAGACAATCCGCTGGGGCTCTTTAAACGTTACCAACAGGGTTTTATTGACGAAATCATTGATTCGGCTGTAGGCCACTTGGGCGTTATGAACGTAGGGCAGCTCAATTGCCACCGGCCGGGTTTTGAAAACACCGTCTGGAAAAACCTGGTTTTGTGTAACCGCAAATTCCGCGGCATAGACGCGGGCGGCCAGCCAGCCGGTGAAATAGCCGGTCTTGGTCGCCGCCCGGCAGGTCAGGTTGCAGGGGAAGTAGTAAATTTGCCCCATCTGCACGGCCTCGATTTCCCGCCAGCCGGGCCGGGCAAGAAACGCCTGAGCGGTTTCTTTATCGCCACCGCACCCGTAAATTACCTGGGGATTGAACGCTTGCCATTCCGACAGGGAAACGTCCACCACCGGCCCGGTTTTACCCAGGCGTGGCGGGATGCCGCCAGCCGCCCGGATGATTTCATTCTGGAAACTATCATCTCCCGGGGTCATCACCTTGTCCCGACCCATGAGGCGGATCACCCGCTTGCGATCTTTTGGGGGAATGGCCGCCACCTTTTTTTCGATGAGCGCCAACTCATCCCTGATACGGGTCGCAACCTCCCGGGCGGTATCCGGCCGGTGAAAGATTTCGCCGAGACGCGAGATGGTCGCAAAGCTGCTGCTGAGCGAGTGGGTTTGCAGGCAGATGAGCTTTACGCCGGTGCCGCGGAATTGTTCAATGACGGCCGCATGCAGATCAGAGATAAAAATGACGTCCGGCTGAAAAGAGGCAATCTGGTCAATTGAGGGCGAAAAATAGCCGCCCACCACTGGTTTGAGGGCCGCTTCCGGTGGCCAGGTATCATGGTGGGTGACGGCTGCAACCTGATCGCCGGCACCCAGGGCGAAAATGATTTCGGTAATGGAAGGTACCAGGCTCACCACCTGCCCCGGCGGGTGCTCAATCGATACCCGTCGGCCGATGTCATCGGTGAATTCAATTGTTTTAGCACCGACACCGGGGGGGGCGGCCAGGGTGGGCAGGCAACAAAGGACCAGCAGGCCGATATATTTCAGAATGTTTGTGCGTCTGGGCATAAGAAATGACCTTTCGAGAGGCCTCCGGGTGATGGCAGGCAGGCTGCCCCAACACCCTACCCCCTGAAACAGGGGCAGGGTAGTGTCCACGCTGCCTGTACCCTGGCGTTGCAAATGTCGGAGGGCTTCTGATTTGCCATGTTGTTTATGCAACCCCAGGGTGTATCCAATCGGCCTTCAGCCTGTCCGCCTGAGGTTTTCTAATAGGTTACCTTTATACCGGCATAGGCCGAAAATCCCGGCGTGGCATAACTCCACAGCTCTTCATAGTATTCATCAAAAACATTGTCTACGCGGCCATAGAACTGCAGGTGCTGGTTGATGTCGTAGCTGCCGGAGATGTTGACCAGCGTGTAGGCTTCCAGGGCCCCGGCTGGATTTCCATATTTATCCTTGTTAAATGATTTGGTATCCCGTTCGTCGACCCAGTAGACATCCAGGTTAAGATGCAATTTCTCGGTGGGCCGGTACTTGGTGTTGAAGGTGAACTTGTTCAGGGGGATATAGGCCAGGCGGTCGTCGTTGGGATCGTGGGCTGATGTATAGGTGTAGTTGAGCGTGAAGTCCACAACTGCCAGCGGCATCCACTGGACAAAGGCTTCAACACCTTTGGTTTTGGTTACCCCCTGGTCATTTTTGTAGGTGGAGTTGGGGAAGGCCCCGGTGTAGATGATGCGGTCGTCATAGTCCGTAGAAAAATAAGTGGCGCCGGCGGTTACTTTGCGATCCAGAAGCGGCTGTTCAAAACCGGCATCCCAGCCCACGCTGGTTTCAGGATTCAGAGCGCTATTGCCACCCAGAAAACCCCAGGCCGGGACAGGATCGGCATAAAGCTCATAAAGAGACGGGGCACGGAAACCGGTGCCGTAGCTGGCTTTGAGGGTCGTGCCGGTCTTGATCACTTCGTAGGAGGGCGCCAGCCGGTAGGTTGTTTTCTGTCCGAATTCTTTGTGGTCGTCGGAACGTAGTTCACCGGAAACTATGAAACTGTCCCCATAAAACCACTGGCCCTGGCCCCAGAAGCTGGCGATATCGGAATCTTTTTCAAGGGATGTATCCGTGTCGAAAGCCTCTTCAAAGTAGCTGGCGCCGACTCCGAAAAGGAAGCTTTCATGCAGATTGAAGCCGCCCTGCCAGCCGTATTCATAACTGTTGCCATCGTACGCGTTGGTACGGGCACCATCGTTATTATAAATTTCACGCTCCTGGCCGCTGTTTTGATAATAGAATTTAGACTCAAGCTTACGGTCGAAAAAAAAGTTATGGAGATCGAATTTGTAATACAGTTGCTCGGTTTCGTTGCGGGCCTCCTTGAGGCCGTTGGGCTGGGGCGGCCACGGCCAGACCGTGGAAAACCGGTCGCCGGCGTAGCCGTTGAAGGAGGCGTCATCGATTTCCACTCCCGAATCAATGTATCGCACGGTTGCGTTGATGTCGAAATCCGGCGTGATGTCAACCCCGAATTTTCCGGAAAGGGTGGTGTTTTTGTAACCGTCGTCCTCGGATGTGTTGCCGGCATGCGGGATGCGGTCATTGTCGGCATCCGCGCTGGAAAACCCGTCGGTTTCGGTTTGGGCAGCGGCCAGCGAAAAGTTGAACTTTTTAACGGCGCCCGCAGTGCCTGCAGCTAGTTTCCAGGTATTGTAGGAACCGCCTTCGGCTGTTGCGAAGGCGGTTGGGGCCTGCGTTCCCTTTTTAGTGATGATATTGATAACGCCGGCGGTGGCATTGGTCCCGTAAAGGGCGCTCATGGGCCCCCGGACCACCTCAATGCGTTCAATGTTGTCGGGGGTCAGGTGCGCGAGGTTGGCGCCGCGATTGGGTGAGGAGGGGTCATTGAGCATGACGCCGTCAATCAACACGAGCGTGTTTTTCGAGTCCGCGCCGCGGATGCTGGCCGTGGTTGCACTGCCCAGGCCGCTGTAGGCCCGGATTTCAAGGCCGGGGACGCTTCTTAGAAGATCCGCCACGCTGTGCAGCTTTTTGGCTTCGATATCCTCGGCGGTGATGACCGTCACCGAGCTGCCGCCGATTTTATCTTTAGGCATTTCCGACCGGGTGGCGGTCACCACCATGTCAGTCACTTTTTCCGTTTCGTCTGCGGCCTGGACCAGGCCGGTTCCCATCAACACAACTGCTGCCGTTAAAACAATAATCCATTTTCTCATCTGCTGATTTCTCCTTTGTCCGATTTAAAGATGATAGCGCCATCGGACCGGGTGTGTCCCGGACCGTGCTCGGGGCTCGCGCGGGAGTCACATCCCGATTTTCACGCGAACACCTTGACGATCTGGGAAAGCCCTATATATCCGCAGATCTTTAGACTGGTTACGGGGCCTGTTCAGGGCCGCCGGTAGGATGGCAAAAAAAACCCCGGATCGTTTAACGATCCGGGGATGCCCTTTTTTATCCACGTATCCAGCCAGGTGATCTTCCTTCCACGAAGTGTTCACCCCTCTCCAGGCAGGTCTTCTGACTCTCGGATAGTCCTACTGGCTGCGCCTTCCCATTCCGGCAGGCCGAAACAGTGGCATGTTGCAGCGGTCGTCCCCGATTACAGCGGCGGGCCCGTTCCCGAATTTCACGGGATTCCCTATTCAGCTTTAACTGAAAGCACCTGAAGATTATGATTTTCTTAAAACACTTCTATTTACCAATGCTCAAATTGAGTTGTCAAGCGGATTGTCCGAATGGGTAAGCTTTAGATTCCCCTGCTTGGCAGAGGTGTTATTCGGTGCTATAAGAGGTGGGCCTAAATTATTCAAGTTTAGCAGGAGGGTGTATGTCGAAGCAGCGGGTATCGATAGTGCGGTATGAAAAGCCGTTTGAGTCTGTAAAAAGGGCTGTGGATCTGGCCGACGGCCTGCAAGGCCTGCGCCCCGGGTCAAAGGTTTTTATCAAGCCCAATATTGTATTCTGGACAACGGCGGTGCCCTTTCCCAAGTGGGGGGTAATTACCACTACCCGGGTGGTTGAAGACATGGTGGTGCTGCTCAAGCAGCACGGGATCGATGATATTACCATCGGGGAAGGCATGGTCACCCTTAAACCCAAAGACTTTGAAACCCCGGCCCATGCGTTCAAAACCCTGGGGTATACAGCACTGCAGAAAAAGTACGGGGTGAAATTTCTGAATGTCTTTGAGCGGCCCTTTGAAAAAGTTGATCTCGGCGGCGGGGTTGAACTGAGTTTCAACCAGGATATCCTGCACAGTGACTTTGTAGTTGGCCTGCCCGTGATGAAAGCCCACAACCAGACCATGGTGAGTCTGGGTATTAAGAATCTAAAAGGTGTCATCGATATAAACTCCCGGAAAAAGTGTCATAGCGCTGATCCTAAAAAGGATCTGCACTACATGGTGGCCCGTCTGGCAGATAATCTGCCGCCCATGTTGACCCTGCTGGACGGGATTTTCACCAATGAGCGGGGGCCTGGGTTTGACGGTAAAATGCGTCGGAGCAACTTGCTGGTGGCCTCCCGGGATATTCTATCGGCGGATCTCGTAGGCGCCAGCATCCTGGGCTTTGACCCCGCGCATGTGCCGCACCTGGTGCATGCGGCCGGCAACCATGCCCGTGGCACGGAGCTTGCGGATATCGACGTGGTGGGTGAAACTATTGATGCCGTAGCGGCAGTCCACGAATATGACTTCCAGTACTGTGACGAAACGGATGTCTGTCTGCCGGTGCCCTTGGCTCGGCAGGGCCTTAAAGGGGTGTTCTACCGAAAATACGACACCTCCATGTGTACCTACTGCTCCGGGGTCAACGGGGTGATGCTGTCTGCTATCCGCTCCGCCTGGAAAGGCGAGGCGTTTGATGATGTCGAAGTCCTGACAGGTAAGATAATGGCGCCGACACCTGGGAGGAAAAAAACCATCCTGCTGGGCAAATGCATGTACAAGGCCCACAAAGAAAACCCGGATATCAACGAGATGATTGCCATCAAGGGGTGCCCCCCCAAACCCGCGGATATCGTCAAGGCGCTTCACACGGCCGGGATTGAGGCGGATCCGGGCCTCTTTGAAAACATCGATCAGCTGCCGGGATTTTTTATGGCCAGGTACAAGGACAGGCCCGAATTTGATGAAGGGTTTTTCAAGGCATGAAAGAAAAACTGGTTTTCCTGGCAGGTGAGAGAGCTCTTGAAAAAGTGAGAGAAGGTGGCCTTAGTCCGTGCGACGTTAAAATCGTTGCCGGGGCGGCCGGCGGTCCCAAGTGGTTGATTCTGAGCCAGTTGGACCGGTTCCTTTTCGGGGAGTGGTTCAAGGGGCGCACCGACCCATTGTTTCTTTTGGGCTCTTCTATCGGCAGCTGGCGTTTCGCGGCCGCTTCCCGCCTTAAACCGGTTGATACGATAGATCACTTTGAATCCGCTTACATCCACCAGACATATGCTGCTAAGCCCTCTCCCGGGGAAATATCCCGAAAAAGCCGGGCCATCATGGATGCCTACCTTGGAGAAAACGGGGTGGCCGAAGTCCTGTCACATCCATTCCAGCGACTGAGTCTTTTTACGGTAAGAAGCCGGCATCTGCTGGCCGCTGAGCGGCCCGCGCCCCTTGCTCTGGGCCTGATCGCTGTTGTGGGGGCCAATGCGATCAGCCGGAGATTGTTGAAGCATTTCTTCAGACAGACCCTTTTTGGGGATGCGCGAACCCTGCCCCCTTTCAGGTACATGCGCGGGTTTCAGATTTCCCGTGTGGCCCTGAACCGGGATAACCTGAAAGAAGCGTTGCTGGCATCCGGTTCAATCCCCTATGTGATGCAGGGGGTTCGCAATATTCCCGGCGCACCCGCCGGCATCTATCGGGATGGCGGAGCTGTGGATTATCACATGGACGTTCCCTATGGTTTAAAGGGGAGCGGTATTGTTCTCTTTCCCCACTACACCGCACGGGTCATTCCCGGCTGGCTTGATAAAAAACTGGCCTGGCGAAAACCTTCGCCTGCCAACATGGCTGACGTTGTACTGGTGGCCCCGAGTCCTGAATTTATCTCCCGCATGCCGCTGGGAAAAATCAGCGATCGGAACGATTTCTACCGCTTTGCGAATGACGATCACGGGCGCTTTAACTACTGGAAGAGGGTTGTCGCTGCCGGAAAAGAACTTTCCGATGACTTCATCGAAGCAGTTGCCGGCGGCAGTGTTCGCAAACGGGTGCAGCCGCTGGTGTAGGAACTTGACAAAAACAGGAAGGGGTCCTGCCGGGCCATCTGGGCATCATTGCGGTGCAAGACCTGCTCACCGGCGGCGAGAACCCGACGAATAAAACCCTCCTGTCGAGCGGCTACAGTTTGAACAGTCATCTTGAAAGGGCACAAAGGTAAAATTTTTGTGACGGGCTCTCTGTTGGGATACACATATCATATATTAACATATTGTATTTATATGATATATAGCAGTAGGTGCGCCACGAGCGCACTTTGTATAAAGTGTGCGTAACTGCACAG